>NZ_FMAC01000018.1 GCF_900094555.1 Martinezella hainanensis
GAGCACCATTGCGGGTCCTGCCAAAAACATCAGTCCCAGCAAGAGCGAAACGCCAACCTTCAGAATTTTTATACGCCGTGTTCTGGCGCCGTCCCAGTCATAGGCCACAGAGAACTCCCGAGCATCGAACAAACCTCGCTTGGCTTGACGGCACTGATGCCAAGTGCTCCCGCCAAGAAAATCGACGCGCCTGTCTTTGAAGATTATCGTCGGTGAAAATGCGATTTCGGTCACGGGCGAGATGAGGATGGATTAATGAACCGTCCCCACCGTCGGGAGTGCCACGCAACGCGTTTGCAGGGCGCGGATCAAGCTGACAGCATTGCCGATGATTGTCATATTGCTTGCGCTGCAACACATCGCCAGGTCTTCGCGCATGACCTTCAGCATCCATCCGATATCGAGAAGCGATCTCACAGTCTGAGCATCGCCATCGCCAGCGACGTCGAAGGCCAGATTTGAGATGGTCGCGGCGAGGAAATCAACGCGGTCGAGCCGCCCCCCGTGATCCAGCTGCGCGTAAGGCGTCGTTGAGGCTTCGTCTTTTGCCAACATATTAGCATCCTCCCATGGAGATACATGACCGAACGCGTCGTAAGGTCAAGAGGAACCTCTTTTCACGATCCGAATTTCTCGCCGGCCTGTTGGATCCGCACCTTGTGGCAAATCGAGCTCAGTCATTTTCCACTCGACCGCTCGGCTACCAGTTTCTTGATATCCCCATATGAGCGTCTCGTTCACTTGATATGGCGGTTGACGCGTTGTCGATGCTCGGCTGAATCCTGAAATCCGTTAGCGACCGCTCCGAGCTCGGTGCGATGACCGTACGCTGCCCTTCAATCGCTGCCTCTGTTCTGTCGATCGCAGGTAACAAGTCATCGTCGGAAAGGTTTTTGTCGTTCAGTATCGGCTAGTCTCCGCATCTCAAACGCACCATCGACAACTGCCGATGCGTCTTCGAAGCTTGATGAGCGATAGCGACCGCATCAAGCGCGTATAGCATGTTGCAGAAAAGGCCTCGGGCAGGGCGACTCCCGGATGCAGATCGTCGGGAATGGCATAGGCGGCCGGCTGTGCAGCGACGCCCTATCAAGGAGTTCACCCGTCATCAGACTAAGGTCCGTGTTCAACACAGGTCTATTCGGATAGTGGATGATTGCCCTCGGCCGCCGACATCACTGCCACCCGTCGACGGCCGGCCCTGTCACCGGATTCACCTCCGGTGACAGGGCGAATGATCAGGCTGCGATTCTGCGTCGCGAAAGAACCCACAGCATAATGAATCACAAAGAGTTATTATTCGTATCGGCGTCATGACCCTTTGCCGATTTGCACGACCAATCTTGGATTCGATAAGGCATGCATTCGTCAAGGACTAACGATCTCCACTGATCGGCTCAAGCCTTCCGTGGTTGAACGGTGGCGCTATTTGAACACAGGACGCTCGGCGTCTGGCCGGTATGCTCTTACTGTTGAGCGGCAAGGCGCTCCGCTTCCGATATCGCACGAGCCTTAGTTTTTAAACAGACCAATTTCATGTTCTTCGGTGTCAAAGGTGCCGGAGCGCCCACTCAAGCCGCGCTACAATGCCCCTTCGAGCCCAAGCACCTGAGCAACCGCAGCTGTCGGACTTCGAACGCCGTTTGCAGACCGCAGGACGGGTATCCGGTCATGATTGAAATTCGCGACACATTTCCACGCCGGTGGCTGGTCATTCAGGCCGCAGCCGATGATTGGCATGGGAAACCACGAGAGCGGAGAATACCAGCCATTGTCTATCGTGACGTGATTTCCGTCGGGAGCGGTCAAAACGATTCGATTCGCTGCCATGGTGTTGTTTCCCGTCGTTCCATCCTCGCTTAGTTTGATGCTCACGATCGGTCTGGTATAGGTCTCTCTGTGGTGCGCGATACAGGAATCGAAGACGAGAGAGCGTCGTTGAAACTCATTACGGTCGGATCTGGAAGGCGTGCCGGCTTGATCGGGTTTGCATTCCGGCTTCAATCGATAGACATCGGCAAGACCGTCTTTGTCGGTCCCGCCACGTGTGACGGTAGGCACATTGTATAGCGTGATGAGGTCGTGTCCGATTTCATCACCTGAAAGATCCACGTTGATGGCAGTATCCTTGGGATCGAATTTGAGGCGATCGATAGGTCGCGAGCTAAATGCCGTGATTTCCCGGCTAATTTCGATGTGCTGCAGAACTGCTTCGGTGTAATAGCCTCCGAAATACAGCAAGGGAATAATGATCGCCCATCGGGGAATTAGTCCCATGATGGCTTCGAAAATCATCGCCAGAAATCCTGTATTAATCAGGACAACTGACCAAAGCGGCGCCATCAGAAACATCAGGAAAATGCCGGTGAATGGAATCCATTGTAACGCTGCCACCACTGCTGTCGCGATAAAGCACGCGAATGAAACTCGCAACGGAATACCCCTTCGGAATTTTGCCTTGTTGGTCAACATTAGCCGAGGCGTTTCAAATGTTTGCAAATGAACGCGGTTAACACCAGAGCAATACGCTCCTGAGCGACAACGCGACCAATGAGACCGGCGCCGAAGGAAAAGGCCACCTTGCTATATTTCAAGTAAGTTGGATTAGCCGCCCAATCGCTCGGGGCCGCCGCTCTTCAACCCTCCAAGCTGGCGTGGACGTTGGTGAGCGATCGATGATATCGCACTGAACGCCTTTTAAGATGTGAGACCTCCAAACGATCAGAAGTCCGCAACCTGTGGCAGGTTGATTGGCCTATCGTCCGTGCAACCAAGGAATTGCCACTGGCTCGGCTTGAATCTCGCGGCTGGGCCGTCCGGCTCTGGTTTTGCGAATTCCGCTACCACGTCATAGGCAATCAAAGGCGCGTCGAAATTGGCGATCTGTCCTTGCTTGCAGGCAACAGATGCTGGCTGGCCGTCTCGAACCAGTTCCCCCTTTTTGTTGTACGCAAACAGGGGGCCAATTGTTTGATCCGCAGCCAACTGAAGTCTGGCCGAATCGACGTCCATTGCAATAGCGCTGACGCCGGCGACCTGGACTGGTTTCGGGAAATAGACGGCGCTCAGGCCACGTAGCGCAAGTGGCAGGTGTTGCTCGCCGTTGTCGAAAGGATCGTAGCGGTGGATCTGGCTTCCGGCGGGGATCACCAGTTCACCATATTGAAAGTCGCGCGGCAGCATGAAGTCCTGCCGCGCCGCCCGGTTTCTCGCCGCCTGGTCGACGGCGCGGCTTGTTTCGACAAGACCATAAGTCAGAAAGCCGATCCACACGTCGAGTAGAAGCGCAACGCTTGCGAACGCCCACAGCCATGCCAGCGCTTTCCGCGAGAGCGGGCGATATCGTCTTCTGCCGGCCCAACGCACCAGTGCGCCGCCCACGAGCAAGAATGTGCTCACGATGCCGACGAGCGGCAGGACAAAGAGGATAAGGAGGCCGAGCAGGGAAGGGATTGGCGCGAAGATCATGAGGCTATTGAATGAGAGGATGCTGCCTCGCGGCAGGCGGGGCGTTAACGAGACGGACTAATGCACCTGGCAGGCTTGATCGGCTCAAGCTGAGATGCTCCAGACAGTAACACCTTTGACGATCATGGTCTTTCAGCCACCGCTTTTGCCGGACAAGCATCTCTTCGACGAAGTGGGGGCGTATTGTGGCGACCCAGAAATCGCGTGGAGACGTCACTTCTGCCCCTTGAACCGGTCGAATGCCGTCAACCGCTGGACTGGCGGATCGGCATCCTGCCAGCGGTAGATCTCGTTTCGCAAGAAGCGAAGTTCGTCGTCCATGGCTTCCTCGGCGATCTCGATCCACCATGATTTCGGACGCCCGTCGCTGCCATCAGACCAGCGATAGCTCCTTGCCTTGAGCACGTCCTTGAGATCGAAAGGTGCATTTTCCGCGAAGATGCGCACGCGCGAACGCTGGCTTGCTTGGTATAGCTCGGTAAAGGGGGTTTGCTCAGCGTCGCCACGGGTGAGTGCCAGCACCTCCAGCAGGGCGAAACAGTCGTCGACGGCGCGGTGCCCGACGTGAAAGTAGCCGCTCTGGTTAATAAGATAACCGAGCTTCGTGCCCTCATAGCCCCGGGCACTCCAATCGATCTCCGAGTTCGAGCAGGCCCAGGCCTTGGCGGAAAAGATCGCTGACAAGGCTTCGCAGAAAGGGCGATCGAAACTAGCATTGTGCGCAATGATGAGGTTGGAAGGCTCAATGAGTGCTCGAACCCTCGGCATGTCAATCGTCTGGTCAAGGACCATCGCGTCGGTGATGCCAGTCAGTCGCGTGACTTCCATCGGAATCGATATGGTCGGTTGCTGTAATCCGCCATAGACGCCTGTGACATCGCCGATTTCTCCTTCGTCATTGAAGGTGAAGCCGATCAGCCCGATTTCGATGATCTCGTCTTTCCTCGCGTCGAGCCCGGTCGTCTCTGTGTCGAGGATAATGCCGCGCAGCGGATAGCCAGGTTTTGGGGAAGGGGAGATCGCCCGCGGCTCGAGCTTTCGCAGGATCTGATAGCGACCGGTTACCTCCAGGATCTGCACCATCTCGGCTTCGTCAGGTGCCGAGCCGACGTGTCGAATGCGTCCCGTCGGGGACGAGGGCCGGCGAGGCGCCTGTGAGCTTCCGGAGAACATGTCAAGTTGAGACGTCATTACAGATCCAACCAATCGGATGCGGGAACTTTAACGAGCGGGCTCTCACGTGAAAACCCCATGACCGATCCTTCGGACGGTCACCCACCGATATCGGAGGGGATGCAGCTGTGATCCATGTTTGGCTCACTGGCGCGCGCGAAGACTCACGATGTTGCCATGATACGGCAATTCTATAAAACCTGCGGGCAGATGGGCACACGGGTGCCCTATCGACGCCAAGCATTCGCACTTCGTTTTATGACGAATACCAACGGAAGAGACAATCATAATGCCGAGTTTTTTGGAAAAGTGGTCCTCGAGGAAATCTGACAGGCCGAAGGCGGGCACACGCAGCGCCGTCGACGCCTTCCGCGTCAGGGTCGCCGAGCAGAAGGCATATCTGGCCGAGTTTGAAGGCGACGCTGCCGGTTTCAACAAGTGGCGGTCGACCTGGTTTCAGCGGGTGCCCGGCGGCTTCGGCGTGACCATCGGCCGGGACTCGATCGATGCAGGTCAGGGGCTAAGCTATGTCGTCCTGGAAACCACGGCACAAGTCGCGGAATTCCTCGATGATCTTCTCCTGCATGCCGATAACGACGTTTCGTTTCAGAAGGCGCTCGAGGAAAACCGTTCGCGTCGCGCAGCACTTCTGAACACCGCCAAAGCAAAGACCAAAGCGCCTGCAACGAAGGCAGTTGCTCGCAAGCCTGCAAGCGTGAAGGCTACGGAAGCTAAACCGGTGTCTGACGGGACGGAAGCTGAAAAGCCGAAGCGTGGACGCAAGGCAAAGGTATAAATAATCCGGCACAGAGGGGCCTGCGGTGTAGGCCTCTCTGACTCTGCACGAGTTCTCTGGCCTGTCGGCATGTAAGCAACTCTGACCAGATCTCCGTCCGGTCTAGGCCAAAATACAATCTCACGCTGAGCCAAGCGTTGAGGCATGTATGCTGCAGGGTACTGGAGTTCATCGCCCCTCACGAAAACTCGTTCATGGATTGGATTGGCTCAATTCTGCGCGGAAACCAACATCCCGATGTCGCTAACGCCGCGCCGGGTTCGATGAGGTCAGCGCTATTTCCCGTTCGATAATGGCTTCCGCAGCGCCCCATGCCCTTGTAGCAACGGTCGGATCATGAAAGGCGCGAGCATCAATCGTGGCGCCATCCAGCAGTATCAAGAGGATTGAGGCGAGGCGTGTTGCGGTTTGCTCCGGTAAATGGGTTTTCAGCATGTCGCCCATCCACGCCGTCATGGTTTTCTTGTATTGAATGGCGACATCGGAGATCTTTGGATAGTCGGTGCCAAATTCAGCCAGGGCACGCTCGAACAGGCAGCCGGAAAATTCCGGGGTGGCGAACCACGCCTCGTGCCATGCAAAAATAGCTCTCAGCTGTTCCCTTGCCGAAGACGTGGGTTCGACGCAGGCGCGAAGGCTGGCCATGATGTCGTGGTAGCGGCGATCGAGGACGGCGCTGATCAGATCATCCTTGCCGGGAAAATGGTTGTAGAGCGTCATGCGGGCGACACCGGCCTCGGACAAAATCCGGTCGACCCCGACCGGATGAAAGCCGTGCCTTGAAAACAAGTCGGTCGCGACCGCGATAAGCTGTTCCTTTTTCGGGCTCATTGATGCCTCAAGTCAAATTCGTCCATAGGCCTTTATCAGACTTCCTTGTCGCGCCGATCTGCATGTGGACATCTTATACTGATCGTTCTATCTATTCCACCAATCGTCCAGATCAGTTCTTCAACTTATTGCTGCATATATTCGAAGGCCGCGGCCGTTAAAGGCAAGTTCAATGGCGCAGATTTCACCTCTAATGTTCAGTTTCTCGACACTCGACTTCCCTGAGAAAGATCGGTTTCACGCCTGGATCGACGACAATCACTGCGATTGCATATTGCGCAGCGATGCCTCTATCGCGTTCGACGCCGAAGCAACAGGTGCTGCTCTCGGCCCTCTTATCCTATCCGGTAGACGGTGGCTCAATCAGACTCGATTTTCCATCCACGAGACCAATCGAGCCGAGCGGCGTATCCGAACAGATGGCCATGATTTCTTTCGGTTCATCTTGATGGTGAGTGGGCGATATTTGTGCCGATGGAGCATGCCTCAACCCATAAAGGCGGCCGGGGATCTGTTTATCCTGGATGCTGTTCAAGTGAATGAAGGCCTGGTTGAGGCTGGCGACGTGATTTCTTTGGTGGTGCCGAGAGATCTGTTGCCGAGCCAGACCGCGCTTTTGCACGGGCGGACGCTTGCGGATGGCGTAGCATGTCTTCTCGGCGACCATCTGCTTTCGCTGATGCGGAACCTTGCAAACCTTAGCGAGCATGAAATTCCCTACATCGTTCAATCGACCCTGCAGCTCGTCACCGCCGCGGTGTCCCCGACGCCGGATGCACTGCATGAGGCGAATAGCCCGATCCGAGACGCGTTGCGCGAGCGGATCCTGCGTTACATCGATACGCATTTGCTGAATGTCGATCTCACACCTGATCAAATTTGCCGGGAAGTCGGCCTGTCACGGGCAAAACTCTACCAATTGTTCGAAGGCAGCGGCGGCATCATGCGGCAAATACAACGCAAGAGGTTGCGTCGTGCCTACCAAATGCTGGCGGATCCCATCCGACCGCACCCTCATATCGCCGAGATCGCCTGGAGGCACGGCTTCCCGAATGAGAAATACTTCTACCGCCTGTTCAAGGCCGAATTCAGCCACACCCCAAACGAGACGCTGGAGAATATGCGCGCCGCCTCCCTGTTGAAACCGGCCGCTCGCCGTGGTCATCAAGAGCATGTCGAGCGACCCTCGGGCTGGACATTGCCGTTCGGCGTACCTGGAAATTGAGGCTTCCGAAAACGTATTTTACAATGTCTCAGATCTACGCAGCGCGTTTTTTTGAGTTGTGAGCTGCCAATCTACCTGCGGATTGTTCCAACTCATTTACGTTGATGCGCCAAAGATTTGGGCGCGGGATTTACTTGAAAAATGTACGCCGAGCATTTGTGGTGACAGTGGTTCGAATCTGTTCAAGAGCAAAACAAATTTACTCAATTGCTAAACGTCGGTGTTGCAGATTTTACACGCATATCTAAAAACGAGCGTGTGAGTCGCCCATGTGCTTGCTACTTTTTGCTGTACTTTTTTAGAAATCTGCTATTGAGCGGATCAGGCCCATGATCGGCTACGCCACTATGTGGTGAATCTTCCTGAATTTTGACCGACATGCCGATTGAGCAAGGTACGCCTTGCGCAAGCGAATGGCTTTGACTTTGGGTAATTTGTATGTCCCTCGCCAATAAAACCCTTTCCTTCAAGACTCTGACTTCAGCAGTTTTTCTTTCTTCGACGTTGCTTGCTTTCCCAATGATGGCGCAGGAACAGCCCGCTCCGGCGGCTGCCAACACGCCGCCCAGCGCCGGTTCTGCTCAGAGCACTGCCCCTCAAACAGACGAACAAAAGCCAGCGCCACAGGCGCGCGTGCAGAAGTTCGACGATTGGTACTATCGCTGCATCGATGGCAAGGCGGCGGATGGCGCGGCATTGACGAGCTGCGAAGTCGCGCAGATCGCCACGGTCAAGCAGGGCGACCAGGATGTGAACATATTGACGCTGGCGGTTGCCAAGGTGCTTGCTCCCACCGCAACGGACAAGAAGGCGACAAAGCAGCCTGCCAGTGAACTGGTGCTGACCACGCTCGTGCCGCTCAACATGTATCTGCCGGCCGGCATCAGCATCGACGCCAGCGACAAGCAGGTGGTGCAGCTTGCCTACCGCAACTGCAATCAGGCGGGCTGCTGGGCGCAGCAGAAGCTGGACGCCAAGATGGTATCGGCCCTTTCCAAGGCTGCGGATGGCACCGGCCATGTGCAGATGATGAATGGCCAGAAGGTCAACATCAAGTTCTCGCTGAAGGGATTGTCGGCGGCGCTCGATGCGCTGCAGAAGGCCGCTTCGAACTGACCGGGGCAGACTTATGACGTCAATCTCGCGCGCGGCGACCGCCATAGCTGGGTTTTTGGCAGCGGCTCTCGCGGCTTCCACCGCGGTCGCGCAGACGCCGAACGACGACTTCGCGCGCCGGCAGGCGCAGGAAGCCGAGCAGCAGCGGCTGCAGAGCTTGGGCCAGATGACGCCGAAGCCATCTGCGGCCGAAGTTCAGCAGCCGGAGAAGGCCGGTGGCGGCAAGTCCGGCCGGTGCTTTGCCATCACCCATATAGAGGTCGAGGGCGTCAGGCAGTTTTCGGTGAGCGTAATCGACAAGGTCACGGCTCCTTACGCGAACCGCTGTGTCGGCGTCGGCGAGATCAATGCACTGCTGCGCGACTTGACGCATCTCTACCTCGATAAAGGCTTTGTCAGCTCCCGCGTCTACGTGCCGGCGCAGGATATCGCCAGGACCAAGGTGCTGCGCCTCGTTGCCGTCGAAGGCACGCTTGCCGATATCTACATCAACGGTAAACCGGCTTCGGGTTTCGGCGCGGCTGGCTCCGGCGTGATCGCCACGGCCTTTCCCGGCATGAAGGGCGAGATCACCAATCTGCGCGATATCGAGCAGGGCCTCGACCAGATCAACCGCCTGACCTCCAACAATGCCAAGACGGCGATGCTGCCCGGCAAGACGGACGGCACCTCGATCCTCAATATCGAGAACAAGCCTAGCCACCCCTGGCATCTGTCATTCGGCAACAGCAATCTTGGTCAGGAGCAGACCGGTTATTCCAAGAGCTCGGCCTCGATCGGCTATGATGGCCTTTTTGGCATCAACGATCAGTGGAATTTCGGCTACGAGCATACCGGCCCGGATTATCCCTGGCGCAAAGATGGCCATGGCAAGAGCAACAGCTATTCTGGCAATGTCAGCGTACCCTACGGCTATTGGACCTTTTCCGCCAATGGCTCCTGGTATGAATATGACAGCTCCGTGCCAGGCAATTTCGGCACGCTGCAGACGTCGGGCGATAGCAAGCAGGTCGGCGTCGGCGCCGATCGCGTGATCTTCCGCGACAAGGATTCGATTACCACCTTCAACAGCGGCCTGACCTACAAGGAAACCAACAATTTCCTGCTCGGCAACAGGATCGAGGTCGGCAGCCGCAAGTATACGGTCGGGGACCTCGGCCTCTCACATTCGCGCCGCATGCTCGGCGGTCTCTGGGTCTTCGACCTCTCCTACAGCCAGGGGCTCAACCTTTTTGACGCTGTTGCTCCAGGCGATGCGGGTGCAGGCAATGCAGATCCCCGCTTCTCGAAGTTTACAGGCACGATCACCATGACGAAGCCCTTCGAGGTGGCGGATCAGCATTTCGAGATCAATTCGATCGTCACCGGTCAATATTCCCCCGACAATCTGTTCGGAGCGGAGCAGATCTCGGTCGGCGGCTATTCCTCGGTGCGGGGCACGCGCGAGACCATGCTTTACGGCAATAACGGCTTCTTCATCCGCAACGATCTCGTCTGGCGGACGCAGCCATTTGCCGACAATGCCGCACTGGCGAAGATTCTCGGAGAGTTCAGGCCCTATGTCGGTGTCGACTACGGTCGGATCGCCCGCCAGGCCCGCTACCAGATCGCCGGCGGCGACATGCTCGGCTGGACGGTCGGCGCCAAACTCGCCGGCGGCAATGTCAATTTCGATATGGGCTATTCGGATGTCTTCGGCGGCACGGTCGACCGTCGCGACTCCGGGCTCTTGTTTGTCAGTACGTCAGTGAGGTGGTGATCATGAGTGAGCAGGTGAAGGAAAATAGGAAAAAATTGCATCGTGGCGTGACCAGAGCTCTGTTTGCCGCGGCGCTCGTGGGTTCGACTGTCGTAGCCGGATGCACGACACAAGATCCGCGCCTCACCGCGGCACTTAGCACAGCCAGTATAGCTGATGTCCGCATAGAATCGGCGCCTGATCTGAGGATGGGGTCACCTCTATTGAACGGTGATACGCGGGAATCTCAGGTCGCACTTGTGTCGCGTGTCCTGCAGCAAAGACTCGCAAAAGATCTGAAGGGCTATCCAGGGGGTAACGTTCCCGCACGGTTGATTGTTACCCTTCACGATCTGGATGTCGCGTCGGCTCCTGGCAGAATTATCGCAGGTAACAACAGCTTTATCGATGGAACCGTCCGCCTCGAGGACATGCGCACAGGAAAACTGATCGCGCAGGCTCAGGAGATCCGCGCCAATGACATGACGGTCCGCGGGGATGGGTTAGCGCTCATTCCCGCGATGGTCATCAATGCAGCCGTCACCCCCAATCAGACCGCCGTGGCGACCCAACTGGCCGAGACGTTCATGAAGCAGGTGAAGACGTGGCTAACGCCACGGAAGTAGTCGATCGAAAATTCACGGCGAGCAAAAAGCGTTCAACAGGACAGGGCGATGACCATGACGTCAGCACGTGTTTCAAGTGGCGAAAATGGCAAGGTAAGTGTCAGACACCTGAGCAGTGCCACGCGTCAACTGTCTGCGACGCTTCTGAGCGCCCTGCTTGTTTTCCAGCCGATGCTGGCCAATGCCCAGTCGGTATCGGCCGCTGGATTGGCTCCCGCTGCCAATCAGCCGAGTGTCGGTGCTGCCCCGAACGGCGTACCGCTGATCGATATCGTCACGCCGAACGCCACCGGCCTATCACATAACAAGTACGACAACTTCAATGTCGGCACCCAGGGTCTGATCCTCAACAACTTCAAAGGCGAAGTCGACACGTCGAACTTGGGCGGCGCGACACCCGGCAACCCGAACCTCAACGGCTCCGGCCCCGCTTCCGTCATTCTCAACGAAGTTACATCAGGCAACCGCTCAGCTCTGAATGGACCGACCGAAGTGTTCGGCGGCAGAGCGGACGTCATCATCGCGAATCCGAACGGAATCACGTGCGCGGGCTGCGGCTTCATCAACACGCCGAGAGCGACGCTGACGACCGGTGTGCCCAATATCGGCGCCGACGGAGGTCTGACCGGTTTCACCGTCAATGGCGGCGATGTCACCTTCGAAGGGGCAGGCGGCAATTTCGCGGCCGCTCTTGGTGCTGTCGATCTGTTCGACGTCGTCTCGCGCCAGATCCATGTCAATGCGCCGATCTACGGCAAGACCATCCGGCTGACGGGCGGCGCCAGCCAATACAACTATGCCACCGGAGAGGCGACGGCGCTGACCGCCACCTCGGGCACCCCGGAATATGCGATCGACGGCACGGCGCTCGGCGCGATGCAGGCCGACCGCATCAAGGTTGTCGTCACGGAAAAGGGCGCCGGCGTCAGGATGAGCGGCGATATGGCCGCCAATGCCGGCGAACTGTCACTGTCGGCCGACGGCAAGATCTCGATCGGCAATGCGTCCGCACGCGATGGCGTGACCATTACCTCGAAACAGAAGGTCACTGCCGCCAAGGTGACCTCGAGGCAGAAGGTTGCGGTCCGGGCCGACCAGGGCATTACCCTGCAGTCCATCGCCGCCGATAGCGATATCGTGCTTGCAAGCGGGACTGGCCTGCTCAGCATTTCTGGTGACGTCAACAGCGGCGCGACCGTGCAGATGGGTTCGGGTGGCGGGATTGCTGCCGGCAGCGTTACCGCTGGCAATGGTGCAGCGACGCTTGTCGCCAGCTCCGGCGATATCGCGATTGCCGGCGCTGCTAACAGCACCGGCGACCTCACCCTGGCTGCCACGGCCGGCTCGATCTCGGCCGCCTCGCTGTTGAGCTACAACAATCTCGCTCTTACCGCCGGTAATAGTCTTGCCGTTTCCGGCAATGTCCTGGCGCAGGGGAATGTCAACGCCACTGCGCGGTCAATCTCCACCGGCATGGTTGTTTCCGGCATCAATATTGCCGCCACCAGCGCTGATCTGAATGGCAATGTGGTGCTCGGGGCCGCAGGCAACTTGAGCCTGACGGCAACCGGCGGCAATATCGCCACTGGCAATCTGCAGTCGGCTGGAAGCCTCAACACCGGTGCGACCGGCAATATCACGGCGGGGAATATTCAATCAGCCGGCAATCTTACCGCGATCGCAACCTCGCTCACGGCCGCTAATGTTACCTCGCATGGCGGGCTCACCGTTAATGCTGCGATGAACGCGAGCGGTCAGATTCTTGGAGCGGGCGACATCCTGATCTCCGGGGCTGGCATTCAGGCGACCGCTATCGCGTCCGGCGTCGACTTTGCCTCAACCAACGCCGCTGGTGGCAACATCGTCCTAGGTTCGGCCGGCGCACTCGATCTGACAGCTGGCGCCGGCACCATCACGGTCGGCACGTTGCTGTCGGCCGGCAATCTGACGGCCCAGGCTTCCTTGCTGCAGTCTAACAACCTCACCAGTCACGGCAACGTCGCTATTGACGGCGGCCTGCGCGTCACCAACCAATTGCTCGGAGCCAGCGATATCACCATCAATGGCAACGCCAATGGTGTCAGCGCTGGTCTGGTTGCGTCTGGGGTCAATTTTGCCGCGACCAAGGCCGCCGGCGGCAATATCGTGCTGGCGGGTAGCGGCGATCTGACGATCAACGACAGCGCTGGCGCCATCCATGCAGGAACCGTGCTGGCGGCAGGCGCGATCAACGCCACCGGTCAGACCATCACTGCTGATGCGATCACCGGCGGCAAGAACATCACGCTGACCGGCGCCACCAGTCCGACCGCCGGAAGCGGCAGCGTGAAGATTAGTGGCCAGGTGCTTGGCGGCGGCAATGTCGGCATTACCGGCTCGAGCATTGCCGCCGATGCCATTGTCTCAGGCGTCGATATCGCCGCCACCAATGCGGCGGGCGGGCGCATCACCCTTGGCCCAACGGCCACGGGAGCTGGCAATCTGACACTGACGACCGCAGGCGCGATCAGCGCCGGAACGCTGTTGTCTGCGGGCGATCTCATCGCGAACGGCGGATCGATATCTGCCGGCAATATCTCCGCGCATCACAACATGACGCTTGGCGGCGTCGTCAGCGTCAGTGGCCAGATTCTCGGCGCCGGCAACGTGCTGATCTCAGGTCAAAGTTTGTCGGCACAGACGCTTGTCGCTGGTATTGACTTCAATGCCACCAATGCCGCCGGCGGCAATATCGTCCTTGGTCAGACCGGCGATTTGGCCGTAAACGTCAATGGCGCCGTTGCGGCATCGACCATACAGGCCGCGGGTGCCATCGGCATCAGCGGTGCATCGGTCTCCGCAGCTTCAATCACCGGCCAAAAGGATATTAGCCTTTCCGGCGGGTCAGCCGGTGGTGTCGCTGTCACCAGCCAGCTGCTTGGAGGCGGTAATGTTGGCATCTCCGGCTCGAGCATTAAGGTCGGTACCGCGGTCTCGGGTATCGATTTCGCGGCAACGGCAGCCGCTAATGGGAACATCGTCCAGACGACAAGCGGCGATCTGACGTTTGCCTCAGCCGGCATCATCGATACTGGCACGCTGCTCTCGGCCGGCAAACTCAATGCTACCGGCTCGGCCATCACGGCCGGGACCGTCACGGCGCATGGCGATGTGACGCTCAATGGCGCGGTCAGCGTCACAAACCAGATCCTCGGATCCGGCAACGTTTCGATCACGGGCCAAAGCCTGTCCGCCCAGACCGTTGTTGCGGGCATCGACTTCGGTGCAACTAACGCCGCGGGCGGCAATATCGTTGTTGGACAGCTCGGGGACCTGACGGCTCAGTTGAGTGGTGGGTTCTCGGTATCGACGATGCAAGCCGCCAGTGCCATCAACGTCAACGCCGCGACTATGACGGCCGATACCATCACCGGTCATCATGACATTACCCTTTCCGGGGCAACGACCGTCAATCAGCAGATCTTGGGCGGCGGCAACATCGGCATCTTGGGCTCGAGCATCAAGGCCGGCGCTATAGTTTCGGGCGTCGATTTTGCCGGAACGGCAGCCGCCAATGGGAACATCGTCCAGACAACGAGCGGCAATCTGACGCTCGCTTCGACCGGTTCTATCAAGACTGGCACATTGCTCTCGGCTGGCAGTTTTTCGGCCAGCGGTGCGACCGTGACTGCGGATGTCGTCACAGCGCATGGCGACATGATGCTCAATGGTGCCACCAGCGTTGCCGGCCAGATCCTTGGCGCTGGCAACGTGCTGATCACAGGTCAGAGCCTGTCGGCCCAATCTGTCGTCGCCGGTATCGACTTCGACGCGACCAATAGGGCAGGCGGCAATATCGTCCTTAGTCAAGCCGGCGATCTGACCGCTCGACTCAGTGGTGGGCTCTCTGCATCGACGATGCAGGCCGCTGGCACCATCAACGTCAATGCCGCTGCCGTGACGGCCGATACCGTCACCGGGCACCAGGATATCGCGCTTGCCGGTGCGACGACCGTCCACGGCCAAATCCTTGGTGGCGGAAACATCAGCATCTCAGGCCCGAGCATCGCCGCAGGCGCGATCGTCTCCGGTGTCGACTTCACTGGCACTGCGGCCGCCAACGGCAATATCGTCCAGACATCAAGTGGCGATATGTCCCTGACTTCGAGCGGTAATCTCACGATCGGCACGCTGTCGTCGGCAGGCAATTTAACCGCGCAAGGGAGCGATCTGAGCGCGAGTAGCGTCACAAGCCATGGTACGACCGATCTGGCAGCCACCGGTCTTGTCAACGTTAGTGGCCAGGTATTATCGACCGGCAATCTCTCGATCGATGGCGCCAGCCTCAACGCCGGACTTCTGGTCTCCGGCGTGGATTTTGCGGCGACTGCGGCCAACGGCGGCAACATCGTGCTTGGAGGGGCCGGTAAGACGGACCTCACCGTCTCCGGCAATGCCACGGCCGGCACGATCCTGTCGGCGGGTGATATCACGGCAAAGACGGCCGACCTCCAGGCGGGTAGCGTCACAAGCCACGGCAATGTCGGCATCATTGGTAACGTCGATGTCAGCAACCAAATCCTGGCCGCGGGCGACCTTACCATCAATGGTGGCAGCATCAGCGCGCCAACGCTGATCTCGGGCATCGACTTTGCCGCCACCAATGCCGCCGGCGGCAACATCGTACTGGCATCGTCTGGCAGCACCAATCTTACGGCCTCCGGCAATATCTCGGCTGGCACGATCCTTTCGGCAGGTGGCTTCATGGCGAATGCGGCTGATGTCATTGCCGACAGCATCACCGCTCATGGCAACGCGGGCATTGTCGGAAATGTCGATGTCAGCAACCAGATCATTGCCGCAGGCGATCTCACGGTTAGCGGCGGCCACATCAACGCGCCGACGTTGATCTCCGGCATCGACTTTGCTGCCACCAATGCCCGTGGTGGCGGTATAGTGCTCGGAACTGCCGGCGATATGAATCTGACCGCGTCTGCGGGCATCACTGCGCAGACCATGCTGTCTGCCGGCGCTATCAATGCCAGTGGGTCTGCGATTGTGGCCAATACCATGACCGGGCATGGCGACATTACCCTTGCTGGAAGCAACAGCGTCAATGTCTCGGGCCAGCTCCTCGGCGCCGGCGACGTCTTGCTCTCCGGTTCGACCGTCCAACTCGGCCAGGCGGTCACCGGCGTTGATTTCGCTGCTACCGCGCGATCGTCAAACGGCGCCATCGCTCTCGGATCAAGCGGCGATCTCACCATTAACGCTGGAAGTGCATCGGCCGGCACGCTGATCGTCGCAGGCAACCTCAACGTGGCGGCAAGCGCCTTTACGGGCGGCAACATCACGGGCCACGGTGCCGTCGCGATCGGTTCGGCCACCAGTCCCGGCGCGGTCAGGATTAACGGCCAGCTCCTGGGCGCCAGCAACGTCTCGGTGACCGGATCTGGCGTCAGCGGCAACGTCATGGCGGCCGGGGTCGATTTTGCGGCGATGGACCAATCGGGCGCCGGTAACGTCATTCTAGGCCAGGGCGGCAATCTCACGCTCGCGAGCACAGTTGGCGACATCTCTTTCAACAGCCTGCTTGCTGCCGGGACGATTACGGCCAATGCTGCGAACAATATCAGCGTCAATGCCGTCGCCCATGGTGATCTGTCGCTCACAGCGGGCAACGCCATCACGCTCAACGGCCAATCGCTTGCAAGCCGCAACGCCAATCTGTCCGCCCGATCGATAACGATCGACACGCTGGTCTCAGGTGTCGATTTCGCCGCCACCAATGCTGCGGCCGGCGGCAGTCTGATGCTGCAGCGTACTGGTGCAATGACGCTGTCAGCCTCGAGCGGTAGTATCAGCGCCAATTCGCTACTTTCGGGCGGCAATCTTGCCGCTACGGCGACGCAGAACATCGGTTACAACAGCCTGCAGAGCTTGGGCGACGCTGCGCTCACAAGCCCTAGCGCCATTGCTTATACCAGCACCACCCGCGTTGGAGGCAACCTAACCCTTAATACCGGAACGCTGGATCTCTCCGGCAGCAGGGGCAGCCGGATTGCCGCCGGTGGCTCGCTAATCGTCAACGCTTCATCCGCCAATCTCTCGGGAAGCAATCTCGTCTTCGGCGGCCTGACCCTCAATCTCTCCGGCGGTGCCGATCTTTCCAATGCGCAAGTCAGCACCGTTACCAATGCTGGCGGTTCTGGCGACATCACCATCTCCGCCGCAGGCCTTGCCACAACCGCGGGCACTTCGCTGCTTGCCGCGCATGACCTGACGCTGAACCTGCCATCGTTGGGCAACATCGGTCAGCTTGCTGCCGGCAACAATCTGACGTTCAACGTCGCTGGCGACTTCTACAACAGCCCGTCAGGCCTCGTCTTTGCGGGCAACAACGCCAACCTCTTCGTCGGCGGCACGCTCACCAACGACCAGGGCGCTATCCTCGCAGATGGCGGGTTGACCATCCGGGGAACGACCGAAGGTCAGCGCAATGCGGCAGTCACCAATGTGTCCGGCCTCATTCAGGCCGGTGGTGATATGTCGATACTCACCAGCAATCTGACGAACAGGCGATCGACGACGCCGACCTGGGTGACGGGTCAGCTGGTCTCCTCGGGTGGCGTTGTCGGTACCTTCGTGCTCAATCCAGCAGTTGCAGGTCAACCCTTCGCCTATCTGGAATCGACCGACCAGAATATGTTTCAGCTTTATGCGGGGGTCGATCCGGGGCAGTTTTCTGACTACCAGCCGCTGTTATATTCGGTCGCAACCCTTGCCGACGGCACCTCCTATCGCGCCTGGACCTGGGTGAGCGGCAGTGGGCCGACGGAAGTTCGACCGATCTTCGACTGGATCAAGGCTCGCGTTCCCAAGGATGCCAACGGCAATCCGATCCTCGATCCCAACAATCCGTCGCGCTATTTCATTGTCGATGAGGTCGTCCGCAATGGCTCGGATACGAGCACGACCTACACGTGGGATCCGACGTCCAACATATCGCAGTCGGTTTATGAAGACCGCTTCACCAGTGCGCTCAGCCCCGAGGCTGTGATCCGTGCCGGTGGCAACCTCACGGTCGATGCCACCAACCTCGCAAATTCCTACAGCCGGATTGAGGCCGGCGGTAACGCGTCGCTCACGGGATCGACGCTCATCAACGAAGGCGTCGTTCTCAATCGCACCACGACGTTGACCTGCAGTGCCCAAAGCGCCTGTTCGGCCTACAACGCCGATGGCACGGCCGATCCTTCCCGCAATATCGCTAACGGCACGTCGATCATGTCAGGATCGCAGGTTATCGGCGGCGCGGCGGGTACGCTCAAGGCGGCCAGGGCTTTGAGCCTTAATTTTGGTACGGTCAACAATACGTCGCTCGGTTCGACGGGCGGCGGCGCGGCCGTCAGTGCGCCTTCGACATCGAGTGATCCTCTGTCGGCCCTGAATGGCATGACGGCTGGCGGCGCCTTGTTCAATGTCAATGCCGCGCTAGGCAGTTTCACCTCGAATGGTGGTGCCAATGTCGGTAGTGGTCCATCACTGACGGGTACCGGTACAACGATCGCCAGCGGTCCGACCGTCAATGGCGGCAACCTGACGGCAGCAGTCGGTGCGTCGGTGGGCAGCAACGGCGTGACGCTCGTGAGCGGCCCATCGATCAGCTCGGGCACCCTGACAGCTAGTGGTGCTGCGATCAATCCCAACAGCCTGATGGGCAAGCTCACCGCTGCTCTGGGCAACAGCGGCAACCTCGCTCAGGTGCTGCAGGTCAACGGCGCGCAACTCGCCTCCCTCGCGAAGCCGCAGTCGGGCGGGGTTGGCGGCACGGTGCCGGGCCAGGTCTTCCTGTTCGAAACGCGGGCAGCCTTCCTTGACGTGTCGAAGTTTTACGGGTCGAGCTATTTCATCGATCGAGTTGGCTATACGCCGGAAACCAAGGTTCCCTTCCTTGGCGACGCCTATTTCGACAATCAGCTCGTAGACGAACAGATGCGGCAGCTGGTGGGCGATGGCCTTGGCGCGGGATCCTTCATCCCTGGCAATAATGCCACCGACCAGATGAAGACGCTGCTCGACAATGGCATCGCTTATGCCGAGGCGAACGGGCTTGCTCTCGGGCAAGTACTGACACCGGAGCAGGCTGCATCGCTGACCCAGTCGATGGTGATCTACCAGACCCAGATCGTCGACGGCGCGCAGGTGCTGGTGCCGGTCGTCTATCTCTCTGCCGCTGATAAGGCGAAGGTCAACGCAGGCGGTGCCGTCATCGCCGGCAACACGGTCAACATCGATGCCGGCTCCATCAACAATTCCGGTGCGATTGCCGCTGCGGATGGCATGACCATCAATGCGACCGAGATCAAAGCCAATGGCGGCACCTTCCTGGCCGGCGGCAACATGAACCTCAATGCCACAAATGGCATCACGCTCGCCGCACAGACGATGACCATCGGCGGTCAGAACGTCGTCAACACCAATGCGGGCGTGTCGGCAGGCGGCAACCTACAGATCGCCGCGGGCGGTACGCTGAGCTTAGAGGGCACCAAGATTGCCGCAGGTGGCAATGCCCAGCTTTCCGGCACCAATGTCAACCTCGCTGCTGTCAAGGTTGACAACGGCGGTCAGCAGAATGCGACGGGCGCCCGTGTCAACGCCGGTGGCAATCTCACCATCGCTGGCGCCAACGACGTCAACATCATTGGTTCCTCCGCCAAGGCCGGTGGCGATCTCAAGGTCAAGGCCACGGATGGCGCGGTCAACATCGTCTCGACCGACGTCGCCCGAAAGACGGACGATGGCTACAGCAAGACTACGGGTACCGATCAGCAAGCCTCACAGCTCTCGGCTGGCGGCAACCTTCAGGTCAATGCCAATACGGGTGTTCTGATCTCTGGTTCTGACCTGACGGCCAAGGGTGACGTTGGCCTGACCTCAAACGGTGACATCAATGTAACGACCTCGCAGAACCAGTCAAACTCGACCTTCGGCAAAAATTCGTCGTCCGAGCTGACGCACAATGGTTCGACCATTACGGCCGGTGGCAATCTCGTCGCCAAGTCGACCAATGATATCAATGTCATCGGCTCGACGATGGCGGCCGACGGAAAACTTGGCTTGCAGGCTGGCAAGAACGTCACCATCGCTGAAGCGACCGATAGTGCTACCCTCGACGTCAAGAGCTCCAGCAAGAAGAGCGGCTTCTTCGGTTCGACGAAGGAGAATGTTTCCGGACATCTGGAGACCACGACGGCGATTGGGTCTTCGGTTTCGGGGAAAGGCGGCGCCGCGATTATCTCCGGTGGCGATACGACAGTCTCCGCCTCCAAGATTACGGCAGGCGACGACACCCACACCTCCGATTTGAACATTCTGACCGGTGGCAATCTGATCGTCAGCGCTGGCAAGGATACTGAAACTGAACACGACAGCGCCAAGCGCAAAGGATTCCTGCGCAGTGGGAGCTACAGCTATGATGGCTATAATGAAACGACGGTCGGGTCACAGCTTTCGGCTTCTGGCGACGTCACTCTCGATGCCGGCAAGGCGGCGGCCATTGTCGGCTCGAAGGTCAACGCCGATGGCTCCCTAAATATCTCCGGTGAGAGTGTCTCCATCATTGGCGCGCAGGAGAATCACCAATCCGATAGCAAGCGCAAGGATTCCGGTCTCTTCGTCGGCTCCGGCGGCGGCTTCATCTCACTTTACGGCAAGAACGAGAAGCAGGGCCAGCAATCTTCCACGGATAACGTCGGCTCAGAGCTTACGGCCGGGAACGACGTCAACCTAGCGGCGAGGGCAACCGATCTCAACATCATGGGATCGTCTGTCAATGCCGATCGCGACATCAACCTGTCGGCCGCTCGCGACGTCAACGTGACCCCGGGCGCCGAGAGCTCGTCACAATCCGAACAGCAGAAGAAGTCCGGGTTCGGCTTGGCCCTTTCCGCCGGCAATGGCGGCTTCTCGGTCGGTATCGGCGCGCAGTCGACGAAGGACAGCAAAGCGCAGCAGTCCGATACCAATGCAGTATCGACATTGGCGGCGGGTCGTGATCTCAACATCTCGGCAGGCAACAACGTCAACCTGCAGGCAACCAGCGCTTCGGCCGAGCGCGACGTCACTCTCTTCGCCGGCAAGGACATTAATCTGCTCTCGGCCAATGACGTCACCAATTACGAGGAGGTACATGAGAAAACCTTTGCCGGTGTGACCATCTCGGTGACCAGCCAGATTGGCAAGGCGGCCGATAGCATCATGAACTCGGCCGAACGTCTTTCCGACAGCGGTGGCGTCAATGCGGTGACTAATACGGCCATTGCCAGCCTCGGTTTCTATGAGGGCTACAAGGGGCTGAAGGGCGCCTATGAGGCGCTGACCAGCACGGACCCCAAGGTTGCAACCGGTCTTTCCTTCAGCATCGGCATCAATGCCGGCGTCAGCCACCAGGAAAACAGCTGGTCCTCGTCATCCTCGACCCCGGTGGTGACGGATATTCGTGCCGGCCGCTCCATTACCATGGAGGCCGAGAAAGGCTCGATTACCAGCGACGGCGCGCAGATCCTAGCCGGTTACGACAAGAACGGCATACCCACGATTCCAGGAGATCCGCTGACCGGCGACATCTTCCTGTCAGCAGCGAATGGCGACATCAACCTCAACGCTGCCGCGGGCACGTCGGATTCGACCAGTTCGAACAAATCCTGGAGCGCCGGCGTCGGCGTCAACTTTGGTTGCACCAGCAAGGGCGGCTGTCAAGAGACCGGCGTCGGGGTCAACGCCTCCTATGGCAAGGGCGGTTCCGAAACCTCCGGCACCAGCCATACGAACACGCATGTGAGCGGCACCGGCGATGTCACCATCGTCACCAACGATCTGGCGCTTAGGGGGGCGACGGTCGGCGGCAATTCAGTTGCGATCGATGTCAAGAACCTGACGATCGAAAGCCAACTGGATACGCAGAAGGCCAAGGCCGATCAGTTCAATGTCTCCGGCCAGATCGGCTTCGGAAACACCGGCGTTTCCGGCACCGTGCAGAAGGCCAGGGGCGATGCGGTGCTCGTCTCCGAGCAATCGGGCATTCATGCGGGCACCGGCGGCCTCAACATTGATGTCAGCGGCCAGACGTCGCTTGTCGGCGGGCTGATTACCAGCCAGGCGACGGCGGACAAGAACTCCTTCTCCACCGGCACCCTGACGGTTGCGGATATCGACACGCATTCGACCTGGAAGGCCGAAACCTATGGCGGCGGGATCGGGACTGGCGGACTGACCATCGCTCCTCCCGTTAAGGCCGGCGAGAAGGAGACCGGCAAGGCCTATTCGGCCATCGGCGGCAATATCGGCATCACGATCACCGATCCGGCGCACCAAGTGCAGGATATCGGCACGATCCGCCGCGACACAGACAACACCAACACCTCGCTACCCGGCTTGCCGGACCTGCAGAACATCCTGCGTCAGCAGTACAAGACCCAGGCTGATCTGCAGGCAGCGCAGGCGACTATGGCTGGGCTTGTTGGCGATATTGCCAGTGAGTTCTACAAGCAGGCCGCTCTGAACCAAGACCAGACGGGAATGGACTATTGGAAAGAAGGTGGGGTCGGCCGCGTTCTTCTGCACACGATCGGCGCCGGTATTCTCGGCGGCGTCAATGGTTGGGAGGGTGCGCTCAAAGGTGCTGCCGGTGCTGCGACCTCTGCACTGCTGACACCAGCCATTGCCGATCTCGTTGATGGCATGCTGAAGGACAGCACCTTGTCCGATCAGGATAAGCGGACACTCGCCGCCCTGCTTGGCGAGAGCCTGTCTGCTCTGGCTGCCGGCGCTGTCGGTGGTGGCGAAGGTGCCTCCTACGGCGCCGCGCAGTACCAGTATAATTATCTCACGCATAAAGAGCGTGAGGAGTTCGCTCGAACGCTGGCCGCTTGTGAAGCCTCTGGTGACTCTGATTCCCCAGCCTGTAAGCACAAGGAAGAGCTTCAGACTCTGTCGCTTAATCGTGATAAGAAGCTGTCGGATTGCGTCGGAAATTCTTCGGCAGCCTGCGTCGAGGCCCGTACCAATCTGCGGATAGCTGCGGCCGAGTATCTCGACGCCGCCCTCGCAGGAAATGGCGAGTCCGATGAGATGTCGCTTCTCGATCGACACATGGTGTTCCTAGACGCCTGGAAATACGCAGACAGCAATGATGCGCAAAACGGTCAGGACTTCGGTGATATAGAATCCACTCTGAAGAGCGATGCAGCCAAAGCCCTGCTGACAGGTTCGAAAACTCAAATTGCCAGCATCATCCGCGACCCGATCATGCTCGGCGCCATCGCATGGGGTGGCTGGGGCAATGCCAAGACCACTATTGGAGACGTTGCGGGCCCGTTGCCGGACAGCGTCGCTGGTCTGCCTGAAAAATATGTTCGTGTCATCGATAATGCGGGCAACGTCGTCATCGTTGGTCCAAATGGCGAAACTTATCGCGATATCGCCGCCGCCCAACTGGCGGCCGTGACCACAATTAGGACAGACTGGCCTGAACTTAGCGGTAGTTTGCGTGAGGCCTCTAATGCTGCTAGTGCTGCTTTGGCCGGAAAAGGCAAGATCAATTATGGTATTGGTTCGTTTAATAGCGAACAGACGATGGTTATGGGGGAAGCTTGGGTCGGGCCCGGATATCGCACTACTTCCAGCGGGTACTATGAGAGTGCCGACGGCCTCAGGCAATTTAGACCGCCGAGCTTCAAACCTCAGCTTGGTAAAACGCAAGCGAATTTTGAACAACGACTTCCTGGGCAGACGAAATGGGGGGCTAACGGTCATGTGGATGTTATCCCATGAAGGCTGAGGTAAAGCAGTACTCGATGGTTGGAGGTGAGTTCTCCAGCTACTGGCCAGATGATGTAACGGACTTTTGTATAGGAGCTGATGTAACGGTTGGCCCAGAAGGTGTCCCCGGGGGGGACATCTTCAGCTTTCAGGTCTGCACTCCTCGTTGGCTTGCACACAGCGCAGGAGGGAAGCCATACTTTATTCGTCATACAATTTTGATGGATGAATATGATGAAGATGTGTTGAAATCCACAGTTAGGAAATTGGTCGAAAACACGACCGGTAATTCATGGGAAGAGATTGCGAAGAAATTAGCCCGCTACATGTTTTGGGAGTTCGAGGACTACCAAGCCTGAATCGGCTATTTTTGGCTCGTGTGGTCCCGAGCACTCAACGACTACTGTTGTTGTTTGGCAGTTAAACGCGAGAATGCGCTCGAGCTCCACACAAAGTGAGGACGACCCAGGTTAGGTGCAAAACGACAGGATTCACGCGAGCGGGCCGCCATGAAGGCGCGCGAGATCTATGTGTCGGATCGGCATATTGATAGGTTGAAAGTGAGGGCGAGGAATTTTCAGTGATCATCACAAATCGGCTGCATTGCTGGACTTACTCGGTGTTCACCCAACACACCACCCAGAGTAGCCAAGCCACCCGGGTCCAATCATCTAGTCCGCCGATTGAAATCAAGGTCCGCACGATCGCGCCATGCGCCGGAAATGGTGTGGCATTCCCGAATTTTCCCCACTAAGTAGAAAAGCCGGGTTGGCAAACTCGAATTTGTCCGGTAAGTAGTTTCCATCGCTGCAAATCAATCAGAGGAGGCGTTGCATGACACCAGCATCCATCGAAACGCTTCCGTCCGGAATGATCCGAAATTAGGTCATTCCCATTCGTGCCGCTCCAAGGGCACGTATGATGCGGCTTTTCGTTTCCTTTAAATTTCGACCAATCTGCCGGGGTTAGCTCGTTTCCCTCCGGTAGTGTCTATTAACCCTCGATTTTTGGGGCCGATCGCCGAAATGCGGGGTCGGACTGGTTAGCATGACTCGCAAGAAGCTCGACTTCCGTGCCGATGCTTATCGCAATGTGCTCGGCTTTGTTTTTCGTCAGTGGACCCATCGTCCCGCTCTGGTGGGCACCATCATTCTGCTGGTAATTGTCAGCACGTTGGCCGAAGTTCTGGTGCCGGTGTTTTCCGGCCAGATCGTCGACGCGATCGCCAGCGGTAGTGAGCCTGCTGACGCCATCCGTGCCTTCGTTATCGTCGTCGCCCTCGGCTTGACCAGCGTGACACTGCGCTGGTTTATCTTCGACGGGATCATCCGTCTGACGCTGCGCATCATGGCGGAAGTGGTCAATAACGGCTTCCACAAAGTGCAGCGGTTCTCGACCGATTGGCACGCCAATAGTTTCGCTGGCTCGACGGTTCGCAAGATCACTCGTGGCATGTGGGCGCTCGACTCGCTCAATGACCTCCTCTTGATAGCCTTGCTGCCCTCGATCATCATGTTGGTGGGTGCCAGTATCGTGCTCGGCACTTATTGGCCGATCATGGGGCTGATTGTGGCTGCAGGATCGCTGATCTATGTCGCAGTGACGGTAGCGCTCTCGACGGGATACGTGTCGCCCGCGGCAAAGCTCGCTAACGCATGGGATACCAAGCTGGGTGGCGCGCTCGCGGATGCCATCAGCTGCAACTCGGTCGTGAAGGCTTTCGGCGCCGAAAACCGCGAAGAGGAACGTTTGCGCCACGTGCTGGCCAAATGGGACAACCGGACACGGCGGACGTGGAAGCGCGGGACACTGAACGGCACGATCCAGGGCTTCATGATGGTCTCCATGCAGGCCGGTATTCTTGGTACTGGCCTTGTCATGTGGCAGCGGGGGCTGGCGACGCCGGGCGACATCACATTCGTGTTGGCGATGTTCTTCGTCCTGCAAGGCTATCTGCGCTCGGTCGGACAAGACATTCGAAACCTGCAGCGTGCCGTCAACGATATGGAAGAACTTGTCCTGCTCGACAAAACGCCGCTGGGCATCGACGACAAGCCGAATGCGAAGGCGATCGCGATCGGTAAGGGTGAAATCGTGTTCGATCGTGTTACCTTCCAATACGGGGCTCATCCTACACCGCTATATGACGATTTCTCGGTTGACATTAAACCGGGCGAGCGGGTTGGCCTGGTTGGTCATTCCGGCTCGGGCAAGACGACCTTCGTCAAGCTCATCCAGCGCCTCCATGACGTGAAGTCTGGGGCGATCCGAATTGATGGGCAGGATATCGCCCATGTTACGCAGTCTAGCCTGCGCAGCCAGATTGCCATCGTGCAACAGGAGCCGATCCTGTTTCATCGCACGCTCGCCGAAAACATCGCCTATGGCCGGCCAAACGCGTCACGGCGTGAGATCGAGAATGCAGCCAAACAGGCCAGCGCGCATCGGTTTATCATGGACCTGCCGAAGGGCTATGAGACCATGGTAGGCGAGCGCGGCGTCAAATTGTCCGGCGGCGAACGTCAGCGTGTCGCTATCGCCCGGGCCTTTCTGGCTGATGCACACATTCTCATTCTAGACGAGGCGACCTCAAGCCTTGACAGCGAGAGCGAGGTGCAGATCCAGCAGGCGATGGAGCGCCTGATGGAAGGCCGCACGACGCTCGTAATCGCGCACCGCCTTTCGACAGTGCGGGCGCTGGATCGTCTATTGGTCTTCGACAAGGGAAAGATCGTGGAAGAGGGTGACCATCAAGCGCTCATTCGGCTCAACAACGGCATTTATCGCAGGCTGTTCGAGCGTCAGGCACTCGAACTGACCAAGGGGCTGGTGGCATGAGGCAAACTCTTGAACTGCCAATCCGCTTTTCCGATATCGTTCTCAAGAGTGGTCCTTGGCATGGAAAGGAGGAACGAAACGCCACTCAACGATATTCCGTGGACCCGTCCGGTGACGATCAGGCTCAGATGTGGCTTGGAGCGCATTTTCACAGGAGTCTATACGCTTTGGACTTTCTGGAAGTTGAACGGCCACCGAAATCGTGACGCAAATGAACAATCTGCTCATCTAAAGTTGTTTTGGGGCAAGTCTTTAGGGGGCGCCCCGGTTTCCGCGCGCAATCATCGGCGCCTCGCCGGCCCTTGACATCAAATAAGCCGAAAACGCGCCTGCCGATAAAGAGGGCGTTTGTTATTTCAGTTTTGCTTGTGCATGGGCCGCGGAACTTACTCAGGTCATCAGTGTGGCCGACTTCGCCCTTGTCAACGTCTGGAGGATCGCCGGGTTTGCGAGAAGGATTATAGATGGCCTGACAGTCAATCGGCGATCGGAAAGCCCAGGCGCGGAAATGATTCATAGAAACCGTGTTGATTATTGTGGCTGTGGAAGCGCGGATATCCGTCTTGGCCGTGGCATGCCCTTGAGGCCGAATACGCTCATGCAGACTACGCAGGGATAGATTCTATTTGCGACCAGGGCGGACCATACGTTCCACGCATGCTTGCTCGTATGCGGCGAAAATACCTGCGCATTTCGCATGGAACTTTAGGTATTCCCGCAACCATCTCTCAATCGACTTAGCTGTAAGCCGAAAAAAGCTGCAAATAGTAGCGGTGTGGCCGTTGCCCACCAGTGCGCGCTGGTCAGGCGCATTGTGCCTGAACTTTGAAATCCGCTGCTCCATTCAATTTGCCTGAAGCAAGCTCCCGTTTTCGGCTGCTATTCCATAAGCCCACGTTTGGTCGAACATTTTCGGCGAAAGGTGGGCGCGGCAACCATTCATGCTTTGTTCAGCCAACCAGTTTCAGGATGACGACATGAATGGAGGTTCGCTATGAAAATCTTTAAAAGTCTCCTTGCGGCGCTTCTGGGTGCTGGCCTGTTGATTGGTGCGGGCACGGCATCAGCTGCACCAATGATGAACATGACGAAGCCGGAGGTCCAGTCATCCGTTCAAACGGTCCGTTATGACCACCATCGCCACTGGCATGGCCCGCGACATCACCGGCCTCACAGTTGGGGATCGCATCGCAGCTACCGGAGCCATTACTGGCGCGGTCATCATTACGGTTGGTACAAGCACCGTCATCACCACCATCACCGTCACTACCGCTACTAACCAGAGTCCGCGGAAAGCTGCACAAGTATAGCAAGTATTTAGAGCGTTAGCCGAGGCAGGAATCGAATCTGCCTCGGCAGCGCCGGAAATGGCTATGACAATGTCTCGCCGAAACGATCAATAGTATCTATGCGGTCAAGGTCATCGACCCGCACCATAGCCCAGTTTCGAAGCGCTTGAATTCGCCACCTCGGAATGAGCCGGCTTGTTCAACCATCGACGGCTTCCGGAGCGTATCGGCAACATCCGTCAACTGAATCAAACGGTCACCAGCGGAGCTAGTACGATTCATATTCGAAGTGCGTTTGCTGATATCGAAGTGCCTCTCTCGGACCGCTTATAGCTCTCGTGTAAAAGCCGTCCCTCTGATTGAGGACGCACCTCCTGGGCGAGAGAAACCCCCAGAATGATGACAGAGTTCATTTGATGTGCTACCCGGCGTCTGCATAGAGCCCCATGATTGCCGGCAACATCGTCCTTGCAAATTTAAACCATTGAAAATATCGGGATATCGCACCTGAAAATAGTGTTCTAATAGTTAGCCGGCTAAACATCAGATAAGCTTAATTATGGAACATCCAAGCGGTTTGTTGGCTGTTGCGTTTTGGGCTTAAACCGCGCTTTCCACGATTGTGGAAAACTGAAAATGCGGCGGTTTGCGTTGTTGCGTTGGCTCGCTCCGATGGCATGGTTACGTTCATTGAAGAACGCGAGTCACCATGACGATCATCAATTTAAGATGATGCGGCGCTATCCTGAGGTACCTGCGACTACTGAGTAACTCGAAAATGACGATGCGTCTCCGACTTGATCCGTTTCTAAAAACGACTGATGCCGAACGGGTCTTTAATGTGCTCCAGAAGTTGAACGCCTGCGGGCTGGACTACGCTGTTACAGGCGGAATGGCATTGGAACCGGCTCTTGGTTCTGGCCTTGGCCGCCAACGGGCGCTCAATGATATCGATGTTGTCGTCTCGGGATTCGACGCGCTCCCGCCCGCCCTCGCTTCCGCATTCATGATCAGCCATGCCAACCCGCATCGTCCAACGGGCAAGCTGGCCATCCAACTTGTGGAACCGGAGCAGCGCGTGCGCATTGACGTGTTCAGCGCTTGCGGTGATGCGCTGGAGCGGATCGGACCCGCGCTGATTGGCGATCTGGCGATTAAGGTAGTGGCCGTCGAAGACCTTGCCTGTCGCATCGCTTCGGAAATGATGTGCTTTAGCAGGGGCGACGCCGTTCCGCATAAATGTGCTGACGATCATGCACGTGCAAGTCAGGTCGTCGATATGAAGCTTGTCGAAAAAGCTTGGCAGGATCAGCGCCGAGAGATTGATCCTCTAACGTATGCTGAAGCGTCCGTTCAGATTGTCGAGGCTCTGAAACGCGATACCGGAGAGCTGGTGAAACCAACCTATTCCACGGATACGGATGCAGTTTGCCGTCACTGCTACGATACGGCCAACTTCACTGTTGCGTCGCCGAAATCCATCCTTTCGATATTGGGCTACTGCTAGTTCGCAATGGGGAATCGGCCATGTACACATTGAAGCCTGGCATAAAGAGGGACCCTGTTCGGCGCTGGGCGTTGCCTGACCGCATCTTCTTCGGAAATGGCGCATGCGCCATTCTTGCCGGGGTCTTTTTGCAGGACGCATCCCTTCCCGGATTGTGAATCGGCGTCGCCAAATGACCCTGCCCCTCTTTGAAATATCAATAGCTTGTGACGCCGATTTAACCCTAACCACCGCGCCGATTCACAGGTACAAGCGCAGCATGCGCATCGTGCCATCCTTGATGCCACAGCCGGACAATGTCGGCTCGGTCAGTCGATTGTGCTGGCCGAATTTTGAGCATTGATACGAACTCCCGTGAATTGGATCGTCAGCGCGTTCTACCACTGGTCCCACTTGGAATGCGGGCCAACACCAAATCCGGGGTCCAGGGGATCATCAAGGACAGCGATGAACTCGATGGAATGTCCATCTGGATCGGCGAAATACCGTGAGACCGCTGAATCCAACCCAACCTATTTGTTCTCATGGTGAAAGCCATATGCTCGCTGAACAACCGCGACCCGAATTTCATATCGGGAATACCAATCACTGCGGCCACGACGTTGCGCTTCGACGTGGTCAACGACCGCCTTCCAAGAACGAATGCTTGCTTCATCCGTCCAATAAGAGATCAGTATACCGAAGCCGTCTGCTCCACGAGCGCTTTCGAATCCAAGATACCCTGGTTGCCGACTAGCCAGCTCGGCCATTGCATAACCCATTTCGCCATAGCCATCGTCGACCTCCGTACGCTGAGAAGTGAAGCTGACCATGTAGTATGGGGGTTCTGGTAAATTGGCGATACGCATCGAGAGTCCCTCCGAGTTGCCGGATCGCGAGCCAACTCGATACATACTTTCAGCAACTGCAAGTCGATGCAACTCACCTCGCAATGAACTGGTCGCAACATAGGCGCAGGGAGATCCGAACCTGTAAAGTCATTTGCTTGTGGTGGCCGTTCGCCAAGACCATTCAAGATCGCGGCACATCATATGACGCGCCGCCACTTTTCTTGGGCCATTCGGCTTGTCTTAAGGACGCAACCGCTTTGGGGTGCGGCTGAGCAATGTCACCTCTCGAATGCTGGCGGTGCCGAACAAGCGCATCAGAATGCGACCGAGACCGACACCCATGCCTCCATGGGGCGGGCAACCAAACCTGAAGAAATCAAGGTAGTCGGAAAGCGCATCGAGTTTGTAACCCCGTTCTGCGGCCTGAGCTATGAGGCGGTCATATCGATGTTCTCGTTGCGCACCGGTCGTGATCTCCATCCCGCGCCACAACAGGTCGAAGCCCTTTGTCAGGTCGGGTCGATCCTCTCGCCGCATGTGGTAAAAGGCCCGGTGCCTTGCCGGATAGTCGGTAATGAATAGAAACTCATGGCCCGTCGTCTCTGCCATATGTTCGGCAAGGATACGTTCGCCTTCACTGTCCAGGTCAGCGCGTGTTCCAAGCGGGTGCCCTAACCTTTCGAGAATTTCACGCGCTTCTTCAAATGTCAGCTTTGGGAATGGAAGGGTTGGCGGCACGGCTTCAACGCCAAAAAGCTGCTTGATTGCTTCCCCATGCTCTAAGGCGACAGCGGTTATCGCATGGGATAGCCATCGTTCTTCGATCTCCATCAGCTCGTAATGGTCATCGATCCATCCAATCTCCATGTCGATTGATGTGAATTCCGTTTCATGACGGGATGTAAAGGACGGTTCAGCTCGGAAGGCCGGACCGACTTCGAACACCTTTTCCATGCCTCCGGCGATGGCCATCTGCTTATAGAATTGTGGAGATTGAGCCAGGAAGGCTGTCGTGCCGAAGTATTTTACGGCAAACACTTCAGCTCCGGACTCGCTGAAGGTCCCCATTAGTTTCGGTGAATGGATTTCACGAAAGTCGTGTTGTTTCCAGAACGAGCGCATGGCCTCTTCAAGCGTCGTCTGTACTGCGAAAACGAGCTGCTGACTTGGATAGCGCAGGCTGACCTGCCGGTGGTCTATCCATTTATCAAGACCGGAATCCTCCGCGATCGGAAGACGGGCATCGGCCAGGCCGCAAATTTCCGCGCCTTCGATTACGATCTCCAGACCACCAAGTTTCACACTGGGCGCGGCAGTCACCCTTCCCGTCACAACAACGGAACTTTCGGGTGTGAGAGCGTCGAGTGCGACTGTGAGCCTGGCGGCATCCTTTGCCTGCGTGAGCTGAACCTTTCCGGTCGGATCACGAAGGACGATGAACCTCATGTGCTTCTGGTCGCGAATGGTTTCGGCGAAACCACATAGCTTTACGCGTTGCCCGATCAGCGAGTGTAGATCGGCAACGAAGGAACGCTTCAAAGGTGAGGTATGTGACATGACTTTCTCCTGAAAACGGAAAACCGGATCGGAGAAGCCAAAACCACAAGCCCTTCCGAAAACCGGCAGGGCTGTGGTGATCAATGAGCTATGCTAGGAAGCGCACACGACATCCACGACCCCGAAGGGGCCGTTATTATTGATCGTGCTTTTCGACAGCGTGCTCATGGCGCACATCTATTCGCAAGAAGATCGAAATGTAAACATGGAATTTCGCAGTCGGGGTTGGCCGCGCCACACTCTGATCCTGCGCCGAAAGTCGTCAAACGATGACAGTTCCCTGATGAAACACAATCTTCCAGCCATTGCTCGACTTGCGCCACAACGTGGTCCTGCGCGTCCGGCGATCCGGCTCGATCAAAATATAGTTGAACTGATAGAGGTTCTCCGCGATCTCTCGGATTGAAAAATCTTCGCACGGCCAATCGTGTGACTCAGGCTGCTTGTAGCGTTCCAGAAGGTTCTCGATAACGAATTCGCGACTATAGACCTTGCCGCTTGCGCCAAGCTCCCAGAACTCTTCGTCCGTCATCGCAAGCAGTTCATCACGGGTGGTACCAAATTCACGACGATGGAAGATCGGCTCACGCGCCCGCAACTCGTTCAATATTTCAGCAACGGGCACACTGGTCATGATGCCCCTTTTCTCGTCTGTGCGCTTTTGTCATACATCTCGTGCCCGCCCAATCTGAACAGGCATCGGTGCGGTGATCTCCTGGAGCCAGGCGACAATCGTGTCCGCGCAAGTTTCCGGTGAGAGATTGGTATTGTCGATTTCGACGGAAGCCGTCGCGCCTTCATTGAACAGCTTCCGTGTCCGAAGCAAATCTCTCAATAGATTCGGATTGTGTCAGTACCGGAGCAATACTCCCCATTAGTGCCGTTTGAATCTTCCCCAGGTGCTGCGGCCGCCGGTCTTCCGGGGCGCGCCCCGGAAGACCGGCGGCGCGTCATCGCCGATACTCCTTCCGATGGTCGGAAGGGGGATATTGGTGATCAAGCTGAGGGAGACGATCATGATCCTGGATCTGCATCAGCAGGGGCTGACAGTGTCGGCTATTTCCAGAGAAACAGGCATCGATCGCAAGACGGTGCGTAAATACATTGAGCGGGGCCTTGAGGCTCCGGCCTATGGTCCAAGAAAGCCTCGGGCGACGGTCATCGACCCGTTCGCTTCTTACCTGCGGGAGCGGGTAAAGTCCTACCCCGGTCTGACCGGCAGTCGATTATTTCGAGAATTGCGTGAACGAGGCTATACCGGCGGCTACACGGCTGTGACGGATTTTCTCCGCGATGTACGCCCCGTTGCAAGTCAGGGCTTCGAAGTTCGTTTCGAGACGCCGCCCGGTGAGCAGGCCCAGGTCGATTTCGCACAATTCCATGTTGTCTTCACCGACGAACCGACGACGCCGAGGATCGTCTGGTTGTTCTCGATGGTGCTGGGTCACAGCCGCCTCATCTGGGCACGCTTCGTCATGCATCAGAACCTGCCGACCGTCCTGCGTTGCCATATAGCGGCCTTCGAGGCCATTGGTGGCGCTCCACGAGAGGTGCTTTACGACCGGATGAAGACGGCGGTCATCGGCGAAGGCCAGACAGAAGGCATCGTCTATAACCGTGCCCTCATCGACCTGGCCCGCCATTATGGATTCCATCCCAAGGCATGCAAGCCTTATCGGGCCAAGACGAAAGGCAAAGTCGAACGGCCGTTTCGTTATATCCGCGAAGACTTCTTCCTGGCCCGCTCGTTCTGCAATCTCGACGATTTGAACGCCCAGCTCCGGCACTGGCTGGATACCGTCGCCAATCCAAGGAAACACGCCACAACCCTACGCGTGGTCAATGAAGTCTTTGCCGAGGAGCGGCCACATCTGCGACCATTACCGCTGGCACCGTTCAAATCCGTTCTGAAGCTGGAGCGCCGGGTGTCGCGGGAAGGCATGGTCAGCGTTGGCGGCAATACCTACAGCGTTCCGGATGCTACGCGAAGTCGAATGGTGGAGGTCCATTCTCTCGCCGACGAGGTCCGCATCTTCGAGAACGGCATGCTGATCGCAGCCCATCCGGTCCTGGAGGGCCGCAAACAGCGTCGGGTTCATCCTGACCATCGACGAGCACTCGTGCCGCAACATCGGTCCAGGACGCGCAACAACCCTATTGTCGTCAAGCCTGCCGGAGACACCGTGCTTCAGCGATCCCTCGCTTTCTACGATGCCATCGGCAAGGTCCTGGCGCAGGAGGGCCGCCCATGAGCGCGACCCTTGATGCCATTCCGTCCATGATCGATCGTATCCGTCATGATCTCGTCGGTCTGAAGATGCCACGTGCACTCGAAGCTCTCGACCATGTGGTTCGACGCCTCGAGCACGGTGAGCTTTCCGCGTTGGAAGCCATTGATATCCTTCTCTCTGAGGAGCTCACTTTACGCGAGAACAGCCGCATCAAGACCGCACTGCGAATGGGCAGGCTCGCGACGATCAAGACGCTCGCCGGCTTCGACTTCACCTTCCAGCCTTCGCTCGATCGCGATCGGATTCTCACCCTGGCGCAGCTCGGCTTCGTCGACCGTCACGAGGCCGTTCATTTCCTTGGTCCGCCGGGAACAGGCAAAAGCCACCTCGCCACAGCTCTCGGCGTCGAAGCCGTGAAGGCCGGAAAGAGTGTGTATTTTACGACGCTCGCCGACCTCATTGGTTCGCTTGCCCGTTCCGAACGAGAAGGCAGGCTTCAGGAGCGCATTCGCTTCTTCTGCAGGCCGAGCCTGCTGATCGTCGACGAGATCGGCTATCTGCCCGTCGTCCAGGGCGGCGGCAATCTGTTCTTCCAGCTCGTCAACGCACGATACGAGCGTGGCGCGATGATACTCACATCAAACCGAGGCTTTGCAGAATGGGGCGATGTGTTCGGAGACCCCGTCGTCGCCACCGCGCTGCTCGACAGATTGCTTCACCATGCCGTCGTCGTGCAGATCGAGGGATCCAGCTACCGCCTGCGGCAACATGCCGAGCTGATGCCGGAACATGTCCGATCCAAAGCCTTAATCGCACCCCCGGCGTTCGCGCCACCTCAAAAGCCACGCGGTCGGCCACCAAAAAATCCCCAAATCTCATTGGCGTCCACGTCGGCATAATTGGGGAATTTTACTTCGGCACTTCTGAGGAAAATTCACGCGGCATTGACAGATTGCGCTTCTTCCGATGCGCTTCGCGATCTTCATTGCTCATGCGCCGCGCATTTTCATCCTCCGAACAGGTCAGGACGATGGAGTAGACCCCGCGTTCTCGACGCTCTGCCAACGACAAGATCGCTTTCCAATTATCGATCAGGAAATCGTGAGAGCCGCCGGAGGCCACAACACCGGTCATCACTACCGGTTCGCTTGATGGTAATCGTAATATCGCTTCGAATGCGAGGTTTCGCGTTTTGGTGGCCAGCTCGTAATATTCAGGAGTGCCACGATCCGTCAGTGCGATGGCTATGTTCAGCAGGGTATGATTATCGAGAAATCGAGCACGCAATCGTTCTGCAACAATCTTGCCGACGGTATATTTTCCTACCCCGGGCCACCCGTTGAGGTGAATGATCATCTTACGCTCCGTCCGCAGACAACGAATACGCCAGCCGCCGTCGCTCATGATGTGGGGCTGTGAGGGATTGCGACAAGAGCCGCTACAGCACGATGAGCTGGCAAAGGCCGGGATCGATTAAAGCTGGCTATGCGATATCGGGCAGGCTACGCAATACCACTACCTGCCCGATTGCCGGGTATTCGACTGCGTGGCGTGGTAAAGCTCGCAAGTCATGGTAAATATTTGATTACGTCTACGCAGTGGCGGCGTCCTTTTGAAGTTGGCTGCGGCGGCTCTTATCTACCGGCGGTGTCTCTTGGCACCCAGCTTTTCTTGATACGGCCATGTTGCTATCCATGCCCAACTCCGAAGTTGAAAAGGGTATGATAGACAAGCCCGCGTCCTATCCTTCGCACGGAGCCAGGTTGAGCCCGTCTCCGGTGATTCCAGTAACGATCACATCGTGCAGGCCGCTCAGGCGGCATGATAACGCCGGATGACGCCGGCGACATCGATCCTTCAACCGGCAAAAGATGGTACTGCCTTTTCTCCTCAGGCAAGAACAAAAAGCTGAGAGGCATACGGAGTCCTAAGGGACTGGCCAGGGCGTTCAGGAAGCGCGAACTGGATCCGGACGTTTGCAGGAGGAACATCGGCTCCGATTGGCAGACGTTGCAGGTCGCCTTCAAGCCACTCCCTGTCTGCGCCTTCAATCAGACTCCCGTCACTGTCGCCCTAAAGCCCGTCGGGAAAATCAGCGGACGAAAAGTGCTCTCGTAACCCCTGCCGTTTCACAACCGCAACTTAAGCGGCGTTCCCGCGTAATTCTTCGATTAGTTCAGGATGATGATCGAGGAGCCGCAGCAATTGGCTGGTTGGGCCGCTTGGCTCGACCAAGCCCCGTTCATATTTGTCGAAGGCATTTTCTCCAACCCGGAGCAGGCCACCCGCTTCCCGCTGCGACAGCTTCAACTTCTCGCGGACCCTTCTGATCGTGGCGGGAGACGGAACACCTTCGATTTCCTCTTTCAGCGTCCGAAGCGCCGCATCCGTGACGCTCATGTCGTCTCCGACATGGACGCCATCGTCGCCGTTCTCCGGATAATAGCCCGGGAGCTCGACCGTTAGGCTCTTACCCTTGTACGTCACCACGAAGGGACGCACGCCGCGATGCAACATCTCTCCAGTCTCCGGTGATACCATCATGTCGGGCAGATCTTTTTTTGTTGTTGCCATGCTCATTTCTCCTTAAACGACATGACGGTGAACTCGGTAATGACGTCGGCTTGGAATTTGACATACAGTGTCATGTCTCGCGCCGGAACGTGGTAAACGTCCTGCCAGACGCGATGATCAGCGAACGTCGTCATTGATTTATAAAACATGCCACGCTCTATCCCTGCGATTGTCTCAACTACACCTGCGCGGTCAAAACCTAGCGCATTGGCATCGCGTAGCGCCGACGACGTCATCGCCAGCGTATCGACCGACGAAAGAGCAGCCTTGATTGCCGTCAGATCGTAAGTCGGCCGTCTTTTTTCCATGGTTTTATATGCCACCTTAATGGTGGCAAATCAAGAATGACTTCAGGCTGAGCGCCGCCGCTGAGTATGCGAGGAAAGCGTTGGGTAACACCCTCCAGAGATACGTCATCCAAAAGGGGGCGAGCGCATGGCATTCTGATCTCGGAACGTCTGGAATCGTTGCTAGTCACTACCGCGCCCACGGCTAAAAAGATTCTCATCCCAATACCAGGCGCGAATGTCGAGAGCGAGAATTCGCCTACTAGCTGCAGGCGGGCATTTTTGCTTTCTCGAGGCAGGACTTCAGGTTAGGCTGCCTGTATGCTGGAGAGATATGTCATTCATGAAGATGAAGACGGCACCTTCGAGATCCTCGACGCCAAAACGTTCGAGGTAGTCGAGAGGTCTGGTCTACTGCTGCAGGAGTTGAAGTGGCACTGGGTTGATACCGTTATGGATGTCCTCGAAAGTTTAGACCGGCATAGGGAACGCCCCAACTGATTGCACGGCTGGGCATATGTGGGCCAAGGTCGCTTTAGCTTCTACAGCTTTACGTCTTTCCAAATCGGCTTGCGAATAATCCGGATCTGAACGAGCCGACGCAGGTTCATGCCGACGAGCTCGTTCGATGGAGAGCTTACCAGGTCGGCGGTCAGGTAGTCTTTCCTGTTGCACTGCTCGCATCGGAACTGCTTTGCGATATGGCGAACGGAAATGTTTCCGCATAGCTGCAGGAGATCCACCGGCTCGTAAAAGCGCTTCACGCGGCAGAGTGCACAGTCGATTTTGACGTAGTATGAGCCGGTCGCATAGTACGACAGCGTGGGCGCTGAAAGCACGTCAACTCGGGTCGGGGCCTTCTCGGGCATCAATTATGCGCTGGGCTCAGCGCCGCCTTCTTCGTTGATCGATATGGCGTTGACGAAGGTGCCGATCGTCTCATCCAGACTGCGGCCGGCCTTCGTCCAGGTCGCAGCGCTGGTCATCCCCTGGACGCTTACTATCCCGCATGCCTCGCCGGTCTCATCATCGATTGCGAGCTCCAGTGAGCCGACATGGATGCTGTCCGGCGCCAGATAAATGCCAACGCAATGGAAGGCGACTTCCAAGCGGTCCGCCACGGCTGATATCAGCTCGGGTTCCACCTGGTCTGCCGGCATTTCGCTGGGAGGGGACCAATAGTAGAACGGCTCAAATTCAGGATAATCGAGGAGTGTATCGAGGATTTGCCGCACGCGATCAAGATGATTGCGCAGGGCTGACGATTTCATCATTCCCCTATCCTTGAACCGTTCGTCATAGCAGCGCATGTCCACATGGCGCACGAATTCGCTGAGAGCTATCGCATCGCTGCCGCTGATCGTCATGGTGGCGGCCTTCGGCTTCGGTTCGTCACTGCAATCATCAGTGTCGTCTTCCAGATAGATCACGTCACCCATAATGGTTCTCCGTCAGGTTTGCGCCATCATGAGCGCCGAGCCCTTTCAGCACGCTCCTGGCCTCGCTAATCCGGCGCTGAAACGCGTCCGACTTGGCGACAGCGCCATCTCGTCGACGCTGGTCAAAGACATCCTCACCCAGGAATGCGACGAGATCCCGAAAGACCTCCGCATCGCGGGGCGTGATTGTGTAGCCGGTCGTTTGCATGGCGCACGTCTCCGTTCCGCCGAGAACAGCGGTTCCCTTCATCAAATTTTCGGTAAACCCAGACCGTTGTCGGTCCCGTTTGTTCTATAAATGTTCTTGTTTCGAGAAAGAGTCAAGTCCAGGAAATGGCAGTTGGGATAGCACCCTTGATAGTGCAACTAAGGGTGTGCAAGAAAAGGTACCGTTGGCAATACACAGAGCGGACAGCATGAACCATGCATTAAAGACAAAATCGGCACGTTGGATGCTGGCTTTCCTGGGGTTCATGCTTCTGTTTTGGCTGATTCTTTTCATAATAAGCATGCTCGCCCATCAATTTGGATATGGTTACTTGCCATCGACCGCTTGGACGGAAACTTCGAGCTATCTTCGTATAGTGACCGGCGTTATTGGCGCAGGGCTTTTGACGATCACGTTCATAAAAGACGAGCCATTTGGATCCGATAGATTGTTCAAGAAGACTATAGGGATCTTGGGCGCTCCGTTTGTTGGGTATTTCATGGGGAGCGCGCCTATAGTGGCAGGCGGTCCAATGCTAATGGCCGCGATAGCAGGTCACCATGTCGAGCTCATCTATACCGTGAGTAAAGCCGACGGCCATGGTGGTCGCGGATGTTATTCGCCGGTTGCACTTCGCGATTTGCCGTGGTTCTTGGACAGTCTCTGTTACGTGCCCGATGACTTGAGGCAACCGCTTCAGCCAAACATGCAGATTTTGGTGGAGGGCCGGGGCACAAGCCTGGGTGTTTTTGCGACGGCAGTTCATCGCGTAGGAGCATGATCTCGAGCGCTTGACCCATGAGGCTATCGGCCGCCCTGTTTTTCTTCTTGTTGGCCACGTCTTCCGCGCTGGCGGGTCAAGCGGTTGCAGCGAAGGTCTCTGTCAGCTTCATGTCGTCCGAACAATGCGAGGGGCGATCAGTCACCAAGATAGATCGAGCGCAATCTTTCACCTGCGTCCAGGCATATTCCAGTAGTGATCGCATCGTGCAGGCTGCTTGCGCAGTACTATGACGCCGGCGTTGCCAGCGACATCGCTGCATCAGCCGGGAAGAGATGGCGCGGCCCTCTCTCCCCACGCAAGCACAAAAAGCCGTCTCCCCATCCTTCGCGCTGTCGCCCTGCAGGACGATGACGCCGTCGGCGCCATCGCCACTCCGGCCGGACGCTTTCCGCGCCCGCCTGCGGGTGGGTGATCCCCCTCGCCTTTTTATTCTTGCCCCCCACTCACCCGCTGGTCCGCCCGAGCTCGAGAAGCAGGAGCAGAGTGCTCCCGCTTCGCTGGATCAAAAAGGAGAGAAGACATGACCGTTTACACCGAGACCGCCCGCTTCGACACCGGCCGCGCAATGACCGAAACCGAGATGCGCAAGGTCGCGCCCTCGATCTTTGCAACATCAGCCCACGAAAGCCGTTCCGAACGCTTCAAGCCCATTCCGACGATCGAAGTCCTGCGTGGGCTGATGGTCGAGGGATTTGTGCCGGTTGGAGCAAAGCAGTCGGCAAGCCGCACGGAAGGAAAGGCCGATTTCACCAAGCATCTTATCCGCCTGCGCCGTGTCGACGATGGGAAAGTCTATCGTGTCGGTGATACCGTCTGCGAAATCCTGCTGAAGAATGCCAATGATGGCACCAGTGCCTACGAGCTGCTGGCGGGGCTCTTTCGCATCCGTTGCATGAATTCCCTTGTCACCCAGACCGGAATCATGGATGCCATCAAGGTTCGTCATTCCGGTGATGTCGGCGCCAAGGTCATCGAGGGAACCTATCGGGTGCTGAACGAGGCAGAACGCACCCTGACAGCCCCGCAGGATTGGGCGGCACACAAACTTAACCGCGACGAAAAGCAGGTTCTTGCCGAGGCGGTGCATGTCCTGAGGTTCGGAGACGCAGACGGAGAGACGACAACCCCGATCAAACCGGAACAGTTTCTGATCCCCCGTCGCCATGATGATCGTGCCGACGACCTCTGGACGGTATGGAATGTGACGCAGGAAAACGCGATCCGCGGCGGTTTACGTGGCGTCGGGCGCGATGATCTAGGCCGAGCTCGCCGCGTCAGGTCCCGCGCGGTCAATGGGATCGATCAGGACATCAAGCTGAACAAGGCTCTTTGGCTGATCGGCGAGAAGATGGCCGCGCTAAAAGCAACGAAATAGAAAAGCCTTGCAAGGGAGATATACGGAATTCCCGTATATCTCCCTTGCAAAATGTGCGGAAATTCCGTAGATATGCTTCCATGCACACGGTCATAGAAACGCCCGCCTATTTAGCGTCAGCCAAAGACGAGAGCGTAACGGAGGATGAGCGAAATGCCATTGTTTCGTACCTCGCGGCCAACCCGGATGCTGGTGTGATCATGTCAGGAACCGGCGGTGCGAGGAAGCTGCGTTTTGCTGCGCGCGGCAAGGGCAAGAGCGGTGGCTATCGCATCATCACGTTCTATGCCGACGAGGATATCCCGGTTTTCCTTTTGGATATCTATAGCAAAGACACGCAGGCGAATTTGTCTCAGGCGGAGCGCAATGAGCTTCGCGAGATCCTGACGGCTCTTCCGCAAGTATGGAGAAAGAGCCTCAGCGAGCAGGTTAAGAAAATCAGGAGTCGAAAATGAGCAAAGCAGGATCACGCATTTTGCAGGGCGCACGCGAGGCTCTTGCATTGGCACATGGTGAGGTGGGCACGGCGGACTTCGCAGTGCATATCCCGGCGGAGGTGGACGTTAAGGCCATTCGGCGAAAGCTTGGCCTTTCACAACAGGGATTCGCTGCGCGATACGGCTTTTCGATTGGCCGGGTGAGGGATTGGGAGCAGAGGCGCTCCAGTATTGATGCCCCGTCGCGAATCCTATTGACGGTGATTGATAAAGAGCCGGAGGCCGTCGATCGCGCGTTGGCGGCCGGGTAACCGTTCGCGCGTTGCCCAGTCATTGCCGCATCGAGCGGCGCAGACCAGGCGCGAGGGGAGCCCATGCCACCTCCCCTCTGCGCTCCCCTGCCCGCCCTTAAGCGGAATGCCCTTTGGGCATGAACCAAACCGGGCGCCGCAATCCCAGTCGAAAGACGGGCGTGCTGCTCCAGTGGAGCACGCTCTTTGATGAGCAGTGGGTCTGTGTTGCGATGCAGATTTGCACATTGCCTCAGCTTGAAGATGAGGTGAGCTTGTCCGACCGGAACGAACGACGAGGATAGACAATGAAGCAAGATGCTGAAAACGACGATTGGCGAGACGACGACCCAGACCTCCTGGAGAATAGCGGCTTGTCCAAGCTGTTCGTCTCGCGGCTGCGCAAGGCGTTCTTTAGACGCCTCTCGGATTTCGACGGCATGAGCGATGCCGATATTTTGCGCGAGCCGGGAGTGAGCAGCCGCATCCTTAAAGCCATCAGGGCCGAGCAGGCGCGGCGAACTGATCTGGAACCCCGCTCCTCCTCCCCGTCATGATTACCGCTCCGCCGTAGCGGAGCGGCGACAACCGCCCTGTAAGGTTTCATGAGGCCGCCCAATTCGACATGCGGCTTGGCGATCAAGGCGATGTTGCCGATCAAGGCATCCCGTAAAACGTGGATAAGACGAGATCAAACGTCCCGGCGTCCCCATTGTTTGCGTTGCCTTGAGCGATGGGTCACTACGGCCGGCCGGACAGCCTGCAACCGCCTGCACCGACGATTTTCCCCTGGGCTGCGCCCATTCCTCGCGATCCAAAATCGCCGCCTCCGGCGGCGCTCCGTTTCACTCCGCCCCTTCGGGTGCAGTCCCCGCGACAAATGCTCTCGCATTTGCGCTGTCCTTTCTCCGACCGTGTTTCGTGCCCATCGGCAACGCAAACAAAGGAGACACTGCAATGACCGATCTCGTCAACTTCATCCGCTTCAACGAAGACAACACCCTGACCGGCAACATCGCCTCGATTGCCTACGACCTCGACATATCAGGCGAGGAATTCGAAAGCACCAACGCCAAGGCTCCCGTCTATCGGCTCTTCGCCAAGAGCCCACGCGGCAAACGTGTTGAGATTGGTGGCATCTGGAAGAAGCAGAACCAGACCGGCGGTGCCTACTTCACCATCACCGTCAACACCGGATACGGCAAGCTCAACGCCAATCTCGGCCGCTATCCCGGCCAGGATGACGAGGATCTGATGGCCGTCATCCCCTGGGACTAATCCGAGGGGCAGTAGCGCCCCGGCCTTTCGGCCGGGGTTGCCACTTGCCAAACGGACGAATTGAAAGTCATCATTTTTTCGATCGGCAAGGCAAAAGCACTTTCGATCAGGCTTTCCCGGAGGAGAAGAGGCCGCCGATTGTGGCGACCACGATAATAATACCCGCTTGTATCAAGATCCATATATCCGGGCCGTAGACGATGCTCCACAATGCGGTCATGCAAAATACAAGCCCACTGAAGATAAAACATTTGATCTTGAACGAGAGGCGCTTTCCGCTCTGTGAAAACAGCACGTAAACGGCAATAGCAATCGCTACGAAACTTGCCAGCGTAAGAAGCAACTCCATAAATCTCGATTCCTGCCGTTATTTCAATAAGATAAGTTTAGCATGGTTTCCCGCAAAATCAAAGCCTCGTAGGTCTGATACGATCTGCAGGCCAGCTGCTGCAGCGGTCGTGCTCTATGCTTGCGGCACGGAACCTGGCTGCCACTTGCCAACGCCGTCTTCGGTTTGACTCCTCATTCGGCCAGAACCTCATGGGAATCACTGACGTCGCTTAGCACTTCGTCGTGAGAATGCGGCCATCTTAAGTGTGAAACGACATCTGATCGGGTAAACTGAATTTGAATACTGTCAACAGACCGTCGTCATCGGCTAGGTTTGGAGTCGACGGAGGCAATCACCTGGGGCGATGACGACGGCCTCTTGTCGTTTGTGTCGTCCAGCTTCCACTTATACCGCCTGACCGCATCGGTATCAGCCGAAGGCTCATTACAAGACAGTACGATGAGACCGTCCATCAGTCCTCCCGCATCGCCCTTGCGATTTGGTCGGCAAGTGGCTTCACCAGATAGGACAAGGCGGTTCTTTCTCCCGTTTGAATAAATGCTTCAACGGGCATGCCGGCGAGTAGCTCAAGCTTTCCGAGACGCGCCAGCTCCTCTGGCGAAATCCGTATTCTTGCCGAATACCAGGATTCACCCGTCTGCTGGTTATGGATAAGGTCTGCCGCGACAGTTTTCACGGAACCATGGATTTCAGGCGTGCTGCGCTGATTGAAGGCGGAAAAGCGCAAAGTTGCTGTTTGGCCAGCGTGCACTTGATCAATGTCAGCTGGTTGAATTCGGGCCTCGACAACCAAAATGTCGTTGACCGGGACAATCTGCATGATTGTCTCACCGGCGGCGATCACACCACCGATCGTATGGACAGACAATTCGTGAACGATTCCTGCTTGCGGCGACAGGATATCATTCCTGTTTAATTGATCTTCTGCCGTAATCCTTTTTTCCAACAGTTCGGCGAGCTTGTTGTCGACGTCGCGCAATTCGGTTAGCACTTCAGCGCGGCGATCCTGGTCCAGCTGTAGAATCTGGAGCTCAGTTTCGGTAACTCTGGTTGCCGCACGCGCAATTTCCGCAATCAGCTGCCCGCGTTCGCCATCGAGCTCTGCTTTCTGGCGCTCCAATTCGGCCAGACGATTGAATTGAATCAACTGTTGGTCGCTCAGGCTTCTGACACGCACGAGTTCCTGTCCGATCCATGAAAGCTCTTCCTGCTTGGCGAGCTTACGGACATTGAGGCCCTCCGTTTCTTGCCTGATTTGGCCAATGCGTTGCCCGAGTTGAGCTTTTTGACCCTCAATTGTTTGCTTTCTGGCTGTAAATAGAGCCTGTTCAGCTTTGATGTGGTCGGCGATATCCGGTTCGTCGGCTCGCTTAAGCAATTCGGCGGGTATCGCCATTTCCGAAGCATCGTCACGTTCTGCGACCAGTCTCATTTTTCTGGCAATCATTTGATCGATCTGCTTCGTGACAATCGCCAGATTTGCGCGAGTGATGGTATCATCCAGCCTAATCAGAAGAGCGCCGGCCTGCACGCGCATGCCATTGCGCACAAGGATCTCGCCGACAATACCGCCCTCTCGATGCTGTATGCGCTTCACGTTACCGTCGACAACGACGGTACCGGTGCCAATTACCGCTCCCGATAGATTGGCAGTCGCTGCCCACCCTCCTGCGCCGACGACCAGGATTGCGATCGTGATGGCTGCAAAGGTCATATAGTTCCGGATGGCCCGCGTCGCCGGGCTTATGCTGTCCTCAGAGTTCATGTCTTCTCCGACACCGCACGAATTGTGGTCTTACGCAGAACTTCATCGCGTGGTCCGAACGCGACCATACCGCCATGGGCGAGAACAAGGACGTGATCGACGGCCGCGAGGGCATTTGGCCGATGCGCAATGACGATAACGATCGATCCTTGTTGCCGGATTGACGCAATGGCGTTCGTCAGTGCCGTCTCTCCGTCCGTGTCCAGACTGGCATTGGGTTCATCGAGTACGATCAAAAACGGTTTGCCATAAAGGGCGCGAGCTAACCCTACTCGCTGGCGTTGACCTGCTGAAAGTATGGCGCCGCCGGCCCCTATGCGGGTATCGTATCCATCGGGCATGGACAGAATCAGGTCATGTACTCCGGCTAGCCTTGCGGCCTCAATGATTGCATCAGCTTTCGCTGCTTCCCTGAAGCGGCTGATGTTTTCGGCAATCGTGCCGTCGAATAGCTCCACATCCTGGGGGAGATATCCGATGGATGTACCGAGCGCTTCTGAATCCCACTGATCGATTTCTGCGCCATCCAGACGAATCGTACCGCGCGCTGGCGGCCAGATCCCAACAATTGCACGCGCTAGTGTAGACTTGCCAGAGCCGCTCGGCCCGATGATCCCGACACCCTGCCCGGCAACAAGATCAAATGATACGTCGTGAACGATTGGCAGATGCATACCGGGCGCCACAACAGTCAGGTTCGATATGGAAAATGAGCGTTGCGGTGAGGGCAACGGCATACGGGGACCGTCGTCCCGGAATTTTTCTAGAAGTTGACCCAACCTACTTCGAGCTTGCCTGGCGTTTACAAAGCCTCGCCATTGGCCGATCGCCTGCTCGATCGGTGCAAGCGCCCTCGATGTCAGAATGGAAGCAGCAATCATGGCTCCAGGGGATGCCAGTTGATAAATGGCCAACCATGCGCCAAGCGCCAGCACAGCCGATTGCAGGCCAAGCCTGAAGATCTTGGAGACGGTAGAGAAGGTGCTTGTGGCATCGCTGGTGCGACGCTGTTCGCTTACATATTCGGCATTGGCCTGATACCATTTGGCTGCATAGGCGCTGCGCATTCCCATCGCGTGCAAAGCTTCCGCATTGCGGCGGCCTGCTTCCATGAATTCGTTCCGGGTGCCGGCAAGAAGTGCGAGGCGTCGCATAGGCTCGCGTAAGACGGCTTCGCTACTCAAGGTCAAGACAATGAGGATCAGCGCGCCCGCAATCGTAAGCCATCCCAGATATGGGTGAAATAGAAACAGGATCGCGAGATAAAGTGGTAGCCATGGGAGATCGCAAATTGCAATCGGACCCGGGCCGCTCATAAACTGGCGCACTTGCTCCAGATCGCGGACAGGCTGGGATATTGCTTCCTTTTTTGACATGCGCAGCGGCAACATCATGACCGCGTCAAATGTCGGGGTACCGAGTTGTTCTTCTATCTTTTGGCCTATCTGCGTCAGAATTCGTGAGCGAATGACCTCGAGTGTTCCGAGAAATATATAAAGGCCGATTGCGAGCAAGGACAATGCAACGAGTGTGGGTATACTGCGGCTCGCCAGCACACGATCATAGACCTGCATCATGAATAGAGGCCCGGTCAGCATCAGGACATTGGTTACGGCACTTAAGGCCGCCACGCTCCAGAATGCTTTCCGGGTCTGTCTCACGGCTGCGGCGACCAAAGGTCGCCGCATTTGTTCATCTATTGGTTTCAACGATCGGGCCCTATGCGACAAAACGGACGTCGTCTTCATGCAGACTGGACAGCGCCACGTTCTTCAGCGTGATGGTATTCTCCGCATCATAAGTGATGACGGTGTCCTTTCCGATCTGGGCCGCAGCTGCAAGAACCGCTTCGAAATCTACAAACAGACTGTTATCGAATTCGAGAATGTCGCCCACGCCCGCACCGGCACTGAAGTCCGTTATCGTATCGCGGCCGAAATCCGGCTTGAATACGAAGACATCGTTTCCACCACCGCCGGTGATTGTGTCGCTGCCCAAGCCGGTCAGGATGAGATCGTTGCCGGAGGTGCCTGCAATCGTGTCATTTCCATTCGTGCCGCCGACATAGGAAACATTGGCGTTCATGGCAGCGCGGTTCCAGGTCGTGCCATCGGCAAAGACGATCTGCTCCACGCCGACAGCGTTACTTGTGACAAGCTCGCTCTTCAGCAGGATCGATCCGCCATCGCCGGCCCCGGCCGTGCTTTCAGCGATGACCAGCGTCACGTCGTTGCCGTTGCGCACCAGAGTCACATCCGACGGGTTGATGTTTGTCAGAACCAGCTTGTCGGCATTCCCCTGGTTCACGATCGACTCATCGATTGTGTCGTTGCCGTCGCCACGACTGTAGATATAAGTGTCGTTGCCAGCACCACCCTTCAGCAGGTCATCGCCGCGACCGCCAGTGATCGTATCGTCATAGTCGAAGCCGACAATCGTGTCATTGCCTGCCGTAGACGATTGAGCGAGGATCATATTGCGTAGCGTCGCCTGCGACCACACTGTGCCATCAGCGAACGTGATCTGTTCGACACCCTGATTGCCGCCGTTGTTCCAGAATTCGCTTTTCAGCAGGATCGATCCGCCATCGCCGGCCGTGCTCTCGGCGATGACCAGCGTCACGTCATAGCCGTTGCGGACCAGGGTCACATCCGACGGGCTGATGTTAGCCAGGATGAGCTTGTCGGCCGAGCCCTGATTGTAGCTCGACTCATCGATCGTATCGTTGCCGTCGCCGCGGGCATAGTAATAGGTATCGTTGCCGGCACCACCCTTCAGCAGGTCATCGCCGCGACCGCCAGTGATCGTATCGTCATAGTCGAAGCCGACAATCGTGTCGTTGCCTGCCGTAGACGATTGGGTGAGGATCATATTCCGTAGAGTCGCCTGCGACCACACTGTGCCATCAGCGAACGTGATCTGTTCGAGACCTTGATTGCCGCCGTTGTTCCAGAATTCGCTCTTCAGCAGGACCGATCCGGCATCGCCGGCGCCGGCCGTGCTCTCGGCGATGACCAGCGTCACGTCATAGCCGTTGCGGACCAGGGTCACATCCGACGGGCTGATGTTAGCCAGGATGAGCTTGTCGGCCGAGCCCTGATTGTAGCTCGACTCATCGATCGTATCGTTGCCGTCGCCGCGGGCATAGTAATAGGTATCGTTGCCGGCACCACCCTTCAGCAGGTCATCGCCGCGACCGCCAGTGATCGTATCGTCATAGTCGAAGCCGACAATCGTGTCGTTGCCTGCCGTAGACGATTGGGTGAGGATCATATTCCGTAGAGTCGCCTGCGACCACACTGTGCCATCAGCGAACGTGATCTGTTCGAGACCTTGATTGCCGCCGTTGTTCCAGAATTCGCTCTTCAGCAGGACCGATCCGGCATCGCCGGCGCCGGCCGTGCTCTCGGCGATGACCAGCGTCACGTCATAGCCGTTGCGGACCAGGGTCACATCCGACGGGCTGATGTTAGCCAGGATGAGCTTGTCGGCCGAGCCCTGATTGTAGCTCGACTCATCGATCGTGTCGTTGCCATCGCCGCGGGCATAGACGTAAGTATCGTTGTCGATCCCGCCGTTCAGGACATCGTCGCCTCGGCCGCCGGCGATCGTATCGGCGACGTTGAAGCCATTGATGGTGTCATTGCCGGCGGTCGCGGCCTGTGCCAATAGTGTCGTGCGCAAATAATTCCGATCCCAGACCGTGCCATCGGCGAAGACGATCTTCTCGATACCGCGTTCTAAGATATCGTCGAGTGTATCCTTGATGAGGATGGAACCCGCATCGCCGGCACCCGGCGCGCTCTCCGCAATCACGATCTTCAGATCGGTCCCGTTGCGCACCAGCTTGACATCGGCCGAGTTGATGTCGGTGAACACCAGCCGGTCGTTGGTGCCGCTCCAGTTGCCTTCGACAATGGTGTCGTTGCCATCGCCCCGGGCATAGACGTAGGTATCGTTGCCAGATCCGCCGTTCAGCACATCGTCGCCAAGCCCAGCAAGCATAACATCCATGCCAGAAGTCCCGACTATGCTATCGGCGCCCGCGTTGCCCCCTGTAAGCCTACCAACGTCAAGGTAAGCTCCAACAAACGTAAGCAGGCCGAAATTGCTCGGCTCAGCTTCAGTCACCTTAGAAAGCACGTATTCCTTGAAGGCTACATTATCGTTCGCGAAGTACTCGTACTTTAACCCCTGAAGGCCCGTGATCGCCTTTGCGTAATACTCAAATTTTGCTCTGTCGTCAGAAGGTGCCCACGCTATTACATAGGAGGCGATATTTTCTACGCTGTTCAGAAACTGATCGCCTTCCGCTCTGTACGCGAGCGAGGTAAGAAACAGGAACGGGTTATCATAGACGATCTCTATGTCCACGCCCAAATCAAGGGCTGCCATCGATGATTGCGACAGGAAACGGGTGAGCAGGACATCGACAACAGTGTCGAAGGATGCTTCGATCACGTCGGCGTAGCGGGAGCCAATGATGCGGTTGGAACCATCGGCAAGCTCAGATCCAAAATAGTTTTCCAGAAAGGCGACAATTTTACCATCGATATTGCCTCCCCTGTCGTCCGTGGGAACGTCTGTCACATTTGCCCAGGAGAACAACAAAGCCTCGAATCGTGGTCGGATTTGCTCCGCAGGCAATGTCATAATATCGATGACAAACGTCTCAACCAATTGGCGGAGATCGTCATCAAGCGTCATCGAGTAAAGAAGATCCGGAAGGAGGCCATAGCCCTTTAAGTTCGGTAGTATCTCGGCTTCTGCTGATACCTCAAAACCATCCGGCATATCCCATCGCGATATGGCCGGATTGGTATTGAACAATACCGCTTCGGCCTTTCCGATGCTGCCATCAGTGCGAGTGAAAGAACCCTCGAACGCGATGTGATTTCCTGCGGTGATCCGGTTGGTTGCCGTCGCACTCACATTGATCGATGCAATGTTATACTCGGCAAGCGAGAACAACTCGCCTGCATCGAAGACACCATTGCCATTGAGATCGCGCCACAATTTCAGATTGGCAAAACCCTCGTCACTAGCATCAACCTTCCCGTCGCCATTCGTATCGAAAGCGCGCAGAGCGGTAAATCCATCTTGCTCCGGGCTACCGAACAGCTCGGAGATCCCATCGACTACACCGTTCTTGTTGTCGTCATGGACAAGAAATGCATCGTTGGAATTCAACCAGCCTGTCTTTTCAGCAAATCCGTCCCGTTGGTAGTCGAAATGGGCACGAGAATCTGCAAGCGAAATGAGCTCCACGCCATTGCCGTCAAGATCCAATACAAGAGGATCTCGCGGTGGCGCCGGTGGCGCCGGTGGCCAAGGGGAAGGCTCATCGGTCGGAGGTTCAGTAGGCGGCTCGGTGGGCGCTTCTGTTGGAGGCTCGGTGGGTGCTTCTGTTGGAGGCTCGGGGGGAGGATACTCGCCACTCCTGATGCCGTCACCAAGTTCTCCATATACTCGCTCTTCAAAGCCGGAATCGGCCCTCATGCGCCAGGGCATTCCATCATTATTTATCGATCCATCCGGATTCTGTGTTGCTCCATGATCAACATCTTGAGCTTTGATGGCGCGATCATATTGGTCATTAATGTAACTGCGAACAGCACCTTCATTGAAAGATCCGTCGGGGAAATCTTTTTTCAGTTCGTCAACAATCCCATTCGCGATAATGGATTTTTCAGAGTCTCGAAGGGACTGACGATGATACCGCTCGGCTTCATCGGGAGCCAACTTTTCAGTAGCGTCGCCGAACGACTCCCACATTTTCCGAATCATATTTACAGGAAGCTTAATGTCGGCCATGAGATCCCTTGCTCAAAAAGTGTAAGAAATACAGTGGTGCACAAGATCTTTCATTGGGCGCCAAAGTTGTCAATCTATCAAAACTGACGTATGAGGTGTGTTGTTTAGTTCAGATTGCCATAAGGAATGGGAAGCCACTTGTGATTAGGTCCGGCAGTCACCCGCAAGATCCAGACTAATCAGTGGTTGTTAACGCTCTGAACTAAAACCGCTGTATTTCAGTAGCTATATGCTAAATGATCGCTTATGGACGCGCCTCTATATTGGTCACCAAGCTCCGTTGCGGGGAGGCGTTGGCATCAACAGAATTATCGAGGGTATTTAATGTTAAGAATCGGTCTTTTCTCAGTTGCCGTAATATTTTCATCGGCATACGTATTCGCCGGGAATAATGATAAGGCGAGATTAGAGAATACTTTTGAATGCGCCGCCCTATACGGGATTTGGATGAAAATGTACGAGGAGAAGAACGAGGCTGACCAAGTTTATATTTATAAAGGTAAATTCGACAGATTAGCAAAAGAAGCAGAAACTCTATTCAAGACGGAGGGGAAAGCGAAAGATAACTTTGATTTAAAATTGCAGCAGCATGTGGACGGTATAGCGCGAGTTGCCTTAAAAGATGGGAGAGCTCTCCCCAGTTTAAGGGCGTTTTGCGATAAGATGTTTCCTTAGTCGCCTCTATGCACCTACCCGCGGAATATGATTGAAGTGCTAGCCGCGTTAAGCTCAGGGACCGTTGGTGATGAAAATGCTTATTTTCACGACTATTGCGTTTTTCATCTCAGTAGGCATGTCCGCTAGCGGCAGCGAAAATAGGAATCCGTTTTCGGATCATGAGGCTAATCGGAAGAAGGAAAGGCAAGAGAGTATATTCAATTGCGCAGCGACGTATTTCATTTGGCTGAAAATCTCTGAGGAAAAGCAAGAAACCGATCAGGCGAGAACATACAGCGAAAAGTATAGAAGGCTATTGAAGGAAGCTGAAAAATCGTTCGAGGAAAGCGAAAAAACTGAGAGTGAGACGGTAGCACATCTACAACGATATGTAGATAAGTTACTTGATCGCGCAGGCAAGGACGGCCGGATCCTCCCGACCTATCGCATGTTCTGCGACAAGGAGTTTCTATAGGGCTAACTCTGAGCTTTAACAGCTTTCTATATGTGGTTTTGTGTCGGGGCATAGCTCGCCTCTATTCCGCCTGCAACACATCAAGCCGGCATGCTCTCCTTTCACAGATATAGCAAGCCTTCTTCAAATTCAGTCAGAAAGCCGGAGGCTCGAATTGCTAGGAAGCACCAAGCTGCAGTTAGCTGCGAGCGGATAAAGCCCAAGCTCACGCCCTTGGCAACAGCTTCGGCTTTTGATCGCGCGCCCAAGCGATTTTGTGCTCGTCGGAGATGCATCCTAACGGTGTGAACCGATATTCCAATGGCGTCGCCAATTCTCGCCGGTCTATGACCGTCGGCGAACATTTGCAAACAAAGGCCTTCTTGCTTGCTAAGAGCGATCTTGGAGTAGGGGGCAATCTGGCTTTTGACCTTTTGGTGTAAGTACATGCCCAGCAAAGCAAGTTCCGGCTTCAGCTCGCGCCGGAAGGCTCGCCAACCGGCTTCGTTATCGAGATACGAAGTAAAGCTTAAAGCCGCCACGTTTCCGTTCGCGTCATGTATCGGTATTGTCATTCCCCGTAGAACACAGTCAGGGCATTCAAATGCTGAAAGATATTTTCTGGTATCAGGCGATTGCAAGTCCATTGTATCCCAGTCGAACGGCAAACTGCTGGTTCGACCTGACTTTGCGACAGGGTCTGTCTCATGGATCCGGCGCTCCCAATACCGCTCGAACCATCCTGGAACGCCCGCTCCATAGATTGGCAGATCTTGGTGATCGACGCCGTCAATATCTAATGCCTGGTAATAGAGAGCCTCAACGTTATAGAGTTGCCGCAGATCTCGAAACGCGGCATTGGTCATCTCAGGGGAGCAGATGCCCTCAACAATTTCAAGCGCTATGCTGAAACGAGATGTCATACAGGGCATTGCAATCTTTCCTCGATCAAAGTCAAAACGGTATCAATCAGGATGAAATGAACGCTTGCTAAACTGGGTCGCAGCTCGAACTCTCAGCCCCGTCGATACAGGTTTACAGAGAGCTAGATCGCGTCACTTTCATTGGATATTTTAGGGAGATATCTCAAGCGAAGACCGCCAATGCGCTGTCATGGCCCCGCTACCATTTTGAACGGTCCGAGGTGGAGATATTGTTCGATCGTTCGCGCCGAACCGGTAGAGTAGGCGCCCGTTGTTCTGCCCTCGAGGAGCTCTTTGAGACGCATATTTGCTCTGATCCGCATTGTTTGCCATTTCTCGCTCCGCTTCGCGTCGAAATCTTCGTCCCAGTGGAGCGGCGCTTCTCCAATCGTGCGCTTCTTGTAAAGGTGATATAATGGCAATCTGTTCGGATGCCAGATGTCCCAGCCATGGGTGAATGCTCGGATCGAAATGTTTTGTTCTTCACCGTGGAAATACATGTATGGGTCGTAGGGGATTTCTTCTACAAAATGACCCCTCGTAAAAATAAATGCGGCAGACACCTGTAGGCCCGGAATATCAAACATCTCATTGGAATTTTCGCATGCGAACAATACAACCGGACTTGATAGGTTTATTATATTCGATTTTGGAATAAGCTTTAACGTGCATGCGGTAAATCGCTTCTTTTCTATATTTCCATCAGATCGGACATTGAAGGCAAAGGGACGCGTCGAAACGAGCGTCTTAGCATTGCCACTGCTGCGTGAAATGGTTTCAAGTGTATCAACGAGTGTGACATCCCAGTTCCTATCGAAGTAGGAATGAGAGTCGATTTGAAGAAAATAATCTTCCTTCAGGTAGAGCGTCATTGCAAGTGCTCGTGCCCAGCTTACTCCGCGCGAGTGATAGGGATTGACGTGCAAATAGGCCATTTTGGACGACGCAACTGATAGCTCAGACTCTGTTGAGACGAAACTTTGATCTACGATCCCGAAGCGAAGTCGATCGGGAAACCTCGCTTTTTCCATCGCGCTCTTCACTGTGAAAGCGAGCATTGGATCGCAAAATCCGACAATGCTAATAAATATAGATGCCTTATTCATTTGTACGGTATCGGTCCAAGGTCTGGATAAAGTTCTATAACTTATCTTCAAATCTAATAACTGAAATTCTAGGGACACGGCATGATTTTTTGCGCTTTCGTCGCATAATTTGTGGCTTAATACTTATTCGCGAGCACGGGCCGTCTAGACCAGTTTGGCACTCATGTTTGGCCGCAAATTCCGGCGAGTAGCTAAGTGATGGCTTTGACGCTGTTATAGGTTCATGGGAACTTATTGAACATGTCCTGGGGCCATCCGCGTAAGCGGTCGGGCTCTATGCCTGACGGCACGGAACCAGGCTATGGGCTCGTTTCCGCTGGCACCAGTAACGATCCCTTTGGCAGGGCTGCGATCGCAGCACCATGACGCCGGCACCGCCGGCGAAATCTCTTTCCTTGAGCGGGGAAAGAAGGCCCTGCCCTCTCTCCCCAGCAAGGGCAAAAGCCCGCCTCCCCATCCTTCGGCCTCAAGGCCTGCAGGACGAACGCGCCTTTGGCGCGCTCGCCACTCCAGCCGGCCGTGACACGACCGCCCTCCGGGTGGGCGATACCCCTCGGTTTTTACCCTTGCCCCCTTCTCACCCGCTGTTCCGCACGAGCTCGGGAAGCAGGAGCGGGTGCTCCTGCTTCTCAGGACCAAGACCGCTTCGCGGACAAGGAGAACGAACGTGACCACGAAAATGATCTTTGAAGCCATCAGCCTAATGGCCTTCGTCGCAGCCGTCTGCGTCTGGGCCTTCGCAATCGCCTGATCCATCCAGCCATCATCAATAGGAGAGAATTTCCATGACCGACATCATCACCATTGCACTGAACAAGCTCGACACCGACCCGATGAATGTTCGCAGGACCTACAGCGGGCAAGGAATTGCCGAACTCGCCGCAAACATTCGCAGCGATGGCTATCGGGTTCTGCAAAATCTTGTCGTTCGGAAAAGCGACAAGCGCGGACGCTATCTCGTGATCGCGGGCGAGCGTCGTCGTCTGGCGCTCGTAACCTTGGCCGAGGCTGGCGAGATCGCTAGGGATTTTCTGGTCGAATGCAAGGAGCGTGACGGCAGCACTGCGACCGAGATCAGCCTTGCTGAAAACATCATGCGCGAGGACATGCATCCACTCGACCAGTACGCGGCATTTTGCGTGCTGGCTGACAAGGGAATGCCCATTGCCGATATTGCCGCTCGCTTCGGCACGACCGAAACCATTGTACGTCGTCGTCTGGCCCTAGCTCGCGTTTCGCCGGTTCTCCAGAATCTCTATCGCGACGAGGAAATGAGCTTCGAGCAGCTGACCGCCTTCACCGTGACAGACGATCATGGCCGGCAGGAGGAAATCTGGAATAGCCTCTCATCTTGGAACCGCAGCGCTCATACCATTCGCCACGCGCTGCAGCAGGATGCCATGAAGGCGAGCGATAAACGCATCGTGTTCATCGGTGGACTGGAAGCGATTGAGGCGGCGGGTGGCGAAGTCCGGCGCGATCTATTCGACAACCATAACGGTGGCTTTACCACCGATATTGCATTGGTCGAGCGGCTTGTCGGCGAAAGGCTCGAAGCCGAGGCTGAAAAGCTTCGGGGTGATGGATGGGCTTGGGTGGAATGCGCAGCCGAATATCCGCAGGACGCCCACCGGATGCGCAGGATCTATCCTCAATCCGTGCCGCTAAGTGATGAGCAACAAGCCGAGCTCGACCAGTTGGACCGTGACTATACCGAGCTTGCCGAGCAGATCGAAACAGATAGCGCCGACGATGATGCCGAAAGCCGGTTCGAGATAGTCTCCGCTCGGATAGAGGCGTTACAGGCATCCGAGGAGCAGTTTGCTCCGGAGGACACCGCACGGGCGGGCGCCTATGTCTGCATCGACCATTACGGCAAACTGCGCATCGAGCGCGGCTTCCTCAAACCAGATGACACCCAAACTTCAAATGAGCATGAAGGTTGCGATGACGACGGTACCCAAAGCTTGGAACAGAAGGCACAGGCGGCCAAGGCCTTTGTGATCTCGGCTGCCCTTGCCCAAGAGCTGACCGCGCAGAAGACCGCCGCCATCCGCGCAGAACTCGCCCACAATCCGGACGTGGCATTGGCCGCTGTCGTCCATGCCCTTCTTCTCGGTACGCAGCACATATATGGGAGCGAAGAAACCTGCCTCGAGCTGCGGCTGACCAGTGAACGGCTGGAAAACTCGATAAAGGACCCCGCCGAATGCAAGGGGACGGTGGCACTGGACGAGCTGGCCGAAAACTACGGCCATCACCTTCCCGGCAACCCAGCCGATCTGTGGGAATGGTGCCTTGGCCAGTCGCGTGATGAGCTCATGAACCTCCTCGCCTTTGCTGCCGCAAAGTCCGTCAATGCGTTGCAGCTGCCACACTATGATCGGAAGAAGCAGCGCCAGCATGCGGATCGTCTGGCGACCGTGCTCAATATCGATATGGCGGCATGGTTCACGCCGACTTCGGAGAACTATTTCGGGCGGATCAGCAAGGCGGGCATCGAGGAAGCTTTGATCGAGGCAAAAGGGGTCGATTTTGCCAGCGGTGTTGCGGGAATGAAGAAGATCGAGGCCGCAGCCTATGCGGTGCGTCAGATCGAAGGCACCGGCTGGCTCCCTGCACTAGTTCGGATCGCAGACCTCGAACCCTTCGACGGCGATGACGAGGACGATAAGTTGGCGGAAGCCGCAGAGTAAAAGGAAAGAGCCGGTCGCGGCACCCTCCGCGACCGGCTCAACTGACAGACGAACGGCCTGCAAAGCGGAACTCTATCTGGTAGCATTGTTAGCATCGGCACTACCATAAGGCCAGCGCCAGGGTGCGGCCTTGGCGGGTCGACCGCCGCGGTCGCAGCAAGAGGACCCCGCAAGCCCGCGTCCTCTCACACTCTCCCCCCACCCGAAAAGTCATTGCATGGGCTGTGCCGTTTGCGAAAGCCTACAGCAAACGCCCTTCGGCGTATCTGATCGACGCCTCGCCTATCTCCGTTGATGAGTTGCATTTGCTTTTGCGACGCGAGATTGTCGGTATCGATCCAGCACGACAGTTCAGCGGTATCGCGCGGGGCCATATCGGGTATATCCCTTTCTCTGTATGCGGATATCCTCAAGATTGAGCCGGGATGACAGCAGGCGGCTTCACGCAGATGAAGATGTAGCACGCGGAGCCGAATCAACCTCTCTGTCTAAGAACCTCGTAATCTTGCGTGGACTAAAGGTTTTCCAGCCGCAGCGCCGCCGAGCGGCGCGTCCGCGGCCGTAGTGAGCCCTGACATGTGTCGGGGCGAACGAAGCTGGCGGAGCAAACCCGCGCCCGCCAGGTTGCGCCGAAGGGTTTTGCGAAGCCTTGTGGGAAACCTGCTCCGTGACGCATGTGCGCACGCGAGGATTGATCCCTCGACGCCCGCCCCTGCCAGCTAAGATTTCGGCCTCTGCTTAAGATAGCCGCGCAGCGCCTTGTCGACCACTTGCGACACCCTCAAACCATCCTCGGCCGCTGCCACCTTGATTGCCCGGATGACGTCGCGGCCAACATTCACCTGAAACCGTGTGGTTTCCACCGCACCGCCATCCTGAGTGTCAGGCAGATCGGCAGCTAGGCTGCTGCTCTTGCCAGGGGCCTCACCGTCGCTCGCCATCTCACCGGGATGCTCCGCTTCTGGTGCACTCGGCCCTTCGTCTTTGGGCGTTACGAACATCTCATCATAGCGCTTGAGCTGGTCCGTCGTATCGGCAAGAAGATCGGAGAGGTCTTTGGCACTGCGCTTGCGGCGGCCGAGTTCTCTGAAGTCTGTCATCGGCGAACCCTTTGGGACTCGACTGCCGGCAGTTCATCAGCCTTTATTGCCTCTGTGATGTCGTTCAGCAGTTGCACGATGTTTGCGCGTGCTTTCTTCACCTGATCGGCTTTTGACGGATCCTGGGACAGGATCTCCAACGTGCCGGAATTGAGGCAGAACTGCTCGTAGACTTTGCGTGCCCTTATGAACGTTGGTAGGGCCGGCAGTTTGTGGGCGCGGATCAATTCGATGGCGTCCTGGAATGCCTTTGTATTGAGATCGATGCCCTCGACGCGGTTGAGCACAAGCCGAAGTGGAGCTCGTTTAAGATTCCGCGCCCATTCGAACAGTTTGACGGTCTCGAACATTTCCATGACGTTCGCTTTGGCCGGCACGATGGTGAGGTCGCTTGCGACCACAGCGGCGGTGAGAAGCTCGTTCATCGACCCTTGTACATCGATCAGTGTGATGCCCTCCCCTGTTTGCGAGATGGCGTCGACGAGCTCCTGTTGGGTTGCGGCCCTGCTAGCGGTGATGCTCTTGGGAAGTGTTCCGGCCTGGCGGCAGCGGTTTACCCATTGGAAGCATGAGAGCTGCCTGTCTGCATCGATGATATGGATGTTGGAAGATGCCGACGCGAGTTCTGAAGCAACGAGCGCACATAGGGTGGACTTGCCAACGCCGCCCTTGGAGTTTGCGAATGTCAGGATGGTCATGCTGAGATGGGCTCCTATAACTGCATTGCATGCACCTCCCGTTAATTTTGCTATATATGTTATCAATTGACAAGTTCCCGCACTTCATGAGCTCTAGCGACTACCAGCAGCGTCGTCGCTCCGTGCAGTCTGCGCGCTCCTCGAAGTGCGTGAAGCATCCGGAGCGTTCGAAGTGCATGGAGTTCACGTGGTGGCCTGAGTGCGCAGACCAAGCGTCGTTCGCAGGGTTCAAATGGTGCGTGCAGCGCATGCACTTCGTGCAGTTTGCAAGCTTCGCTCAGTGCGCGTAGTGTATTGATTTAAAAGGGAAATATTGAAAAAAGTGAAGTTAAATGGATGGCAGGGATATACGATTTGTGATACAAATCTGCCACGCCACGATAGCGGCGTTCGTGTGGCGACAAAGCTTGCGCTTTGCGCTGGGTTGCTCCGGCAGTCTCTCGATCGAGACCGGAGCAATGAATGAGGCTGATCCGTCGCGCATGTGGTGATTGATGGGTGTTGGGCTTGGAGATTTGCCGTCATGACAAGGGTCGCAAAGGCACGGAGTTCACGGACTGGAACGTTGCATGTGCGGCTTACCGAGACGGAGCTTGCGGGATTTTCGGCCTTCTGTTCTGGCCGTGGCGTCACCTTGAGCGAGGGAGCGCGACGCATGGTGCGGGCTGCCTGCGGCTTCGGGCCGACCCATGACCATGAGACGCGTGATGCCATTCTCGAGCTCGCTTACCAGACGAGGGCGATCGGTGTGAACCTCAACCAGGCGGTCAAGGCGCTGCATCGTGGCAAGCTGCCGTCGGATGCTGCGTTGAAGCAGGGTCTTACGCGGATGGCGCAGGTGCTGTCGATCCAGGAGGAACTTTACAGGACGCTCTGCGGTCGCGCTCGGGAAGACATGGTGCGGGCGATCGAGGATGGTGCGGACGTGAGTGGCATCGCTAGTGGGGCGGATGCGTGATGGAAGCCAGCTTCCTTGACGAGCTCGGGCTCGACGATCTGCTGGAGCGATTGAAACGGCGCAGGCGATCCCTGCAGCAATCGGACGTGGATGCGCTTGCGAGCTATAGCGCTCCATCTGCCGCAACACGTCCTTTAGGCATGACACTCGGGCTCGAAAGGGAAGACGAAGAACGGCGTCGCAGGCGTCGTCGTGGGAGTCCGGGCACTTCTCTTGGTCTAGCGCACTCACCGCGATCAATACCGGCGTCTCCAGCACCAGCTCCTACACCACTTCGATCACCTGCCGACATGCGCGGGGGATTGGCGCGGGGATCGCAGGGCGCAATGGTCAAGCTCGTCAGCTATGCCAGCGGATCATCACGTACAGGCGCGCTTCTGTCCTATCAAAGCCGGCAGGGACAGGTGACGCTGGAGCGGGAGGATTATAGCGAGGTCAGGGGCGCCGACGCCGTTCACGCGCTGGCGAGTGAGTGGGCCGATGCGTCCAGGCACCGTGCGCCGTCGAAGGACGTTCTCATGTTCAGGCTGACGCCAGCATCTTTCGTCGAGACTGATACGGTGGATGCGGCGCTCGAAGAGGGGCTTTCCGGCCATCGTTATGCGTGGACGGTCGGCTGGGATGCGGCCGGGCGTCAGCGCATAGATATCGTGATGACGGCGGCGAGTAGCCGGCGTGAGGGCTCAGACACCGACAAGCGCGGCAGGTCGTATCGTGTCTTCGATAGCCCTGGCTCTTTGGCCGGACTGGAGCGGCGACTGGACGAGGCTTTTGGTCAAGCGGTATCGATGGAAGAGCGCGGTTTTGCCCATGGCGTCGAAGGGGCTGCGCGGTATCTGTCGCGGCTGACGTCCGGAGGGAGAGATGAAGCACATCTGTCCGATGGAAAAATGCTTCGCGGACACGAAGCCAATCTCGCCGCAGCGCGTTCGTGGAAGCGGGATATGCGCTCTCAGGAGCAGCGAGACGTTGCCCATATCGTACTCAGCGCCATGCCGGGTACGGACAAGGCGGCGTTCGTTTCGGCCGCTCGTGCGACGCTCGAGACAGAGTTTGCCGGTCACGCTTTTGCCTTTGCGTTGCACGAGGACAGCAAGCATGTCCATGTTCATGCGGTGGTCCGGCTGACATCGGATATGGGCAAGCGGTTACGGCCCGGCATTCAGGATTTTAAGCGTTGGCGCGAGACGCTTGCCTCTAAGGCGCGTGAACGCGGCATTGCGATGGAGGCAACCAGCCGCTTCGAGCGGGCCAATCCACCGGGCTACAAGCTGAAGGATGTTCGCCAGTTGGAAAAGGGCAACGCCTCGGAACGCGTGCGCCAGCGTGTCGAGGCCGTCAGGACGGGTGCCGTTCATGTTCCCGTGCGGGAAGAGGGTAAGCGCCGGGCAGTTGCTGCCGCTGAAGGATGGAGTGAGGTTGCGGCGATGTCAGCGCAAAGCGCAAGCTTTGTCGCGTCATCGCAAGCCGTTCGTGAGGTTCCCGTGGAACCAGGTGTGCTGCGGCTCTATCGGGCGGAACGGCCAGGAGTTCGGTCGTCGGCGCCGATATTTACGCGCGATCGCGCCGAGGCCCTTGAGTTGGTGCGGCGCCATGATGGGACGCTCGGCTATGTCGATGTCCGGCCAGCCGACATGCACCGGATTACGCCGGCGCGTGCACAATCCAGGTCCGCAACCGGTTCCGCTTCCGGCGATGGCGCAGCTATCCGTTTCGTGGTGCCACGTGAGCTCGCCGACACGGCGCGTCCTTTGCTGCAAGCCGAGACGGAAATGGCGAAGGTTCTCGAGTTCCGCCGGCGTAGTGAGGCGGCAGTACGTTTGATGAAACCGCAACGCTTGGCGCCGCTGGCCGAGAAGCAGTTAGCGGGATTGATCGATCATTTTACGAAGGGAGCGAATAACTTGGCAAATCTCAACGTGATGAAGACCTCGTTCGCCGACATGAACGAGCAGATGGAGATCATCAAGAAACATCTGCCATCGGATCGCCAGCCGCAGATCGAGGAGCTGCATGGCAAGCTTCGGGACTCTCAACAGCGCATGCTGGCCATCCAGGAAGACATCGAGAAGAAGCGCGGCGCGGTCGAGGGCGACCGCTTTGTCGCTCCAGTCAAATACGAGTTTCGCCAGTTTGTGGCTGAAGAACGCGGCGCGGTTATTCGTTATGTTACCCATAAGGAAGGCGGCAAAGGAGCCGTTGCCTTTACGGATCACGGCGACAAGGTCGAAATCAACACATGGAAAGATCGCGAGACCGTGCTTGCTGCCATGCAGGTCGCTTCGCAAAAATGGGGTAGCCTGACGATCAGTGGTACCGAAGGTTACAAGAGCCTCGCCATCGAGCTTGCTGCCGAGCATGGCTTCAAAATCACCAATCTCGAGCTCCAGGAAAAGCTGGTCGCCGCGAATGAGCGAGTAGCGCGGCTACGCGAGCTTAGCGCCGGTCTTGCCCCAGGTGCGCCCCATAAAGAGAACCCGGCTGGGGTACTCGGCACGTCACAGCGAGATGTTACCGCTCCGGCGTCGACCACAACCGAAGGACCCGCCACCACTCAATCCGGACCGGTGACCTCCACTCCGATCGTGGATGGTGACAAGATCAAGCCCGCCGACAGTGAACGCGCATCGACCCTTGCGGCGATGCGTGCGGCGGCGGAAAAATGGGGTTCCATCAACGTCAATGGTACTGCACGGGACAAGGCCATCGCCGTGGAGCTTGCCGCCGAGCACGGGTTCAAGATTACCAATCCCGAGCTTCAGGAGCAATTAAGTGCAGCGCGGGAAAGAGTGGAGGAGCGCCGGCGTAGGGAAGAGGCGCGCGAGCGCAAGGTTGCCGGCTTCACCGACGGTTCACAGTCACACGACAATCCCGATCGGCAGCAAGCTAGCCCCGCGGCGGGCAGCCCCTCCATGGCGCGCAGCGATGCCGAGATCGCAGTCAATCTTGAGGTGGTGCGCGAGCGGACCGAAGCCGAAGCGGAGCGCGAAATCCGCCAGGCCGACCGAAGCACGGCCACTCATGAGCGGCCATTCGACGGCGGCGGAGACGATCACGCCTATCGCACGCAATCCGAGGCAGCGTCCGCCGTCCGAGCAGAGCGGTCTATCGAACAGAACCCGTCAAAGCCGATCCCGGCCGACATCAACCAATCATCGGAGATCGAACGACAGCGCCAGGCCCAGCGGGAATTGCTGAGCGAAAAGCAGGTCAACCGGGAGACGGAAGTCAGGAAAGATAGAGAACGCCACAAGCCAAAGCACCGGCAGTGAAGACATCTTGTCTTCCCGTCTAAGTCTACTAAGGGCGGTCATATCGCCATCATAGCCCGTTCTGACCTGCGTCTGTAAGTCGAATTCAAAACAAAAATATGCCAGAAATATACGATGGAAATAAATTATATTAAAAATTGTATTAAAAGATAAGGTATGCTAATGAATAGACAGCCGAGCAAAATATAGTATCTAGAGAAATATATACTATAGCGAAAAATATCGGATTTCATTTCGATAAACGTAGATTTTCGCGATTAAATACTTTTAAATTAAAATATATACATGGCGTAAATTCAGGGTTGAATGTAGCGGGTAGAGACCATGATTGGACAGTCGATTACGAGTGAGAAATTTGCGTTGGAGTCGAGTGCAGGCCGCATTTCTATCGGGGCATCCGATGGTCAAAGGCCGTTTACCGCGGCGGGTATGCCCAAGTTTGATGAATTGGACGAATATGTTCTCCTCATCGATTCCCGTACGCTGGGTCGTGAGTGTCTGTCAAAGAACTTGATGGAGTGCGACAGTACACTGCACATCGTGACCGTCGGTTCATTGGATGAGTGGCGGGTGCTCGATATGCAAGCGTTGCCATCCGCAATTCTCCTCATGATCGGTGGACGCAAGGCTTCTGAGACCGATGTCAGTGCCACCATCCGTGCTTTGGTTGAGCAGTTTCAGACCAGTCCCGTGATTGTGGGTGCGGATAGTGATGAGCTGGTCCAAGTGCTGCACGCACTGGAATGCGGGGCACGGGGCTTTATTCCGACGAATGTCGGCATAAAGGTTGCTGCAGAAGCTGTGGCGCTTGCGCGCGCAGGCGGCATTTTCGTGCCCGCAAGCAGCTTGCTGGCTGCGAAAGAAGCACTCGCTCCCGTGGCCGGCCAGAGCAACGCTCTCGACAGTCTGTTTACACCGCGAGAAACCGTGGTTGCTGAAGCGGTACGGCGTGGCAAGGCCAACAAGATTATCGCCTACGAGATGGGTCTTTGTGAAAGCACTATAAAGGTGCACATTCGCAATATCATGTCGAAGCTGAACGCGACAAACCGAACCGAAGTTGCCTACAAGATCCGGGAACTTGTGCGATAGCCGTTGACGCTTTGTGATCTGCACCCATGCGGCTGCGGAGGCTGAGCCATGCCGGAGGCAGTTTAAAGCTGCCCGTCCCCGTTTCAGCCTGGATGCAGATGCTTATGTGCAACGCAGTGCGAACATAGCTGCATTGCACAATAAATGATTTTCAATCGCCCAGGAATCGGGCATTATGCTTACAGTTGATGCACATGGCGGTCTTTTTCCTCCCAGTGCCGCCGCATTGACTGTTCCCCTCTGGAGGTTTTGAAAACCTTCATATCTCAGGGCCGCGGATTTATCCGGCGGCCCATTTTTTTGCTTTAGGCTCGGCTGCGCATTTCTGTTGAGCAAAGCGGCTAGTCGTCCCGTGTCGGTGGCCATTGACGGGCGGTATGGACGAGCGCCATTACCCATACCGTGTTTGCTGTCTCGTCCACTTCGTAGACAAGCCGGTAGCTTTCATGCGGGATGAATTCACGTGTGCCGGGGATTTTGCCTATGCGCCCGAGCATCGGGAAATCGCCGAGCTTGGCCGCCGCCTCACTGAACAACTCATCCATCTTGAGCGCTGCACGCGGATTCTCGGCTGCGATGTAATCGACAATGTCGGCCCGATCCTGTTGCGCCGCCGCAATCCAACGGATTTTCACAGATCCGCCTCATCGATCCGGCGGCGCAGCTCCGCGCGGCGTGCCGTCGCTTCGGCTTCCACTTCCTCATTAGAGACATGCATACCGTCGTCACGCTGTCCACGTGCGATCTCTACCTTGCGACGCAAGTAGTCATCGTACTGCCGTGCTTCTTGGCGACGGCTGATATATTCGCGCATCAGCTCGCGCAGGACCTGGGCCGCCGGCCGGTCATCCGCGGCGGCCTCGGCCATGAACCTATCCCGCAGCTCCGGTTCCAGTTTCATGGTGAAAACGGCTTTCGTCGACATGGCAAGCTCCAGTTTTGCTATATCTGGTATATACCAGAGCATTACCTTTGTCGCCCATTTTTATCGCAGGCGAGCCGACGGCCGGTACCCTTTCGCCCGCTTCTGGCGGAGTAGTTCCAGAAACAGCGCGACCGCCTCTTTCTCTTTCTCGAAATGATGGCTCATCTGCTGGCCGGCCGTGCCGATGCGTCCCCAGCGACGGATAAGGCAAGCATCCCCGAACAACGTCGGTTCGATGGACATTGCATAGTATCTCGCCATGTTCTTTGGCGGATCCCTTCGTTCGACATAGAGCTGATAAGGCTGTGCGATCATAAGCGAAGGATCGCCGATCGGGATTCACTCGTCCAACGACAGATTTGAATCGGATTGCTTGCATCGATTCATTTTCGTGATGGGTCGAATCTGCTGCCCTGGGCCATTGGCAATAACCTTTGGTCAATCCTGTTGAGCAAGGCTTCCGGTGTCCCCTGAGCCCGATCATCAACCAGGCGACAATATGTGAGTCCGTCGCCACGATCGATGACCGCAGATTGGGACCGAAGCGTCCGATAACGCTTTGATTGGGATGTAGCGCCGTCGGCCACTGCATGAACCGGACTGGGAGTGGTATCCAACCTAGCGATAATTTTGCCAAGGATTGAAGGTTTAGCTTAGGCTTCCCAAAGGGATCGGCATCGAGGCACTTCGCAGGTCGCGCCCCTAGCTTGAGATGCAATCATTCTTCGTGCTACCCACCATCGCTGAGGAAATTGGGAGCCGTCACCGGTCTAGCTCCCTGATTGACGACCGAAAACGTTAGCCTATCTTCGCCCCAAAATTTGGAACGGCTCACCCGCACGGGCAAGTAGCATATGATCCCATCGGTTCAATAAGCAGGAAGATACATTGACTGATTTTGAACATCGCTTTCAGGGCTCAACTTTTGAGAATATGCTTGAAGCGCTTGCCGATGGCTTCGGTCCGTTGGAAGCCTGGCGCACGGGGCGGGATAGGCCACTTAACTGGAAAGTCGGCTTTTGGGGCAATGCAAAGCTGTCGGTCGTCAGCAATCAGGACGCCGGCGGTTGGGGCGCGCGAACAGGAAGCGGAAATCCGGAGACTTTAGCGATCATTGTTCCGCGTGCGGGCGCTCTCGAGGTGTCGCGCGGGCGTGCCCAAATCGAAGGGACACCTGGCCAATTGCTGTTGTTGAATGGCCGCGAAGCGGATCGTGTTCTGGTGCAGGACGCACCCCATCGTTCTGATACTCTGAGTTTGAGTTGGCAAACATTCACGCAAGTTGCGGCCGCCATTCTGGAAAAGCCATTGATCGGCTCAATTGACCTCGCACCCGTCGTGAACGTTTCTACGGCGGCAGGTCAGTCAATAGCCAACTTGGCCCAAACGATCATTATGGGCATGCGCGACGATGGACCTCTACTTTCCTCACCAATCGCTATGTCGAACCTCGGTCAAGCTCTTGCCGATCTTATCGTGCGTTCGATCCCCCATCGGCACTCGCTTCTTCTCCACAAGAAAGTCCACGTGATCTCGCCGCGGCATGTGCGTCGCGCTGTCGAATTCATGCATACGAACATGGCGGAACCACTAACCATGCTAACCGTAGCAGAGGAGGCAGGCGTCTCGCTGCGGTCTCTCGAGATGGGTTTCAAGAACTTCAAGGGGACCACACCGGCGGCCTATCTGCGGGCAATCCGCTTGCAGGCGGTGCATCAGGATCTGCTCGATCCAAGCGATGAAAGCTCGACACGGGATATCTGCATAAGATGGGGCTTCCTCCATCCTGGCCGTTTCGCAGCCGTCTACCGGACGGTGTATGGCGAGAACCCTTCGGACACGAGAAAGCGCTCACGCCGCTGAGAAACGGATGGGAAGATCCCTGAGATCTTGCGCTGCTGGGAGAACTTTCGCCAGGAAGCCCATCTGGACGAGCGTGTTTCCAGGCAGACGTCGCTGCAACGCTCAAGGTCGTGGCGGAGGTGCTGAGCGGGCGAAAGTCGAAACAGAGCCGTGCCGCGCGTTCGATCGTTGTGGCAGGCTCTGTATAACGTTGATCGCCGTGTTACGGTCATGGAGATCGGCCTTGCCTATGCGAGCTCGGCGCAGGTGATCGGCGAGGCGCGGTTTTAATTGATCAAACTTATGTCCAATGCCGGATGCTCACCGTGGATTTCGGTTTTGACGAGCGTCTTGGCAGCTCGCATGCCCTTTTCCGAGGATGTCAGAACGATAATAGCGTCACGTGATTGCAGGTCGGCCAGAACCAGAGACCGGAAACCCGGATTGCTTCCCCAATGGAAGAGTGAAACCGGCTTGTTGCGGGTTTCAACCCCCCAACCCAATCCCCAGGCGAGACTTGTGGACTGCCAAAAACTTTCCCATGACGTTGGCAGTGTGACCAGGTTGGCTACCGTTGAGGACAGCATCGTCTCGTCATTCAGCAGGCTTTCGAGAAAGCGGGCGTAGTCGTTGGCGGTGATATAAAGCGAGCTTGATGCGATTTCAAAAGGAAACCGGAGTTGCCGCGGGGAACCGACAACAAGGCGGGGCCGGATCGCGTCGGTGATCTTGAAAGCACTGTTGGTCATCTGGATCGGGCCGAACAGATCTTGCTCGGCCAACTCCTGCAATGGATGACCGGAAATGGTTTCGAGAATATGCTGAAGAAGTACATATCCTTCACCGGAATATTGCCAACGCGAGCCGGGAGTGAATTCGGGAACAAGCGGTGCTGAAGGAGACCAGTTGGGAAATCCGGCCGTATGCGAAAGCAGCATTCTCGGTGTTATCAGGCGCAGAACTTGAACGGGAACGACATCCACAATTGGAGCAGCTTTAAGAGCAAAAATATTCTGGTGGTGTGGGTATCCGTTCGGCAACAACTGATCGAGCGGTGTATCAAGTGTCAACTCCCGCCTCTCGACCATTCGCAAGGTCATGAATGCGACCAGCGGCTTTCCGAGGGATGCGGCTTGATAGACAGCATCACCCGGGGGTGATGTCCCAGTGCTTGAGGCTGAAAATGTTTCCGCTACTCGCCCGTCCTTCAGCGTTGTGACCGCAATGGAGCAATTCTCGCTTTCGGTAGCTAATTGTGTCGTCAGTTCAGCAAGGGTTTCTGAAGCAGAGCTATGGCCTGCGTATAGATTGGCAACAAGGGCGCCAAAAATGAATGATCGTCTGTCAACGGGCATTTGCTCTCCCAATTCAAGCACCTGTCACTTGAGAGACGACTATCTCTCGCTCTTTGCTGCGAAGGTGCCGCGAAAATCCCGACTAAAATTGGGCTTTATCAGCAGATTTTTGTAACGATTTTCGTTTCACTCGATTTATGCGGCAAGCCAATCAAAATTAATTCGCCAGTTCAGCTCGAGATCGAAGCGTCCGTCAGGATTGATTGTCGTGGCAATAGATCAAAGGCGTGAGGTTGCGAGAGCCGTCCTGCGTCATTCGCTCTGCTCATTTTGGCCCATCAACGGCCTGAAACATTTGGGTGTCCACGTAGCTCGGTGATGGCTAAAGCAGGTGCAATGCCAACGGGGAGGTCTCCCGTTCACGGTGCGTGGTTCGATGAACAGGAAACGGATGCCGAAGCGTCCGACGACGCTTAGATTGGGGGCGTAGCGCCGTCGGACACTGCACTAGCCAGATCCGGGTGGCGTCCAATCTGGCAAAAGCACTCTGCCATCTACCGAAGGTTTAGTTAAGCTGCCCGAATGGATGGGGATCGGGTTGTTTCACAGCCACAGCTAATTGCTTGACATGCCTTGCCTCATCGGGGCAAGCTGATGATTGGACCGCTCCGAAGTACCGTCCGTCATATTAAAAATGCACAACCATTGAATACATTAGAATATGCGATGTATCTGCGAGGATATGACGCAACTTTGGTGGCAAATGGCGCGATACAATTTCAAGGTACGGGATGAATTCAAACGCATTTTGGCAAAAAGCCATATTGAAGAAGACGATCAATTGACGGCCTGCCGAGCCGTCGCCATGGCGCTCGCCACCTTTGCCTTCAACGCGAAAGCGCCTCCGAGCACATCTGTTGAACTGGAAGATTCGTCGGGCAACCGTGTCGCTGTCATCACCCTGCTTGTCGAAACGTGAGGCCGGTTTCGCAGTCGGAACAGTCATAGCGGAATCTGCCGAAAGGCTGAGGTCGAATGGAAGGCCGAGGGTTACCCGCTCGGCCCCGCCGCCATGATGCGCTCGATGACCTCTGGTTCGCATTGCGCGTCGACCAGGAATTGGCGAATACCACCGACCTGCGAGCGAACGTCGGCAAGGAAATCCTGGAGGTTTTCGATTCCGCGATCGGTGAAGGCTATGATGCTCCCGTCCGCCCTATCGCTGACATGGATCATTTCGCCTTCATCAATATTCTCCGAGTTGCGGGCGACTTCCGCCAGCAACTCGATATTCTCATTGATGAGTTCCGCTATATAGTCCATCGCGTAAAAGAGGGTTGGGCGAGCCATGCTGAAGCTTCTCGTGCGCCTCAGGCGCAGAGTTAGAGGACATTGACGTTTTCCGCCTTCGATTCTCCGGTCCTGCGGTCCTGGCCGAGATCATAAGCAACTTTGGTGCCCTTATCGAGGGAGCCGTTGCTCTGCAGCGCAGAAATGTGAAGGAACACGTCTACCCCGCCATCATCGGGAGCGATAAATCCGAACCCTTTTTCGTTGTTGAAGAACTTGACGGTACCGACAGGCATGATGCTTCCTTTTTGACAACCTTGGTGAGCAGCGACTATGACGTCACGCGAGAATTTATATTTCCTGCTATGCAGGATTGCAAATGCTTATTGGCGCAACGCTGAAGCGGCACACACAGCAATAACACCGGATGTCCAAAACTTTGCCTCTGTCAAACACGAATGATCTTGAGGCGATGTATTGTCAATGCAGCAATACTGAAGGCTCGCGTATTGGAAGACCGTCCATCACGGCATCCATATAATTGTCTGCGAGTTCGAGGAGAGCTACCGCTACCATTTCAGGCTCCCAGCCAATCTCGAGAAGTTCATTTACAGCGGCGTCGATGGTCTGACGAAGTTGCTCTCGACATAGCTGCCTCGCGTGCTCCGAAAAGCCGATTAGCCGTTCTTTTCCTGGCATAACGTAGCTCCCCTGTAACGACTTTGCCTCCGGTTTTCGTAAAGATATGGCGAAGTTACCGGCAGACAACCACTACAAGGCTAACTTTTGACTGCAATGCCGCCAGCTCATGAGTGGCGCGACTAGTTAATTCGAGAAATCAATTAAAGATTGTAAATAATTGATCTGTCGTTGCAATGTGTGATCGACTATCTTGCCTCTGTTGGGGGAGACGCGAGTCTGTTCGGCTGAGCGTCTCGAACGTATGGAGCAAATGTTTATGACAAGTTTTATTGAGAAATGGTCCGCCAAGAAGGCCGAAAAGCCGAAGCCAGGCGCGCGCAATGCGATTGAGACCTTTCAGCTGAGGGTAGCGGCGCAAAAGGCGTATCTGGAAGAATACGAGCGTGATACCTCGGGTTTTAAGAAATGGCGTTCGACTTGGTTCCAGCGGGTTCCCGGCGGCTTTGGCGTCAGCGTTGGTCGTGATGCGGTTAGCGCAGGGGCAGATTTGAGCTATGTCGTCGTCGAAACCGTGAAGGAAGTTGCCGAGTTTCTCGATGATCTCGCCCAGCATGCCGAACGCGATCTTGGTTTCCAGAAGGCGCTCGAGGACAACCGCTCGCGCCGTGCCGCGCGGCTGAACGCAGCAAAGTCTTCCGTTAAGACACCACGCGCGAAGCCTGGTCCCAGGGCAAAGCCCAACGCGGTCGAGTAGGCCGATAGCCAAAACCATCGCGGAATGCAATGCTTAGCCCGCCGCGCGCGGGCTTTGTTTTTCATCCGCTGTGGTCATGCCGACGAATTCGACCTGCCGCTCCATCAATTGCGGAAGCGTAGCCAGCTGCAAAGACTTCTGAGAGGAGTGTCTGGTAAATTGACTCTCTCCAGATCCCATGGTGAGATCAGCGGCGCAGCCTCGATAAATCTCAATTGCGGGTGGACTTTCGCCCGCTCTTGAGCGGCTTCAGGTCCACGACATCGTCTGCCAATGGAGCAAAAAACTCCGAAATATCGCAGGCCGCGAAAAGCCATCTCCGGTCTCACGATTGGCGAGCATGTCAGCACCGTCGCCAAACACGTCAGCACATGGACGGTGGCATTGCATAAGCCGGCGCCACTTGAAGGGTGCACGGTTAATCCCCCCGGGCTAGCGGGCTCCAAGTCGTTCTGTTAAGCCGTGGACGCAACCAAAAATGATAAATGATGTGAAAGGATTCGAACCCGCGACCAGAATGGTGTGAACGCCTAGGGTCGATGGCGCCGGATTTGGGCACAGGGTCAGAAACAGACATGAAACTAGTCTCAGTCACGTATGGACAAAAGTCGTCCATACGTATATACAGCTATTGTCATGACAACAAGGGTGTCACATGCTCAGTATCCGAGATTCGGAAGTTCGCATCTTGGCGGAAACCGTTATGCGCAAACGTGGCGCCTCCAACCTGACCGCGGCTATCAAGCTTGCGTTGCAGCACGAGATTGAGCGGGCTGACGAAGCTGTGCCCTTGAAACAGCACGTCGCAGAGATCCGTGCACGAGCACTTGCCAAGGCAAAGCTCCCACCTGCCCCACCCTTAACGAAAGAAGAACGTGACGCACTGTGGGGTCAATGATGTTCATCGAGACCTCTGCCTTCGTCGCCATCCTTGCCGGAGAGCCGGAAGCCGATATCTACTTGGACGCGCTCGATGGCGCCGCACGGCGGCAAACTGGCGCGCATGTCCGGCTTGAGGCGACCATCAATCTGGCGCGTATTCTTGGGCTGGAGGTCCTTGATGCCCAAGATATGTTTGACGCTTTTCTTCAAGCGGCCAAAATTACCGTGATTCCAATCACCGATGCCATCGCCCGGCGCGCGGTGGAAGCCTTCGCTGTATACGGCAAGGGAAAGGGTCATCCCGCCCAACTCAACTTCGCCGACTGCCTATCCTATGCTTGCGCGGATACTCTCAAGATGCCGATCCTGTTCAAAGGGCGTGACTTTGTAGAAACGAATCTCAAGAGTGCTCTATCCAGCGAGAGCTGAGCCGCTTCCATCGAGCAACCGTTCAACTTATATCGAGTGGACGTGCCCGGGGAGCCGCAGCGCCGCCAACATTCGCTACAACACCAACGGCCTAAAGGTTCGGAACCTTTTATGGCATGCTTTTGATGGAGAACGTGGCTCTTGAAAGGATATGAACCGCCGACCCGCCCCTAGGATAGGCTAAGATATTGAAAGTCTGTTGATTTGATGCGACGGTGACGTCGTGTAGCATAAGCGCCAATTATGGAACTTCAGCTGGGACTGTGGTTGTAGTGGACGGATTTCGGCCGGCACGCCGCCCCGTGGGTTACTCAGTCATGTTGGGACGCGACACGGTCTTGAGGCCGACGATGATGGTCCCTGCGCCAAGCGTCAGGTCCTTTTGGCGATTCTGGGAGACATACTACGCTGCAACGTGCCGATTGACGCAGTCGGCATTCAGTCTCATCTGCGCGCCTCCGACACATTCGGACCAAGCTTGGCGCACTTCATCCTCGACGTGCAGAATCTTGGCCCCGACATCGACATAACTGAGTTGGCTGTGGACGACAGCTGCCTTGAACCCTCCAGTCGGGACGTAGTTGTTGCAGGCGTCTAAAAGCGCCACCTCGACCTCACGCTGGGGACGAATGCGGCGTCCGTGCCAAATATCGCGGCAACATGTGTCTTTGCTTGCAGCACCGCGGTCCTTGGAGGCACGATGGCCGGATCCTGCTCCGCCTCTACCACGAGCCATCCCCGATAGCCACTATTTCGCACGAACGCTCCGACCGGAGCAAAGTCCACCATCCCATCTCCCGGAACTGTGAACATCCCCGCACGAACCCCTGCATTGAAGCTGAGGTCACGGTCGCGGACATCGTCCATCACTGCACGACGAACATCCTTCAAGTGTATGTGCGCGATGCGATCCCCGAAGCGGTCGATGAGGCGACCATAGTCAAATCCACCGCCGACAGAATGTCCGGTATCCAGAAGAAGGCCGACTTCAGGGCCGGCCTTGTCAAACAGCCGAGAAACCTCGTCAAACGTTTCCGCGACCATCATCAGGTGATGATGGTAGGCCAGTTGCAGCCCATAGTCTCCGGCAAGACGTTTCGAAAACTCGCTCAATCGCAAGGCGTAGCCGGAAACATCCTCGTGGGGCATGATCACTCGCCGCGACATCGGAACGTCGAGAGGCGCTCCAGGCGCCATCATCCCAACCTCTCCGTAGACCATCACGTTGCAATCCATGGCGCGGAGTAGACCGGCATGGCCTGCGACGGCGCTCGTTTCCTCCTCGACGCTTCGTTCGGCAAGTTCGCCGGAATACCACCCGGATGCGAGCGCAAGAGCGTAGCGCCCCAGCAAAGGGCGCAGCACGCTTGCTTCGCGCGGAAACTTTCTACCAAGCTCAACGCCCTGATAGCCGACATCCGCCGCATCGCCGAGACAGGTCTCCAACGAGATATCCGCGCCGAGATCTTCAAGGACGTCATTCGCCCAAGAGAGCGGGCTGACCGCGAGCCTTACGCCCGCCGGCAGAAAGTCAATGCTGCTCATTTTTTCCTCCGTGATCGCGCCGTGCCAGGCGCGAAATCGACATGTTCGGGGTTGATCGATTTAATAGAATTCGAAGGGAGGTTTGCTTCCCGTGGTCGATCGCAGATGCTGCTGAAACAGCAGCTTGAACTCCTTGAAGGTGTCGAAGCCGAGGGCGTTTGCCACACGCATGACTGTCGAGGGCGATACGACGCATTCGCTCGCGAGGGAGCTGATTGTCCCAAACGCTACGATGTCCGGCCGGGCAAGCGCGGTACGGGCAACGCGTTCCTGTTGCTCGGGCAGCCGCAGACCTGCGGCGACGATCATGCCCTTCAGCTCGCTGACACTCCTTGGCTTGGCCAAGGTCTGATGGGTGCTCACGATGCAGGTTCTCCCGTTGGAACAATGGTGCGCCGGACTACCGGCGCACCATGCTTTCATTCGACAATGACCGGTTGCTTCTTCGAGACGGACTCGATGCAGGCCAACGCGAGCGCCAGTGCATTGCGGGCGTCCGAACCCGTCGGAGCGTCCTTGAGCTCACCTGTTCGGACCGAGCTGACGAAGGAGGCGAGCTGGGCGGTGTAGCCCTGGACGAAGTGATCGGTATCGCGCCGCCAGGTGTCGTTGGAGACGCCGTCCTTGTCGAACAGCGTCATGCTCGAACGGCGCACGTCACCCATGGTCACCATGCCTCCGGATCCGAACACTTCACCGCGGATATCGTAGCCATACATGGCACAGAAATTCGCCTCCGCGACGGCGACGGAACCGTTGTCGAAGCGGATATTCACGACAGCGGTATCGAGGAACCCCTTCCCCTTCGCATCGGGACGGACAAGTGCGTCCGCCATTGCGAAGACTTCAATGGGCTTGGCTCCGGGATTGAGCCAGAGCAGCGTATCAAAGTCATGGATGAGGGTTTCGTAGAAGATGGTCCAGAGCGGGATCTTGTCCGGATCGGCTCCGAACGGGCCCGGATCGCGCGTCAGGGACCGGATGAGCTGCGGTGCGCCGATCTTGCCGGCATCAATGGCCGCACGGCCTTCTGCGAACGCCTGATCCCAACGACGGTTGAACCCGACCTGAAGCGGCACGCCGGCTACGCGCGCGGCAGCGATGGCGCGATCCGCATCTTCAAGCGTCAACGCCATGGGCTTCTCGCAAAAGATCGCCTTGCCTGCCTCGACGGCCTGAACGAGGATATTGGCGTGGAAACGCGCGGGGGTCGCGATGATCACGGCGTCGAGGCCGGGATGTGCGAGAAGATCCGCAACGTCGGTATAGGAAGCATCGACGCTGAGTTTATCTGCAAGTTTCGCAGCGGCGCCGGGTGCCGGATCGGCGACGGCAACGAGTTCAGCATCGACCAGCCGTCTGACGACGGTTTCGCCGTGGAAGGAGCCGATGCGGCCAGCGCCAATAAGGCCGACATTGACGGGTTTGATCTTGGGCATGGGATTTGTCCTGTGGGTTTACGATGTCAGATTGTGAATGCCATGCGGAATGCGGAAAGAGCTTCGTCGGCGTCGCCGGCAGCCCAGGCTTCCATGCCAATTGGACCGCTATAGCCCATCGCCTTCAGCGCCTTCGCGATACCGTTCCAGTTGACTTCGCCAGTGCCCGGTTCGCAGCGGCCCGGCACATCAGCAACCTGGATTTCTCCGATCCAGGGCAGGCACCTCCGGCAAAGTTCGATCAAATTCCCTTCGCCGATCTGAGCGTGGTAAAGATCGAGGTTGAGGCGCAGCCTGGGATGATCGACGCTGGATACAAGGGCCAGCGTGTCCTCTGCTCGGCCAAACGGCGTGCCCGGATGATCGACCGGCAGGTTGAGGTTCTCGAGCGTGAAGACGACATTCTCCTCTTCAGCCAGGTCGACGATGCGCCGCAGCGTGTCGCGCGCCTTCAGCCACATCGCGCCGGTGATAACCTCGATCGGTTGAACCGGAAGACCGCGATCGCCGAGCCCGGTGCCATGCAAATTCAGTCTTTGCACGCCGAGGCGCTTGCCGACCTGGGCAGTTTCACGAGCGGTCCGGATCAGTTCGCCCGCACCCTCATCATCAGTTAGTCGGCCGGTGAGATAACCGTTCATGATCGTGAAGGTCGCGCCCGTCGCCTCCAACTTGGCAATGTCATGTTCCGGCCAGTTCCACAGGCCGACGCCGAAGCCCAGTTCCTTGAGGCGGGATGCGCGCCATTCGATCGGCTTGTCGCGCCACAGCATCTCGGCGCAGGCCGCCAATGGGAAGGGTGAATTGCTGGCAGTACTCATGGGATGTTTCCCTGATTGTGGATATGAGGGGTCGAGGCCCGGCACAGACATGCCGGACCGAAGGTCTATTCATTGGAACGCGATCAGATGGTGCCGCCGAGTTCCTCGGAGATCGATTGCAGCTCCTTGCCTCCCGCCATCAGGTTCTGGAGGCCGTCGAGGTTGATTTCGTTCTTCGCAAAGGTCCCGAGCGTCTTGCCGCGGTTTAGCGCCGTGAACCTGTTGCCGACTGCGTAGGCATGCCGGACGTTGTGGGTGATGAAGATGACGCCCAGTCCCTTGCCGCGGACCTGATCGATATATTTGAGAACCATCGACGTCTGCGCCACGCCGAGCGCGGAGGTCGGCTCGTCCAGGATGAGGACCTTGGCACCGAAATAAACGGCGCGCGCGATCGCCACGCACTGACGCTCGCCTCCCGACAGCGTACCCACCGCCTGTTCCGGCTCGCGGACGTCGATGCCGATCTTTCGCATCTCGTCTCGCGTCACGTCGTTGGCGAAGTCCATATCCATGTATTTGAAAGGTCCGAATCCTTTCAAAGGTTCACGTCCCATGAAGAAGTTCCGGGTCACCGACATCAGTGGGATCATCGCCAGATCCTGGTAGACCGTGGCAATGCCGGCGTCGAGCGCGTCACGGGGACCGCCGAAGGCGCGTGGCTGCCCATCGACCAGGAACTCTCCCGATGTCGGCTTGAACACGCCCGACAGCGTATTGATCAAGGTCGACTTGCCCGCACCGTTGTCGCCGAGAAGGCAGAGGACTTCGCCGGCATTGACACTCAACGAGACGCCGTTAAGCGCAATGATCGAACCGAAATGCTTCACGAGGTCCTTGACCTCGACGAGTGGCGTTTGAGACGTGCTCATCAGCGTTCTCCCGTCACGCGCTTGCGGATGACATTGTTGAAGATGACCGCGGTCAGCAGCATGCCACCGAGGAAGACGAGGTACCAATCCTGGTCGATCGAGGTGTAGGTCAGTCCGATCAGCACCATGCCGAAGACGATGGAGCCGAAGAATGCACCGATCGCCGAACCGTAGCCGCCCGTCAGGAGGCAGCCGCCGATGACGGCTGCGATGATCGCCTCGAACTCTTTTTGGAAGCCACGGCGCGCGTCGGTCGAACCAGCGTCAAGCACCGTCAAGATGGCGACCAGGGTGGCGCACATGGCCGTGACGATGAAGAGCGTCGTCTTCACTCGGGCGACCGGAACACCGGACTTGCGGGCAGCACGCGGATCCCCGCCGGACGCGAAGATCCAATTTCCAAAGCGGGTTCGCAGCAGCACCCAGGTCGCCAGCAAGGCGATGAAGACGAACCATAGGATTTCCACGGGAATGCCTGGAACCTTCGGCGCGCCGCTGGGAAATGTCTCGATGATGCCCTGGCTTCCAAGCCAGGAGAAGAGACCCGTGAACGCATCACCGGAGAAGATAGGCGCAAGCGGACTATTCGCGACCGCTTCCTTCATGCCGCGGAGCTGGGTTGCGCCGCCGCTCGCCCACTTCAGGCCGACCAGCGTAAGGCCACGCAGGATGAACAGGAATGCGAGGGTGACGATGAAGGATGGCAGGCCCGTAAGCATGGTGAGCTGGGCATTGGTCACGCCGATCGCAACCGCGAATCCCATGGCGATCAGGATAGCAACACTCAGCGGCAGGTGCAGCACGACAAGCGCCGTACCAAAGACGAGCCCCGCGAAGGCCACCATCGAGCCGATCGAGAGGTCGAATTCACCGCCGATCATCAGCAAAGCTGCGCCGATCGCAAGGATACCGAGCTGTGCCGCCGGCGCCATGAAGTTGATCACGCCAGCAAGCGTGAACATGGCTGGATTGGCCGTGAAGAAAAAGAAGATGGTGACGAGCACGAGGCCGGCGACAGCGCCAAGTTCGGGGCGCCGCAACAGCGCGGTCATGGTCGAGGCCTTCTTCAGCCGCTCGTCGGATCGGGTGGCAGTCCCGTTCTGTTCGTTGGCCAGCGTCATCGTTCGTTCCTTAGATGTCTGAAAAGTGGTCATGCGCGGAGCCGCCACATCGTCACCGTGACTTCTGTCTCAAAACGCGCAGCGAGAAGAGGCAGCCCCCTATCCCAGGGGCTGCCGGTCATCCGCGTCAGCGGATGCCCTGGGAGGATTTCTCGATCACGGCGGAAGCCGCAGCCTTTTCGACGAAGCTCGGCCCCGAGGCGACATTGCCTGCCGGGATCGTTCCGTAACGGGCATTCAAAGCCAGGAAGGTCACGGGCAGATAGCCTTGGAGATACGGCTGCTGATCAACCGCAAACAACGCCTTTCCATCGGCCACGTCCTTCAGGAACCCTGCCGACAGGTCATAGGAGGCGACCTTTACCTTGTCGCCGAGACCCATCTTTTCGACCACGGCCACGGCAGGTTCGCCGACAAGCGGAGCCGACAGCCCAAGAATGACATCAATGGAAGGATCCGAGGTCAGCGCCGCCTGGATCTTCGACTGGGTTTCAGCAGGATCAGTCGTCGTCGGCAGAACGGTCACCTTGCCGCCGAACCCCTTCTCCGTCCCCGCGCAACGCTGATCAAGAGCGGCATTGCCGACTTCCTGGTTGACGCAGAGGACGTGTTTCAGGCCTAGCGACTTCAGCTTCTCGCCGACCTTGATGCCGGCCGGACCTTCATCCTGTCCGACGTGCAGCTTGATGCCGAGCTTTTCGGCAGCCGAAATGCCTGAATTCATGGAAATGACCGGAATGCCTGCGGCGACCGCCTTCTGGATGGCCGGACCGAGCGCATCCGGATCCGGATCGGAGATGACGATGCCGGCCGGATTCTGGTTGGCGGCAGCCTCGATGAGCTGGCCCATCTGGACCATGTCAAAGGTCTCCGGCGCGCGATAGTCGACCTTGACGTTCATGTCCTTGCCAGCCTGCATCATGCCATTCTTGACGACGGACCAGAACGGATCCGAAGCCTGGCCGTGAGTGACGGCGATAATCGTCAGATCCTGGGCTTGAGCCGCCACGGCAGCGAACGCCGTAACGCCGATCGTCAGTGCGCCAAATGCCATGTTCCTGAAAATAGCTTTCATTTGTTCCTCCTTGACCGCGGTCTCCTCCGGCGGCGCTTTGTTATATGCTACCGGGTGCAAAAGCGTTTGCTACCGGGTGCAAGCAGGTGCATCATATGAGAGAATGAGGTAAAAGCAAGCATTCATTTCATCGAAATTACGAAATGGAATATTTGTTCTATTTTCTCGGGAGGCAGTATGCGCAAGAGAGAGACGGTCAGACGGACCACGGCGAAAGAAGTCGCCGCCGCCGCCGGGGTGTCGAAGTGGACCGTCATTCGAGCCTTTACTCCCGGATCATCGATTACGGACGAGAGCAAGCGCCGGGTTATGGAAGCGGCGGCGGCCCTAAACTACTCACCAAACCTTCTCGCGCGGAGCCTAGCGACAAATTCCACGCGACAAGTCGCGGTCTTCGTCGACGACTTCCGTAACCCCCAGAAGCTGCCATTCCTTGAGACACTGACCGAGCGCCTGCAGGCAGCAGGCCTGGTCGCTATGCTCATCAACATCAACAACCATTTCGATCATGTCCATGCGTTGTTGCATGCGGACCAGCGGCAGGTCGACGCGGTCATTCTATTTGGTACCGCGTTTCGCGACGAGACATTGACAGACCGTCAACTCGGCAACGGAATGCCGCCCATGTTCGTTCTGGCTCGCGATAGCCAGATCGACGGGGTGCCGGCCGTTGTGTGTGACGCCGAATTGGCTCTCCGTGATATAGTCGATCATTTGCACGACCGGGGATATAGGCGACCGGGCTTCATGAGCGGCGCACCTGCGCTTTCAACCGCACTGAGGCGTCGGCAGCACTTCACAGACTTCTGGGCGGGGAAAGGTGTCAGCGAGGTCGAATTGCTTTCGGCTGAAAAATACAGTGCCGAGGCCGGAGCAGATTCCGTACGCCAGTATCTGTCTCAAAGCACACCTGGCAATCGAATCGACGTTCTGATGTGCGAAAACGATATCCTCGCATTGGGCGCCATGGATGAAATCCGCGGAGGGTTTGGACTGCGTGTGCCCGATGATATAGCCATCGTCGGCTTTGATAACTACGAGTTAAGTGGCTCGTCCGCCTACAGTCTCACAACCTACGAACAGCCGCGGCACGAAATGATTGATGCGATCATTGGAATGATTGTCGGAAGCATTAAAGCCGAAACAATGACCCTTCCGGGCAAGATGATCGTCCGCAAATCGACATGAGTTATTTGGGCGGAGAAAATCGACATGATGTGAACGGATCAGAACCGACAACCCTGTTATTGCAAAAGCTATCCGTTTGAAATTCATCAACAACGGACTTCGGCTTTACTCGCACGTAACGACCGGCTTGGGGTCGGGAGGCGATTGTCCCATTTGGAGGGCACGGATGAATTAGCTGCTATGGCGCGATTCGCAATGCTGGCGGTTGCCCCACCTTCCAGCCCTATCTTGCGGTTTTCGAGATGAACTGTGTTCGCAGGCGTCGTGTTCTTGAATGGCTTCTTGCCGATGCTCCCGGCGAGCTCTATGGCGGTGCGATCATCGATACGCTTGCCGAGTGCGTTGAGGAGGAGCGGTGTTAGGTTCTGTTCGGTCAAGTAGTTTTCCATTTCGACGGATTGAGCCCAATCCCTTCGGTGCCGCGGCGCCTGCAGGGAGGTTTTTCTCGTTCAAGTCACAGATCATTCGATCTGGAGCTCTAGCGTTTTGGCGATCGTGTTATAATACTGAGCTGACGCTGTATTCTTCTCGGCGGCATACTTGGCGCCGATTTGCCGCGCAGCGTCGGCCGCGACACGAAATGCGTCAATTCTGATTTGCGGTTCGGTCTCTGCTGATGCCCTAATGTCGCTGTCTCGGGATGTGTTTATTCGATAGCCGCTGCCCAGGTCGATAACACCAAGCTGGGGAAGACCGTTCTTCATTTGACCAAAGAAGGCTGGGCCGCCGCGATTGCCGTCACGACGACGCAACATGCCTGTACCGGAGGCCTTTCCGTTGACGCAGGCGCCCGTCCAAAACGTCGGCCCCTTCGTTAGGGATTCCGGCGCAACGAATTCGCAAAGTGTTGCCGGATCTTTCGACCATTCGATTGCTTCCGAACCGGCCAACGCGGTTGAGGTTGAGACGCCTATTATTGCCATGCATGCGAAGTAGGGCAACTTTCTCGCCCGATCGATTAGTTTTACCAAATCAAATAGCTCCTTCTGTACCACTGTATCGATTACCTTCTTCAATCCTCGCAAATTCCGTCTGACGGAAGGGCACCCTCAATACAGACTGTAGTGATAGTCGTAGCTGCGTAGCCACAGTTTGGGCTTTGTCGGGTCTTCGAAGTGAAGCTGCAGAAGGTTACGTGGAAGGTTGCTATCGATAACTAACTCGCTCTCGGATTCGGGGGAGTCGATCTGTGACAGACAAAACCGTTGGAACACATGAATAAGTGCCGCTTCCGCATCCTTGGGCCGGTAGTCGTCGTCCAGGAGCAGCTCAGGCTCGCTGATATGCTCTTGATGCAGCCAGAACCATACACCGTCGTTCGGCGTCGAAGGCTGGGCACCAGGATTGCCCTTGTCTCCCCAGGTGTTGGGCGGCTCACCGGACGTGACGCCGGCAGGATCCCAGGCAAGTGCTCCTAGTCCGTCGCCGACTTCCACGAAGACGGCGACGCTTCGGTCGTAACGCGCCAACACGGTAGCCGAAACCAGTTTATCCAGTGCGATATCACCACCGCTACGGGTGTAGCCCCAGCCGCTCAGCAGAAGTTCGGTGACAGCGACCAGGTTTGGTGGAGACAGAAACGAAGAGTCTTCGACATTGATGTCGGCGCTGCTCAAGATTTGGCGAAGCGGTGCAGGCAATTGCACGCCCAAGCGTGTCTCTAACTTCCGAAAGGCTGCTTCTGCCGTGACGCCACCATCTCGTCGCGGCGCATCCAATTGCACCAATTCGGACATTCCGGCAAAGTTGCGTATTCGTTCGATCAATGGCCGAGTTTGATCGTAGAGAGGAGCGGAGGCCTCGGCTATGTCCCGTACGGTCCAGGTCCGGGTAAATGTCGTGATCCGTCCCTCGGCATCGATGAACGATCCGCGTAGCTGCAGCTGTTTCAATCCAGCAGGAAGATCGAAAACAACGGCCGGCAGTTTTTTCAAGCCCGGCAACACAGCTTTATGATCCAGGTGTGCAACGACTTCGCCGTCGATGGCGATGTCCACGGTAATCTGTTGACCGATTTCGATCCAGGGATGAATACCCGCCTTGCCAGCATGATGCTTCCCACCCGCCGGGGAGGGCGTTTGTGCCCTGGTGCTTTTGGGCTTCATGGTGCCAAATATTGCTGCAATCCCGGCCCAAAGGCCGGCAAGGAAAGACCGGCGCGACGACAGCTGCCGGACGGTCTCAGACATGAGGAAGACACCTGTTTGTTGTGGCTCGATGAACCCGAAAGGCCTTTGTGACATCGAGGTCGATGTGTCGTACGAACATGGCTCTATCATGAAGTTGAAACTCTCTTGTAGAAAATTTTGAAGGCGCATGACTGGAGAAAAAGAATCCTTTTGTGGATACGAATGGCTCGGAACAACCTGCTGAAATTGCAGCTTGAGGTGGTGGAACATCAAAGCAGTCTATTTTCAGGCGCATCATGAAACCCACCAGTTGAGTATCAGAAATGGACTGGCGCGTCGGGACCGGATAAAGATATGTCGCCGCGACCGCAATGCGCTCCGCATCGCGTTCCCAGGTAGCGAATATGTACGGTGCGAACGGGTTTCCCGTTGTCGGTGAGTATGGCCGCTCGTCCTTGCTCTCTCAGTGGGATCGCCACTTGGTTTGCGCGCGATACCGAAGCGATGGAGTATCCTGATAAGGTCTCTACTCGTTTGCTATCACTTTAACGCCAAGGATAGTGGAAAGCGTGTTCGGGGCTTCCGTCGCTGCTGCGGCGATCGTTCGAAAAGCAACCGGTTTTTCGGGTGACGCGCTAATTGCGAAGTTCTGGGGTTCGGCGAGATAGATATCAACAGCTGTAGAAATCTGCTTCTCGAGTTCAGGCACGTTGAGCTGTCCCAGCATCACGGGCAAAAGGGTTTTCAGGGATTGCGCAAACTGTTCCCCGGTAACACCTTGTTGAGCGCCGGCGTAATCGAGCGCCTTGCGAGTGATGGACGCATCATCAAAGCGGATCGAAGCACTGTTGAAGGTCATCTGCTGCATCAATGCCATCATTGCAAGGCTTGCGGCCTGATTGGCTTCATCCTTGTTCGAATTGGCGTCTGCGGCCTTTACTGCGTTCTGAAGAGATCTGATTAAATCGAGCGTATAACCGGAAAAATCGACCGCCAAATTCAGTTGGCCGATGTTGGTGAAGTCGAAATTGTATTCGTCAATTTTTACCCGCCCGCTTTCGGTGTTCCAGCTGCCACTCATCGTCACGACGCCGTCAATGGTCGTCAGTCCCAGCTTTTCGATTGCATCTTTCAGGGCTGCCTCTTCGATGTGGGAGAGATCGGCCTTGATGCCCGCAACCTTGGCGTCGTAGTTAAAGCCGGTGTTCACGCGTGTCAGGTTCGATACGGTGCTTTCGATAGAAAGCACATTTTTATCCGCGATATTGAATGCGATCGCTCCAATGCTGGCGCTGTCATAAAGCAGGAAGTCGTCAAGCGTCAGGCCCTCCGCTTTTGATGGGATTCTAAGACCTGCAACTCGGATGTCCTTCACAGAGAAGTCACCGCCCTCCTGTTTCATCTCGACATCTGGAAGGGAGACGGACTCGACATAATAACCGCCGGCGTCGGTCTCCTTCACACCTTTGAAGACGATGTTGCCGACCTCCAAGGTGTCGAGGACTAGGTTCAAATACCCCACCTTCACGCCCGTTGCGGTGACCGTGTCACCGTCGACTTCCGCATTTTCGAAGCTCATGGTCGTGCCGTCGGCGCTCGTTGCTGCGCTCAACTTCCTCATCATGTCCGTGCCATCGAGCGCGAGGGCGGGACCTGCGAGTGTCAGAAAAGTAACGCTTGTCAGCATGATAGGAAGATGCATCATCTTCATGGAGATATCCTTATTTTGAAATGAAACGCGATGAAGAGAGGTTCTGAAACCCCTGCTTTGCGGCGCCGTCCGAGCCCCGGGATTAAGTGATCTGGATTCGTGCTCGCTGCTGTAGGAACCTCGTCATGGATCGAAATTTTCGTTTAGCGTTGGGGCTTTCGAAGCATTCAATGTCTGCAATTCCTTGCCGTGTCGAGAAGCCGTGACACTTCGCCAACGTCGGGAAGCGCGCTTCGGGCGCCCATGGCGGATACTGCTAGGCTCGCGGCCGCGCTTGCAAAACTCAGACAATCAGCGGTGGGGCGGTCTGCCAGGGCTGCTGCAAGGAATGCTCCGTTGAAGCAATCGCCCGCACCCGTTGCGTCAACAACCTGGGCAATAAAAGCGTCTTGACTGGCGACACAATCACGCCCAACAGCGATTGCCCCCTTGGCTCCCATGGTGACGACCACGATGCGGGGTCCTCTTTCAAGCAGCGGGCGAATGTTCTCTGGCGTAATCGGTCGTTCACAGGTCGCACGAAACCCACCTTCGTTCATGAATACGATGTCGGAGCATGTGAGCAGGGCATCCAACCGCTCGACCGTTGGAGCTACCGCTGCCTCGATGTCGATTGCGACATCAGTCCCATATTTTCGCGCCAAAGCCGAAACGCGCCGAAATTCGTCGATATCATAGGGCATCGCATAAGCGATCCTGCTCTCAGCGAGAGCCTGCCCAAGCCTATCTTCCGCGAGCGGATCGGACGGCATCGGCGCATAGACCAGGGCTTTCTCGCCTGACGCTTCGACCATGATCATTGCCGCCGCCGTCCGATGGGCCGCTATTGTGAGATAGTCGTTCGCGACGCCGAACGATTCATTGTCCCTCAACAACAGCTGGCCGTCGATGTCATTCCCCACACGGCCATAACTGACAACACGCGCTCCCAGCCGACTTGCCGCGCAGGCGACATTGGCGACAGTACCACCCGCGAAGATACCGAGATTACGGCCAAGCACTTTTTCGTCGGCCAACGGCACGCGCGCGGTCTCGAACACGTAATCGACGTTGGGATCGCCGTAGGCCAGCAGGTCGTATCGGCGGTTGATGCTTCCCGGAGAAAGAATGGAAGTTTCACGCATGAGCGGCATTCCGAGCGGCAATGCGTCCAAGGCCGACAGCCAGCTCCTCGAATCCAAATTCGCCATTATTCACCGCCATGAACTCCTCATAAAGGCCGGGTGGCAAACCTTGCCTGCCGTGCATCGCGCCGGCCAGGGCGCCACTCATCGTTGCTACCGTATCCGTGTCGTTTCCAACCGTGGCTGCGAGTGCTACGGTCCGCAACGGATCACCGCCGGCATAGGCAAATATCGCAATGGCGGTCGGCACCGACTCGGAAGCCAGAACCGATGCGCCGATGGCGGCATCGAGGTCGTATAGGAATTGTCGATCATCGGTCGCGCCGGCGGCAATTTCAAGTGCCATGTCCAGCCGCTTCAATAGGCGCGGGCCGGGGGGCACCCGCGCATGCAGCACGGCAAGTTGCGCGCCGCGCATGGCTCCATCGCGACAAGCCCGTACAATCTCTGAAACGTCGGCGCCGGTCACCGCGACCGCGCAACCAGATGCGACGGCACATGCGGAAGAGATAGCGACGTCGGTATCATGGGAGGGCAGGCAAGTGACCACGGCCGCGTCGCAGGCCGCCTCGATGTTGCCTGGATGGATGAGTCCCAAGGGAGCGACACGCATGGCCGCCCCGTTGGTGTTGCCCATCGTCGTCAGTTTTCGCGAGGAGTTTCCGACCACGCCGACCGTGTCAAAGTTCTGGCCGCCGCGAAGCGCGTTGACCAGCGCGAGGGTCGAAGGCCCCATGAAACTTGCCTTGGGAGAGGTGCTGGCCCAATCCAGAAGGCAGGCGACCCAGCCGTCCTGGTCGAGCGGACCGCCGACCTTTGAAACGTGGCGCGCGAGATAGTACATTTGGCTGGCGTCGTCAGTCACTTCACCACGCCGACCGTTGTTGGCGCCGGCGAACGTATCGGCAGTGGGCTCCTCGAAGCGACTGACCATCCCGCCGAAACGGCTCATTATCTCGTCGATGCTCCATAGCTCGGTGGGAGCGCCCAGTGCGTCGCCTATTCCGGCGAGCAACAATGACCCGAAAATCCTGTCGATATACTCCGTGGTGGTCATGATTGTGCGACTCCTCGTTTTGCTTTTCCGGCTTGCGGAAGCGTCGCTGTGACATGCGAAATGCGCCGGTCGATCTTGCGCTTTCGTCGGATGTTGAAGAACACGAGCGCGATGATCGTGAGCGCGGGAGGTATCATGAAGACCACCTGGCTCGGAATTTCATACGCGCCGAGCCGCGCGGCAAACACCGTGGAAGCGCCAAAGACAAGTGCGGCGACGAGTGTACCGAGCGGACGCCGGCCACCAAGAAACACCGCCGCCAGCGCCAGGAAGCCGCGACCACCCGTCATGTCGGCTTGAAATAGCGTCAGATAGCCCATTCCAAGAAAGATGCCCCCGAGGCTAGCCAATAGACCACTGAGCAGCACTGCGGCATATTGCATGCGCTTGACGGAAATGCCCGCGGCCAACGCCGCGTCCCTGTTCTCACCGACGGCACGCAATCGGAGGCCAAATCGGGTGCGGTAGAGCAGCCAAGCCAGCGCTGGCGCCGCCAACAGCGAAACATAGACAATGATGTTGTGGCCTGCTGAGCCGTCGCCGTTGAGAATCGTGTCAAGCACGGGGATGCGATCGACGAAGGGAATATGCAGGGAAGGCAGCGCGAAGCTGGTTAACGTCGCGGTGGAACCCTTGTCGCCGGTAATCGAGACCAAGAGAAAAACCGTCAGCCCCGCGGCGAGGATGTTGATGCCGATACCCGCGACGATGAGATCGGCGCCAAGCTCGAGGTGAAACATGGCGAGAAGGCCGGCGACGAGAACGCCGGCGGACAAGCCCGCGACAAGCCCTACCCAGGGGTGGATCCATGTGGGTACTGTCGGAAGCCAGATTGCTGAGTAGGCCGATGCGACGACACCGAAGAAGGCGGCGATCAGCATGATGCCTTCGAGCGCGACATTGACGCTGCCGGCAAGATCGGACACCAATCCACCCAGAGCGGGCAGGATAATCGGTGTCGAAGCGCGCAGGATGGCGGCGATCAGCGTTCCGAAAAGCGTGCCCCAACCGATCAGCTCGATACTCATGCCGCGCGCTCCTTCATGGCTCGCTTTCCGAGCCAATTCGCGATGAACGTTGGCCCAAACCGCTCCGCTACGACGAAAAGGATGATGAAGGCCTGGATGATGAGAACCATCTCTCGGGTGACGTCTGAACTCCGCTCCATCACCTGCGCGCCGATGCGAAGATAGGCATAGAGGATCGCCACCAAGGGGATTGCCAGCGGATTGTTGCGGGCAAGCAATGCGACGACAATCCCATCGAAACCGAGGCCCGGCGTCAAGTCCACCGGCAAGGCCTTCAGCAGCCCGTTGGAGATATGGAACCCCGCAAGTCCGGCAAAGGCGCCACCGATTGCCATCGAAAGCGCGGTCGCCTTCGCTACCGGGATTCCCACTTGTGCCGCGAACTTCGGATTTTCGCCGACCACCGTGATTTCGTAGCCGATGGTCGTTCGCTTGATCAGGAGCCAGGCACAGATCGAGGCAAATATTGCCACCACCGCCATCCAGCTTACATTCGTGCGGACAAGCAAGCTTGTCAGCGTGGCTGCGTCGGGCAGTGGCGGAGTTGTGATGAAGCCGCCCTTCGGGTCACGCATCCAATCGGTAATGGCAAGACGGTATAGCTGAACCGCGATGACGTTGAGCATTAGCGTCGTCACGATTTCATTGGCGTCGAAACGAGCTTTTAGAATCCCGGGAAAAAGGCCGAACAGGAAGGCGACGGTCATCGCAGCAAGGCAGGCCGCGGGGATGACGAGAATGGATGGGCCGCTCACATGCAGACTAACGGCTGCGGCAGCCAGAGCGCCGAGGAAAAGCTGTCCATCAGCGCCCATGGAAAACTGTCGTGCGCGGAAGGGGATGGCGACGGCAAGGCCAACTAAGGTCAAAGTGGTTGCGTCTTCGATCAAGGAGCCAAGCCGCGTCATGCGACGCACCGTGAACCCGCCGGCCTCGCTCCAGCTGAAGTCAGGCCAAGCTCCAGTTAGCAGGGCGCCGTAAGCTTTAACCGGCTCGGCACTCACCATCGTAGTAAGAACGAATCCGCAGCCGAGAGCGGCGGCGAGCACGAAAACCAGCCGTGACAACTGCGCCGGCCAAGACCTGGAGCTGTTTTGGGAGCTGTTTTGGGAGCTGTTTGCTGGATCGCTCATGCCGCCGTTCCCTCAATATCTTTCGCGAAAGCGGCGCCAAGCGTGGCGCTCGCTTGTGGCTGACGTCTCAACCCGGTCATGTAGAGGCCGATTTCACGCTGGTCGGCGCTGTCGGCTTGGAAGTGCGCGACGATCTCTCCCTTGAACAGCACCATGATGCGGTCGGAAAGGCCGAGTACTTCTTCCAGATCGGCGGAGATCAGCAAGACTGCGGCTCCGCGATCACGAAGAGCGACCAGTTCAGCGCGCAAGGAGCCAGCCGCTCCGACGTCGACGCCACGTGTCGGCTGCGCCGCCACCAGAAATTTCGGATCGCCTGCGATCTCGCGTGACATGACGACCTTCTGCATGTTTCCGCCGGATAACGCTCCGACCGCAGTCTTGCTGGAAGCCGTCTTTATACCGAACTGCTCGATGAGGTGTTTTGCCCGGGCCTCGATCGCATCGGCTTTCAGCCAGCCCAGCACCGAGAAGGCTCGTTCGAAATAGTTGGTCGCGATGATGTTGTGTTCGATGTCGAGATGGATCGCGACGCCATCGGAAAGGCGATCCTCTGGCACGGTCGCCACCCCAGCCGAACGCGCGGTCCGAACCCCGCGGCTGATGAAGGAAACCTCGTCAAGCCTGGCTGTTCCCGCATGTGGCGCGACAACGCCGCTCAATACCCGAGCCAACGAATTCTGCCCATTTCCCTCGACGCCTGCAACGCCAAGGATTTCGCCCGCGGCCACGTCGAAATTGATGTCGGACAGGCGCACGCTACCCTGGGGGCTCACATAGCCGAGATGCCGCACCTTCACCCTTGGTGTATCGTCCCGGCAGTCGACGCGTTCAAAGACTTGCCGAGCCAACGGCCGACCAACCATCATTTCGGCGATTGCCTCATGGCCGATCTCAGCTGTCATGGCATGGCCGGTCACGCGGCCGTCGCGCAGCACGGTCAGCCGATCGGATATCGCCTTCACCTCCGCCAGCTTATGCGTGATGAGCACGACGGTTACGCCAGCGCGGACAAGCCTGTGCATCGCGGCGAAGAGGTCGTCGGTCTCCTGCGGTGTCAACACTGCGGTCGGCTCGTCCATCAACACGATACGCGCACCGCGATAGAGGGTTTTCAAGATTTCCACGCGCTGCTGCATGCCGACCGATACGTCGCCGGCCAGAGCGTTCGGATCGACGTCGAGCCCATATAATAGGGCCAGCTTCCTGACCTGCGACTCGGCGCTAACCCGGTCCAGCACGCCTGCTCGTCCGACCGGCTCACGACCAAGCACAATATTCTCGGCGATTGTGAACGAAGGCACCAGGTTGATGTGCTGGGCGACCATGCCGATGCCGGCCGCGATTGCCTCGCGCGGATGAGAGAAATCCACCGTCCGCCCTTCGATCAGGATACGGCCGGAGGTCGGACGCGTGAGGCCATAGATCATTTTCATGATCGTCGACTTACCGGCGCCGTTTTCGCCGCAGATGGCGTGGACTTCTCCACGCTCGATGCGTAGCGATACCTCCTCGTTGGCCAACGTGCCGTTGTCGTAACGCTTGGTGACGCCTCGCAGTTCAATCGCTGGCGCCGTGGCGGATATTGGTGCGTCCATGGTCACTTCACTTTTCCTGGAACATCCGCCTTAGAAAGCTGTCGGCACGATGATCTTGCCGTCCACGATCTCAGCCTTCGTCTTTTCTATCTCAGCCCAAACAGTCGAAGGTACGATGGCCTGCGTGAACTTGTTGTCTGCGAGATCAATCGCGCCCTCCTTGAGACCAAGAGATTCTGCCTTGCCGAAGGGCAGTTTACCGTCCTTCATCAGCGAAACCGCGCGCACGACGACGTTGTCGACCTGTTTCAGCACTGAGGTGACGATCCGCTTTGCAGCGTCCGGCCGTGACTTCTCGAACAACATTGCCTGGTCGGAATCGACACCGATTGCATACTTGCCGGTCTCTCCCGCCGCCTCGATAACGCCTTGTCCGGTGGCTCCGGCCACCTGGAAGATGATGCTAGCTCCTTGTCCGAATTGTGCCTTGGCGATCTCCTTGCCCGTCGCCGGATCGGAGAACGAATTCGCATATTGCTTGAGCACCTTGATGTCCGGCGACACGGACTTGGCTCCCGCGTCGAAGCCGATGAGGAAGTCGTCGATCACAGGGATCTGCATGGCTCCAACCGTGCCGAGCGCGCTTCCAGCCGGAATGTTCGGGACACCTGATTGCGTTAGACGCGCTGCCAAGGCGCCGGCAAGATAAGCGCCTTCATTCTGGCGAAAAAGGATCGAGTAGACATTCTCGCATTTGCACTTCGTGTAGTCGACCGCACCATCGAAGATGATGAAGCGGGTATCGGGGAACTGCGGCGCGATTTTTTCAACAAGCGGCACCATAGTGAATGTGCCGGTTACGATCGTATCGTATTCGCCACCTTCGGCGAGATCGATGAGCGCATTCTCCCAGCGGGTTGGATCATAGCCGGCTTCGATCGTGGCGGTCGGGACGGAGAGTTCCGATTTCACACGCTCGATACCGCGCTCGCCGGAATCGAAAAAGGACTTATCGCCGAGCGTACCGTTAACGAAGAACACGATCTTGGTGGGAGCCCTATTCAAGTCCTGTCCGACCGCTGACCCGATATTCACGGTAAGCAGACCAAGGGACAAAGCTATGCCCAGCGCGCGCCGAAGGGCGCCGCTCCAAACTATCATCTGCATGTTATGCTCCTCTGGGGTTGTTTTATTTTGTCGTGTTGCCAGACCTATTGACGCGTGTCGTATACCGATAGGAGGACACGTATTTCATTTCACAATACTCGAACGGCTGACGTCGCTCGGACAAGGTAATGCGTTCGCACAGCAATAGCGGCGAGCCCTCCGAGACATGCAACAGAGCGGCGTCATCCGTATTGGCCGCGATGGAGCCGACACTTTCCAGCCCCTCAGCGGCGTGCAGGTCGAACCGCCGATCGAGCAGCGCGTAAAGCGAGCCGGTAAGGTTCAAATCATCTTTGGTAATCGCCCCCGGCAAGACGAGATGGGAATCGTGAATGCCGATCCGATTGCCGTCGATCGTTCGGATGCGCTTTACCCGCGTAACGATGCGACGCGGTTCAATCTTCAAGACGCCTGCCACGGCAAGGCTGGCTGGAACCTGTTCCACGAGCAGGATGATTTGTCCGGCCTCACCGCCCCGTTTCCTGGTGTCACTGGAAAAACTGTCCAGAAAGCGCGACATTTCACGTACCGAGGAAGGCGCAACGAATGTACCGCGACCGTGTTCGCTATAAAGAATACCCTGTTCTTCGAGCAATCTGACAGCCTTGCGCACCGTATCGCGGCTCATTCCGTAATGTGCCGCCAATTCCCGTTCAGATGGCAGCGCGTCATTAGCACTGCGATCGCCGAGTTCGATTTCGCCTTGCAAGACCGTCGCGAGGCGCCGATAAAGCGACTGCCCGTTTTCTCCGGCTTCTTCACCCTTCATGCTCAGCTGTCTCCGCGGTTTCGTGATCCTTTCCTTACAATAGGTCACGCAAGTCAAGCCGTCTTCAAATGTACGAACGGCAGCGTTCGTTTTGAACAATTTCCAAAGCGGTGCCACTCATGACTTCCGCTAGGATCTTCCCCTGCTGATTGGCAAGCTATCTCTTTTCAGCCTACTGATAAACAATTACTGGTACGGACCATAATGTCAAGCGTCATTCTGAATTGCGGAAAATATGCCGAATTCTGGCAGATATTGCGATAAAAATCCTCAAGATGCCTTGACTGGTGCGTACCAATAAGGCAATTGAACTGGCGTCAAACAGGAGTCTTCGATCATGCAGCTTCCCGCGTTCGTGGCGTTCACAGGTGTGGACCGCTCAGATTATGTCGACGGACTGCGCGCGCTGTCAGCCCGATATCCGATCGAATGGGGAGTGCTCGTCGACGATGCGCAGATCAGCAAGCCGCTGTTCCCGGAGATTTCGGTGCGCCGTGCCTTTCTCGCCGCTGGCGGTTTGCGATTGGCTGCCCATGTCTGCGGCGACGAGGCGCGCAGAATAGCCAACGAGCCCGATACGGCAACCGTCAATCTGGCTGGCTATCAGCGTGTTCAGGTCAATCACAGCTTTTCAGGCAGCTCGTCAGAGCAAATCGAGAATACATGGCGGTACGGTCGCAGGCATGGTGTTCGCACGATGCTTCAGTGCAAGGATGAATTCCCGATCGAAAGTAGGCTCGACTGGCTTTTTGATGTTTCATTCGGGACAGGCATCACACCGCGAGCCTGGCCGAGGTTGCCGCGCTCTGGACCGTTTTGCGGCTACTCGGGTGGCATCAATCCGGGCAATGTCAAGGACGTGTTGAATGCCATCTCCGCCGAACGAGGCGACATGTACTGGATCGACATGGAGTCCGGGATACGCACGGACGGCTGGCTCGATCTCGACAAATGCGAGAGTGTCTGTCGCGCAGTATACGGTTGAAGATGTCTTGGAGGGCAGGATGAACGATGAAAGGCTTGTCATCCTCGACACCGATCCCGGGATCGACGATGCGATGGCGCTGCTCTTTTTGGGTGGACAACCCAATATCCGTTTGTTGGCGATCACATCAATCTTCGGCAATGCCGAAATCGACGTCACGACGCGTAACGCGCTCTATCTGAGCCAGCGTTTTGGCATCGACGCGCCGGTTTATCGTGGGGCGGCAATGCCGTTGAGCATCGCTCGCCACCCGTCACCGCGTCATGTCCATGGTGACGATGGTCTGGGAGGCATCGACGCCGTCGGCGACTTCACAGGCGAGGCGGCCCCAGGCGAAGCTTCGGAGCGAATGATCGAGCTCATACGCGCGAATCCAGGAAAGGTCACGATCCTGGCGCTGGCGCCGTTGACCAATCTCGCATTGGCGCTTGTCCGGGAGCCGGAGATAGCGCATCAGGTCAAGGAAGTTGTCATCATGGGTGGAGCTTTTGGCTGGGCGGGCAAGCGTGGCAACGTCTCGCCCGTCGCGGAAGCGAACATCTTCAACGATCCCCATGCCGCCGACTTTGTGTTCAACGCTGTATGGCCGGTCACGGCTATCGGCCTTGACGTAACGAGCCAATGTGTTCTCACGTCGAAACAGGCTGCCGAATTAGCGGATAGGGGCGGCGAAGCCGGCAAATTCCTTTGGGAGATCTCGCGGGGCTATGAGGATGTCTACAGGCGGTCCCAAGGGGTAGATGGCTGTTGTCTGCATGATGTCGCGGCGGCCGCATGGCTGACCCACCCCACGCTTTTTCGAACGCAAACCGGTCCCATTCGCGTATTGACTGAGGGTATCGCGATTGGTCAGACAATCCAAAAGCCGGACGATCAGGTTTTTGGCGCAAGCGCGTGGGACGGTCTACCTTCGCAATCTGTTTGTGTTGCCGTTGATCACGCGCGGCTTATTCACACCTACACACAGGCGCTCATAACGGCGGCGAAATGATGCCGAACGATCAAACGCAGTGAACAATCTCGGTCCATTCCGGCGGACCAGATCTTGCCGCAAGAAGGTGAAGAATCGACAGCCGATATGCCGTTAAGTGCCGCTACGAACAACATCGGGGCATTGCAAACAGCGATCGGCAATGTTTGGGGACCGATCGGCGGGTCTTTCTCACTCTTGTCAATCTGGTAGCGTACACCTCCAATGGAGTTAAGGCGAGGCTGAGCTGCCGCACCAAGACTGCATCGAAACATAACTGCGCCGGATCAATAATGGCTAACACTGATCGTACAGCGCCAGAAAGAAATCCTCTGTAGGAGTTTCGCTCGAGTGTCAGCTCACCAACCTTTCTACGTTGCGGGATCATTTAGCGGAGTACAATACATGAAGCACGAACTTGCGGCGATGTCGCTCACCGTTAGATCCGATGGCCACCGCGTTTATGATCTCTGCCCACTAACGTCGTTTCTCCAACCGTCCAAGTCGATTCCGAGCTTAAGACAATGGTTATAAATTCCCGACGCGATTTTTTGAAATTCTCTGCCGGGCTGGCTAGCGCAACCCTCGTTCCTGAATCGATTCGCAAAGCGCTTGCTATCGAGCCGAATACAGCGACCGGTACCATTCGGGACGTTGAGCATATCGTTGTTTTCATGCAGGAAAATCGCTCTTTTGACCACTATCTTGGCCATCTGAGCGGGGTACGCGGATATAATGATCGGTTTCCAGTGACTCTGCCTAACGGTAAGCCGATTTGGTATCAGCCACGCAAGGAAGATGCGACCAAGGTCATTACTCCGTTCCGTTATGATACGACAAATCCAGATGTCAATGCACAATGCATTGGCGGGTTACCCCATACTTGGGGAACAACGCATAGCGCAATCAATCATGGTCGATCCGATCAGTGGGCCGCGCAGAAAACCAATATGACGATGGGTTACCACGTACGCGATGACATTCCGTTTCACTATGCGCTTGCGGATGCCTTCACCGTTTGCGACAATTACTTCTGCTCCATTCCAGGAAATACGCACCCCAACCGGATGTATCTCATGACTGGCATGGTCGATCCCACAGGTATAGGTGGCGGTCCGTTGCTGGACAATACTGACTATATCGACAATTCGTTCGATAGCGTTAAACTCTCTCCATTCACTTGGACGACCTATCCGGAGCGCCTTGAGAAGGCAGGTATCTCTTGGCAAATCTATCAACAGGGCGTTGACTCTGACAATTTCACGGGCAACTACGGCACCAACATGCTTGCGTGTTTCGAGAATTTCGTACATGCGCCGGTCGGTTCTTCATTACATAGCCGTGGAATGAGCGCACGCACGCTTGACCAATTGAAAGCAGATGTACAGGCCAATACATTACCGCAAGTGGCTTGGCTGCTACCGCCGGCCGCATATTCTGAACACCCTAAGTTCACACCGCTCTATGGGGCGCATTACCTCTCGACTATTCTTGAGGCATTGACATCGAACCCGGAGGTCTGGAGCAAGACCGTTCTTTTTATCATGTATGACGAAAACGATGGCTTTTTTGACCACGTCGTGCCGCCGCAAGCGCCCACACTTCCAAATTCTGGGAAAAGCACGGTCGATATATCGTTTGAGGGCCACAATGTGGTGGCCGCCACGCAAAGGGACGCTTATACCGCTGACAATCTCCCTTACGGGCTGGGGCCGCGTGTACCCATGTTTGTGGTGTCGCCATGGTCCAAGGGCGGCTTCGTATGTTCGCAGGTATTTGACCATACCTCCGTGCTTCAGTTCATCGAGCAGCGTTTCGGGATTGCGGAAATAAATATTTCCTCCTGGCGGCGAGCCGTCTGCGGAGACCTCACATCTGCGTTAGACTTTTCCATGCCTGATGTGGGAGTGCCGGTCTTGCCCAGCACTCAGATGTACGTCTCGGAGGCGGATATGCAATGTTTGCGCGCATCAGAGCAGACCGCCCCTGATGGCGCCACTCCGCAAGTGATGACCGGTCAAGAACCTGGAACCCGACCCGCTCGCGCTTTGCCGTACGAGTTGCATGTGACCGGGCGAATTCAAGAACAGGGCTATGCTCTGACTTTCACAAACACTGGTAGACAAGGCGCTCATTTCTATGTCTACACAGCGGACGCTACCGCTACTCCACGGCGCTACACAGTCGAAGCAGGCAAACAGTTGAGCGATACTTGGGAGCTTGATGCAACTAGTTGCTACCATCTGAGCGTCTGGGGCCCGAACGGATACTTCCGTCGTTTTGTGGGTTCGGCTACAGCAAACTCGGTTGCGATGCCGGAATTGACAACACGCTATGACGCGGCAAATGGCGACATGTATGTCACGATCTCTAATACGGGAAGCGGGGCCTTGGTCGTCATGGCGGTCGATATGGCATACGGCCATGAGGCACAAACCTTAACGGTGCCCGCTCGAGAGAGTGTGGATGCGCAATGGAACTTGTCGCATAGTGGGTGTTGGTACGATTTCAAATTCGCGGTGACAGACAACCCCGCCTGGTTGCGTCGTATTGCAGGCCATATGGAGACTGGCCGAGCGAGCATTACAGATCCGGCGGCAATAGCACCTGCCACACAGGCAGTTTAATCCCAAGCGCTTTGCTGGCACACCACCCGCCACGCTTGGCGTGCCCATGCTGCCTGGATATCCAAGGGCTTCCGACTATGCGCTATCGTCAGTCGATTTCCGGGGTGAAAGGATTGCCTTTCCCGCGCCTGATCTGCATTGTGCCTGAGTCGCTACCTTTGCCTTCCTCTTTATGTCGCTTCAACGCGACCACGTTAGGCATTTGATGCCGTTTGAGAAGGGCCGTTCCACCTCATCAGCTCGGGGCCGACTAGGCCAACTGGGCGTCACGGCACTAAAGTGGTGAATTGTCGTTTGGCATTTAAGCGGGGTCTTCCTCACTTTGTGTGGTTAACAAATCGTTGGCGGTGACGTTGGTATGAGCTGGCATGCGAACGAAATCGAAATGGTCGCCCGGTCCGGGTATTAAGGTGCAGAGCGTCGTATCCAGCGACAAAGGCGATTGGGTTGTGTCTGCGTGCGGACCATCATCTGGCATATGCCCGGATTGCCGACATCAGAGCAGAAGTCGGCACGGTTGGTCGTACCGAAGTCTTCAGGACTTGCCGATCCAAGGCAATGAGGTGACGTGTTCAATTTCACAACACTTTGACTCATATTTGCATTTGAGGCTGATCCATTAAGTGACTGAGAACCCATTGACGAATTTGCGATGTCGATATCCAGGCAGAGTCGCGACGAAATGCAAAATTGGGTGAAATCTCGACACAAACGAACAATCTTGACCGCATGGTTGACTCCGCGCTTGGCTGCAACGCCACTTTTCAAAGACGACGACCCACAGTCAACCAAATCGGATCTGTAATGATGTGAAAGGAATCGAACCGTCAAACCTCCAAAGCTGATCGCGTATCTGTGGATAGCCTCGAAACAAGACGTTTGCAGAAGTCGGCGCCGTGCTGCAAAGCCTCCGCAATCTCCGCTGCGTCGAATTTCGTATCCAGTGCCGCTTCCGCATTCCTCTCGATCTGCCTCCAGCTATAGCGCCGTTGGCCACTCGTTGAGGAACCGTACACTCTTGATTCTAATCACGGAGTGGCATTGAGCCAGGCGGGCTCATTGACAAATTGCTGAACAATTACCTCAGGCATTATTTCATTATGCGAACGTCGACCTCAATCCAGCAGATGATTTCAATCCATTTACTCGACATATTCCAGCTAAACTTTAAATACATAATTGGATTTTCATTATAAATATCTAATTAAACCTTATTTCATAGCATGAAATGCTATAGTTGCATCCAGATATAATTAAGATCATCAAGAAATTTACCAAAAATAAACTACGTTGATGCATATAGATCTGATTGGGTAGGCTCTAGCTACGAGCGGATGACGACGGGCGGCAAGGCCGCAGCGATATTCGGTGCGCCACCAGGGAATGCACAGCAAGTGACCTGCTTGTTTGATCGTGTGCCGAACGGAAGCTCGGCCATTCAACATCTTGGTTGGGGGAACACCATGGGATATTTTAAAACATTCGGCGTCACGGCTCGCTTGACAACGGGCTTCGGCTTTTTGCTCATTTTGATGATCGGCCTGACATTCTACTCCATCAGACAGGTCGAAACCATCGACCGAAATCTTGGCATAATCAACGACGTCAACAGCGTGAAGCAACGCTATG
>NZ_FMAC01000020.1 GCF_900094555.1 Martinezella hainanensis
TATCTTAGGTGATACTATTCATAAGGCCGCTATGAAGCAGTTTACTTTTCCGACATGAACCGTGCCGCCGGGGAAATTCTCGAGACGGCACTGATCGAGCCGGTCGCGCTCACCAAGCGCGGCAAAGCAAAAGCTGGCGATACTGGCAGCCGAAGCCTATGATCGGCTGAAAGGGCGACCGCAAGCGCAGAGCTATCGGCTGGAGGATGCGCCGGATGACATCCATGACGAATTGATGGAAGGCATCGACGCGATCCTCGATGGGCCGCATCGCGATGCTTGAGGGGGGACAGACCGTCCGTTTCCATTATCTGTGGGCGCGCCAGGCACAGGTCGGCGAGGAACCCGGCCGCAAAGCCTGTCAGGTTTGCATCGTCGCGCACACGCCGGGCAATCCCGACGCAATCTATCTGTTTCCGATCACCTCGCAGGAGCCACGGCCGGAGCGTGTCGCCCTCTCCTTTCCCGAAATGGAGTACCGCCCGCCGGGCAGGCCTTTCCCCCCTGTTGGATCACCCTCGATGAATATAACCGCGTCGAGCTGGACGAGGCTTTCGGCTTCGAGTCAATTAGGCCGATCGGCAATCTGAGTGCAGCTTTTCTCGAAAGGATCGCAGCCGTAGCGAAAAGGGCTTCAGCAAACCAATCACTAAAGAGCGTCATTCGCTCATAGCTTCGATCCGGTTGCCCGCGATACGGCAAGGGGGAACTCGCGCAAAAGGGTATCAGCCGCTGGCGGGGGCAGAGCTATAATCTCCTGAACCACACCTGGATTCCTCGCCTGCCAATCAGGGGATCGATCAAACGCCCTACACCAGCAAGCGGGAAAAGGAGTGAGCATCCAGCATGCTCAAGCCCATACTCTACTAAAGCGCCGACGAAGAGAGGCAAGTAGGCCTCACCGCATCAAATAGCCTTAAACGGCGAGCAATAGTGTTCCATCATCGTCGCGCTCCTCTTTCGTCGCCTATCGAAAGTACGGTGGGCGCCTCTGGCGGCGGCGAGATCCTTAAAGGTCAGCATTTCAGAAAACCGCCAAACCTGCTCGGATCGTCCACGGCAGGCCGCTTTGTGCTCTACGGAGGAAAGATCTATGCGTGCCCAAAACCCTCTCACTCCATCTCAGTTGGGGCCAGCGCTGTGTGGTCGCAGGAAAGTGGAAACAATCAGCGCCCCATGTTCGCAAGCTTCCGATGAGGCAACTAGAGAAGCCTATGAGCGTGGAGGCGTCGCCGGTATGCGTGAAAAGCCGGGTGAAGAAAATCCCTATCCTATAGGAAGCCTACTCGCGAAAGCCTTTGAACACGGTTATCTCGATGGGCAAAAGGCGCATCGATAGCCCAAGATCCATCGGAACGAGCGATTGGCTTCAAATAGCTGGCCCGGGAGCGAATCTCGAGATTCGCATCCTGACTTATGTTGCCAGCAATCATAGGGGCTCCATGCAGACGCCGGGTAGCACATCAAATGAATTCTATCATCAATCTGGGGTTTTCTCTCGCCGAGGAGGTGCGTCCTTAATCAGAGGGACGGCTTTTACACGAGAGCTATAAGCGGTCCGAGAGAGGCACTTCGATATCAACAAACGCACTTCGAATATGAATCGTACTAGCTCCGCTGGTGACCGTTTGATTCAGTTGACGGATGTTGCCGATACGCTCCGGAAGCGGTCGATGGTTGAACAAGCCGGCTCGTTCCAGGGTGGCGAATTCAAGCGCTTCGAAACTGGGCTATGGTGCGGGCCGATGAACTCGGCCGTACAGATACTGTTGATCGTTTCGGCGAGACATTGTCATAGCTATCTCCGACGCTGCCGAGGCATATTCGATTTCTGCCTCGGCTGATGCTCTAAATACCTGCTATACTTGTGCAGCTTTCCGTGGGCTCTGGTTAGTAGCGGTAGTGACGGTGATGGTGGTGATGACGGTGCTTGTGCCAACCGTAATGATGACCGCGCCAGTAATGGCTCCGGTAGCTGCGATGCGATCCCCAATTGTGAGGCCGGTGATGTCGCGGGCCATGCCAGTGGCGATGGTGATTATAACGGACCGTTTGAACGGATGACTGGACCTCCGGCTTCGTCATATTCATCATTGGTGCAGCTGATACAGCGCCCGCACCGATCAACAGGCCGGCACTCAGAAGCACCGTAAGGAGACTTTTAAAGATTTTCATAGCGAACCTCCATTCATGTCATCATCCTGAAACTGAGTGGCTGAACAAAGCATGAATGGTTGCCGCGCCCACCTTCCGCCGAAAATGTTCGACCAAACGCGGGCTTAAGGAATAGCAGCGAAAACCGGAGTTTGCTTCAGGCAAATTGAATGGAGCAGCGGATTTCAAAGTTCAGGCACAATGCGCCTGACCAGCGCGCACTGGTGGGCAGCGGCCACACCGCTACCATTTGCAGCTTTTTCGGCTTGCAGGCCACTCGATCCAGAGATGGGCGTGGGAATACCTAAAGTTCCACGCGAAATGCGCAGGTAATTTCGCCACAGACGAGCAAGCATGCTTGGATGCCGGTGACACCGCAACGCGATGCCCGCATCAGGGTTCGTCTCGAACTGGAGTTCTGCGTGGAACGTATGGCCCGCCCTGTTCGCAGGTAGAATCTATCCCTGCGCAGTCCGCATCAACGTATTCGGCCTCACGTCATGCCACGGCCAAGACGGATATCCGCGCTCAGAGCCACAATAATCAACACGGTTTCTATGAATCATTTCCACGCCTGGGCGTTCCGAACGCCGATTGACTGTCAGGCTATCTACAATCCTTCTCGCAAACCCGGCAATCCTAGGGACGTTGACAAGGGCGAGCCGGTCACACTGTTGACCTGATTAAGCCCCGCGGCCCATGCACAAGCAAAACTGAAATAACAAACGCCCCCAATTCGAGATATTCCAAAAATCCTTCTAGGATATCCTTGTATTCAATCATGCGGGCCAAACGCCCTCGCGATCGGCAGGCGCATTTTCGGCTTGTCTGATGTCAGGCGCGCCGATGATCGCGCGCCGCTACACCGAGTCAGTCAACCGAAATAACGTCACCCGTTCGCCGATCGATCACAACTTTTATATCATCGCCATCACGATCAACGCCCTGTATAATAAAGACGTTTCGTCTGCGGGCAACATCGTCCACGTCCTCCAAGCCTTGGCTTCGCGCTATGCGAATAGCCTCGCGCTCGGTAATACCCATGTCCCGAGGCGGTGGCGATTCTATTCCGGGATTAACCCGTACGCCGCCTGGGCCGATTTCGATGCTTTGTGAAAACGACGGCGTCGCTGACATGATTGTCGCAACCGCAATTGCCGCTATCGCAAAATTCCTGACCATTGGACTATCCTGAAAGTTTGAAATAATACTGACACTTAGCTCCTGCGCAGTTTCAAGGCAAACATAAAGGGGAGAGTTTGCCTATTTTGACAGGCGCCAGCTCTGACTCTACCAGCGACCTACCTTGCCATCCGCGCGAAACGACGATTACTAGCTGCTTTGATCGCCGCTCTCATCAGCGGCACTGGCCTGCTCCTTATCCTCAATCAGGTCCGTCAGCTTGCTAACGCCTTCGAAACCTACAACGGCTGCTGCCACTTTAGAGAGGAATCCGGCGTCCGGGTCGGCGGCCTTCAGCGCGTCCTCTGCAGCGACGGCGCCAGCAACTTCTTCTATTATCTTTCCAATGCCCATGTGATTTCTCCCGGTTCAAAATGGCGTAACTAGAGACCCAATCACGGCACTCATTGGTATAATTCGATTTACACCTTCTGCGAGTGCCGTGATTGGGGTTATATGCGCGTTGAGAAAATCAATTTTACTTCGCGGCAGCCGTCTTGCACTGCTCGCGGAACTTCTTGCGATCCTTGCCATGCAAACCCTTGGCGTCGGCATCTGCTGAGCATTTCTTGGAAATCGCCTGCTTCTGTGCATCGGTAGTTACCGGCTTTGTAACCTTGGTCGTAGCAGCCGTCGGCTTCGTCGCCGTAGTGGTTGTCGTAGCAGTGGCTGGCTTGACCGTAGTGTCGGTTGTTGTCGCAGTCGACGACGCTGCAAAAGCTGAACCAGAGAATGCAAGCAGGCCGGCAAGAGCAAGAGCGTAGGTGATTTTCATGTATAACTCCGAAAGTTAGGGGGGCCTTAGCGGACGAATACAGTTCTGCACTCCGCATCTGAACCAGATATGAATAGCTGAAGCGATGTGAAACCATGCCCGCAGCTCGATCTTGCCGCAACCAAGCCTCGGATGATTGCCCCGCAAGCTGTAAACGCGCGATCCCTGACTTGCTTTTAGTCCACCTCGGCCAGGCTTTCGACGAGCGATGAGAGTGTAGCCTGATGAGAGGCGACAGTTGCTGGATATCTTGAACCAACTGCCCGCTTTTGTCGGTCATGATGTAGGCAATGCACGCATCAGTCAGACGTAATATGCCACGCTCGATGAGCACGGTCCGGGCGATTTGACGAAGAGCGTCGGCGCATACACAACCTGTCAATGACTTCCGTGAGATTGCAACCTGTACCTTGGATAGCATTTCTGGCACAATTCTCTTGCCCAATTGGGATTAATTGGCGCCATCTTTATAGCCCGCGCTTTGCCCCGGAGTATCCGCCGTCCGACGCCTTTTCTATAACATGCCACACGCGCTTGGTATGATCGCCTTCACCCGTCAAGCTTCTGGGACGCGGCAGCAGGTGTCGACGGTATGTTTTTAGACGCGGAGATCAGCCGATGCAGAACTACAAAAGACTTTCCGACGATGACTTGTTACTTGCAATCGACAGAGCCGAGGCGGCAATTGAGGGCAGCGCGTAGTCATCGCACAGCTCGGAGCGGCCGCTAACGGGTTTCAGGATTCAGCCGAGCATCGACAGTGCCTCAACACACACCTCAAGATGAAAAGAGACGCTCATCGCGAGGTAGTCTTTCGCAAGCCATTACATAGGATCAGGATGGAAAGACACGGTCATTCCACGCATCGTTAGCCAACGTTGACACCCCTCAAATTTCGCGTTACATATAGTAACATAAAATCAAAGAGCAACCCTATGTCTCCGCGAGTTTATCGCCAGTCGGCGCGCGCCAGTGCAGTTCTGGATACCGAGCAGCAGATCGTCGACGCCTTGACCACGCTCCTCGCAGAGCGCTGGTTTGACGAGATCACTCTCGACGACATCGCCGCAGCGGCCGGCACCACACGCCAAACCGTGATACGGCGTTTCGGTAGCAAAACCGGCGTGCTCAGCGCCATGGCGGCTCGGATGGATGCTTCGATCCGGGCGGGGCGTTGGAGCATGCCCGCAGAAAGCGTGGCTGATATCGTCGCGCTCCTGATGGACGACTATGAACGCACCGGCGACATCATCGTGCGGACACTTGGACAGGAAGCGCGTATTCCCGAATTCGCTGCCGTCCTCGATGGCGGACGCAAAGGCCACCGCGAGTGGATCGCGGACATGTTCAAGGCTTGGCTCGACCAACTTGATGGCCAAGCCCGCCAAGATCGGCTCGCGCAATTGTTGGTTCAGACCGATGTTTGGATCTGGCATCTGTTGCGTCGGGCACAAGGATATTCGGCGGCAGAGACACATCGACTTATGACGCAAGCGATCGAGCGCCTGTTGCGTGAGGACAAGATGAACTGATCCGGCCTCCATCGAGAAGGACCACGGCAATGATAAAGACGACAGATGAGGGGCCACATCTGCATATCCTGGTGGTCGGATGGGAAGGCGGCGGCAATGTGCCACCGACGCTTGCGGCAGTGCGTGCCCTCGTCGGCCGAGGCCACGACGTGCGCCTTATCGCCGACGACACGATGAAAGCGGAGGCGATCGAGGCCGGAGCTCGATTCCTGCCATGGAAGCGCGCTCCGAACCGCCCGGATCGCACCTTCGAAAGTTGCTTCATTCGTGACTGGGAGACCGCCGATCCCCTGGCCGGATTCCAAAGAGGGTGCGAACGGATCTTCGTCGGGCCAGCACAAGCCTATGCCGAGGATATTCTCGAAGCGCTGGCAGCGGAGCCTTCCGATATCCTTCTCGGCTCGGATCTATTGTTCGGCAGCATGCTCGCGGGCGAAATTGCGAAGGTTCCGACCGCCCTGCTTGCAAGTAACATCTCGCTCTGGGCCCTTCCTGGACATCCGCCATTCGGTCCGGGCTTTCAGCCTGCCCGATCGGCGACGGACAGGGCGCGCGATGCCGAGGTTTCGGCGATGGTGGAGCAAATATGGGAGGGTTTCCTGCCTTGCCTCAACGCCGCTCGTGCTCATTTCGGCGTCGCGCCGCTAACACATGTTTACGAACAACATTTGAGCGCTGGCCGTCATCTCCTTGCCACCAGCAGCAGCTTCGATTTTCCGACCGAGCATCTGCCGAATCGTGTGCGTTATGTGGGGCCGCTGCTGGAGATGCCAAGTTGGGCCAACAAACGCTGGGCGTATGAACCGGCGCGCGCAACGAGGCCACTCGTGCTGGTGTCGTTTAGCACCACCAATCAGGGGCAGGCCGATGTGCTCCAGCGGGTGATATCCTGTCTAGCCGAGGAGCCGATCGAGGTGGTCGTTACCCTTGGCAAGGCGCTCGAGGGACTTCGTCTTCAATCGGCCGCGAATGTCACAATTCTTCCGAATGCGGTACATGACGACATCCTAGTCAAAGCACGCGCCGTCGTCACCCACGGCGGGCACGGTACGATCATGCGATCGCTGCACCATGGCGTCCCTCTCGTCGTTCTCCCGATGGGGCGCGATCAAAACGACAATGCCGCCCGCGTGGACTATCACGGCGTGGGCGTGCGCCTCGATCCTTCGATAGCACCGCAAATGCTCAGCGAGGCCGTGCGGCGCGTCCTTTCCGAACCGAGCTTTGGCGAGCGGGCATTGGCACTTGGGCGTACCATTGCTGAGGAAGGCCCGGGGGCCGCACGGCTCGTCGCAGAAATTGAGGACTTCGTAAAAAGGTCTGCCCAAGGAGCCCTGTCCGCCGCGTAATTGACACCGCCGATCGCGGCAGGAACACAGCGATTGGCACCATGTCAAACCCACTCTTCCTGCCCAACGCCGTTGCCTCTCCATCGGCGAACGAAGGAGTTTTATGCCCATTTGCCTCATGGGCAAGCATCCGGATCATCACTCGAGGGGAACCACGTCAACGAAGCGCCTTCTGACAGCATAGCAGCATCGGAAATTTCGGAACGCCCATCAAAAGGAAAACAAGGGATGACAAGCGCCTCTTCAAGCGAAAATGGAATGACCCTGACGTCCGGCCAACTGGACGCCTATCTCGCAAGGATCGGAGTGGATCGGCCGGCTTCGCTCGATGTCGAGAGCCTGTCGAGGCTTCACCGCGCCCATCTCATGGCCTTCACTTGGGAGGCGCTGGATGCATTCATGGGATGGCCGTCCTCGATCGCACCATCCGTCGCCTTCGCCAAAATGGTGGAGGGCAAGCGCGGCGGCTGGTGCTATGAGATGAATGGTCTGTTCGGCGCGGCGCTCGCAGCGCTCGGTTTTCGAGTGACGCGCTTATGCGGCGGCGTCAATCGTGAAATGATAGGCGATGCCGCTATCGGCAATCATCTCACTCTGCGTGTCGATCTTGACCGGCCGTACCTTGCCGAGGTTGGCTTGGCGGATGCCATCGTCGAACCCGTACCGCTTGCCGTCGGGCCAATCAGCCAACGCGGCTTCGATTTCTCGATCTTGTCGACGCCCGACGGGTGGCTACGCTTCAAAAACCATGCGAATGGCCTCGCACACAGCTTTGATTTTCGACCAGATCACAGCGACGAGGCCGCCATTGCCGCTACATTTGGCTGGCTGACCCAGGATCCTGGTTCACCGTTCATAAGCGCTCTTGCGATCCTGCGGCATACTTCGGAGGGATATGTCGCCCTGAAGAACGATTGCCTAAGCAGCGTCACGGCAGACAGCGTTTGCGAGCAGCGTATCACAAGCGCGGGTCATCTCGCGGACACATTCAATACGGTCTTCGGTCTCGATCTTCCCAAACCTGGCCACGTCTGGGAAAAAATTCAGAAGGTCAGCCGCAGCGAAGTCGCCTGAACGGGCGTCTCTTACCAGCTCGCCAAGCCGGCCAGCTACTCGCGAGCCGGCTGCCACAAAGTCGCTGCACTCCACTTCGTAACTCACAGGGCCGTGCTCGCCGCGACAGATGGATCAGCCCTAAAAGCCTGGAACTGGCGACCTTTGATTGTGTTTGCCGGAAGTCGCGAGAGATCCACGATACCCTAGTGAAATCGAGGTGTCATGATCTGATCCGTGAATCATCATCTGAGCCGCCGACGATCATTGGGGGCGGCCACAAAAACATTTAGTGCGTCGCGCAAGGAGCCAGCGAGCCTATACGATGCCGCGTTCACGGAACTTGCGCCGACCCCGTTTCAAACGCCCTCCAAACCTTCAGCCATCTTTCACTGGGCCAGGTCTCGGTTAACTAGCTGCCGCTCTTTCAACGTAGCGCAGGATTCTCGTTACCGTCGATCGGCTAACGCCAGCCTCTCGTGCTATATCATCGGTTGATTTGCCATCAGCTTTTAAGCGCAGAACGTTTTCGGATTTACGTCTCATCATGGCGGCAGACGGATGATTTAATGAGATCATGGCCGTCGAAACAATATGTCTGCCGGCCGACATTTCGAAAAGCTCCCGATCAACAGGCATTGTGACATCCTCCTTCAAATCACTGTCGACAGAAAGAATGACGCCAGCTTCAGACTGAGTAAATTCCCATATAAGCAGTATGTGAGCTAAGCCAACTTTACGATGCCACGGTCAAAATGGGCAGAACGTATGTGTCAATCGTCAGAATGCTTGTCCGAAAACGGCTCGCATTTTCCACTTGATTGGTTTGCTCTAATGCAACGAGCTGTTTTAATAAAAGCTCATCGCGGACGACCGAAAACTTCGATTGCTCCCGAAGGGAAACGAACCGCAGCCAGACCGGATCGCCTCCACCCGTCGAGTGGCTCACGCCTACGGCCGATGGGGCAAGGATGTTCATCCGGCTGGATTGAACTATGGCGATTGCTTTTCGTATGAAGTCGCAAAAGAGCATGATTGTCCGCTGCTTTATGTGGGCGAAGATTTCGCTCAGACTGACGTTCGGCGGGCTCGTTAGCACCTCTTCTCAATCGAAACAGGCGACCTGACTGGCAGCTGAAGAGCCGTGGAGCTTCCGGCTCACGGTCTATGGCTCTTGAAAGGATACGAGCCCGCGACTGCTCACTTCTCTCTAGATTTCACTCAGCTTTGCATCTCGTCGCGACCATGCCTGGATGTGGATGTCGCAAATTCGCCAATGAGTTCTCAGCCACTGAATGGATCAGTCTCAACTGCAATCTGGGTCAAAGCGTTGTGAAACTGAACACGCTAACCCCGGCCTGCACCCTTGAGACACGGCCACCGATGCACACTGATGCACCTTCAACCGAGAAGGCCATGCCGTCGCCAAGCCTGACGCAGGTGCCGCCAGGTATTCGTCAGCGCTTGAACGCCACCCCGTTCAAAACCTTCCGTAGGGAACAAATACCTTCCTCGCATGTAAAATCGCGTTCAGAGCGATTGCGACCAAGGTAACCGCGGCCAGAAGCAGAAGATAGCCACCGATGGCCCGATAAACGAGCACGCCCAAGATGCCACCGAGAAGGAATGAAAGGATCGTGTAAAGATGCAATCTGAGCTTGCCCAGATTGTGCCGCGCCTCCGAAACCTGCTCACGGCCGCGCAAAGCATCCAGGGCAATGGCCAACTCGATGCCGATATCCGTTGCCATCCCGGAAACATGCGTGGTGCGAACCCTGGCATCAGAGATGCGCGTCACGACCGCGTTTTGAAGCCCCATGAGGAATGCAAGTCCGAGAACGAGAACCGGAGCGCGCCAAGCAGCAAGCAACCAGAGATCTGCGCATCCGAGCGCGGCGAGTAACACGGCCTCGGTCAGAATACTGTAAGCATAGATCGCATGCATATTGCGACGGCGGCCTGCGTTGATAATCAGCGTCGACGTCGCAGCACCCAGGATGAAGGCTACGACGATTCCTCCATAAAACAGGCTCGACAGCCATTGCCCCACGGCAAGATGATCGGACAGCGTCGATACATTGCCCGTCATGTTGGCCGAGAAGAAGCCGACGGCGTAGAAGGCCGCCGCATTCAATGTGCCGGCGATTGCTGCCAGGCAAGCCGCCAGCCGGCGGTCAATTTTCTCGTTGCGATGGGTGCCTTGTCTTACAAGCATGCGAGCGACTTCTGGCGGATACGGATCGGGGACATCGGAAGCCTTTGCTCTTTCCCGGATTTCAGGCCGAACATCTTTCCGAACCTGAACCAGAAACCGTCGAGCTCTCCTCCATTCTCGGCGTTGCGAGATTGGGTTGCGGCGATTCCTACGAAGGCCAACTGTCCGAAATGATGACGATTTGTCTTACTACTCGGCAGGACATTCTCACAAGTGAGCTTTTGGCTTTGTGTGAAGATGCCGCATCATAAATGTGATTTGATACATCAGTAAGCATGCGCTAAACTGCTAACATCAGAGCTTATGAAGCATAAGTGATGGTTCTGCCATGATCACTGCCGCACAGATGCGTGCCGCCAGAGCCCTTCTTGGTATAGATCAGCGCCAACTCGCGGAATTGGCGGGGGTTTCCGTTCCGACAATCCAACGAATGGAAGCAAGCCCCGACGTCGTGCGCGGCAACGTCGATTCCCTGATGCGATTGCTGGCGGCTTTAAACGAAGCCGGCATTGAGGTGATCAGCGAGGGCGTCGTCAGCCAGGATGGGGGGCGCGGCGTCAGGCTGAAGACCAAGCGATCGGAGAGCGGAGTGCCTGGATTGCCCGGACGAGGAACGGGACCTCGCTCATGATCTCCCTGGCCGCGATCCTGCTGTGCTCGGTCTCCCTGTTTGCAACGGCAGCCCTTGCGGTCTGCATCGCCCGATCGAAACAGGCAACGAAGCTCACCTATGGCCTAAGCTTCTGTCTGTCGGCAATCGCGTTTGCCGCAGCGATCGGCGCGCTCGTAACGATGGCTTCTCCCGACGCCATATCCACGCTCGTGCTTCCGATCGGCCTGCCGTGGCTCGGCAGTCATTTTCGTCTGGATGCGCTATCCGCCTTCTTTCTGACCGTCGTCAATTTCGGCGGCATGCTTTCGAGCCTGTATGCGCTCGGCTACGGCCGCCACGAACATGCGCCGCACCGGGTGCTGCCGTTCTTCCCGGCCTTTGTCGCCGGCATGAATCTCGTGATCCTTGCGGATGACGCCTTCACCTTTCTGATGTCCTGGGAGTTCATGTCGCTCGCCTCCTGGGCGCTCGTGATGGCCCATCATCGCGATACCGGCAACAGGAAAGCGGGCTATCTCTATATCGTCATGGCGAGCTTCGGCACGCTCACTCTCCTGCTCGCCTTCGGTCTGCTTGCGGGACCGGACGGCAATTACAGTTTCACCACGATGCGCGCCGCCGACCATGCGCCGCTGACCTCGGGCCTCGTGCTCGTTTTGCTGTTGATCGGCACTGGATCCAAGGCCGGGCTGGTGCCCTTGCATGTCTGGCTACCGCGAGCGCATCCGGCCGCCCCCAGTCATGTTTCCGCGCTCATGAGTGGCGTCATGACCAAAGTCGCGGTGTACGGCTTCATCCGCGTGGTCTTTGATCTGCTCGGCGCGCCGGCCTGGTGGTTCGGTATCATCGTTCTGGCGATCGGCGGCATCACCGCGGTTCTCGGCATTCTGCACGCGCTGATGGAGAGCGATCTCAAGCGTCTGCTTGCGTATAGCACCATTGAAAATATCGGCGTCATCTTCGTCAGCCTCGGTCTGGCGCTTGCGTTCAAGGCGAACGGCATGGGGCTGGCGGCGGCCCTCGCTCTGACCGCGGCACTCTTCCATGTTCTGAATCATTCCTTCTTCAAGAGCCTGCTTTTCTTTGGCGCCGGCGCGATGCTGACGGCAACCGGGGAACGGGACATCGAAAAACTCGGCGGGCTCATTCATCGCATGCCGGTAACGGCCGTGTTCTTTCTCGCAGGCTGTATCGCAATCTCGGCTCTTCCTCCCTTTAACAGTTTCGTTTCCGAATGGCTGACGTTTCAGGCCGTCCTGCAGAGCCCGGCCCTGCCGCAATGGGGCTCGAAGCTCCTGGTGCCGGCCGTAGGCGGCCTGCTCGCCCTTGCCGCCGCCCTCGGCGCGGCTTGTTTCGTCAAGGTGTTCGGCGTGACGTTTCTTGGCCGTCCGCGCAGCGTGCTGGTCGAACGGGCAACGGAGGTCGATCGCTTCTCGCTTGCCGCCATGTCGGTTCTGGCTTTCCTCTGCCTTGCTGCCGGTATCCTGCCGGGGGTCGTCATCGATACACTCGCACCGTTGACGCTCTCTTTGATCGGCGAGCGGATGCCGGTGCAAACGGATATTCCATGGCTGTCGATCGTGCCGATCGCCGAAGCCCGTAGTTCCTATAACGGCTTGCTCGTTTTCCTCTTCATCCTCTTTTCGGCGTCGTTCACGGCTTATCTGGTCCACCGCTTTGGCTCCAGATGCATCCGGCGCGCGCCGGCCTGGGATTGCGGCTTTCCGCTCAGCAGTCCGGCAACGCAATATACCGCCAGCAGTTTCGCCCAGCCCATCAGGCGCGTTTTCGGCACGCTGATCTTTCGCGCTCGCGACCGGGTCAACATGCCGCCGCCCGGCGATCTCCGACCGGCGCGGTTCGCGCTGGAAATGCATGATCATATCTGGGAAGGCCTCTATCTACCCATCGTCGGCGCCGTTGGCTTTGCCGCGGAAAAACTCAACTATCTGCAGTTTCTGACAATCCGGCGCTATCTGAGCCTGGTTTTCCTCACGCTCGTCCTGCTGCTTCTGGTCCTGGCACTATGGACATAATCTTCGCCCTTTTCGCCCAAGCCCTCCAGATGTCGCTCGTCGTGCTGCTTGCGCCGCTGCTGACGGGCGTTGTGCGCATGTTCAAGGCGCGGCTGCTGCGCCGTCGCGGACCCTCCGTGATCCAGCCCTATCGCGACCTTGTCCGGCTTCTGCGCAAGGAGGCAGTGGTGGCGGAAAACGCATCCTGGCTGTTCAGAGCAGCACCTTACCTGATCTTCGCCGCGACCTGGGTGGCTGCCGCCATCATCCCGACCTTCGCAACCGGCCTCCTCTTTAGCTGGACCGCGGACCTGATCGCCATCATCGCACTGCTTGGCAGCGCGCGCTTCTTCCTGGCGCTTGCCGGCATGGATGTCGGCACCAGCTTCGGCGGCATCGGCTCGAGCCGCGAGATGATGATTGCGACGCTCGCCGAACCGTCGATGCTGCTCATCATCTTCACGCTCGCCCTGGTCGCCGGCTCGACCCAACTTTCCGCCATCGCTGCCTTCATGACCTCGCCGCAGGTGGGGTTGCGCGTGTCGCTGGCGATCGCCCTCATCGCCCTCGTCATGGTCGCGATCGCCGAAAATGCCCGTATCCCCGTCGACAATCCGGCGACCCATCTGGAATTGACTATGGTGCACGAAGCCATGGTGCTCGAATATTCCGGACGGCACCTGGCCATGATCGAGCTCGCGGCATCGCTCAAGCTGTTGCTCTATATTTCGTTGATCGCCTGCCTTTTCGTTCCCTGGAAGCTCGTCGCCTTCGGGGCCGGGCCGCTTGCCTACCTGATCGGATTGTTTGCCTATCTCGCCAAGTTGGCAGGGGGCGGCGCCTTGCTTGCGCTGTTTGAAACCGCGACCGCCAAGATGCGCGTGTTCCGCGTGCCGGAATTCCTCGGTGCAGCGCTGATGCTCGGTCTGCTCGCCGCGCTGCTGCGTTTCGTGTCGAGGGGGCTCTGATGACCGGGTCGGTCTTCGATATCGCCCACATGCTTGCCGGTGGTCTGGTGCTCGTCAGCATGATGATGCTCTATCAGGACCGTCTTTATGCGCTGCTGAACGTCTTTGCGCTGCATTCGCTGGTGCTGACGCTGTCGGTTGCCTGGCAAGCCCTCATCCAGGATGCACCGCATCTCTTTGTAACGGCGGCGATCGCTCTCATTTTCAAGGCGATCATCATTCCCGTGGTGCTGCATCGCATGATCCGCCAGCTCGGCATCCACCGCGAGATTGAGACTGTCGTCGGCATCGGCCCCACCATGCTCGTCGGCCTGGGACTGGTGGCCCTCGCAACGGTGGTCATGCTGCGGGTGACACCGTCGGCCGATCCGATCGCACGCGAAGATCTTGCCTTTGCCCTATCGGTCCTGCTGCTGGGACTGCTGATCATGGTCACGCGCCGCAATGCCGTCAGCCAGGTCGTCGGCTTCATGTCGCTGGAAAACGGATTGGTGCTGGCGGCGACCGGCGCCAAGGGCATGCCGCTGGTGGTGGAGATCAGCGTCGCCTTCTCGATCCTGATCGCCTTCATCGTCATCGGCGTCTTCCTGTTCCGCATCCGCGAGCGCTTCGACACGGTAGACGTCCGGGCGCTCGACGATTTCAAGGGGAGACGACGCAAATGAACGCTCCCTCCCCCTCCATCCTCGGCTTCGACGCGGTGACGGCCGTCCTCGTTGTTCCAATCGCCGCCGCAGCCCTTCTGACACTCCTGCCCGGCTACCGCATGACGGCGCGGCTGAACATGGTCGCAAGCCTTTTGACGCTGCTTGCAGCGCTTTTGCTCTTTGCCAGCGCGCGGCCGCCACCGGGCCGATACCTGCTCGTGGACGATCTCAATATCGTCTTCATCGTCCTGAATGCCTTCGTCGGCTTCACCACCAGCATCTTCAGTGCCGGCTACATCGCCCATGAGCTTGAGATCGGCCGTCTCACGCCCGCCAACCTGCGATTCTACCACGCGATGTATCAGGTCATGATGTTTGGTATGAACCTAGCGTTCGTGTCGAACAATATCGGCCTCATGTGGGTGGCGGTGGAGCTTGCGACGCTGACCACCGTGCTGATGGTTGGCATCTACCGCACCCATGAGGCACTGGAAGCAGCCTGGAAGTATTTCATCCTCGGCAGCGTCGGTATCGCTTTCGCATTGTTCGGCACCATCCTCGTCTACCTGGCCGCTCAGGCCGTCGTCGGCACCGGCTACGACGCCATGATCTGGACGACGCTGGTGGAACACGCCGCCGGCTTTGATCCGGCTCTTCTCAACCTCGCTTTCATCTTCCTGCTGCTCGGCTACGGCACCAAGGTCGGACTTGCGCCGCTGCATGCCTGGCTGCCGGACGCGCATGCCGAGGGGCCGACACCGATCTCGGCGGTGCTTTCGGGTCTTCTGCTCAATGTTGCGCTCTATGCCGTTTTGCGTTTCAAGATCGTGCTTGCCGCCAGCCCGGAAGCCATCAGCCCTGGGCCGCTGATGATGACGATGGGGCTTGTCTCGCTGATCTTCGCCGCCTTCATGCTCTACCGCCGCCGTGACATCAAACGTCTGTTCGCCTATTCCTCGATCGAACATATGGGCATCATCGTCTTCGCCTTCGGCCTGGGCGGCTCGCTCGCCAATTTTGCCGGCCTGTTGCATATGGTCATGCATTCGCTGACCAAGTCGGCAATCTTCTTCGCCGTCGGTCACATCGCCCAGATCAAGGGGACGCAGAGGCTTTCGGCCATTCGAGGCCTCACCGAGACGCATCCGGGGCTCGGCTGGGGGCTGCTGGCCGGTGTAATCGCCATTGCTGGCCTGCCGCCGGCCGGCATTTTCATGAGCGAGTTCCTCATCGTCAGCTCGACCTTCGCGAAGCAGCCGCTGCTCGCCATTCCGCTTGTCTTCGGGCTGCTGGTCGCTTTCGGCGCTCTGCTGCTGCGATTGACGGGAGCGATTTTTGGTCAACCGCGCGGCAGCACTGCCCCGGCCGAAACGTCCTACTTGCCGATGTTTCTGCATCTCGCGCTGGTACTTGGAGCCGGAATCTATCTACCGCCGCCGATGGTTACCTGGTTTCAGCATATCGCCAATCTTCTTCGATGATGCGAGGCCGGACTATGTCGATGTTGGATGATCTCATAGGAAATGGCTGGCAGGTTTCGCATCATGGGCCGTGGCCGCGTGCCGTTACCGATTCCTCCACATGGAAATCGGCAGCCTCGAGGTTGTCGGAAGGACAATTGACGATGCTTGGCCTCTGGGGCGAGCGCAACGCCGTGCACATGGCGCTGCTCGACGAGCAGGCCGGCAAAAGCGCCATCCTTAGCCTGGAGAAATTGCATGACGGCTATCCCTCCATCGCGCGATACCATCCGCCGGCAATACGTCTGGAGCGAACGCTCCGCGACCTCACGGGATTGGAACCAGCGGGACTTCCAGATAGCAGGCTGTGGATCGACCATGGCCGCTGGGATCTGCGGTTCCCATTGGGAGAGCGCAGCACGCCCGTCTCCGAATATTCCTACGCCTTTCTGCCCGTCGAAGGAGAGAACCTGCACCAGATACCGGTCGGGCCGGTGCATGCCGGCATCATCGAACCCGGCCATTTTCGCTTCACGGCCAATGGTGAAACCGTCGTTCGCCTCGAGGAACGGCTCGGCTACGTTCACAAGGGGATCGAGGCGCTGATGGCGGGTGCCGACCTGGCGCGTGGGGTGCAGCTTGCCGGGCGAACATCCGGCGACAGCAGCGTCGCCTATGCCTATGCCTTTTCGCTGGCGGCGGAAGCAGCTCTTGGGCTTGAGGTGCCGCTGCGTGCCGTTTGGCTACGGGCGCTGATGGCCGAACTCGAGCGGATCGCCAACCACCTCGGAGATATAGGCGCGATCTGCAATGACGCTGCCTTCGCATTGATGCTTGCTCATTGCGGCGTGTTGCGCGAGCAGGTGCTGCGCGCCGCCGACGCTGCCTTCGGGCACCGGCTGATGCGCGACCGTATCCTGCCTGGCGGCGTTGCCGCCGACCTCGACGGCAACGCAAAGGCCGGCTTGCAGGCCCTGCATGCCGAGCTCAGCCGGAAATTCCCTGCCCTGGTGGAGCTTTACGACAATACCGCCTCGCTTCAAGACCGGACGGTCGGTGCGGGCACATTGGGGAGTGGGCTTGCCCGCCAATATGGTGCAGGCGGCTACGTCGGCCGAGCAGCCGGCCGCAGCTTCGACACCAGACGCGACCTTGCCTATCCGCCCTATGACGAATTGACCTTCGATGTACCGCTGCTCAACGACGGCGACGTAAACGCCCGAGTATGGATCCGTATTCGCGAAGTCGAGCAGGGCCTGTCGCTCATTAGACAAATTCTCGACCGACTGCCGGGCGGCTCGGTTCTTTCCGATGTTCCGCCTGTCAATGAATTTCGAGAGGGCGTAGCTCTTGTCGAGGGATTCCGTGGTGACATCCTGGCATGGCTACGTCTCACGCCTGAGGGCAGGATCGAGCGCTGCCATCTGCGCGATCCCTCCTGGTTTCAGTGGCCGCTGCTGGAGGCTGCGATCAAGGATAATATCGTCGCCGACTTTCCGCTCTGCAACAAATCATTCAACTGCTCATACTCGGGGCACGATCTGTAAAGGCAAGAGACTATGCGCAAGCTCCTGTTCGAAAGCCTGATCCGGCCGCCTTTGACGGAACCTGCACCCGTCAGCGCCGACGCGGCAGTCGAGGAACTCGCGGTGGCCGTGGACAGTAAGGCGCGCCGCAGGCTCGGTCGCAGTCTGGCGATTCGCGCCGTCGACGCCGGATCCTGCAATGGTTGCGAACTCGAAATGCATGCTCTGAGCAACGCCTTTTATGATATCGAACGGTTTGGCATCCGTTTCGTGGCCTCGCCCCGTCATGCTGACGTGCTCATGGTCACCGGCCCCGTGACCAAGAACATGGCTGAGGCCCTCGAACGGACGTATAATGCCACGCCGGAACCCAAATGGGTCGTTGCGCTGGGCGACTGCGCGCGTGATGGCGGTTGCTTTGCCGGGAGCTATGCCGTGGTCGGCGGAGTTTCGAAGATCGTGCCCGTCGACTTGCACATTCCCGGCTGCCCGCCGTCCCCGACAGATATCCTCAAGGGTTTGCTGGCGCTGCTCGATTATGTAAGCGAAGGGACCGGCTAGTTCGACGGCAAGGTTCAATGGCTGGACGTCTACAGACAGTTATTCCGACAATCGTTGCCGCCGGGATGGCGATATATCGCTTCCTTGCAACAGCGGGCCGCGGGGAGCTGTCGCAAAGACGGCGGCGCCTCATGGGCTTAAGTGCCGCTCACACCGAGCCCGCCATCAGCGCGGCGATCGACGCTGTCGAGAAAGTTTTTGTCCGGGACTTTAACTGGTGTCTTCGGCGGGTATCGTATCCCCAGGAGAGCGGCTTGGATGCTCGCGCCGAGATGATCGAGGATGGATGGTCAACCGGCCGCTTTCTGCCGATGAGGATCAGGTTGGCATCGTCAGAGAGGGACGACAGCGGCAATTACCTTCATCAAGTCGAAAGCCACTGCCTGGATTACTGGGCATCCCATTCCCTTTCGGTTTGCGTGTTCCTGTTCGACCCCGAGCGGGGTGACGTTCTGTGGCAGTGGGTCAAGATGGAACCGCTCGATAAATTCGGACAAGAGCAGTTGCTCGCCATTCCGGCATCCAACATCCTGGATGCATCGGCGCGATTGGGCTTCGAGGAAACCGTCTCATCGGATCCGCAAAAGTTGCTGCGTTCGGCATTTGCGGTCGACCGCGCCCTGATGGAAAGGATTGGCGATCAGGCGGCAATATTCATTTGGGACGAATGGGGCGATTCCTCTCCAATTTTCTGCAATTTGCGCATTATTCTGGACAAAGGCGAACCGGAGATCCGGATCGATTATCGCATTCGGGCGCAACATCTTCACGAGCTGATGATCCAGCTTTTCCCTTGGGCTTGCTATTCCTATGCCGAGCCGATCAAGGAATATTCCAACGAGGTCGCAATTCATGTGCTCGAGGTCGAGGTTCGACCGGAAGCCTTGGCCTATCTGGAAGCGGAAGAGTTTCTGGAGGCAGGCTATCCCGAAGAACCAGATCCGCCATCACCGGAGGCCGAAGATTATATCACCGCTGAGGAGGAGGCTTTTTGGCGAAACCGAGGGGTGACGCGTGGCTCCGATAAGCGGGAAAGTTGAATGAGGCACGAGGAACAAGGCATTGCCGCAAGGCACCCCGGCGATCACCACCGGCCGATGTTTTCCTACACCTCGAACACCGGCCCGCCGATCACGATGGGACGGCTCCAAGTCGACGACAACTAGCCGAGGCTCAATTTCCTCGCTCTTGAAAAGAATCGAACCAGCGACCATCCAAATCGACGATCGAGTTACCCTTTTTGAATCGGGAAGCTTCTTCCAAACTGGGTAAAGGTGTAAAACGCCCTTGGCACAACCCGAGATGAGAACATAATAAGCCGAAATAACCGGCGAGCTTCCTTCGCCGGGATTGATGTGAGAGGCATCGACACCGTAGCGTCGGGAAATACACGCGGCAACCGTGACTCGACAACGGTCGCCATGCGATCCGCTCAATCCGGCTAGATCTTGCGTCCAGCCGGATTGGCTTGCAGAGTCCTACTTGCCCATCATCTGCTTCGCATTGTCAGGCGTGATAGCGGTCGTGTCGACCGTTACCGTTGCAGGTACCGATGACGCACAGTCCAGCAATACTGACTTTGCCATGTCGATTGCTTCTTTAGCACCTGTTGGATAGGTGAATGTCGCGGACCAATCACCCTTTGCGACCGCCTCAATCCCGCCAGCTGGGCCGGGCAAGCCATCGGTGCCAATAATCTTCACGGTCTTTCCGGCACCCTTTGCCGCAAGCAGGGCACCCGCCGCCATCATATCGTTGCTGGCGTAGACCATTTTGATATCTGGATGTGCCTGCAGCATGGCTGCGAATGCTGTTTGCGCCTTGTCCGGCAACCAGTCAGCCGCTTGTTCCGCCACGATCTGGATCTTGGGATTGGCTTTCACGCCGTCCTTAAAGCCATTCAGTCGCTCGACGGCAGGCGTTGAACTCGGGAGCCCCTCCAGCACCGCAGCCTCGCCGCCATCGGGCAGAAGCGTCTTACTTGTATATTGACCCGCGGCCAATGCGATCTTGTAGTTGTCTCCGCCAATAAAAGAAGTGTAGTCCTTGCCAGCTTCGCCGTTCGTCTTCCTATCAAGTTCGATAACCGGGATACCCGCGTCCATCGCCCGCTTAACGGCCGGCGTGAGCGGCGCCGCCTCGAAGGGTGAGATCAACAGGAGGTCGACCTTTTGCGTGATGAAGTTGTCGACCTGCGATGTCTGGGTGTTGACGTTGCCGGCGCCGTCGGCAATCTGCAGCGTGAACTGCGGGACAGCCTTGGCGGCTGCCTGCAGTTCATCGTTGACATGCTGGCGGTAGGGTTCTGCATTGTTTGCCTGCGAAAAGCCGATCACGAATTCGCCATTCTTGGCACAGGCTTTCACGAGCGGATCAGCAGCCTGGGCAGCATTGACGATAGCCAGACTTGAGCTCGCTAGCAGGCCGATGCGCCAGACATACGATAATCGAAGTGCATTGCGTGTCATTATTTTCTCCTCCACATTGATCCCGGCTCCACCCTCCGGGAGATGCCACCAGACTACCTTCCCAATCCTTCGCGGCGGCGAACGAGGGATTGAAGGACTGCTGCCAGAACGATGATTGCCGCGGTGGCGAGCAACTGCATGGCTGGCGTAATGTTGTTGAGCTGAAGAATATTAGCCAAAGCGCCCAGCATGATCGTGCCGGCGATTGTTCCGACCATTGAACCGGAACCTCCGAACAGGCTGGTTCCTCCAATTACGACAGCCGCAATGGCCGTCAGTTCGTATCCGGTCCCATCATTGGCACTTCCGAAATTGAACTGCCCTGCATGAACGATGCCAGCCAGCGCGGATGCAAAGCCGGTGATGGCGTAGACGGCGATCTTGATTACCGAGACCGGAACGCCTGAGATGCGAGCGGCGCGCTCGTTTCCGCCGACGGCATAGACATAGCGGCCGAACCTGGTTGTGTTCAGCACGAGCGTAGCGACACAGGCAAAGATCAGAAAGACGATCGTGGCGACGGGCACGACATTGCCGAATAGCCTGCCGCCCAGAATGGCAAAAATTGGTGGAGCGAGACCAGGCCCGTCGCCATAGGAGATGTTGATATACTGATTGCCCGATACGACGAGTGCAAGTCCGCGAGCTGCCTGTAAACCGGCAAGGGTGACAATAAATGCCTCAAGCCGAAATTTGCTTGAAATCGCTCCCTGGACTAACCCGAAACACGTGCCCATCAGCAAGACTGCCAAGACAGTTGTAATGAGCCCGAAACCGCCAGAGACCATCAACGTTGCTGTCACGACGCTCGCAAGACCAAGTGTCGCCCCGACCGAGAGATCAATCCCGGCAGTGATGATTACGAACGTCATTCCGATCGCGATGATGCCAGTCTCTGACACCGCGCGGACGATGTTCGCGATGTTGTCGGGTTGAAGAAACAGGATGACGCCATGTCGACGCGGCGAGAAAATGATGCCGCCTGCGAAGACCAATATAAGACCGATCAAGCTTTGGAAGCGGACCATCACCGCCAGCGGATCAATGCGCTTGGCGGGCTGAATCGCTGGACTGGACGTGATTTGCTGTTCGGACATCAGGCCTCCCTCCCGTTGGCGGCCGCCAGGACTTCATGCTCGCTGACGCCGCCAGAAAACTCAGCAACGCTGCAGCCGTTGCGCAAAACCACTATTCGATCGCACAGGCCGATCAGCTCAGGCATTTCGCTCGAAGCGACAAGAATCCCCAGCCCCTCGGAAGCAAGCTTGCGCAAGCGGGTGTAGATTTCCCCCTTTGCGCCGACGTCGACGCCGCGTGTCGGCTCGTCGAGAAGCAACAGACGCGGATTGCCCAGCACTTCCTTTGCAAGGACCACCTTCTGTTGATTTCCCCCTGAAAGAGCTCCGACCGCGATAGCGGGATTCTTTGGACGGATGTCGAATTGGCCGAAAGAACTCTTGATCGCATCCTCTTGGCGTCGCGCAGACAGCAAGCCATGTGGTGATATTCGGCGAATGACCGACATGACCAAGTTGAGACCTACCGACATACGCAGCATGAGACCGGCCCCACGCCGGTCGTCGGTGACGAATGCCAGCCCTACCCTACGAGCAGCCGCGATCGATGTGAGCTTAGCCGGCCGACCGCCAACCGCAATTTCGCCCCGCCAATAACCCGGCACGCCTGCTCCGTAGAGAGCGCTCAAAAGTTCGGTTCGACCCGCCCCCATAACGCCAGCCAGCCCGACGATTTCACCGCGCCGAACATCCAGATCGACACTGATTGGAGCCTGCCAACCGGGAGACGCGCGATGCGGATGGAAGGAAGCCTGCCGCATCCGCAGGAGTACGTCACCAACACTGTCTGCGCGGCGCGGATAAAGCTCGTTCAGGGGACGTCCGACGAGAAGCTGCACCAGTTCGGCCTGCGGCGCGTCTGGTTCTGTGACACCAGCCACCTTGCCGTCGCGCATAACCGTTACGCGGTGAGCGATCTGGGGAACCTCCTCAAGACGGTGCGAGATATAGACGATACCAACGCCAGAGGACGCCAAGCCACGCATGATGTCGAACAATCGATCCACTTCGCCAACGGTCAAGGCGGCCGTTGGTTCATCCATGATGAGGGCTTTCGATGCGTAGGAAAGCGCCTTGACGATGGCGACGACCTGGCGCTGGCCGATGGAAAGCTCGCTTACGAGCTGGGTTGGATCGATGGATTGATCGATCGCTTCCAGTCTTTTGCGCGCCTCGTGCAGCATTGCCTTGCTGTCAAGCATTCCATGCGGATGAACACGCTCGTGTCCGAGAAAGAGATTGGCGGCCACGCTCAGGCTCGGCACGAGGTCCAGTTCCTGGAAGATTGTTGCGATGCCCGCTGCCTGTGCATCACGAGGGCCGTGAAATCGCACCGATTTACCGTCGATGAAAATCTCTCCCTCGTCCGGCGTATACACACCGGACAACAGGTTCATCAACGTAGATTTTCCTGCACCGTTTTCACCAAGCAGCGCGTGGATTTCGCCAATCTTCAGTTCGAAGTCCACCCCACGCAACGCCTGAACCCCGCCAAAGCGCTTGACTGCACCTTTCGCTGAAAGAACGATCTCGCTCATGCTGGCTCTCCACACGATTCACGCAGCCGCAAAACCGGCGACAGTCGAACGGTTTGGCAGGGGCGACGCTTGTTGCCGATCCGCTCGATTAGCAAATCAGCCGCCTTCCGGCCGATCTCATCGCAAGGCTGAGCCATCAGCGTCAGGCGCGGCTCGAAATAATCCGCCCATTCGAAATCATCGATCCCGAGTACGGAAATATCTGCAGGAATGCGAAGTCCCCGTTCCCGGATGGCCCTCATGGCCCCGATCATCGTGAGATTGTTCGATGCAAGAATGGCTGTCGGTGGTTCCTTTAATTCGAGCAGACGGTGCGTCGAAGCAGTAGCATCAGCGGTGTTGTTATTGCTGTCGCTAATCAGGTCTTCCTGCACCTTTATTCCTCTTTCCGTCATTGCAGCCCGAAAGGCATTCATGCGCTCCACGGTCGTCGCAAAACCGGGCTGCCCAAGAATGATCCCAACTCGTCTATGACGGAGCGTCACGAGATGATCGACAAGCGTGCGAATGGCAGCGACGTTATCGGTCCCGACCTGGTCGAAACGGCTATCGGATAGCCTATCAACGAGCACACAGGGTAGATCGGATTCGATGAGGTAATCCAGCGATCTCTTGGGATCGCCTGAAGGAGCAAGAATAATCCCGTCAACACGGCGCTGATGTAGATGCTGGACTAGCTCCAGTTCTCGATCGGGGTCATCTTGCGTGTCACATAGGAACACAATCAAGCCTCGCTTGGAACATTCAGCTTCGATCGCGCAGATAATGTCGCTGAAGTAAGGGTTCGAAATCGCTGATATTGCGAGGCCGATGGTGCCCGTGGAGGAGAGTTTCAGCGAACGAGCGAGGGCATTGGGGATATATCCAATCGCCTCTACGGTATCCATTACGAGCTTCACCTTCTCGGGCGAGACGTAACGCGTCTTGTTGAGAACATGCGAAACCGTGGAGACCGAAACCCCAGCCGCCTTTGCCACTGCGGAAATAGTCGTCATGAGCACACTCCGGCTCTCGCCAGCAGCGCAACAAACAGGCTTTTCAAAGTGTCCTCCCAAGCGGAATTCCAACCTTCGAAAGGCCTCCCAGGATCCGCTAACCTTGCCACGCTAGCGTCATCGAAACGTTTGCGCAATCGTTTTTTTCTGATTATCGTTCTCAGCGGAGATGATCTCTTGGGAGGGAATTGTCATGCTAAAGGGTGTTCCGCCGTTCATTACGGCCGACGTATTATGGGTCATGGCCTCCATGGGCCATGGCGATGAACTCGCGATCGTAGATCGAAATTTCTCGGCTTTTCGTGTGTCGGCCGAGACCACCAGCGGAAAGCTCCTCATCTTGGAAGGTATCGATGCGCCGACCGCGGTGCGTGGAATCCTTCAAATGATGCCTTTGGATACGTTCGTTGAAGCACCACTCATGCACATGGAGGCCACCGACGCGCCAGGCGAGTTGTTGGAAGTGCATAAAGATGTCATCGCCGCCTGCTCCCAAGCAGAGGGACGTGCGATCGTCAGCCAGCCTGTCGAAAGATTCGCCTATTATCCTATCGCGATGCGAGCGTTTGCAGTTATCAAGACGGCCGAATCTCGCCCCTATGGGAACTTCATCCTTAAGAAGGGCGTGGTCTAAGGATCATCATCAAGTGGTACCAGCGGTCAGTTCCGCGATATCAGGCAACGCCGGATACAACGGCACCTTGTCCAATTTAGAGCGGCATGTAGCAACCTGACGCTACCGCGACGAGCGTCTCCGGCGGAGGAGATTTCCTGGACCTGGATCGACAAAGGCTGAATACGCGTGATCCGAATCGAGCATCGCCATGAACGATGTTGCGACGGTTGCTTCGCCGCAGGCGGCGCATCGAAGAATGTAGGAACCGCCTTGGACGATCGATTCGGTTTTATCCAATCCGCATGACGTGCAAGCCAACATATGGTTCATCACGTCACTCTAACAGGCACATACAGTTTCTGATACCGAGCCAAAGCAGAGCTTATCGAAATCATCGCATGGCGTAACCCCTATTCTCCAACTGAAAGATGCAGAAAGAATCGTCAACACTATCCTGAAGGAAATGGCAGGAGCGTGGATGTGGGCGCTCAGATCGAACTGAGAGGCTTTAGCGTCGTCACTATTCGACGCCGGTTGCCGCGCTTGGAAAATCAACCGGGAACGACCCAGTCAATTTTTGCCAAGGAAAAGTAAGCGCCATATTTTAAGGCCGAAACACGCGATTCCCGTCCCGGGCATGAGCTTTCGCAGGCCATCGCCGGTGTCAGGATCGAACGCGTCGGGCGGCGCCCAAGAACCAAAGACTTTGGTCGATCAGAGGGCAGTCGCAGCCAGGCCGCCATCGACCGCCAGGTTGACGCCGACTACCCAGCGAGCCGCATCCGAGCAGAGAAATAGGGTTGGTCCGGCAATCTCGTCGGCAAAGGCAGGGCGCTTCATCAGGCTCGCGTCTCGCTGCACCCGTTCTTCGCCCAGCATGGCGACGAAATCGCCAAGGATCGGCGTGAAGACCGGCCCTGGTGCCACCGAATTCATGCGGATGTCGTGCCGCATGAACAGATCGGAGCTACGGGCGCGGGTCCAGACAATCAGCGCCTCCTTGAAATACTGATAGCAGGTCTCCTGTGCGACCGGGTTGTCGTTTAGCCAAGCCAGTCCCTCGGCGAAATTCTTCGTCGCGGCGAGCGCATGATGAGCCTCGACACGTTTGGGCCACTCGGCGCCAAGAATGGAGGCGAAGTTGACGATCGATGCCCCCTTGGGCATCTGCGCCACCAGCGCTTCGGTGAGATGGCGAAGCCCGAGGTAATTGACTTTCGCAACGAGACCCCGATCGGCGGTTCCAGGCACGCCCGCCGCATTGATCAGCGCATCGACTTGCCCGGGCAGTGAGTGCACCGCGATGTCGATTGCGGAGGGATCACTCAGGTCGGCCTTGACGAAACCGTCAAGCGTCTGCATCGGATCGTTCCGATCAAGGCCGATAACATGTGCGCCATGAAAGCGTGCCAGGCGGGCAACTTCGCCCCCAATGCCGGAGGACGCACCGGTGACGACGATTGTTTTTCCGTGAAAGTTCATGGGAATCATCCTTGTTCTAAAAGGCATCGAGCCACATGCCGCAAAGCGGTCCGGGCTGGATCAGGGAGAGTGAGCAAAAAGCACGCAGATCAGAACGGATAGGGCGTGGCGGCGCTCTTGACCGAAACCCACTGCCACTGGGTGAATTCCTCGATATCCGCCGGGCCACCCACCCGCGTGCCGTTACCCGATTTGCCGCGTCCGCCGAAGGGGGCATATGGCCCGCCATTGACCGTCTGGTCGTTGATGTGCAGTTGGCCGACCTCAAGCTCTTGTCCGACCGCCATCGCCCGGCCGATGTCAGTGGAAATGACTCCGGCAGCGAGGCCGTAGTCGGATCGATTGGCAAGCGCTATCGCCTCTTCGTCACTACGGAAAGAAACGATGCAGGCGACAGGACCGAAGATCTCCTCTTCGAAGGCGAGCATGCCGGGCCTCACGCCGGATAGGACGGTTGCCGGATAGAAGCGCCCTTTGCTGCGGCCACCGGTGAGCAGTTGGGCGCCCTTTGTCACGGCGTCATCGACGATCGCCTGGATCGCCGTCACCTGGGCATCCGAAATGATCGGCCCGAGCGCCACCTGGTTGCTCGAGGGATCGCCAACTGGCAGCTGCGCGGCCTTTGCGACCAGCCGCTCAGTCACCGCCTGTTCGATCTTCTCGTCGATAAGAACCAGGCCGGTTGCCATGCAAATCTGACCCTGGTGAAGGAACGCGCCCCAGGCGGCATTGGAGGCCGCGACGCCAGGATCGGCATCGTCAAGAATGATCAGCGCGTTCTTGCCGCCGAGTTCGAGCTGGACACGCTTCAGGTTCCTGCCGGCTATCTCGCCAACCTTGGCACCGCCTCGTGCGGAGCCCGTGAAAGAGATCATCGCCACGTTCGGATCGCTGCAAAGGGCTTCGCCGGCATCTGCCCCGCCGGGCACGATGTGCAGAATGCCCGCCGGCAAGCCGGCCTCCTCGAAAATGCGGGCAATGATGATACCGCCGGAGATCGGCGTGCGTGGATCGGGCTTGTGCACCACGACATTGCCGACCGCCAGTGCGGCGGCAATGGAGCGAACCGAAAGGACAAGTGGAAAATTGAACGGCGAGATGACACCGACAACGCCATGCGGCACCCGCCGGGCATAGTTTTCACGATCATCCATGCCGGGAAGGAACATGCCGGAGGGAGCCGTGGCGAGTGTTGCCGCATGGCGAATGAAAAGCGCTCCGTGCTCGATCTCGATCATCGCCTTCTGATGGATCGAGCCGGACTCCTTCATGATCCACTGGGCGAGTTCCTTACCGTTTGCCTCCAGCAAGTCCGCGGCCTTGTTGAGGATACGCGCACGCTCCGCACCAAGCATTTTTGTCCAGGCTTTCTGGGCAGCCCGGGCCTTTGCAGCGGCGCGAACGATATCTGCTGGCCCGCCAAGCCCGACGGAGGTGAGAACCGTTCCGTTGGCTGGATCAATGACATTGATCGTCCCCGCTTCGGTCCGATCCCAGCCGCCGAAGAAGGCACGGCCGGTCCAGCGCTCGGCATCGATGAAACTGTGGGTTTGGATATTCATGCTATGGGCCTCCTCAGATCCGCTGTCACGAGAGAAAGGCATCACTTCACCATTGCACGGTCCGTACGGATCGACCGACGTCGGCTATGATAGCGCTGCAATCCTCCCGGCCGCTGCTCCTCAAGCGGCCACATCCTCCGCAGCAAGGCGCGTGCCAGTTTTCATTTCTGCCGAGCCGGAGGATGATGGCGGCAGATAAACGCTTCCACCAACTTGATTTTCCGGGGATCGGCGGATCAAAACCGCTTCGGAAATCGGCTTGCCAAAATTCATAAAATAATAAAGAATTTCATTATTTTATGAATTTGATGAAAGATGATCATGCCAAAGCGCATAGTCCCGCCACACCTGATCTCCCTGGCTGATGCATCCAAACGAACCGGCAAGATGCTGTCGCGCGGCGCATACAGCGAGCTCGACACCGGCGCATCCCCGACATTGACCGAATTGACCGAGGCCCTTCACTTCGCGCTCGGGGATGGCCGCATCTGGCTGAACGATCAACGCATGGTGTTGATGCAGTCGCAGGTTCTGGGCCGGCTCAGGCAGGAGATCATCGAAGCCTTCGGGGTCGAAACCGCCACGGCCATGTTCATGCGGGTCGGCTACATGCAGGGTGTGCGCGATGCGGAGTTGATCCAAAAGCGGTTTCCGAACGAGGATCTGACCCACGCGCTGGCGGCCGGGCCGCGGGTCCACACGCTCGAGGGTTTCGTCAAGGTCACCACCCGACATTTCGAATTCGACAGCGCCAGGGGCACCTACTTCGGCGAGTTCGACTGGCACGATTCCTCCGAAGCCGCCGAACACATCGCCCATCATGGCCTTTCAAGCGCGCCGGTCTGCTGGATGCAGACGGGCTATCCCAGTGGCTATACCAGCGCGCTCTTCGGACGCCCCGTCATCTTTCGCGAAGTCGAGTGCGCCGGCATGGGGGCACCCTGTTGCCGCGTGGTGGGCCAGAATGCGGAGGAATGGGGCGATGACGCACCGGAACGCGCTTACCTCGGGCTTGAATGGCCGAGGTCCCGCCGCAACGCTCACCGAGGCGCGGAGCCGGCATTGCGGGCAGCTGAGCCGCCGGCCAAAGCCGGTCTGCCCGAAGACGCTGGTTCTAGCCAAGTCATCGGCGTATCGGCAAGCTTCCTGCGTGCCCGGCTGATGGTGGAAAAGGTCGCCGATACCGAGGCCACTGTGCTGCTGATCGGCGAATCCGGCGTTGGCAAGGAGCTGTTCTCGCAGCAGCTTCACCAGCTGAGCGGCCGGGCTAGTGGCCCGTTCGTGCCGATCAACTGCGCTGCGATCCCCGAAAACCTGGTAGAATCGGAGCTGTTCGGCGTCGAAAAGGGAGCTTACACCGGCGCAATCGCATCCCGGCCGGGATATTTCGAGCGGGCAGCGGGCGGCACCATATTTCTGGACGAGATCGCCTCGCTCGCCTATGCCGCACAGGGAAAGCTGCTTCGCGCCATCCAGGAGCGGCAGATCGAGCGGGTCGGCGGCAGCCGCACCATTCCGGTCGACGTGCGGGTAGTGGCGGCATCCAATGTCAACCTTGAAGGCGAAGTGCGCGCCGGACGGTTTCGGCAGGACCTCTATTTCCGCCTCTGTGTGTTCCCGATCGTCATCCCCCCGCTGCGCGACAGACGCGATGACATTCCCATGCTGATCGATCATTTCCTGCACATTTTCCGCGAACGCCACCGCCGCGATGTCATGGGCCTGTCGCGACGAGCGATCGATGCGCTTTTGGCTTATGACTTCCCGGGCAATATCCGCGAACTGCAGAATCTGATCGAACGCGGCGTGATTTTTGCCGAGCCTGGGGGCCTCATCGATATCCAGCATCTCTTCACGAGCGGCGAAGCCTCCCCGAAGTTTCCGCTGGCGCTGAACCGGGATGGGCGGATAAAGCCGAAGGATATACCCGTCGCCGCCTCGCATCCTGGCCTTATCACCTCGCCTGGCGACCTTGCCGCCGCCGAAGACAGGCTCTACCGGGACGCGCTGCGGGCCGCCGCCGGCAATGTCTCGGCCGCCGCCCGCGGCCTTGGCCTTACCCGCGCCAAGCTGGAATACAGGTTGAAGAAACTTGGTCTTATCAATTGAAATGACTGTATACAGTGATCGAAAAAATCCCGCCATATACATCATATTTTCGGATTTTTACTCTTCATCTTGACATAATGTATACATTATGCACTTCTTAAACTATCTGAGGAGGACAGATGAGATGAAGCGACCAACCTTTCCCCTGAATACCTGGTATGCTGCCGCCTACGATGTGGAGCTGAAGCACGCGCTGCTGCCGCGCACCATCTGCAACAAGCCAATCGTGCTGTATCGCAAGGAAAATGGTACGCCCGCAGCCTTGGCGGATGCCTGTTGGCACCGGCTGGTGCCGCTCTCATTCGGTCGGCTCGATGGCGACAAAGTCGTGTGCGGCTATCACGGTCTCGAATATGACGAGACCGGCCGCTGTGTATACATGCCGTCACAGGACACCATTAATCCATCGGCCTGCGTCAAATCCTATCCGGTCGCCGAAAAGCACCGCTTCGTCTGGATCTGGCCGGGCGATCCGGCACTCGCTGACCCGGCGCTGATCCCGGACATGCATTGGAACGACGATCCCGATTGGGCCGCTGACGGCAAGCTGATCGAGGTGAAATGCGATTACCGCCTGGTCGTCGACAACCTGATGGATCTCACCCATGAAACCTTCGTGCACGGCTCCTCAATCGGCGACCGCGCCGTAGCGGAATCGCCCTTCGAAGCCAGCCATTCCGATCGCTTTGCCTTTGTGACCCGGTGGATGCATGACATCAACCCGCCACCCTTCTGGCGCAAACAATATGGCAAACCCGGCAAGGTGGACCGTTGGCAGATCATTCGTTTCGAGGCTCCCTGCACGGTTACCATCGATGTCGGTGTCGCGGCGGCTGGCACCGGCGCACCGCAAGGCGACCGCTCGCAAGGCGTGAATGGCTACGTCCTGAACACGATCACGCCATCGACGGACAATAGCTGTCTGTATTTCTGGGCCTTTGCCCGAAACTACGACCTGCACAATCAGGCACGGACGCACGAACTGCGCGAGGGGGTCGCTGGCGTCTTCCGCGAGGATGAAGCGGTACTTCAAGCACAGCAGATCGCAATCGAAGCCAATCCCGATCATCAATTCTACAACCTCAATATTGACGCCGGCACGATGTGGGCTCGCAAGCTTATCGACCGGATGATCGACCGGGAAATCGACCCAGAAGAAAACACCAAAGCGATGGCAGCGGAGTAGAGCATGACGGCAGAACAGGACGGCGCCCCCAAACAGCAGACGGCAAAGGCCCTGACCGGCCTTCGTGATCTCGTGCTCAAAGGCGAGGTGCTGCCTGGAGAGCGGCTTTCAGAAGTGGCGCTCGCCGCCCGGCTGAAGGTGTCTCGTACGCCGTTACGTGCCGCCCTGCAGAAGCTTGAACAGGAAGGGCTGGTCGTCATGATCCCCTCGGGCGGCTATGCGGTCCGCAGCTTCAGCCGCCAAGACGTAATCGACGCCATAGAACTTCGCGGTGTTCTCGAAGGTACAGCCGCACGACTGGCAGCAGAACGCGGCGTGCCACCGGCAAAGCTGAAGGCGATTTCGGACGTGGTCGCCAATCTCGACGGTGTCGTCGAGCCTGGACCGGGTGCTATGGATTTCGGGCGCTATGAAATGCTGAACGAACGTTTTCACCGCCAACTCGCCGCCCTATGCGGCAGCGATGTCCTGAGCCGAGAGATCGAGCGGATCACCAGCCTGCCATTTGCCAGCCCCAATGCATTCGTCAACACGGAAGCGGACGTACCGGCCTTTCAACGCACGCTGGTGGTCGCCCAGACACAGCACAGGGCGATCATTGCCGCGATCGAACTGCGCGAAGGCGCGCGCGCCGAAGCGCTGGCGCGTGAACATGCACGGCTGGCGCGTCAAAACCTGGATTTCGTCATGGAAGAACAACCAGACCTGCGCAGCAAGGTGCTAGCGCTGGCACTGATGTCCGGCTGAAGCGGAAGAGGCCCGTTGGGGACAGGCCTTTGTAGCGGATAACCGGCAGATCATGGAGATCCATCAAAGGGAGGGAAATATGCGGTCCAGACTGGAGTGGCGCAAGGCGCGGGTCGTTGAGACCCGGACGATAGCCGAGGATGTACGGGCGGTGACCTTTGCCGTCGAAGGCTTGCCTGCTGGTTTTGATCCTGGTTCGCACACCAATATCAAGGTTCGGATCAACGGCGAACCAGTGATCCGAACCTATACCGTTCTGCCTGGACCGCCGGGCACGCTCTCGATCGCTGCCAAGCGTCACCCAAACAGCCGCGGGGGCTCGGTGTTCATCTGGCAGCTACAGCCGGGTGATGACACGGAACTGACCGAGCCCGAGAACCGCTTCGAGCTTTCCTGGCGCGCCTCCCGCTATCTCCTGATTGCCGGCGGCATCGGCATTACCCCGATCTATGGCATGGCGAAAACACTTGCCTCGCGCGGGCAGAAGCTCCGGCTGGCCTATGCCGCGAAGAGCCGTCGGCAGATGGCCTTCCTCGACGAACTTGCCGCGCTGCTCGGCGACGGGTTGCAGGTCTTTGCCCAGGATGACGGCGAGGCTCTCGATCTCGACTCCGAATTTGCAGCCCTGCCGCCGGATGGCGAGGCGTATATCTGCGGCCCGCTCGGCCTTCTGGAGGCAGCGCAGCAGGCTTGGCAGAAAAGCGGACGATCGACGAGCCGCCTGCGTTATGAGGTCTTTGGCGATAACGGCCGCTTTGTCGAGCAGGCCTTCGATGTCGAAGTCGCTAAGCTCGGTGCCCATGTTCGGGTTCGGGCCGACCAATCCATGCTCGACGTCTTGGTGGAGGCCGGCGTCGACATGGTTTTCGATTGCCGCCGCGGCGAATGCGGCCTCTGTGCCGTCAACATCGTGAAAGCCGATGGCGTGATCGACCACCGCGATGTTTTCTTTTCTGAAGCCGAGCGGCAGGAAAATTCACGCATGTGCGCCTGCGTTTCGCGGGCCTGCGGCGGACGGATCGTCATCGACACCGGCTATCGCCCCGACCTCCCAGCGGCAGAATAATCCAAGCACCTCCGGAAGATGAGTAGCATAAATAGTGCCGCGACAGCCGGCTATTGTGGTTTTAGCCGATCAACCGCCGGTCGGGAGCTCCAGCTTATCCTCGCGCGAGGCCCCTTCGCCCTCTTGCCGGATACTTCGCAGGACTTCCAGCGCTGCCTCCCGCAGCTCGGGCGCAAAAAGGCGCAGAAACCGCGCCTCGTGTGCGCCGATGATGGCATGCACCGTCTCCACCCTCTCCATACCGGTCCTCGTGAGGCGAAGAGCCTGCGATCGGCCGCCAACCGGAGCCCGGTCGACAAGCCCGGCTTTGGTCAGCCCGAGCATCAAGGGAACCATGTTGGCGCGCTGGATGCCGAGGCTGCGTCCGAGATCGCTCTGGGTACAGCCGGGATTGGCATCGATCAGCGTCAGAATGGAAGCTTCGACCGGCCTGAGTTCGATTGCCTGAAGCCTTGAGCCCAGGTCAGCCATCATCACATTGGACGCCCTCCTCAGCTGATAGCCAAGCAGGGTCTCGAGCGGGTCGTTCAATTTCGAAGTGCGGGCGTCGATATCCATAATCCGCGTATAATGCTATTGCACATAACAATCAAACGATGCTATGAGACATAACATTACCGGTAAGGAGGTCATATGCCGGTATTGGAGGAATTTCTTTTAGATATCTGCAGAGGCGCCGCGATCCGTTGATCAACGACGCAACAGCTTTCTGCGCATTCGCGCCGGCTGGCGTGAGGCGTCTCATTTTGGATTTCACCGAGGCTCGCCAGACCCTGGTGAGGCTTACTGTATTCAATGCAAGGTCGCGATCTTGCGGCCGGTTCCCTTTTGATGTGCAAGCCCAAACGGCAAGAAGGACAGCATCATGACAACAGAACATCCCGAAAAAGATACCGTCGCCTTTGTCGTTGAAGCCGGTATCGCCTGGGTCAGCTTCAACCGCCCGGAGAAACGCAATGCCATGAGCCCCACGCTCAATCGGCGCATGATGGAGGTTCTGGACGAGGTCGAGTTTCGGGCCGATGTCGGTGTACTGGTTCTGTCCGGCGAGGGTACGGCCTGGTCAGCAGGTATGGATCTCAAGGAATATTTCCGCGAGACCGAGGCTCACGGTCTACAGGGTACGCGTAAGGCACAGCGTGAGAGCTATGGCTGGTGGCGCCGGTTGCGCTGGTATCAGAAACCGACCATCGCCATGGTGAACGGCTGGTGCTTCGGCGGCGGTTACGGGCCTCTTTTCGCCTGCGACCTCGCCTTTGCCGCCGATGAAGCCAAATTCGGACTGAGCGAGATCAACTGGGGCATTCTGCCCGGCGGTGGCGCCGCCAAGGTGGCGACCGAGCTCACATCCTTCCGCAACGCCATGTACCACGCGCTGACCGGCGAGAACATCGGCGGCAGGAAGGCGGCCGAATGGGGCTTCGTCAACGAGTCCCTGCCGCTTGCGCAGTTGAAGGCGCGCGTGACCGATGTCGCCGACATCCTGTTGCAAAAGAACCCTGTCGCGCTCAAAGCCACCAAGGATGCCATTCGCCGCGTGCGGGAGATGACCTACGACAATGCGGAGGATTACCTCGTCCGCGCCCAGGAAGCGGCCAACAGTTATGATAACGAGGGACGCAAGGAAGGTATCAAGCAGTTCATCGACGACAAGACCTACAAGCCCGGTCTTGGGGCCTATGACAAATCCAAGCAGCAGGCCTGAGGAGCGCCCTACCATGACGGTCGAGACCACTAGCGCGCGCCCATCGGCTCTTCCCAGCGGTTCGATGGAACGGCTGCTGCGTCCAAGATCGGTGGCGATCGTCGGCGCCTCCGACAAGCCCGGCGCGCTTGGCGCTTCGGTATTGTCCAATCTCGACCGCAGCGACTATGCCGGTGCCATTCATCTGATCAACCCGAAACGGACCGAGATCGGCGAACGGCCCTGCCTCGCCTCGATCGATGACCTGCCGGACGGCGTGGATGCGGCCGTTCTTGCCGTGCCGCGCGCAGCCGTGCTTCCCTCTATCGAGGCGCTTGCCCGCCGTCGTGTTGGTGCGGCGGTAATCTTTTCGGCAGGCTTTGCCGAAGGCGGTGAGGAAGGGTTGGCCGATCAACGCGAGATCACCCGCATAGCGGCCGAGGTGGGAATGGTGATCGAGGGGCCGAACTGCCTCGGCATGGTCAACCATGTTGACCGCATCCCCCTGACCTTCATCGAAACTGCGTCAGAGGAACTCGGCGCCAGGCCGGGCATTGCGATCGTGTCGCAAAGCGGTGCCATGGCTGCCGTCCTTGGCGTGACCTTCGCCAGCCGCGATCTGGGCCTCTCCTATTCCATTTCGACCGGCAACGAAGCCGCAAGCGGCGTCGAAGACTATGTGGAGTTTCTGGTGCAGGACGCCTCCACGAAGGTCATCGCGATGATCGTTGAACAATTCCGCAAGCCAGTCCGTTTCCTTGCCGCGGCGCGCAAAGCATATGCGAAGGGAAAGCGGATCGTCCTTCTTCATCCCGGCCGGAGCAGTGCGGCGCGTGAATCCGCCGCAACCCACACCGGCGCCATGGCCGGTGACTATCAGGTCATGCGCGCCAAGGTCGCGCGTGCCGGCGTCATTCTGGCCGAGACGCTCGAGGAACTTGGTGACATCACCGAGATCGCCCTGCGGTGCCCGGCCCTTCCGGCTGGAGGCCCAGCGGTGCTTGGCGAATCCGGCGCGTTCAAGGCGCTGACGCTCGATCTGTGTGAGGAGCTTGGGCTGGATCTTCCTCCGATTAACGATAAGACCGCGCCGGCGCTGCGCGCCGTCCTGCCGCCCTTCGTGGGCGTCAGCAACCCGCTGGATCTGACGGCACAGGGCCTCGTGGAGCCTGACCTTTACGACAGAACGCTCACCGCCCTCTTCGACGATACCCGTTTTGCTAGCATTGTCGCCTGCATCATCCAGACCGACCCTGTCACCTCAGCCATCAAGCTGCCGCCGATCCTGAAAGCGGTGCGAGAGCGCAAGCCGGCAAAACCGCTGATCTTCGCCGGGCTCGATGAGGGTGCTCCCATCCCGGCGGACTATATCGCGCAGTTGCGGGCGCTCGGCATCGTCTATTTCCCGTCGACCGAACGGGCCTTCCGAGCGCTGAAACGCATTGACGCATTCGCGGCTCGCGACATCGCCACCCGCACCGTGGCACCGGTCGCGATTGCCGGCCTCCCCTCGCAGGGAGGTGTCATTCCCGAATATCAGGCCAAGCAAATCCTGGCGCCACTCGGAATTCCCTTTCCTGCAGGCCGCCTGGCAACAACCCTTGAACAAGCCCTCGCGGCAGCTGCCGCGATTGGGTATCCCGTGGTGCTGAAGGCGCAATCGCCCGATCTCAGCCACAAGAGCGATGCGGGTGGCGTCGTTATCGGATTGGTGGACGCAACCAGCCTCAAGGAGGGCTGGCTCCGGCTGCATGCCGATATCGCGCGCCATCGCCCAGGCCTCGCCCTGGACGGCGTGCTGATCGAAGCCATGGGCAAACGCGGCATCGAGCTGATCATCGGCGCGCGCAATGATCCGGATTGGGGACCTGTGATCCTCGCGGGCTTCGGCGGCGTTACGGCGGAGATTCTTGGGGACGTCCGCATCCTGACGCCCGATCTGCCAGATGACGCTATCATCCGCGAGCTACATCGGCTGAAGAACGCGCCTTTGCTGCGGGGTTTCCGCGGCTCGCCGCCGCTCGACGTGAATGCCGCCGCCCGCATCATCGCCACACTCGGCCAGCTGCTGCTGGCCGAGCCGGCGATCCGGGAAATAGACCTCAATCCTGTCGTGATCTATCCCGACGGCGAAGGTGCGGTGGCACTGGATGCCTTGATGCTGGCCGCAGCCGAACCCACCCATGCCTGAGTTGCAAAGCCTGTCTGGCCGAAATCTGATCACGGCCAGTCCGAATAGCCCGACGAAAGCATGTCGCTGCGGGCGACTTCCGCCTTCCTGGCGAAATCGCGATAGGTGGCGGGTGAAAATCCGGTCTTTTTCTTGAAGAAATGACTGAAATAGGTGGGATCCCGAAATCCAAGACTATCCGAAATCTCCTGGACGGTCCTGGCGGAGCGTTCCAGCCTCAGCTTCGCCTCCTGGACGACGCGCTCATGCAGGAGCTGTACGGGAGAGCGCGCGAGCGCACTGCTGCAGATGGAATGCAGGCGGTCGGTGGTGACGCCGAGCTCTCGCGCATAATCGCTGATCGGCCGGTGCTGCCGGAACCAGATCTCCACCAATTGCCGGTATCGCTGCAGGGTCGAGGCGCCGCCGCCGCGGCCACGCTGCTCTGCCGCCTCACTGCCGCCAGTGCGCCACAGCGTCATGAGAATCAGCCGCAAATAGGCGGAGATGACCATCCAAGAGGCGCGAGAGGGATCGCCAAGCTCTCGCACGAAGCCCGCCACCAGCGGCTGCGTCTCTTCGACGGCATGCGGCCTCGGCTCATCCGTCAGCCAGGGCCGCTCGCTGAAAGTCCGCAGCGCATAGGATTCCGCCTGGTCGCCGATCGCGTCCACCATGATCTGTGGCGACGCGCCGATCAGGAAGCCTGCGGCACCCGCAGCCATGCGCAGCTCGCACCGTGCCTGCGGTGGCAGATAAGCAAGCGCCGGGCCTTGCAGCGATCGTTGCTCCTCCGGCTCGAACAACAAGGCAGCCGTTCCAGCCTGAAGCAGAAACAGATGGTGGAAATCGGCATAGATGCCTTTCTGGAAACGAAGCGTCCGGTGCGACAGCGATGGTTCCCGCCACTCGCCGTGTGCATGGTGATGGATGCCACCGTCGGAAACCATGAAGCTCTCCTCCTGCCGGCACCGCGATACCGTTGCCGGGAATGCCAGATAATTACAATATTAACCCAGAAAAACACATTCCTTCCCAATTGCAATGGCGTAGTCTCATCTCATGAGCCTCTGGGAGGAGGACTCCACACAACAGATGCCGATTGCGAGGCCCTATCCTGGCCACGCGTGTCTGTGCACGCCTTCTCCCGTTGATGCGTTTGAGGGAAAGACCTGCGGAGGATTGGACGATCGCGATGTTTGTGGCAAAGCTTCTGATCAATGACGAGACGGTGGATGCGTCAGATGCATCCACTTTCGAGTGCCTTGATCCGGCGACCGGCGATGTCGCGACCATCGCGCCGGCGGCCTCGATATCGGACGCAGCGCGGGCGGCCAACGCCGCGGCAGCTGCCTTTCCCGCATGGTCAGAACTGGGACCGGGTGAACGCCGCGCCATGCTCAATCGGGCGGCAGACGTTCTTCTAGCGCGATCGGCGGATTTCGTAGCGGCGATGATCGCAGAGACCGGGGCAACCGCCCTCTGGGCCAGGATCAATTGCGATCTTGCCGCCGACATATTGCGCGAGGCGGCCTCGATGACCACGCAGATCGCCGGTGAGCTCATCCCCTCAGGCATTCCCGGCAACGTCTCCATGGCGGTGCGCCAGCCCGCCGGCGTCTGCGTCGGCATCGCACCCTGGAACGCACCGATCATCCTTGGTACGCGGGCGATCGCCATGCCGCTTGCCTGCGGCAACACGGTCGTGCTCAAGGCTTCCGAACTCTGCCCGAAGACACATTGCCTGATCGGAGAGGTCATGCGCGAGGCGGGCTTTCCGCCGGGTGTGGTCAATGTCATCACCAATGCTCCTAAGGATGCCGCCACCGTCGTCGAGGCCCTGATCGCCCATCCAGCGGTGCGGCGGATCAACTTCACCGGCTCGACGCGCGTCGGGCGGATCATTGCCGAGACGTCGGCAAGGCATCTGAAGCGCTGCCTGCTCGAACTCGGCGGAAAGGCGCCCTTCATCGTGCTTGCCGATGCCGATATCGACGAGGCGGTCCGCGCCGCCGCCTTCGGCGCCTTCATGAACCAGGGCCAGATCTGCATGTCGACGGAACGCATCATCCTGCTCGAGGAGATCGCTGACGAATTCGTCGAGAAATTCAAGGCGAAGGCCGCAACGCTCGTGGCCGGAGATCCAAGTCAAGGAAACACGCCGCTCGGAACCATGATCAACGCAGAAGCGGTGCGGCGTATCAGGGCGCTCGTTGACGATGCCCTGCAGAAGGGAGCGGTCGTCGTCTGCGGTGGGCATGCGAACGGCATGCTGGTGGATGCGACCGTTGTCGATCACGTGATGCCCGCCATGCGCCTCTACAGAGAGGAAAGCTTTGGACCGCTGGCGGCGATCATCCGTGTCGACAGTGTCGAGGAGGCCATCACTATCGCCAACGACAACGAATACGGACTGTCCTCGGCAGTGTTCAGCCGCGACATCAACCAGGCGCTGGCCGTTGCCAAACGTATCGAGACCGGCATCTGCCACATCAACGAGGCGACGGTTTCCGACGAACCGCAAATGCCCTTCGGCGGGGTCAAGTCCAGCGGCTATGGCCGTTTCGGCGGCAGGGCCGCGATCGACGAATTCACCGAGCTGCGCTGGATCACGCTGGCATCCAGCACGCGTCACTATCCGATCTGAGCCGCATTACCGCACTCAACTGGCAAGGCTGAAGAAGAAGCATCGGGGCGAGAGGGCCTCGCAAAAGGGGAGGAACGACTGCATGACCAACAATCTTATCGAAACGAATATCAACGCTGCATCGCTGACGCGACGTTCGTTCATGGCGGCTACGGCTGCAGGTAGTGCAGCACTGGCTCTTGGCGGGCGGGCAGCATTTGCAGCCGACGATACGCTCAAGATCGGCTTTATCAGCCCGCGCACCGGCCCGCTCGGCGGCTTCGGCGAGACAGACGGCTATGTGCTGGAATTGGCGCGCAAGGCGCTGGCGGCCGGGCTGAAGGCGGGCGGCAAGACGTGGAAGGTGGAGATCCTCGACCGCGACACGCAGTCCGATCCATCGCGGGCCGGCCAGTTGGCAAAGGATCTGATCAACAACCAGGCGATCGACCTGATGCTTGCGGTCTCGACGCCTGAAACCATCAATCCTGTCGCCGATGCCTGCGAGGCGGCGGGCGTGCCGTGCCTGTCGACGGTCATGCCATGGGAGGCCTGGTATTTCGGGCGCGGCGCCAAGCCCGGTGCGCCATCACCGTTCAAGTGGACCTATCACTTCGGCTTCGGCGTCGGCGAATTCCTGAAAACCTATATTTCGCAATGGAACCTGATCGAGACCAACAAGAAGGTCGGTGTCATGTATCCGAACGATGCCGATGGCAATGCGATCCGCGCCAACCTGGCGCCGGCGCTTTCCAAGGCCGGCTTCACCATCGTCGATCCCGGCGCCTATGAGACTGGGACCACTGATTTTTCGTCCCAGATCGCGCTCTTCCGTCAGGAAGGCGTCGAGATCTTCAACTCCTTTCCCATCCCGCCGGATTTTGCGGCCTTCTGGCGTCAGGCGGCACAGCAGGGTCTCATCCAGCAGATCAAGATCTGCCAGGTCGCCAAGACCGGGCTGTTTCCGTCCGATATCGAGGCGCTCGGCGACCTCGGCGTAAATCTCGCCAGCGCCGCCTATTGGCATAAGGCTTTCCCCTACAAGTCGTCGCTGACGGGCGTTTCCGGACCTGAGCTTGCTGACGGCTACGAGGCGGCAAGCGGCAAGCAATGGACGCAGCAGCTTGGCGCGAGCCTGTCGCTTATCGATGCCGGGTTCGATGCGCTCAAAGCCGCCTCGGATGCGAAGAGCAAGGAGGCCGTTGCCAAAGCTCTGAGCACGCTGAAGACGACGACGATTGCCGGCAAGGTGGACTTTACCAGCGGTCCTGTCGCCAATGTCTCCCCCGGACCGATCATCGGCACGCAATGGGTCAAGGCACCGGCCGGCTCGAAATTCGCGCTCGACTATGTCGTGACCGAACACGCCACCGATCCGAACGTCCCGGTCGACGCCAAACTCATCGCTTACAATGGGTAAAGCGATCGTGCAGGGACAAGAAGGACATCGGCCGGGAGGGGAATTTCTCTCGGCCAAGGGGATCCAAAAGCACTTCGGGGCGCTTGTGGTCCTAGAAAACCTCGATTTTTCCATGGGAGACGGCGATGCCGTCGGCATCGTCGGCCCCAACGGAGCCGGCAAGACGACCTTGCTGAGCGCACTGGCCGGCGCCTTTCCGCTAAATGCCGGAACGATCACCTTTAACGGCCGCAACGTGACTGCGCTGACAGCCGCCGACCGCTGCCGCTCGGGCCTGGTCAGGACGCATCAGATTCCCAAACCCTTTAGCGGCATGACGACATTCGAGAACGTTTTCGTCGCCGCCTCGCATGGCAAGACATCGAGCCGTGACGAGGCCTATGAACGCGTTGTCGATTCCCTACGGCTCTGCGGCATGCTCGGCGTCGCCAATCGCCGCGCCGACACGCTCGGCCTGCTCGATCGCAAGCGGCTGGAGCTGGCCCGCGCGCTTGCGACCGGTCCGCGCCTGCTGCTGCTCGACGAGATCGGTGGCGGGCTGACGGATGGCGAGGCAAGCGAACTCGTCGGCACCATTCTCGAACTGCGGCGGCGCGGCATCGGCATCGTCTGGATCGAGCATATCGTGCACATCCTGTTACAGGTCGTAGAACGGCTGATCTGCATGGATGCGGGCAAGATCATCGCCGATGGCGATCCGAACGCGGTCATGAGCGATGCCGAAGTGGTGCGCGCCTATCTTGGGGGAACGCCCACATGAGCATTCTTTCCGTTCGCAATCTCGATGTCCGACATGGCCTGCTGCAGGCGGTGCGCGGCACCAGTTTCGATCTTGCCAAGGGAGAGGTGCTGGCACTCGTCGGCGCGAACGGCGCGGGCAAGACGACGCTGCTGCGTTCTATCGCCGGTGCGCATCTGCCCGATGCCGGCCAGATCCTGCTCGACGGCGAAGATGTCACGGCCGTTCCCTCGCATAAACGTATCGCCAGGGGCATTGCGCTCGTTCCAGAGGGGAGACGGCTATTCTCACAGATGACGGTCGAAGAAAATCTGTTGCTCGGCACCAGCGCCGGCCGCAAGGGTGAGTGGACGGTCGAGCGCGTCTTCGATGCCTTTCCAAACCTGAAGCCGCGGCGGCATGCTAAGACCGGCCATCTGTCGGGTGGTGAGCAGCAGGCAACGGCGATCGGGCGGGCGCTGATGAGCAATCCCGACATTCTCCTGCTCGACGAAGTCTCCCTCGGCCTGTCGCCGCTTGTCGTCGATCGCGTCTATCAGCAACTGCAAGGGCTCTTGTCTTCGGGCACGACCATCGTGCTCGTCGAACAGGATCTGGCGCGTGCCATGAGCGTCGCAACCCGTGTCATTTGCATGCTGGAGGGCAGTATCGTGCTCGACAGGCCGGCGAGTGGCGTGACGCGCGAGGAGGTGACACGGGCCTATTTCGGCCTGCATCGGGCGACAACAGAGAGGAGCGCCTCGTGAGCAACACCCTCATTCAAGGCATTTTGCTCGGCGGTTACTATGCCGTGATCGCCTGCGGCCTGTCCTTCATGTTCTCCGTCATGCGCATCATCAATCTCGCGCATGGCAGCCTTGCCGTTGCTGCCGCCTATGGGCTCTGGCTGCTGGCGGCGAAACTCGGCATTCCGCCCTTCATCGGCCTGCTGATCGTGTTACCTGTCATGGCAATCATCGGCTGGCTTCTGCAGCGCTTCGTCCTCGAGCGCAGCGCGCGCGGCGGTACGCTTTTGCCGATCCTGACGACCTTTGGCTTGTCGATTGTCATCGATAATCTGTTGTTCGAACAATTCGGGGCGGATACGCGCTCGCTTGCGCCCTTCATCGGCAATCTCTCCTATGCGTCCTGGCAACTGCCGGGTCACGTTTTCGTCGGCAAGCTTGCCGTCCTGATGATGGTGACGGCAATCGTCATCATCGGCGGACTGCAGTTCTTCTTGAGTCGTTTCGCCATCGGCCGCTCCATCCGCGCCACGGCGGAGGATGCGGATACCGCGGGCCTCGTCGGCATCGATGCACGCCGCGTCAACGCTGTCGCGACCGCGATCACAATGGTCACGGTCGGCATCGCCGGCGCGTTTCTGGCCATGCGGGCGACCTTCAATCCTTATTCGGGCGGACCGCAGCTGCTGTTTGCCTTCGAGGCAGCCGTTATCGGCGGTGCCGGTTCGCTCTGGGGAACTTTGCTCGGCGGCATCGTGCTCGGGCTGGCGCAGTCGGTCGGCGCCCAGATCCATCCGCAGGGCTTTCTGATCGGCGGCCATATCGCCTTCCTTCTCGTTCTTTTCGTGCGGCTGCACCAGTTCGGCTTCTTGAGCCTCGGTAAAATCCGCACGCGTCTTCGGAGCCCATCATGAGTACGATCGCGCCTGGAATTTCCGTCGAGCGCTGGACTGCGTCCTCGCGAATGACCCTGGCTGCAATGATGGTGGCCATCGGCCTTCTCGCCGCTGTGCCCACCATCGCCAGCGCCGGCGTCACCGATCGCATGACGGCTCTCTTCATCTACGTGATCCTGGCGGCCATGTGGAATGCGCTGGCGGGTTTCGGCGGTCTCGTCTCTGTCGGCCAGCAGGTCTTCTTCGGCCTTGGCGCCTACTTTACGATTCGTCTGGCAGATGCGGGGCTCGATCCCTTCGTCTCGCTCATCGTTGCCGCAGTCGTCACCGGCGCGATATCACTACCGCTTTCTTGGCTGATGCTGCGGCTGAAAGGAGGCGAATTTGCCATCGGCATGTGGGTGCTGGCCGAGCTTGCCCATCTGCTCGTCAATCTCGATCGGCTCATTCAGGGAGAAACCGGAACTTCGCTAATTTCCTTGAACGCCTATGACAGCGGCACAAGGCGCTTGGCGATCTATTGGCTGGCGCTGGCAGCTATGATTGCTCTTCTCGGAGCGCTCTTTGCAGTCATGCGCAGCCGCGCAGGGGCGGCCATGCAGGCAATCCGCGATAATGAGGATGCGGCAACCTCCGTGGGCGTCCGCGTCGCGGCGACGAAACGCTTACTCTTTGTTCTCGCCGCCTTCGGCATTGCTGTTGCCGGTGGCCTGTGGCTGGCAACGGCTGTCACCTTCCAGCCCAAGACCTATTTCAGCGTGCAGTGGACCGCCTACATGATTTTCATGGTGCTGGTCGGCGGCATCGGCAAGTTCGAGGGCGCGATCCTCGGCGCCATTCTCTTCTTCGTCATCGAGACTGTCTTCGGCGGAACGGGGGTCTGGTATCTGGTCGGCCTCGGCGCGACTGCTGTGCTCTTTTCCCTCTATTTGCCGCGCGGCCTCTGGGGCGAAATTGAACGGCGCTTCGATCTACAGCTCCTGCCCGTGGGCTACCGGCTGACGTTTTCTGATCTCGTCAAGGATAAACAGTAGCGGCGAGCGTTCGCTGCATTTCATGAGAAAGGTGAAATCATGCTTTTTGGCAAGACCATCCTCATTACCGGCGTTGCCTCGGGCATCGGCGCGCGTGCCGCGGAGCTTGCGGGGCAAATGGGGGCTGACGTCATCGGCATCGATGTCCGGGAACCGTCCTCGGGCATCAGTTCCTTTATCAAAGGTGATCTTTCGACCGCCGCCGGCGTCGAGGACATCGTCAAGCAACTGCCCAACCGCATCGATGCGCTGGCCAACGTCGCCGGCCTCTCGGGAAACACCGGCGTCACGGCGACACTGGCGGTCAATTTCTACGGCCTGCGTGCCCTTTCGGAAGCCGTTGCACCGCGGCTGCGCGAAGGTGGGGCGATCGTCAACGTCGCCTCGATCGCTGGCTATGGCTGGCGCGCCAATCTGGAGCGGGCCAAGAGCTTGACGACAATCGAAGGTTTTCCGGATGTGGCCTCTCTGGTCAGCGAGCACGGACTGAAGAACGAAGAGGGGTATCCGCTTTCCAAGGAACTGCTGTTGCTTTGGACGATGCGCGCAGCGCATCAGCACCTCTTCAGAGATCGTGGCATTCGCGTCAACGCCGTCAGCCCCGGTCCAGTCGAGACGCCGATCCTGAAACAATTCCGTGCCGTACTCGGCGATGCCCGCGTCGATAGCGATATCATGCGCGTCGGCCGGGCCGGCACATCGGCTGATATCGCGCCCGCCATCCTGTTCCTGTGCTCGGACGGCGCGCGCTGGATCAACGGCGCCAACCTGCCGGTTGATGGCGGGTTGGAAGCCTCCATCAATGCCGACGTGCTCGGCTTTTGAAATACCATCCTCATCAGGAGACAAGAGATGAACATTTCCCTTCTCATCAACGGCGTCGACAAGCCGGCGGCGAGCGGCCGCACCTACGACCGCCGCGATCCCTTTACGGGAGAGATCGCCAGCACGGCGCCGGCGGCAGGACCTGAGGATGTCGCCGCCGCGATCGAGGCGGCCTCCAGCGCCTTTTCCGCATGGTCGAGCACAGGCCCTGGGCAGCGCCGCACGATCCTGGCCAAGGCAGCAGACATCATGGACGCCAAGGTCAGCGAGTTTACCAAGCTGATGATGGAGGAGACGGGGGCAACGGCGCCCTGGGCGGGCTTCAACGTCATGCTCGCTGCAAATATCCTGCGTGAAGCAGCCGCCATGACGACGCAGATTGGCGGCGAGATCATCCCGTCCGACAAGCCCGGCACGCTCGCCATGGGCGTGCGTCAGGCAGCCGGCGTTTGCCTTGCTATCGCGCCCTGGAATGCGCCTGTGATCCTGGCGACACGCGCCATTGCCATGCCGATTGCCTGCGGCAATACCGTGATTCTCAAGGCTTCCGAGCAATGCCCCGGCACACAGCGGCTGATCGCGACTGCTCTGAGTGAGGCAGGCCTGCCGGCTGGCGTCATCAACGTGATTACCAATGCCCCAGAAGATGCGCCTGGCATCGTGGAAGCGCTGATCGCCCATCCAGCCATCCGCCGTGTCAATTTCACCGGTTCGACGAAGGTCGGCAAGATCATCGCGGAGCTCAGCGGCAAGCATCTGAAGCCCGCTCTTCTGGAACTCGGCGGCAAGGCGCCGCTCGTCGTACTTGAGGATGCGGATATCGACGGCGCGGTCAACGCGGCTATCTTCGGCGCCTTCATGCATCAGGGCCAGATCTGCATGTCGACTGAGCGCATCATCGTGCATCAGGCGATCGCGGACACTTTCGTCGCCAAGCTTGCGGCACGAGCGGCCGCCCTGCCTGCCGGCGATCCGCGCGGCCATGTGGTTCTCGGATCCCTGATCAGCCTGGACGCAGCCAAGAAGATGGAAGAGCTGATTGCCGATGCGCAGGCCAAGGGCGCCAAGCTGGTAGCCGGCGGCAAGCGCAGCGGCACAGTGGTCGAAGCCACATTGCTCGATTTCGTCTCGCCTGACATGCGCGTCTATTCGGAAGAATCCTTCGGTCCGGTGAAGCCGATCATCCGCGTGGCGGATGAGGACGAGGCGGTGCGTGTCGCAAACGATACGGAATATGGCCTGTCGTCCGCCGTCTTCAGCCGCGATGTGCAGCGCGCGCTTGCCGTGGCTGGCCGCATCCAGTCCGGCATTTGCCACATCAACGGCCCAACCCTGCATGACGAGGCACAAATGCCCTTCGGCGGCGTCAAGGGCAGCGGCTACGGCCGCTTTGGCGGCAAGGCGGCGATCGCCGAATTTACCGATCTTCGGTGGATCACGATCGAGGATCCCGCCCAGCACTATCCCTTCTGAGGGTCACGGCAGCGCCCACGATCGCGACACATGAGGAGTTCGTCGTCAAGACGGTCTAGGATCGTAGGAACGTGACGATTAATGAAATGGTTCAGTGCCTGGAGGACGTTCGCGCCCTTCAGGCGACGTCAATCGTTTCAGATCGGATTTATTAACGTCCAACAATCTTAAGAGGATCGAGTGCCAACTGATCTACCGCTTAAGAGGGAATTGATCTGTTAATCCCCTGGACGCAGTATCCGGTCAGGCTGTGCCCAAAGCATCGGAGGAGCGGCGATGCCAATGGATAAGTTACCGATCGACAATCTGCAAGATCGGATCGATGCGGACATTAGTGAGCGCATCAAGGAGCACCAAAAGACAATCGCGCGAATTTCAGCCGGAAGACAGGCTGCCGCGCGACTTTCCGCGAAGGCGATAGCACCGCCCTTCATCATGATGTCCGTGGGAGATTCCTGGTTCGACTATCCGCTGTTGAACAACGGTCCCGCCCTCCAACAGACCGACGTAATTTTCCAACTTCAAACCTATGGGACACATCCGGTAACGGTGTTGAACCTTGCCCACTGGGGCGATGCGTCCACCGATATGATGTCAGGGCCGAAACAAGAGAGAATGATTGCACAACTTAGGGACGGGGCCAACTGGATCGGAGGCAAGCCGCATGGCATCTTAGTGTCGGCCGGAGGAAACGACGTCGTTGGCAGATTTGGAATGTTCCTTGAATTCAACAACGGCGAGAATTCCGGTCTGAATGATGATCGATTTGCGAAGACCCTTGGCATTGTGAAGGAATCCTACCTGTCGCTCTTCGAACTTAGAGACCGATACGCTCCGGGAGTCCCGATATTCGGTCACGACTACGATTTTCCGATTCCAAGCTACGTGCATCCCTTGTGTGCCGGGCCATGGCTGAAGCCCGCTCTCGATCTCAATAACTGGTCGAAAACCGACGGAGAGCGTATAGCCAAGGATGCTCTACAGCAATTTCGAAAAATGCTCCTAAGCCTTGAGGCAGTCGAGGGGAACAATTATCACCTCATCAATACACAAGGGACACTTGCCAGAGACGAGTGGGCAAACGAACTTCATCCGGTATACCTCGGCTTCCGCAAGGTAACGAAAATCTTCTACCAAAAGCTCAAAAGCTATGCGGATTCGGGATCCAAGCTGGCCGACCGGCACGTTCGGGATTTTCGGAAAGAATTCAAACCTTACGACGTCGTAATCGCGGAAGAAGCCGCATCGATCGAGGGGGCTAGCCCCTCTAATGACATAGTCCACATCCCCGAACTGATCGACAATGGAAAATCGGCGCAGGGACTTGCAAAAGCTTGGAAAACCGCTTCGAAAGCTTTGCCGGAATTCCCGCACAACGGATGCGCCGCGCACCTAAGCGCGCTCCTGCAAGAGTCCGGGATCGACATTCAGATGACTGTCGGAGCAGGCAATCTGGCGCGACTGCTTGAAAAGCGGGGTTGGCAGCGCATTGAGATCCACTCTCAGCAAGCCGGCGACGTCGGAGTAACTTACGATCTGGATCCAGACCCTCCCGGACCCGACCATGTTTACCTAGTCGTCGAGCGGTTGGATGATGACGACATGCTGATAGCGGACAACCAGAGGCATTCGGATGAACCACACCACCGGTCAGCAACCGGGAAGCATGGCAAGACTCCAACTGAATTCTTCTTGCGCGCAACCTGAATTGTCATGCCGCTCATAGCGATTTGGATCCCATTGTTGGGTAGGTTTTGGCTCCGGCCGAAATGGTATGCTAAGCGCTCACACCGGCCGGAAATTATCCAATATTTAGCAAAAGATTATAAACCAATCACTCCGGCAGCTTTAATTAAACAAAGCGCTTGAAGAGATAAGCACCTACGGGGATCGAATCAGCTATATCGACTTTTGAGCAAAATCCTCTAATTATATCAAATACCTGTTACAATATTTGGTGCCAAGATCTACTTCACGACACCGCGCAAGACTGGCTCCGGTTCGCGCCGTAGCTATTCAACGTCGCGATAACAGACTGTTGCCCATCCCAGCAAATCACGGCCGATATATTCGATCACGGGATCCCAGTGAAGCTATGCAGCTCGTTTACGCCAGACTGCTTCGTCCGTGCCGACGAAGATCTCGTGTGATTCCGGGACAACGCCCTTGAGATGGCATGATATCTGTTGACGTCCGGTCGGTGTTCGTGACTTCCTCTGACGCGAGACACATCAGAAGGCTGCCATGTATCGCTTCTCCATCATCTTGGCCGCATGTGTATTCGCCACGTCGGTTGTTGCCGCGGACTTCAAACTGTACGAAAACGGCCGCTTCGGGTACGCGATCGACCTTCCAGCAGACTTCAAAACGGTTCAGACGCCCGACAACGGCGACGGAATTGGTCTCAACAGCGCCGACGGGACGGCGAAGCTATCGGTCTGGGGCAACTATCTGACGGAAGGCGGCTTCAGCCAGGAGAGTGACCTTCGGAAGAAGTTCGAGACCGAGGACGGATGGAAGTTCACCTACGAGAAGCGGGGTTCATCATGGGCGAGCTTTTCGGGAATCAAGGGCGACCGGATCATCTACATGCGGCAAATCGCGCTCTGCGATGACGCAATGGGGAACTTCACATTCGAGTACCCCGCAGCGCAACAAAAGCGGTTCGGGCCGCTGGTTGACAGGATGGTGAAGACGCTTGAGGCACCGAAGCACTGCGACTGAGAGCCGCGGGCTGAGTCATCACAGAGCGTGCCGCATTGCGCGCCAGAATATCGACAAGTTCGTTGTGACCAGCCCGGGAATGTCCGTTGCATCATTCCGTTACGACATGGGAGCCGTTCCAGAAGGCGGTCGAATTGCTGCCAGGATGTGAGGATTTCAATCCGATCTTACAGAAGCAAACAAAACCAACTCTTTCAATAAATTATGAGCGCGCAGCAGGTAGTCGTAAAATGCGCAAGTGGATCATTCTCAGCTGGTAATCAGCAGGCAGAGCCCTAAGCAGCACTCGAGAGATGCCTGTCCTATCCCAAAGCGCCTTGCGCTGCGCAAATTCTGTCGATCAGAGCATCGAGCTCACCCTTTGGGGGACGATTTTTGGAAAGGCGACGCTTCAAATGCATGATCGGTTCGGCGAGGATTTCTTCCAAGTTCTCGGCGCAGGTGAAGTCGCCGGCAACGCGCTTGACCTTCGAATTGTCGAAGATCGCGGTCCAGGCCTTGTCGCCGACCAAGGGGCCTATCCAATCCGGATTATACTTGATCAGCGTATCCGTCGGCACGTGGACGATTTTCGCCTCGACACCCAGCAATCTGGCGACCGCCTTCTGAATATCATCCCATATATGGGCGCGATCGGACGTGATGTGGAAGATTTCATTGAGGGCTGCCTGCTTGCCGAAAAGCCCGACGAAAGGCACTGCAAAATCGACCGAGCGCGTCAGTGTCCACGGCGTGTGGCCATCACCCGCGACAATCGTGGGCTCGCCATCCAGCATGCGTCTCGCCATGACATCGCTGTCGCCCATCATGATCGGCAGGCCGGTGCGGACGGTGTGACTGGGACGGACGATCGTCCAGGCCAGCCCCTTTGACGCCATGAGCAGCTCCTCGCAGGCGATCTTGGCCTGACTGTAGGGCCAGTAGGGATTGATCGCCGGCGTCTTCTCGGTGATCACATAATGGCACGCCGGCTTCTCGTAGACCGAAGCCGACGAGATGAAAATATACTGGCCGCAATGGCCCGCAAACACCTCGATATCGCGCGCGATCTGATCGGGCGTGAAGGCGATGAACTGGCAGACGACGTCATAATTGGCCTTGGCGAGATCAGCATAGGCAGCCGATCCGAGTTCGCCGGTGATCGAAGTCACCCCTGCGGGCAACGGGTCGCCCCTCAGACCGCGGTTGTAGACACTGACGCGATGTCCCTCGCCAACAGCACGCTCGACGCAGGGATATGAGATTTGGCCGGTACCGCCAATGAAAAGCACGTTCAAAGCCATGTGAAGGACCTCGGCGTCTAATTGGTAGGATCAATGACTACCATTCATAACGCGAAAAAGCCTTATCGTCTCCCCTTGATCGCTCTTGCGACGACCATCACCGTCAGAAAACTGGTGCGGCTTCAGATCGGCAGCGTGCGTGGGCCAGTCGGCTGGCGAAAAGGAAGCTACCAGCGCAGGCTCACTTTGCCGGCCAGGCTTCCGAACAGCCCACTCAGCAGGATGCCGAGCGTGTACCATATGGCGATGAATGGGATACCGTTTTCGACACAGGCCCAGGAATATACCCAGCCGCCGACGCCCCCGGCGCAAGCACCCGCCACGAAGCCGGCAAGCACCGGACGCGTGGGGGCGGCACGCCTGAGAAACCACATGTTGGCGCAAAAAGCCGGAATGCCGAAAGCCACGATCAGGAACGGGCAAAAGGACGCCGAGTATCCGACGATGAGACCGGGATAGGATGAAGCCGGCGACAGTGCGAGCTGAACGACCGCCAGCAGCACAACGATAGCGAACGCCACAGCCAAGACCCGACCCATGCTGCCAGTCGAACCGTCGGGTCGCGCAACCCGCTCAAGAGCGACGATCGTCGCGCTCATCAAGATGGCGGTATACAAAAACTTCACCCAGAACGCCGCGACCGTCACCTGATGCAGATGCGGGCGAAAAGGGATCGAAATGAGCAAGGCAGCAGCCGCACCGATGACGCCGACAACGATCGCAACTGCAAGCCGCATTCGCAACGCATGACGGTGAACCGGGGTGAGGTCGCTCACCAGAGCTTCGATGAACTCATCATTTTTCGTCATTGGCAAAACCCAGCTTGCGGCCAATCGCACGCATCCCGCGATGAATGCTGACACGAACCATTGCTTCAGACTGCCCGGTCTCGATCGCGGCTTCGGCGGTGGTCTTTCCGGCGATCTTCACCTGCCGCAAAAGCTCCCTCTGCTTGGCGGGCAGTTGATCGAGAAGGCGATCGACGTCGAGATGTGCAAACAGCGCCTCCTCCCGAAATTCACCTGCGATCTCGTCTTCCAACGCAATTTCAACGCCCTTCTTGCGGCCATTTGCCCGGAAATGATCAATCAGCTTGTATTTCGCGATCTGGAAGAACCATGCGGTAAACGGTCGATCCCGATCGTAGGTAATGCGCCGGCCATGCACTGCCAAAAGCACCTCCTGGACCAGATCCTCGGCATCGCGATCGGCATTGGACCCAAGCCGCCGCCGATAAAACGTCAAAAGCAGATCCCGCAGAATGACGAGCAAGCGCCTGTATGCAGCTTCATCGCCGTCAAGCGATAGAAGCATCAAACCTCTCAGGACCTGTTCCGACACTGATTTAGTCATTCACGGGCAGTCATTCGTTGATCGGCGCTACTTGTTACATCCTCATCCGAATTTTTTGTCCCCTTTCTTGCGATCACAACGGCGTGATCTCTGTAACGCATTCGCGAAGGCGTCGAATGAGGGGGCGGAATTAAGGGGCAATCCGGTGCTATCGACACGACGCCATTTACGGATTGCCCCGTTTCCAAAGCGATCACCCTACCCGCTCCAGATAGCCGGATGGGGATCATGTCGAGAAGATCGAAGATATGGAGAGCAGAATGTCGCTCACGAAGTTGAAGATCATGGGTATGACGCTGGCGCTCGGCGCGATGACCACATTATCCGCGCATGCTGCCGACAAGGCGCGCGTTCGCGGCGTCGTGGAAAGCCTCAACGGCGATACGCTGATGGTCAAATCGCGCGAAGGCAAAGATGTGACGATCAAGTTGAAGTCCGGGTGGGCCGTCAACGGCATCGTCAACGCCTCCGTGACAGACATCAAGCCCGGGGATTTCGTCGGCATCGCTTCCGTTCCGACTGACAGCGGCATCAACGGCGCGCTTGAAGTGCTGATCTTTCCGGCCGCCATGAAGGGCACCGGCGAGGGCGATTACGGTTGGGATCTGAAGCCGAAGAGCTCGATGACCAATGCGACTGTTGCCAGCGCCGTCACCTCGGTCAACGGTCCCACCCTGTCGCTCACCTACAAGGGCGGCGAGAAGAAGATCTCGATCCCGCCGGGCACACCGGTCGTCACCTTCGGCACAGCAACGAAGGACGACATCAAACCCGGCGCCGGGGTCATCATCAACGGCACGACCGCTGGAGACAACACGGTTGAATCCGACCGTGTTCTGGTCGGCATAAACGGCGTCATTCCGCCAATGTGACGCATCCATGCCGACATCATGGGTTGCCCGGTTGCCGATGGCATCCGGGCAACCTCACGGACAGCGACATCGTCGCAGCATGTAATTTCAGATGCCGCTTCCCGGCGACAGTCAGGAGAACCATCCATGGCAAGCATCGAGCAGATCGGCACCGCGCCGCCATCTCCCCCCGCCAAGATATTCATTCGCCGTCATTCGGTTCTCACGCGGATGACCCATTGGATCAACGTGCTGTGTCTGACGTTGCTGCTGATGAGCGGCATGCAGATCTTCAACGCCGACCCGCAATTGCATTGGGGCAATTACGGCGCCGTTGAAGATCCATCCTGGTTCGAGATCGCCAGCAATCAGGATGGCGACAATGTCACCGGGACGTTGCGCATTGGCCGTCTGTCGATCACCACCACCGGCATACTCGGCGCTTCCACGGCCGACGGCGAAATGATGCCCCGCGCATTCCCGGCCTGGGCGACGATACCCAGCTACCAGGATCTTGCGGCTGGCCGGCGCTGGCATTTCTTCTTTGCCTGGCTGTTCGTCATCAACGGGTTCGTCTATCTCGCCTATGGCCTGATCGGTGGTCACTTCCGCCGCGACCTGGCGCCGACGGGTGAGGAGATCGCTCCCGGCAATATCTGGCATGAAATCAAGGACCACGCCCGCCTGCGCTTTCCGAAAGGCGAAAAGGCGCGGCGCTACAATGCGTTGCAGAAGCTGACCTATCTCATCGTTATCTTCATCCTGCTGCCGCTGATGATCGGTTCGGGATTGACCATGTCACCCGCAATAGACGCTGGTTACCCCTTCCTGCTCGATATTTTCGGTGGTCGCCAATCGGCCCGCTCCATTCATTTCATCACCGCCTGGAGTTTAGTGGCCTTCGTCGTCGTTCATATCGCGATGGTCCTTCTCTCCGGTCTTTGGAACAACATGCATTCGATGGTGACCGGCCGCTATGCGATCATCAACGAGGAGGCCAATCGATGAGTTCCGTTTTCACCCGCCGCCGTTTTCTCATCGGCTCGGCCGCCAGCCTTGGCGCCGTGGGCCTGACCGGATGCGATGACATTTCTCAGAACCAACACGTGCAGAAGGTGCTCGCTCTGGCTGAGCGGCTAACCATGGGCACGCAAAGGCTCATCGTTTCTCCCCAAACGCTTGCCCGGGAATATACCGACGCGGACATTTCACCGAGCTTCCATCCGAATGGATCAACTCAACCAAACAGCGCCGAATATGTCCAGATGGTCGAAACTAAGTTCGCCGACTGGCGGCTCAAGATCGACGGCATGGTCAATAGGCCGATGGAATTTTCGTTGGCCGACCTGAAGAAGCTGCCTTCTCGCACCCAGATTACCCGCCACGACTGCGTCGAAGGCTGGAGCGCCATCGGCAAATGGCAGGGCGTTCCTCTTGGGCTGATCCTGCAGACCGCCGGCTTGAAGCCAGGGGCTCGCTATGCCGTCTTCTATTGTGCCGATGAACTGGAACAGACACTCGATGGCAGTGGCCGCTACTACGAGAGTATTGACCTGATCGACGCCTTTCATCCGCAGTCGATCCTCGCCTACTCACTCAACGGCAAGGATCTGGAAGTCGAACACGGCGCCCCCTTGCGCCTGCGGGTCGAGCGTCATCTTGGCTACAAACACGCCAAATACGTCATGCGCATCGAAATCCGCGATCGGTTTGATGATCTCTGGGGCGGCAATGGCGGGTTCTGGGAGGATCGTGGCTACGAATGGTATGCCGGCATTTGAGATGTCATGCCAGACGTCGATAATTGGGCGCGGCGACCGTAGACGATATCAGTGGCATAGGCGTACCTCAAGCACGCAATATTTAGCGTCGTTCTTGAACGGATATGAACTTCTGACCCGCTATTTTAAGACGATAGCTCTTTGAAAACATATATTGATATCAGATAACGTGTGCTCAAGGACGCCCGGCGGTGCCAAATATCTTTGGCCGCTTCTTACGAAAATCCTAGGCTGCAGATCATGAAGATATGAGCATATCTAGGCTTGTTTTATCCAAGAGCTATTTTGTGCCATATCCAAACATTCTATCGTGCCGAGGGCCAACCTCACACCGATCCGCAGTCTCTTCTTAAGGCATGAAACTAGGTTGTGAACTCATAAACGATGAACGAGTGATGCGCGCGGACGGTCATTTGGTTTCTGGGTCCCGCTGAATAGCCTCGCGGAGGTATCCCTCCGGGTTTCGTACATAGCAAGCAGCGTCTGATTGCATGATTGCTCGCACGACAGACTCGCTGTACGGCCGTAGAATAGCGCCTCCTCGCGTCGCTAAGACACATTCGAAGTCACGTGCCAGCAAGCAGATATCTCCCACTAACGGCATGCGGAGGTCGGCAACGTTCAGCCGAAACTGTACACCTTCAATTTGCGCTTCACGAACGCCGATCTGCACGTCGTCGGTTTTCTCGTCACCCCAGATTCTAAGATCAGGATACCAAGATTGCTTTTCCGGTAACAACAGGCAGACGCGTTCGAAAATCGCGCTAACGGCCGATGGGGAAAACGCTAGTTCAATACCATCGAGTTGCTCGCGGCTCATGCGCGCCGCAATCACTCCGTCTATTCTCGCGGCTGAAGACGGAAGAAGGTCACAAACAAACTGCCAAACTGCCATAAGCCGAAACTTAATTCTTTTCAGAGCCGTCGCAAGGCCACTGTTCAAGGCAACTCTATAATCTGGCGTCTAGGCTCAGGACTCGTTAACTCATAGCCAGAAGATGACGGCTGCTGCGATGCATATGGCTGAAAAGAAGGTATGGGCACACCGATCGTAACGGGTTGCGATGCGTCGCCAGTCCTTGAGTTTGGCGAAGAGATTCTCGACCTTGTGCCGTTTCTTGTATAGCCCCTTGTTGTAGGGATACGGGACCTTCCTGCTTCGGCTGGATGGAATGCAGGGTTCGATGCCCTTTGCCTGTAAGGCCTCCCGGAACGCGTTGCTGTCATAGCCTCGGTCAGCAATCAGTGTTTTGGCAGGTGGCAAGGCTTCCAGGACAAGGCGAGCACCCTTAT
>NZ_FMAC01000022.1 GCF_900094555.1 Martinezella hainanensis
GCTCATAATGAGGTGTATTCTCTTGTTCAAAACGTAACCGTCGAAGTCTATTCCAAGGACCCAAATCTCTTCAGGTCCCGCAAGCTTCGCCGCCCACGTTTCTCTTTCTTCTCATCTTCAATTGTCAAATAACCGACCAGAAAAACCAGTCAAAAACAGAACTTCCTTCAATCCCAGGTCTAACCCAGAACCACCAATCAGCATCGCAGCCAATCAAGGAAACACTAGAGCGAAGGTCTTCGTCGCCAGCAGCGCCGCCGCCCTCGTCAGTGATCGGGCTTATAGACCCCCCAACCCGACATAGTCAACAGGCCGATTTTGAAAAAAATCAAAAAACATATAACTGATTGATTCTTATGTGAGTTTTGTGAACGCTCCTGTGATCTCGGCAAATATGCTGCAGAAACACCCACAGATATCCTCGATGGAGCGCTCGGACCGGCCGCATGATGGCAGAATAAGCCGCAATGCTGCATTTCTGTGTTGCAGTCCTCATCATCGCCCCTACCATTTTATGGGAAACGGGACATGGATCGCCGCAAAAAACGGCCGGTTGATTTGACACCCCTGTCATAAATATGCACATCTTCGCCCCCAGCCTGCGGCTCGCATGAAGGAAGCGGATCACGATCGGCATGATGACGGACAAGATGATGCTCCGATCGCTCGGCAACGAGCCGCCTATCCTTGCCGATGGCAGGCGGGCGCCGGATCGGCGCGAAGTTTCTCTCCGTTGGCTTTCCGGCACCTTCCTGACGGGCCTGACGTCAAGCATCCTGATGGGCGTGGCCTTGTTTGCCGCACTTGATGGTCGCCAGCAGCTGGCGATCCCGGCAGAGGCCTACGCGACAGTCGACAATCATAATGCCACCGACGATCAGGTGACCCGCGGCGGCCGGCTGATTTCCACGGCGATTGCCTCGAAACCGTCGGACCGCAATATTCTCGAGGTCTCCACGGTCGTACGCGACGGCGACAAGGAAGTGGTGCGCCGTCAACCCTTTGCCCATGTGAAGATTGCACTCGCAACCAATCGCATCGCCAGCGAGAGCTATCCTCCCTTCGATCCGCTGGCGATCTTCTCAGCCGACGAGAATATTCCGCAGCCGGCCAACAAGACCGGGGCGATCTACGGATCGGACGTCGAATCCGAAGTCAGCCTGAAGACCGTCGCCTTTCCCACCAAGGATATTCCCTTCCAGCTCGCCGGCTCGATGTCGCTCGATGAGGTCGAGGAGAACGTCCGCTCCAACGGTTCTGTGCTCGCCGACGGCAACACCCAGCTTTCGGCGCTTTATTATGTCGACCCGCGCCGCTTCGCCAATGACGATTCCGATGTCGACCTGACGGCAGGCCTTGCTGCCCGCATCGTCGAGGAGAACATGTCGGTCTCGGCTCCGGAAGCCGTGACGGCACAGACGGAAGAATTCGCCGACGATATCATTCCGGTCCGCGAGAACACACCGATTGCGACCGCACTGACCGGCGCCGGCTACCTTAAGACCGATGCAGATGATATCGCAGGAAAGATCCAGCCGCTTTTCGGCTCATCCGATGTTTCCGGCGGCGACGTCCTGCGTATCGGCATTCTTCAGAAGGGCGAACAGGCGAAGATCATCCGCGCCAGCATCTATCGCGGCACGAAACATCTGCTGACAATCGCCCAGAACGACCACGGCGAATTCGTCGCCGGCAGCGCACCGCCGATGCTCGATGCCATCGCTACGGCCTTCGACAATGACGCGCCCGCCGTGGCTGCCGGCCGCGACCTGCCAAGCGTCTATGACGGTATCTATCGCGCCGCCCTCTCCTACGGCATGACCAAGGAAATGGTGGCGCAGATCGTCAAGCTGCTTGCGAGCAACGTCGATTTCCAGGCACAGCTGAAACCGACGGATTCACTCGAAGCCTTCTTCTCGGTGACGGACGACAAGGGGCAGGCGACGGCCGATTCCGAACTGCTTTACGTCAATGCCAGGTTCGGCGACAACGTCACCCGCTTCTATCGCTTCGAGGATCCGACCGATCACTCGATCGATTATTTTGACGAAGCCGGCAAGAGCATCCGGCAATTCCTGCTGCGCAATCCCGTTCCGACAGGCGTCTTCAAATCCGGCTTCGGCATGCGCCGCCATCCGATCCTCGGTTTTGCACGCATGCACACCGGCGTCGACTGGGCGGCGCCCCGCGGCACGCCGATCATTGCAGCCGGTAACGGCATTGTCGAAAAGGCAGGCTGGGATTCGGGCGGCTTCGGCAATCAGACATTGATCCGCCACGCCAATGGCTATGTCTCCTCCTATAATCACCAGAGCGCCATCGCCAAAGGCGTCGTCCCCGGTGCGAAGGTGGTGCAGGGACAGGTGATCGGCTTCATCGGCTCGACCGGCCTCGCGACCGGCCCTCACCTGCACTACGAACTGATCGTCAACGGCACGAAGGTCGACCCGCTCCGCATCCGCCTCCCCGGCGGCAAATCGCTGGAGGGCGATGCACTCGCCAAGTTCCAGGAAGAGCGCAAGCGCATCGATACGCTGTTGACCGACGACAAGTCGAAGCAGATCGCCAGCAAGTAGCCTCCGCCGATCGGCCAATTTCCTGCCAGTTTCTCGCCGCTATGGCCAACAGCAAAATGGCGGCCCGAAGGCCGCCATCTGTGTTTATTCCTAAGTGCCGCTTAGGCCGCTTCATTCACGGCGTGGCGCGCACGGAACAGCAGCCGGTCGGAACCGCTGGTGACCTTGACGACGGAGCCGTCCGGAACCTGCCCTGAGAGAATCTGCTCTGCGAGCGGATCCTGGACATATTTCTGGATGACCCGCTTCAGCGGCCGTGCGCCGTAGACCGGATCGTACCCCTTGTTGGCGAGCCAATGGCGGGCATCCTCATCAAGCTCGAGCGTGATCTTACGCTCCGAGAGCAGCTTCAGAAGCCGTTCCAGCTGGATATCGACGATCGCGCCCATCTCATCGCGCTTCAGGCGGTGGAACAGGATGATCTCGTCGACACGGTTCAGGAACTCCGGTCGGAAATGCGACCGGACCACGTCCATGACCTGTTCGCGCACCAGATCGCTGTCATCACCGTCCTTCAGCTGGGTCAGATATTCGGCACCCAGGTTGGAGGTCATGATGATCATGGTGTTGCGGAAATCGACAGTGCGACCCTGCCCGTCCGTCAAACGTCCGTCATCCAGAACCTGGAGCAGGACGTTGAAGACATCGGGATGCGCCTTTTCGATCTCGTCGAACAGCACGACCTGATAGGGCCGGCGGCGCACGGCTTCGGTGAGCGCACCGCCTTCCTCATAGCCGACATAGCCGGGAGGAGCGCCGATCAGCCGGGCCACGGAGTGCTTCTCCATGTACTCAGACATATCGATACGAACCATCGCGGTATCGTCGTCGAAGAGGAAGCGCGCAAGCGCCTTGGTCAGCTCTGTCTTGCCGACGCCGGTCGGGCCGAGGAAGATGAACGAGCCGATCGGCCGGTTCGGATCCTGCAAACCGGCACGCGAACGGCGAACGGCGCGGGAAACAGCCTGAACGGCGTCACCCTGACCGACGACCCACTTTGCCAGCTCGTCTTCCATCCGGAGCAGCTTGTCGCGCTCGCCTTCCAGCATCTTGTCCACGGGAATCCCCGTCCAGCGGGAAACGACCTGGGCGATGTTGTCGGCGGTAACGACCTCCTGCACCATGGAATCGCGGGCACTATCCTGCTCTTCCGCTGCGTGAAGGTCTTTCTCCAAATTCGGGATCACGCCATAGGCGAGCTCGCCGGCACGCTGGAATTCACCCTTGCGCTGGGCAATGGCAAGTTCGTTACGGGCATCGTCGAGTTGCTTCTTCAGGTCGGCGGCAAGACCGAGCTTCTGCTTTTCGGCCTGCCAGCGCGCGGTCAGCGCGTCGGCTTCCTCTTCCAGAGAAGCGAGATCCGTCTCCAGCCGCTTCAACCGGTCGGCCGAAGCCTGGTCGGTTTCCTTCTTCAGTGCCTCACGCTCGATCTTCAGCTGGATGATGCGACGATCGAGTTCGTCGAGTTCTTCCGGCTTGGAATCCACCTGCATGCGCAGGCGTGCTGCAGCCTCGTCCATCAGGTCGATGGCCTTATCCGGCAGAAAGCGGTCGGTGATGTAACGGTTCGAAAGGGTCGCAGCAGCCACCAGCGCAGCATCGGCGATGCGCACCTTGTGATGCTGCTCGTATTTTTCCTTCAAGCCGCGCAGGATCGAGATCGTGTCCTCGACTGTCGGCTCCTCGACCATCACGGGCTGAAAGCGACGGGCAAGAGCCGGGTCCTTCTCGACATGTTTGCGATATTCATCGAGCGTGGTCGCGCCGACGCAATGCAGCTCGCCACGAGCAAGCGCCGGCTTCAGAAGGTTGGACGCATCCATGGCGCCATCGGCCTTGCCGGCACCGACCAGCGTATGCATCTCATCGATGAACAGGATGATCTCGCCGTTTTCCGACTGCACCTCGTTAAGCACGGCCTTCAGCCGCTCTTCGAATTCGCCGCGGAACTTCGCGCCGGCAATCAGCGCGCCCATGTCGAGCGCCATCAGCTTCTTGTCCTTCAGCGATTCCGGCACGTCGCCATTGACGATGCGCAGCGCCAGACCTTCGACGATGGCCGTCTTGCCGACGCCGGGCTCGCCGATGAGGACAGGATTGTTCTTGGTGCGACGGGACAAGACCTGGATCGTGCGACGGATTTCGTCATCACGACCGATCACCGGGTCGAGCTTGCCTTCGCGAGCCTCGGCGGTGAGGTCACGGGCGTACTTCTTCAGGGAATCGAAGCCCTGCTCCGCATTGGACGAGTCGGCCGTGCGGCCCTTGCGGATATCGTTGATGACCTGATTGAGGGCGACGGGGGTTACGCCGGCCTTCTTCAGGCTCGCTGAAGTGGAAGCCGAGGGTTCGATCGCCAAGGCCTGCAAGAGGCGTTCGACGGTTACGAAACTGTCGCCAGCCTTCTTCGCGGCATCTTCGGCAGTGGCAAAGACCTTGGCGAGCGGCTGTGAGAGATAGACCTGGCCGTCGCCGCCAGAAACCTTCGGCAGCTTGGCAAGTGCGGCATCATTGGCGAGGCGGGCAGCTTTGGCGTCACCACCGGCACGCTCGATCAACGAGGCAGCCATACCCTGATCGTCGTCCAGAAGCACCTTCAGCACATGTTCGGGAGCAAATTGCTGATTACCTTGCGCAAGCGCATAGGTTTGGGCGGATTGCAGGAAACCACGCACCCGCTCGGAGTATTTTTCAATATTCATATGAGACCTCCATGAATCGCTCTGCCCAGACCGGCGCAGACCGATGATTGAGATTGAGCCCCCTCAAGAGGCAGGCCCCGCCTTTCCGCCATTGAGATTTGCGGCAAGACAACTGAGGAGAATATGGGAGGGTATTTGAAGAGTTTAAAGGGTCGTTGAACGGAAAAACCGACCTGCTTTGATCGATCCGTTTCCGCGGTCGAAGACAAGCGGAGAGGTCCCGGAAAAGTCCGCCATCTGGACAAAAAAGAAATGGCGGCTTCCGCCGCCATTTCCGCGTTCTCGCTTTAACAATCCAGTTCGCTCTCTAGGGAGCAGGCCTTATTCCGAGGCAGCATCCGCCATGGCAGGAGCTTCGCTCGACCCGGCTTCACCCTGGTCCTCGCCCTCGGCTGCAGCGCTGCGGCGCGGCTGGCGGCGCGGACGATTGCCGCCCGCACTGCGGCGGCGCGGCTGGCGCTCGGTGGCGGCAACGGCTGGAGTTTCCTCTTCGATTGCGACTTCGGCAGGAATGCCTTCGATCACTGGCTGCGGACCTGTACCGTTGATAACTTCGGGCTCGCGAGCAGGCGCCGCGGCAACGGCCGGAGCGGCGTGCTGCGAGCGCGCCGATGGCTGAGCCACCTGCGGCTGATCGTCGATCTCCTGCGCATCCATATCGTCGATGTCACGCTCGGCATTATCGCGGTCATTGTAATTGTGATGATCGTCGCGCTGGTAGCGCTCCTGCATCTGCGCCTGCGCGCTGGCAATGATCCGATTGTAGTGTTCGGCATGCTGCAGGTAGTTTTCCGCCATGACGCGGTCGCCGGAGCTTTGAGCATCGCGAGCCAAGGCCGCGTACTTCTCGGCAATATGCTGTGCGGTTCCGCGGATTTTCACATCGGGACCGGAGCTGTCGTAAGTCCTGGTCAGCGGGTTCGAGCCCTTGCGGTTGAAATTGTTGTTGTTATTTCCGCCGCCGCCGTTGTTGTTATTACCACGCCCCCGACCGCGCTTGTTCTGCTGTCCTGGCCTCATAGATCCTTCACCTGAATTCTCTTCGTTGGGATAAAATCATACACGACACCTGCCGCCGCGGTTCGGACACTTCCAAACCAGGGCTTTCGTGTCGCAAGCAAACTGCGCTTTGGCGCCGGTCTGCCGCTCGACTACGTCAGATTAAACTGATCACGCATTGGGTTATCTTCAACCTTTGACACTCTTACCAAAGAGCGGTTCCCCGAGGCTGTCCAAGATGAGCGAATCGTCTCGTTCATTCCCAGCCGCCCAACGCGTGAGCGCAACCTATATTGCTTCCTCAGGAAATCCAAGCTTTTTCTTTGCGATAACAACAGGGTCCCACAAATCCGCTGCAAAACGTCGCGTTATTGTTGAAATTCAAACACAAGAACCCGGTCGTTCTGTCCGTAGTCACGAACCGCCTCGACAAGGGAAAATCCTGCTCCTTCAAAAACCGAAGTCACCGTTTCACGCTGATCGTAGCCGATCTCCACACCAATCATACCATTCGGATGTAGAAATCGAGCCGCATCCTTTGCGATCGCCCTGTATGCATCCAGCCCATCAAGGCCCCCGTCAAGGGCCGCGGGAGGATCGAAATCCTTTACTTCTGGAGCGAGAGTGGAAATGACACTAGAGGCAATATAGGGCGGATTTGAGACAATCACGTGAAAACACTCGTGGATGGCTTCAAACCAGCTTCCATGCGCAGTCTCAAACCGCGCCGCCAGGCCATTTCGCTCAGCGTTCCCGCGAGCGGTTTCCAGCGCCTCGCTGGAAATGTCGGAACCTACACCCGTCGCTCCGGGGCATTCATGAAGCAGAGCCAGACAAATAGCCCCGGTTCCCGTTCCGATGTCCAGTATATGGACATTGCCGATCTTGGATTCAAGACGCCGCAGATGCGGCAACATCGTATCGACGAGAATTTCCGTATCGGGCCGCGGTTCCAGCGTCGCCGCCGAAAGCCGTAGCGAAAGACCGTAAAACTCCCGCTCGCCGAGAATGCGATAGACCGGCTCGTGATTGAGCCGGCGGGCGATCGCCGCGCGTACCGTCGCGGCATCACCCTCGGACACGGGCTCGGAGCCATGCATCACGAGCCCAGTGGCGGAAAGATGCAGAAGACCGCCGACAAGAATGCGGGCTTCCGTGGCGGGATCATCGAGATCGGCCTCGGCGAAGCGGGCGCGCACCTCCTGCAGGAGCCCGGATATGGTTGGCCCCTGCCCGCCGCTCATGCCTGTTCGCCAAGCTGGGCGAGCTGGCTCGCCTGGTAATCCGCCAGCAGCGCATCGACCACTTCGTCGATCTCGCCGACCATCATCCGGTCGAGCTTATAGAGCGTCAGGTTGATGCGGTGATCGGTAACGCGCCCCTGCGGGAAATTATAGGTGCGGATGCGCTCGGAGCGGTCGCCCGAGCCGACCTGGCTCTTGCGGTCGGCCGAACGCTCGCTGTCGGCGCGCTGGCGCTCCATGTCGAAGAGCCGCGAGCGCAGGACCTGCATGGCCTTGGCGCGGTTCTGGTGCTGTGATTTTTCCGAACTCGTGACGACGATGCCCGAGGGAAGATGCGTGATGCGCACGGCCGAGTCCGTCGTATTGACGTGCTGGCCGCCGGCGCCGGACGAACGCATCGTGTCGATGCGGATATCCTCGGGCCGGATCTCGATATCGATTTCCTCGGCTTCCGGCAGCACGGCAACGGTTGCCGCCGAGGTGTGGATGCGCCCGCTCGCCTCCGTTTCCGGCACGCGTTGCACGCGGTGGACGCCGGATTCGAACTTCAGCCGGGAAAAGACCCCCTTGCCGCTGATTGTGGCGATGATTTCCTTGAAGCCGCCGGCTTCGCCGTCGCTCGCCGAAAGTACTTCCACCTTCCAGCCGTTGCTGGCGGCAAAGCGCTCATACATGCGAAAAAGATCGCCAGCGAAAAGCGCCGCTTCGGAACCGCCGGTGCCCGCGCGGATTTCGAGGATCGCGCTCTTCTCGTCGGCGGCATCCTTCGGCAGAAGCTCGATCTGGATGTCCTTTTCCAGCGTCTCGATGCGCTCCTTAACCTCGGGCAGCTCCATTTCGGCAAGATCGCGCATCTCGCGATCGACGGATTTGTCAGAGAGCATGGTTTCGAGATCGGCGACCTCGGCAAGGGCGCGCTCGTAGTCGCGGATCTTGGTCACGACCGGCTGCAGTTCAGAATATTCGGAAGCAAGCTTCACATAGACATCCGCGGCCGGGCCGGCGGACATGCGCGCCTCGATCTCGCCGAAACGACGTTCCAACTCGCGCATTTTTTCAACGGGGAGCTTCGCCACCCTGTACTCCAATTCTTCTTATTATCTCTGCTTTGATGTTGTGATGCGCATGACCCTGCCTGCAAACCGCTTCGTGTTTTTCAGGATCACGCGCTAAAGCGGAATATTGTGGCTCTCGGCAAAGCCTACAAGGATATCCCGCATCGAAGCCGTCGGCTGCTTGTCATCGAGTGCGGCCTCCATGACATCGGAGAGGGCCTTGAGGTCAAGCCCGAGCAGCATTGCCTTGACCGGGCCGATCGAGGCCGGCGACATCGAAACCGAGCGGAAGCCGATGCCGAGCAGGGCCATGGCCGAAATCGTCTTGCCGGCCAGTTCGCCGCAAAGCGTCACCGGCGTCTTGTTGCTCTCGCCGGCGCGTACGATATCACGCAGGATACGCAGGAACGGACGTTCGAGCGGGTCGAAGCGATCCGAAACCCGGGCATTGCCGCGATCAACCGCCATCGAAAACTGGAACAGGTCGTTGGAGCCGACCGAAACGAAATCGACTTCCGCCATCAGTTCGTCCAGCTGCCACAGGAGCGCCGGCACTTCCAGCATGGCGCCGAACTGCAGCTTGCGCGGCAGGCTATGCCCGAAGCGTGAGAGGTGCTGCACCTCCTTCTGCAGGAGCTCGCGCACCGCCCTGATCTCGGAGACTTCCGTCACCATCGGCACCATCATCTTCAATTCGTTGTCGGCCGCAGCCTTCAGCATGGCCCGGAGCTGCGTGCGCAGCAGACCCGGCCGATCGAGCGACAGGCGGATGGCACGCCAGCCGAGCGCCGGGTTCTCTTCCTCATGGGCGCGGAAATAGGGAACGACCTTGTCGCCGCCAATGTCGAGCGTGCGGAAGGTAACGACACGACCGCCCGCCTGCTTCATGACATTGCGATAGAAGACTTCCTGCTCTTCCGCCTTCGGCATGGTCGAGGCGATCATGAACTGCAGCTCGGTGCGGAACAGACCGATACCCTCGGCGCCGGATTCGGCAAGCTGCGGCAGGTCGACCAAAAGGCCGGCATTCATCAGCAGAGAGATGCGCTGCCCGTCCTTGGTAACCGGCTCGACGGAGCGCAGCGCTCGGAACTGCTCCTGCCGACGAGCGCGGAACCGCACCTTCTCCTCATAGGAGCGTTGATGATCGGCCATCGGCCGCAGATGCACGTGACCGCCGTCGCCATCGATGATGACCGGATCGCCGTTTTCCGCCAGCGCAACAACACCGACCGCCTGTCCGACGACCGGGATGCCCATGGCACGCGCCACGATGACGACGTGGCTGGTGACCGCGCCCTCTTCCAGAACTAGGCCGCGAATATTGGCCCGCGGATAATCGAGCAGCTCTGCCGCACCCATGGCGCGCGCGAAGATGATGGCATCACCCGGGAAACCTTCGGCGCTCGTGCGGCCCGAATGGCCGATGAGCTGCCGGAGCAGGCGGTTCGCCAGATCTTCAAAGTCGTGCATGCGCTCGCGCAGATAGGGATCGGTCAGGCGCATCATGCGCGCCTTGGTGTCGCTCTGCACCTTTTCGACGGCGGCTTCGGCGGTCAGGCCGTTGCGGACAGCTTCCTCGAGTTTGCGCACCCAGCCCTGGTCATGCGCGAACATGCGGTAGGTCTCAAGCACCTCGCGATGCTCGCCTTCCATGGACACGTCGCGACGCGACAGCATGTCGTCGATCGAGATGCGCAGCGAGCCGAGTGCTTCGGCGAGACGGCCGATTTCCTTGTCGGCATCCTCGTTCAAGAGGTTGGTGACGACGATGCGCGGCTCGTGCAGCACGACATAGCCGAGGCCGATGCCCTCATTGTAGGTGTCGCCATCGATGGTGACGGAGCGGGTAAGATCAAGCTCCAGGCCGGGCTTGGTGATCTTCTTCAGCTCGCCGGTGGCGATCATCTCGGCCAGCACCATGGCCGTCGTTTCGAGCGCCTCCAGCTCTTCCTCGCGATAGTTGCGGCTCGCCTTGTTCTGAACGACGAGAACGCCGAGCGACCGGCCGGTGCGCAGGATCGGCACGCCGAGGAAGGAGTGGTAGATCTCTTCGCCGGTTTCCGGCAGATAACGGAAGGCTGGGTGCGATTGCGCATCCGAAAGATTGAGCGGTTGGGCGGATGCGGCGATCGTGCCGACGAGGCCCTGCCCCATCTTCAATTGCGAGAGGTGGACGGCCTCTTTATTCAGACCCTCGGTGGCGTAAAGTTCAAGGACACCGTCGGCGCGCAGCACATAGACCGAGCACACTTCTGCGACCATGTTGCTGGCAATCTGGCGGACGATCCGGTCAAGACGCTCCTGCGGCTCCAGCGGCTCCGCCATCAATTCGCGTAGCCGCTTGAGCAGAACGCGTGGACCGCCGGATAGGTCTCTCATTGCGCCACTAGCTCCCGAATCAAGATCTCATGCCTGTCTTGCCCACGTCAGGGCCGGCCGAAACTCACCTCCGTCACGGTCCGTCGTCAGCAGTCGTGAATCAACTCTTATCCAGACCGTAGCAGGAATGCAAAGTCCTGACTGCGAGTTCTGCATAAGGACCGTCGATCAGGATGGAAATCTTGATTTCTGACGTCGTAATGGCCTTGATGTTGATGCCTTTTTCGGCAAGTGCCCGGAAAGCGGTCGCGGCCACGCCTGCATGCGAGCGCATGCCGATGCCGATGACCGAAACCTTGACCAGACCTGATTCGCTCTGGACGACGTCGTAGCCGATCTTTTCCTTGTTTTCGCCGAGAACGCGCAACGCCTTCTCGACATCACCCGAAGGAACCGTAAAGGTCATGTCGGTCTTGGAACCGTCCTCGGAAATATTCTGGACGATCATATCGACATTGATGTGGTTCTCGGCCAGCGGCCCGAAGATCGCGGCGGAGACGCCCGGCCGGTCGGCAAGACGGCGCAGCGAAATCTGAGCCTCATCCTTGGCATAGGCAATGCCGGTGACTACTTCCTGTTCCACGATTTCTTCCTCGTCACAAATCAGCGTTCCGGGCGGGTTAAGCAGATCGCCCATGCCCGGAGCATCGGGATCCTCGAAAGAAGAGCGCACGAAGGTGCGAACCTTGAACACCATGGCCAGTTCGACCGAGCGCACCTGCAGCACCTTGGCGCCGAGGGAGGCCATTTCGAGCATTTCCTCGAAGGCGATCTTCTTCAGGCGACGTGCCTTCGGCTCGATGCGTGGATCGGTGGTGTAGACGCCGTCGACATCCGTGTAGATATCGCAACGGTCGGCCTTGACGGCGGCGGCGATCGCAACAGCGGACGTGTCAGAACCGCCGCGACCGAGCGTCGCAAGGCGATTGTCCGGACCGAGACCCTGGAAGCCGGCAACGACAGCCACCTGGCCTTCCTTCATGCGGCGGATCATATCCTCGCCGTCGATGTCGAGAATGCGGGCCGCACCATGCGCATTGTCGGTGCGGATCGGAATCTGCCAGCCCTGCCAGGAGCGGGCGTTGATGCCCATGGCCTGCAGCGCAATCGCCAGCAGGCCTGACGTGACCTGCTCGCCCGAAGCGACAACGGCGTCATATTCGCGCGCATCGTAGATCGAATGATCGGCACCGGCGACTTTCGGCATGTTCTGAACCCAGCCGACCAGCTCGTTGGTCTTGCCGGACATGGCGGAAACGACGACTGCCACTTCGTGACCGGCATCGACCTCGCGTTTCACATGGCGTGCGACGTTCTTGATACGGTCCAGATCCGCGACGGAGGTTCCGCCGAATTTCATCACGATGCGTGCCATGTGCCTCTACCAGTACCCTGCGCCGGGCGGCCGAATGCGGATAGCCCGACATGCAAAATCGCCCTCCCGGTTCGGTAGCCGGAAAAGCGTGATCTCAATGGGGCCGTCTCTTAGCGAGTTTGTCGGGCAGGTGCAATAGCATCGGACGCCAGAGGCGACGAAAAGTTTACTCTAAAAATCCACTTTTAAGGTCGCCCAGAGCTTGTCGAGAACGCCCCCTTCCTTGGGGATGTTTTCCTTGTTGAGGAACGTGGCGACGAGCACGCCGCCTTCCGGCCGGCCGGTCGCGACGATCTCATACTCCATGACGTCGTCGTCCGTCTTCGTTTCGGCCTTCACGCCCTTCAGCACGCTGCCACTCGGCAATGTGCGCTCGGTTGGCCGCTTGCTGATCTTCGCACCGCCATTGATGCTCTCCTGCACCATCTGCTGCAGTACGACATCGGTATAGCTGGAGGGATTGAGGCCCTTATAGACCTGGACGATGATGCCGGTGCCGATCGGCGTCATCAGCGCATATTGCTGCACGCCGTCGCCCAGATCCGTCTTTGCGACCGTGAATTTACCGTCATGATCGAAGGAGAATTTGCCGCCGGTGAAGGTCACCGTTTCGCTGCGCTGCAGTTCCACCGGAACCTTCCGGCCATCCTTCATGGTGACTTCGAGCGTATCGCCGGGATTGATGCCGACGCTGACCCCGTCGATCGTCAGGCGAAACCCCTTGCCGTCCCCGGCATTTGCATGGCTGGCCGCAAACCAGCACATGGCGACGGTCATTGCGAGACGGAGTGGTCTCATGAGGAACTCCTCTACAAGCCAGTCGATCGCAATCGATCCCGGTTCCGAAAGCTCATTTCACAGCCCGGCGATTGATCGGCCATAAGATACCTCCATGTCAACCTCCGCATCGCAATTCGCGCCCCGCGATCGAGATACCCCACAGCTGATCGAAGGTCGCAGGCCCTTGACATCGCGCATCGATCGTCCGACTTCACCCTTCGGGTAAGAATTATTTGCTTGCGGTCATCCAAACCACGGAATGACGCAGATCACGGAGTGAGCCATGAGCGAAACGGCAAAGAGCACGATCGACCAGAGCGAAGTGGACCGTTTTTCCGCCATGGCGGCCGAGTGGTGGAGTCCGACCGGCAAGTTCAAGCCGCTGCACAAGTTCAATCCGGTGCGCCTTGCCTATATCCGCGACCGCGCCTGCGAGAATTTCGACCGCGACCCGAAGAGCAGCCGGCCTCTGGAAGGCCTGCGCGTGCTCGACATCGGCTGCGGCGGCGGCCTGCTGTCCGAGCCGGTGGCACGCATGGGCGCCAGCGTGGTCGGCGCCGATCCGTCCGAGAAGAACATCGGCATCGCCTCGACGCATGCGAGTGCCTCCGGCGTTCCGGTCGACTACCGCGCCGTCACCGCCGAACAACTGGCCGAGGCCGGTGAGACCTTCGATATCGTGCTGAACATGGAAGTGGTCGAGCATGTCGCCGACGTCGAATTCTTCCTCTCCACCTGCGCGAAAATGGTGCGCCCCGGCGGCCTGATGTTCGTTGCGACCATCAACCGCACCATGAAGGCAGCGGCCCTTGCCATTTTCGCGGCGGAAAACGTGCTGCGCTGGCTGCCGCGCGGCACCCATCAATATGAAAAGCTGGTGCGTCCGGAAGAGATCGAAAAGCCGCTCGCCGCAAGCGGCCTCGACATCATCGCCCGAACCGGCGTCTTCTATTCGCCGCTGCAGGATCGCTGGAATCTCTCGAAAGATATGGACGTCAACTACATGCTGTTGGCGAAGCGAGCGAACTTGAGCTGATCGCACTTCGGCGAACTTGCCTCAGACTTTCAGCGTCAGCACATGTGCCAGCAATTCGCCCTGGCCCACGGCGTTGCCAGCAACGATCTCCTTGATACGAAGGCGATCGATCTCCTGAGGCCGGCCATCAGGTCCATAGGGCTGCTTGAATGAGAAGGCAGCCGGGCTGGCACCGTGATCGTGCAGATGTTCAAAGCGCTCGACGCCATCCTTCCATTCCGGAACGGCCCCGTGATCCACCCACCAAAGGACAAGCGGCGGCCAGCTCTGCCTGACGTTCCAGTGCCGCGCACCCTTCAGGGCGTCGGCATGCACGCCGCTATAGGTGAATGCCATCAGCGATTCGATATCGGCCCAGAGCGAGAGCGACGACGGCGCCGTCTGAAAGCCGCTGCCCTTTATGAAGCGCGGGAAGACTTGCTCGCCCCAGCAGGGAGTGCCCGGCTCGCCGGCGTAGCCGGATCGACCGATAAAACCATGCGCGCGGGCGGCGGCCTCGAAATTCGCTGCTTCCCGCAAGCGAAATCCCTCGACGGCAGGGCTTTCATAGGCCGCGACATGCAGCCCGAAATTATACATGGCGAGATGCTTGCCAGCGCTTGCCGGCATCAGTTGATATCGTCTGGCAGCACAGGGATCGCGGCGATCTCGATGCCCTCTTCGACAAGCGCCTGCGCTTCGTCCGGCGTCGCCTTGCCGATAATCCCGCGCGCATCCGCCTCGCCATAATGGATCTTGCGGGCTTCCTCGGGAAACTTCGCGCCGACATCCTCCGCATTGGCCTTGATGGCGTCGACCGCTTCCTTGAGCTTGGTCATTGCCTCTTTGCGCGCCGCATTCATGGCAACCGTCTGCATCTCGTCCTTTTTGCGCGCCGTCGAAACCGAAGGCGCCATCAGCAGTTTGGAAATCACAGCCGAATTGCAGACAGGACAGGTAAGGAACCCGCTTGCGACCTGGCGGTCGAAATCGGCACTTTCGGAAAACCAGCCCTCGAACTCATGGGCATTGTCACAGTGAAGCGAATAACGGATCAAGCAGCGACGCCTCCAGCCGCCGGCGTCGCGATCTTCTCCAGCGAAAACTCACGCGCATTCTTCAGGTTCGGTATCTTGTCATGGGCGGATTTCACCGCAGCCACATCGATCTCGGCGATGACGACGGCCTCGCCCGCGCCGCCGGCGGATGCCAGCACCTTGCCCCAGGGATCGACGATCATCGAATGGCCGAAGGTTTCACGGCCGTCCTCATGCTTGCCAGCCTGAGCGGCGGCAATGACGAACATGCCGTTTTCGATGGCGCGGGCGCGCAGCAGGATTTCCCAATGCGCCTCACCGGTCTGCTTGGTGAAGGCGGCGGGCACCGTCATCACCTCGGCGCCGGCAACGGCCTGGGCGCGGAAGAGCTGCGGAAAGCGCACGTCGTAGCAGATGGAAAAGCCGAGCTCGGCAAAAGGCAACGAGGCGATGCGCGCCTCCGAGCCGGGTCGGTAGACGGCGCTCTCGCGCCAGCTCTCGCCATTGTCGAGATCGACGTCGAACATGTGGATCTTGTCGTAGCGGTTGATGAGCTTGCCGTCGGGACCGAAGAGAAAACCGCGATTGGCGATCTTGCCGTCATCGAGCGCAATGGCGGTCGAGCCAATATGCAGGTGGATGCCGAGTTCCTTGGCAAGCTCGGACGCCGTCTTGACGATGAGATCGTTCGGCTCGTCGCGCAGTACGGCGCGCATGGCCGGCCTATCCTTCTGCACCGCGCCGGTCATCTCCGGCGTCTGCACGTAGATCGCACCCTTGGAGGCGGCATCGCGCACCAGGCGCGCCATATCAGCCGCGTTCTTTACCGGATCGACACCGGAACACATCTGGATGGCAGCAGCCTTGAAGCTCATCGGTTTCTCCCTTGTCAAGAACAGGTCAGGCAGCCAGCATCGGGTCGAGCTTGCCGGCCCGATCGAGCGCATGGATATCATCGCAGCCGCCGACGTGCTCGCCATTGATGAAGATCTGCGGGAAGGTCGAGGCGCCATTCGCCTTGGCGATCATTTCCTGCCGCATGTCAGGCGAATAGGTCGCATTGTGTTCGACATAGTCGACGCCCTTGGATTCGAGCAGCGACTTCGCGCGGGCGCAATAGCCGCAGAATTCACGCGTATAAATAACGACGGATGCCATGATCCACTCCGGAAAAGCCTATACCGATTGTCATATAAGATGGCCGACGACCCTTGCAAAGGTCAAAACCGTGACATCGGCCGCCCCTGCTTTCTTCAGGGCGCGTGTCGCTGCCGCAACCGTAGCGCCAGTCGTATAAACGTCGTCGACAAGAACGATGCGCCGCCCGAATACATCGGCGGCCCGGTACTCGGAGACGGCGAAGGCGCCGCGCACATTGTCTTGCCGCGCCTTGGCCCCCAAACCAACCTGCTGGCTCGTCCGCTTGATGCGCAGGAGTGTTGCGGCCAGCAGCGGCTTCCCCGAAAGGCGGGCGATATGCCGAGCAAGCTCGGCAGCCTGATTGTACTTGCGCGAAAACAGCCGCGCACGATGCAGCGGCACCGGAATGATCGCATCGCAACTCGCAATCGTGCCATCACTGGCACGCAGCATCCAGCCGGCCATCATCGGCGCGAGATCGGTGCGATCGCGATATTTCAGGCTGAGAACGAGGTCGCGCACAATGCCGTCATGAACGGCGGCGGATCGCAGACGGTCGAAGACGGGCGGATCGGCGATCGCTTCGGCACTCAAAATGCCGGCACCGAGATCATGGGAAAACGGGCTGCCAAGGATCTCGCAATAGGGCCGCTCAATGAAGCGAATACCGGACCAGCACGCCGGACAAAGACCCCGATGCGCGCCGATGGAAACCCCGCAGCCTGGGCAGGCCGGCGGATAGACAAGATCGGCGAGCGCCACGAAGGGCCTTTTCAGTCCTGCCCCCAGCATCGAAAAGGTGATTTCGCGTCCCATCATCCCCATATGATTGAGACTAGCTTTTTCCCGCAGGCTTTGCGAAGGGAAAACGCGCGTGGCCGCTGCGGCCTCGCCGAATTGATGATATTGCAGGAAATCGCCATGGAAATCGTGTTCGACCAATCGCTGCTTGCAGCCCGCAAGCGCCGAGCCTTCAGACAAGGCGATCCGAAGGCAGCCTTCCTGCTCGATATTGCCGCCGGCGAACTGGCGGAGCGGCTTGGTGTCACCGAACGCCATTTCGACGAGGCCGTCGAGCTGCATGGCGCGACCGGCATTGCCGCACGCCTGGCTCTGGCAACCGGCAAGATCGGTCATTTGAAAAGGATCGAAAGCGAAATGGGTTTTGCCGCCCCCGGCGAGGCCCTTATCGAGGCGCCGCCGGAGGAACTGCCGCTGGAGGCGGAATCGGTCAATCTCGTGCTTTCGCCACTCAGCCTGCATGTCACCAACGACACGCCCGGCGTCTTCATCCAGGTCCGCCGGGCCTTGAAGGCCGACGGGCTTTTTCTCGCGGCAATCCCCGGCTCAGGAACCCTTCAGGAATTGCGCGACGTGCTGCTCGCAACCGAGATCGAGCTGACGGGCGGCGCAAGCCCGCGTGTCATCCCCTTTGCCGATGTCCGCGATGTCGGCGGTCTCCTGCAGCGCGCCGGCTTTACCCTGCCCGTCATCGACGCCGAGACCTACACGGTGCGCTACGACAATCTGTTTGCCCTGATGCGCGACCTGCGCGCCATGGGCATGACCAATCCGCTGGCCGATCGCAGCCGCAAGCCGCTGACGCGCGCCTTTTTCCTGCGCGCCGCCGAACTCTATGCCGAGCGCTACTCCGATCCGGACGGTCGGATCAGGGCGACATTCTCGATCATCTATGTTTCAGGCTGGACGCCGCACGAAAGCCAGCAGAAGCCGCTGCAACCGGGTTCGGCCAAGGCGCGTTTGGCCGATGCGCTCAAGGTCGAAGAGCATAAGCTCAAGCAATAGCCAGCTTTTTGCCAGCCGCGTCAGTTCTGGGACGCTGCCGAATTCTGTACCGTATTGGACAGAATATTGAATGTGCTTGAGAGGCTGCCACCGAAGGCGCCGATGCCGCTAATGATCGCAGCCGACATCAAGGCGGCGATCAGGCCGTATTCGATAACCGTGGCACCGGTCTTGTCAGTGAAAATACGCCGAACGGAACGCATAAGCTCGAAGCTCCCAGCATTGGACAACTGATGAATCCGATGCTCGTCATGGCATCCGGCAGGCTATGCTCATGCACTATTGGCAGCCGCTGTCGGTACCATATCCCTGAACGATGCAGACCGAACCCGGCTCTTGCTGCAACACGCTGCGGCGGATCGTATAACGCTTGCCGTTCTCGGTTTGCGGGATCGAACCGGTAGTAATATTGTCGATGTCCGGCGCGCTTGCAAGCACGCGCGACTTCGACTTGTCGGAGAGCATTGGCGTGAGAATAAGCGAAAGCGCGACCGCTGCCGTACCGAACAGCAAAGCGATATTTAACGCGCCCGTCCTGCGCGACGTGGAATATGACTGCTCTTTTTCCTGAACAGCTTTCCAGAAATCGTCGTCCATTATGTCAAGCCTTCTTTAACGCACCCAACAACCGCTTGATTGAGAGAATTCAATGCCAGAAGGTCATAAACGATCCCTTAATATCCACATGCAAATTAATGAGACGTAAAATTCCGGGACAGTGCGTGATTCGGACTATCGGCCTGATTTCAAATGGCTAATTCTCGTTAACCATACTTGCCATGTGTCGTCGTTGGACGCACCGATCGGATACGGCAAGATTTACAAAAATCCGTTTTCGTCGCCGCACATCAAAACTCGCCTCCAAAGTGCAGCCATAAGAAAGAGTCCTGACGGATTTGCAATTTAAAATTGCATATACTATATCCATAGATCAGCGGACCTAATGAACTCCAATTTCGCGAGACGACATGGCAACACTTCTGAAGATAGCCGGCGGCTTTATCATCGCTGTAGGTTTGCTCATTCTCGTCGTTGTTATCGTGGTCGGCCGCAACAACCCGTTGACCCCCGACTTTCCGCCTGTATTCGGTATTATCTTGGCTGGAGCCTTGATCAGTGCCTTCGGCTTGATGCTTCAACATCTGGAAACAATGACCAGAAACTCGGCCAGACAGACCGAGTTGCTGACCGAGCTGGTCCGAAAAATCGCGAAGTCGGATCACACGCCTAGAGCCTCGGAGGCGAACAGCCTCGATCAGCTCACCAAGTCGAACTTCCGATTTAAAGATATCTGAGACGAGACGCGCCCCGGCAAGGAGCGTAGTCGTCAGCAGCTGGAACGACTGCTGACGCTAAAGCAAATCCTGCAGGAACGGGATCAGCGGCTCGTCGGCTGGCGGCATTGGATAATCCCGCAAGGCTTGCGGCCGCACCCATTTGATCGCCTGCCCTTCCCGACCATGCGGGATTCCTTCATAGCGCCGGCAGATATAAAGCGGCATCAGCAGATGGAAGGTTTCATAAGTATGGCTGGCAAAGGTCAGCGGCGCGAGACAGGCGATCTTCGTCTGGATGCCAAGCTCTTCTTGCAGCTCGCGCACCAGGGTCTCCTCGGGCGTTTCTCCAGCTTCGACTTTGCCACCGGGAAATTCCCAAAGTCCAGCGAGCGATTTACCCTCAGGACGCTGCGCCAGCAGGATGCGGCCATCCGTGTCGATAAGCGCACAAGCAGCAACGAGAACGATCTTGCGGCCAGCCTCGCTCATGCAGCCCTCGGCGGTTGCCAATAGCAATAGCGATAGGCTTCGCGGAAACCGAAGCGGACATAGAGCGCCAAAGCCGGAGCATTGTCGGCGCTAACCTGAAGCCAGGCGGTCTTGGCGCTGCGCATACGAGCCCAGCGCAAGGCAGAGGTCAGGATCTCGACGCCCAGCCCCTTGCGCCGATGCTGCGGCGAGACGGCAACCGACATGACGCCGGCAAGATCATTGTCCTGCACGCAAAGCGTCGTTGCCAAAGGACCGGCTTCGGCATCCTCGATGACGAAGAGGCCCGATGGCGGCTTGATGCCGCTCACCACCTCGGCCAGTGCCGGCTTCAAGGCGGGGTCCGCTTGATCGACGACGAGGCTTGCATCCACAAAGCGGCCGACATCGTGGCTCGGCAGATGATCCAGCATGTCAGGCAACTCGAGGTCGACGAGATTGGCGGTCATGACGATCGTCTCGTCAAAGCAAGTCCAGCCGTGCTCCCGCAGGAGATCGATGAGCTTCGGCGAGGCGAGCGGCGTCTCACGCACGACCATCGGCCTGCCATAGGCCTCGAACTTGCGCTGCGCTTTTGCCAGTCGGATTTCGAGATCGCGATGATCGGAGGGATCGAGCGGCACGACAGAATTCAGCCGCTTCGACGGATGACCCGCCGTTAGCCGGATCTGCCAACTGCCATCATACTGCACCGACGAGGCGGGCCAGGCCCGGAAGCCTACAGCTTCCAGCCTGCGCACCAAGGGCAGCTTGTTTATCGTGGACTGCGCATGCATCGGCAGAATATCAGCTCCGGTAGTCGCCATTGATGGCAACATATTCCTTGGTGAGGTCGCAGGTCCAGACCGTTGCGCGACCATTGCCGAGGCCGAGATCGACCTTCACGGGAATATCCTGCTGCTTCATGACATTCGAGGCGGCTTCTTCCGAATAGGAAGCGTCGCGCTCGCCGTTGACGGCAACGCGGACGTCACCGAACCAGATGGCGAGCTTGTCGCGATCCGCCATCTCGCCGGCCTTGCCGACGGCCATCACGACACGGCCCCAGTTGGCATCCTCACCGGCAGCCGCGGTCTTGACCAGCGGGGAATTGGCAATCGAAAGGGCGATGCGCTTGGCAGCGGCATCGTTCTCGGCGCCCGTTACGGTGATTTCGAGCATCTTGGTGGCACCTTCGCCGTCGCGCACGACCTGAATGGCGAGATCCTTAAGGAGCTCGTTGAGAGCGGCGCGGAAGGCGGCAAGCTTCGGATCGTCGGCACGGTCGATATGAGCCTGCCCGTCAGCCGCGGCGGCACCCGTGGCAAACAGCATCAGCGTGTCCGAGGTCGAGGTATCGCTATCGACGGTCATGGAGTTGAAGCTCGGGCCGACACCTTCGGACAGCAGCATCTGCAGCGCGGCGGAGGAAATATCGGCATCGGTGACCACGAAGGAGAGCATCGTCGCCATGTCAGGCGCGATCATGCCGGCGCCCTTGGCAATGCCGTTGATGGTCACCTTGACGCCGCCGATCTCGGCGGTGCGGGTCGCGACCTTCGGATAGGTATCCGTGGTCATGATCGCCTTGGCGGCCTCGAACCAGAAATCGTTGACGGCATCCTTGGCCATCGTGTCGAGCACGCCGGCAAACTTGGTGGCGTCAAGCGGTTCGCCGATAACGCCTGTCGAGGCGAGATAGACTTCGTTTTCACCGCAGCCGACGGCCGAAGCCGCGGACTTGGCGGTCAGTTCCGTCGCCTGGCGGCCCTTCAGACCGGTGAAGGCATTGGCATTGCCGGAATTGACGACGACGGCGCGGGCGCTGCCATGCGCGAGATTCTGACGGCAGAAATCGACAGGCGCCGAAGGACACTTCGAACGGGTGAACACGCCGGCAACGGCAGCCGGCTTGTCGAAGACCATCAACAGGACGTCGGTCCGGTTCTTGTACTTGATGCCGGCGGACGCCGTAGTCATGCGCACGCCGCGCAAAGCCGGCATGGAAATGAAGGATTTGGGAGCGAGCGGAGAGACGGAACCGGACATGAGAGCCACCCTGATAGTGAAGGGCCCGGAAAAACCGGGCCCTGATGATTCTATTCGCGACTACTTACTGCTGCGGCTGCGCGTCGGGCGCTGCCGCACCATCGGCAGGAGCAACGGCGTCGTCGGCCGGTGCCGCATCCTGCTGCTTCTGCGCATCGTCATAGGCCTTGCTCAGCGCCGGGTCGTTGATGACGACCTTGGTGTCCGCCTTGGCCTTGTTCAGGAGTTCAAGATACTTGTCGCGCATGACGAGCTGACGAACCTGGTCCTTGACCTGGTCGAACGGCGGAGGAGGAGCATTGCGCTTGTCCTCGACCTTGATGACGTGCCAGCCGAAATCGGTCTTGACCGGGGTCTTCGTGTAGGTGCCGACCGGAAGAGCGAAAGCCGCGTCTTCGAATTCCTTGACCATGCGGCCATGGCCGAAATAACCAAGATCGCCACCGTCAGCCTTGTTCGGGTCGGTCGACTTTTCCTTGGCGAGCGTGGCAAAATCCTTGCCGGCGTCGAGTTCCTTGATGATCGCCTTGGCTTCGTCCTCGGTCTTTACGAGGATGTGGCGGGCATGAACTTCTTCCTGCTTCGGCAGGGCTGCGACTTCCTTGTCGTAGCGAGCCTTGACTTCATCATCCTTGATGGCGTCGGCAACATGGGCCTTGAAATAGGCATTGTGCAGCTCACGGTCACGCAGATAGGCCATATGGGCCTGGAAATCCGGCGTCTGGTCGAGCTTCTCTGCGGCAGCCTTCTGCGACAGCAGTTTCACATCGACCGAGGCCGAAAGTGCTGCGACCTTCTTCTGGTCGTCCGGAAGCTGGCCGAGCTGCGGATCGAGATTGGCGATTGCCAGATCGAGTTCAGACTGATGGATTTCGACATCGCCGACCTTGGCGACAACGGGGTCCTTGGCGTCGGCCGCGAAGACCGGAGCCTGGAAGGTAACGATTGTTGCGAAAGCAACCGCAGCAGCAAGTTTGTTGTACTTCAACATAAAATAACCCTTCGGTGGTCTCGACCGGCTCGACAGACGTGATTCCGGCGTGAAAAAGCCTTCAGCAGGAGAATGTGGCCTTTCTGTATCGGCCAAATCCCGTTGACATCAATCGACCCCCCTCTTATCTGTCACGCAACCTCGCGTCCAGAACAGTTTCCGGCCGTTTTGTGCTATACTCCCGTTTTTTTCGGGAAGGGATAAAGCAGGAAACGGCCGGATGAAATCTCAGAAAGGACCAGTCACATGGTCAGCCTAGGTGGAATTGCCCGCAAGTTGTTCGGCTCGTCCAACGACCGCAGGGTCAAATCGTTCCAGCCGCAAGTAGCCGCAATCAATGCGCTCGAGCAGCAGATGCGCGCGCTGTCCGATGAAGCTCTCGCCGCCAAGACGGTTGAGTTCCGCCAGCAGCTTGCGGAAGGCAAGACGCTCGACGATCTTCTCGTACCCGCCTTCGCCGTTGCCCGCGAAGCCTCGCGCCGCGTTCTCGGCATGCGACCTTTTGACGTGCAGCTGATCGGCGGCATGATCCTTCATTCCAATGCCATCGCCGAAATGAAGACCGGTGAAGGTAAGACCCTCGTCGCGACGTTGCCGGTCTACCTCAACGCGCTCGCCGGCAAGGGCGTGCATGTCGTCACGGTCAACGATTATCTGGCGCAACGCGACAGCGGCACCATGGGCCGCCTCTACAGCTTCCTCGGCCTGACGACGGGCGTCATCGTCCACGGCCTGTCGGATGAACAGCGGCATGACGCCTATGCCTGCGACATCACCTACGCCACCAACAACGAACTCGGCTTCGACTATCTGCGCGACAATATGAAGTATGAGCGCGCCCAGATGGTTCAGCGTGGCCATAGTTTCGCGATCGTCGACGAAGTGGACTCGATCCTCGTCGATGAAGCGCGCACGCCGCTCATCATCTCCGGTCCGCTCGACGACCGTTCCGATCTCTACATCACCATCGACGCCTTCATTCCCCGCCTGGCGAAGGAAGACTACGAAATCGATGAAAAGCAGCGCTCGGCCAACTTCTCCGAAGAAGGCACCGAGAAGCTGGAAAACATGCTGAACGAAGCCGGCCTGTTGAAGGGTGAATCGCTTTACGACGTCGAGAACGTCGCGATCGTCCACCACATCAACAATGCGCTGAAGGCTCACAAACTCTTCCAGCGCGACAAGGACTACATCGTCCGCAACGGCGAAGTCGTCATCATCGACGAATTCACCGGCCGCATGATGCCCGGTCGCCGCTATTCGGACGGCCAGCATCAGGCGCTCGAGGCCAAGGAACGGGTACAGATCCAGCCGGAAAACCAGACGCTGGCGCAGATCACCTTCCAGAACTACTTCCGCATGTACGAAAAGCTCGCGGGCATGACCGGCACGGCTTCGACGGAAGCGGAAGAATTCGGCAACATCTACGGCCTCGACGTGATCGAGGTGCCGACCAACCTGCCGATCCAGCGTGTCGACGAGGACGACGAGGTCTATCGTACGCATGCCGAGAAGTATAACGCCATCATCAACGAGATCCTCGACGCGCACAAGCGCGGCCAGCCCGTGCTGGTCGGCACGACGTCGATCGAGAAGTCGGAACTTCTCGCCGATCTCATGCGCAAGCGGGGCTTCAGCAACTTCCAGGTTCTGAACGCGCGCTACCATGAACAGGAAGCTTATATCGTTGCCCAGGCCGGCGTTCCCGGCGCGGTAACGATCGCCACAAACATGGCCGGCCGCGGCACCGACATCCAGCTCGGCGGCAATCTGGAAATGCGGGTCGAGCGCGACCTGCACGAAATGGAACAGGGTCCGGAACGCGACGCGGCCATTACCCGCATCGCCGAGGAGATCAAGGAACTCAAGCAGCAATCGATCGCTGCCGGCGGTCTCTACGTCATCGCATCCGAGCGCCATGAAAGCCGCCGTATCGACAACCAGCTGCGTGGTCGCTCCGGTCGCCAGGGCGACCCGGGCCGCTCGAAATTCTACCTGTCGCTCCAGGACGACCTGATGCGCATCTTCGGCTCCGACCGCATGGACGGCATGCTGCAGAAGCTCGGCCTCAAGGAAGGCGAAGCGATCGTCCATCCCTGGATCAACAAGGCAGTGGAACGCGCCCAGAAGAAGGTCGAGGCTCGCAACTTCGACATCCGCAAGAACGTTCTGAAGTACGACGACGTGCTGAACGATCAGCGCAAGGTCATCTTCGACCAGCGCGTCGAGCTGATGGAATCGAAGGACCTCTCCGAATTCGTCGGCGACATGCGCCACGACGTCATCGAGGATCTGGTTTCACGGCACATCCCCGAGCGCGCCTATGCCGAACAATGGGATGCCGATGGCCTGAAGGCCGGCGTCGCCAACTTCTTCGATCTCGACATGCCCGTTCATGACTGGGTCAAGGAAGAAGGCATTGCAGAAGACGACATCCGCGCCCGCCTGACGGAAGCCGCCGAAAAGGCAGCGGCCGAAAAGGCCGAGCGTTTCGGCCCCGAGATCATGACCTATGTCGAGCGCTCCATCGTGCTGCAGACCCTGGACAATCTCTGGCGCGAGCATATCGTCAACCTCGACCACCTGCGCTCGGTCATCGGCTTCCGCGGTTACGCGCAGCGCGACCCGCTACAGGAATACAAGGCCGAGGCTTTCGAGCTGTTCCAGGCACTGTTGAACAACCTGCGCCAGGCCGTCACCGCCCAGCTCTCACGTGTCGAACTCGTGCAGCAGCCGGCCGAGCCGGAAACGCCGCCGATGCAGGCCCGTCATATCGACGCGACAACGGGCGAGGACGAATTCTCTCCGCTCGCGCTTGCAAACGAAAGCTTCGTATCTCCGGAAAATCGCGACCCGCGCAACCCGGCCACCTGGGGTCGCATCGGCCGCAACGAGGCATGCCCCTGCGGCTCCGGCAAGAAGTACAAGCACTGCCACGGCGCCTTCGAAAGCAGCGAAGTCGTCTGAGGTCTTCGACCCGATGCCAAATGAATAAAATGCCGCCTCCGGGCGGCATTTCTGTTTGCTAGGCCTTGGAACGCCGCTCGGTGCAGAGCAACGATGGAAACTCCAGGCGCGCTCAAACCGCAGTATGTGGATCCTCACTATAGTGATGGATCGGATAGCCAGGCCCGATAACGTCAAGCACCCGATCGAACCAGGCGGTGAGTGCCGGGTGGTCGTCGAGAACGAAGCCGCAATCTGCTGCCCTGTGGGCATAGGCGTAAACGGCGATATCAGCGATTGAAAGCGTCCCACCAACAAGAAACGGCGTATTCTTCAACCCTCGCTCGAGCGCTGCAAGCGCACGAAGGCCGGCCGAGCGCTTGGCTGCGGCCATAACGGCATTGGATTCGAGCCGCCCCGTCAGCGTCCAGAAGCGCAACGTACCGATAACCGGCTCGACATGATACTGCTCGAAGAACAGCCACTGCATGACCTTGGCACGTCGATAGCGATCGGTCGGAAGAAACTGCGTGCCGTCGGCGACGTAAGCTAGAATTGCGTTGGACTCGGCAATGGTGCGCCCATCCTCCAGTTCGAGAACGGGGATGCCGCCTGCCGGATTGAGATCGAGAAAAGCGTCCGTGCGCCCCTCACCCTCGAAGATGGATACCAGACGGGTCTGGTGGGGAATATCGAGCAAGCCGAACAGAACCCTGGCCTTCCAGCCGTTCTGCGACGGCAGATAATCGTAAAGTGTGAGCATCAAATCCTCCTCCGATAGACCTTGGATTGTGCATGCCGGACGAACCTCCGCCACCCGTTTCCTGCACCGGCGGTTTGGCGCGGCAGCTCAGGGGCGAATTGCGCCTCAAGGTTGCTTTCCGGCTCGATCGACAAACAACCATCCACTTCGATAAGGCCACTTTTACGTGTCGCAAGAACCGATTCTTAACTCTCCTCTGCCAAGACTAACGCGAGTTTGGGATCATACTTAAAGTATTGCGTATCGATCATGGCGGTCTTTCAAACAGCGGAAAGAATGTTGCCGTCCGCATTGCGGGCCGCCCTATCGCCGTATCTGCGTAAGATGAGCACTCTCCTCACCGGTCAGGACGAGAAAGCTGCCTCGCAGCGCATGGCGCTGACAGCCTTCGTCATCCGCGTCGCAGGTGCTGCTCTCGCCTTTCTCTCGCAGATCATCCTTGCCCGCCTGATGGGTCGGTTCGAATACGGCATCTTCGTTTTCGTCTGGGTGTTGATGATCTTGTTCGGCAATCTCGCCTGCCTCGGCTTCCCGACCGCCATCATCCGCTTCCTCCCGAAGTATGACGCCAGCGGCAATCACGATGCCATTCGCGGCCTCAACGCCACGGCACGCCTGTTCGTAGTCGCCGTCTCGGGCACGCTGGCACTGATCGGCGCATTGCTGATCTACGCCTTACGTGGCATGATCGAACATTATTACGTCATGCCGATCTTTCTCGGCCTGATTGCCGTGCCGATGATCGCGCTCGGCGATGTTCTGGACGGCACAGCTCGCGCCAAGCACTGGCCGGTCATGGCCCTGAGCCCGACCTTCCTCATCCGCCCGACGCTGATATTGCTCTTCATGGTGGCCGCGATCCTCGCCGGCGCGCCGCGCGATGCCGTCACCGCCATGGCTGCGGCACTTGCCGGCGCCTTCACCAGCGTCCTGCTGCAATATCTCGCAGTGACGTTCCGCCTCCGCCGCCATTATCCAAACGGCCCAAAAGCCATTGAATTCAGCGCCTGGACAGCCGTCGCCCTGCCGATCTTCCTGGTTGAAGGCGTCGGCTATCTCCTCACAAATTCTGATGTCATCGTCGTCGGCATTTTCCTCGATCCGGATGAAGTCGCCGTCTACTTCGCCGCCGCCAAGACGATGGCCCTGGTGCTCTTCGTCTCCTTCGCCGTCAGGGCAGCCATCGGGCCGCGCTTTGCCGCCATCCTGGCCGAAGGCGATCGAAGCAAGCTCGCAGCCTTCGCGACCGAAGCGACACGCTGGTCCTTCTTTCCGGCGCTTGCCGTCGGCCTCGTGGTGCTGGCGGCCGGGCAACTCCTGCTTTCGCTGTTCGGGGCTGCCTTCACCGAGGGTCAGATCGTCATGGCGATCCTGCTTGCCGGCATCCTCGCAAGAGCGCTGGTCGGTCCTGCCGAAGTACTGCTGACAATGGCGGATAAACAGATGCTCTGCGTCTATCTCTATGCTGTGGCGCTCGTTGCCAATGTCGGCCTCAACGTCGCACTCATCCCGCATCTCGGTATCGAAGGAGCGGCAATTGCCGGCGCCACCGCCATGGCGATCGAAGCGCTGCTCCTGCACATCGCCGTCCGCCACGCGCTTGGCATTACTCTATTCGCCCTTATGCGACGCCCTGCGGCGCCATCGGCAACGAGGGCCTTTTGATCATGGCACGTCCCCCCTACACAGAAACCACCGACAGCCAAGTGAACGCCCTGACGCATACGCTCGCAGCGCTGCACTTCGAAACGCCGAAAGCCGAAGCCCGCGTCGAAATCGGCCGCGTCGGCCGCGAATTCTGCCTCTATCCCGGCAAGCTCGGCTACGAACTGCAGGACGAGCTGGACTTCCTGTCCAACCGCGCCATGGAGCCGAACGTCTTCTTCTCCGGCCGCTTCCTCGCGCCTGCTATGCCGCGTCTTGAGGATCGGCAGGTGCGGCTGGCGCTGATGCGGGACAATAGCAGCACGCGCAGCCGCATCCGCCTGCTGCTGCCCTTCACGGTCGACAAGCCGGGCTTCGCGATTGGCCCCTCGATCGTCCGCGTCTGGTCGAACTCCTTCGGCCCGCTCGGTACGCCTCTGCTCGACGCCGAGGATGCCGGCGAAACGCTCGACAACCTTTTCGAAGCGCTCTCCCGGCCGGAGCTGCATCTGCCGACCACACTCGTATTGCCGGATGTCCGCCTCAACGGTCGTTTCGTCCAGATGGCCAAGGTCATCGCCATCGGTCGGAACCTGCCGATCGCCGTCGCCAACCCGTTCCAGCGTCCAATGCTCCAGAGCAATGACGATGCGCTTTCCTATCTCAAGCGGGCGATTTCCAACGCGCACCTGCGGGAAATGCGCCGGCAGTGGCGACTGCTGGAAAGCCAGGGCGAAGTCACCTACAGCGTCGCGCGTCAACCGCGCGATATTCATACACGCATGGAAGAATTCCTGGCACTGGAAGCAAGCGGCTGGAAGGGCAAGAAGCGCTCGGCTCTCGTCACGGACCGGCACCATGCCGCCTTTGCCCGCGAGGCGATTTCCAACCTTGCAGCTATCGACGCGGTACGTATCCACTCCATCGATCTCAATGGCAAGGCCATCGCCTCGATGATCGTGCTCATCATGGGTGGCGAGGCCTATACGTGGAAGACCGCCTATGACGAAGCCTATGCCCGCTATTCGCCGGGCAAGCTGCTGATGGGTGAGCTGACGGAATGGCATCTCGACGACGCCAACGTCGTCCGCTCCGATTCCTGCGCGGTGCCGGATCATCCGATCATGAGCCGCTTCTGGCACGAACGGGAAGATATGGGCACGCTCATCATCGGCCTGACGCCGAACGGCGACCGCGACGTCCGCCAGGTGACCACGCAGCTCCACATGTATCGCAGCACCCGTAACATGGCGAAGCTGCTGCGCGAAAAGATCCTGTCGCTTACGAAGCGCTGACCTCTGCAGCCGCTCGCTCGCGCAGCAGGCGGCGGATCACCTTGCCCGACGTCGTCAGCGGCAGCGAATCGACAAATTCGATCTCGCGCGGATATTCGTGCATGGAAAGCCGCGTCTTCACCCAATCGCGGATTTCGGCCGCCAGCGCCTCGCTCGGCTCGTGACCGGGCACGAGGACGACGTAAGCCTTGACGATTTCCGTTCTGACGGCATCCGGTTTACCCACGGCGGCAGCAAGCTGCACGGCCGGATGGCCGCCAAGGCAATCCTCGATCTCGCTCGGGCCGATGCGATAGCCCGACGAGGTGATGACGTCATCGTCGCGGCCAACGAAGGAAATATAGCCCTCCGCATCCTGCCGGCCGATATCGCCCGTCAGCAGCCAATCCCTAGCGAATTTCGCCTCCGTCGCGGCCTCGTTCTGCCAGTAGCCGAGGAACATCACCGGATCGGGCCGCTTGATGGCGATCTGCCCCGTCTCGCCCACGGGAACCTCGACACCATCAGCATCGACGATCGCGACGCGATGGCCGGGTGCTGCCTTACCCGTCGCCCCGCCACGGCTGACGCCGAAGGCTTCGCTTGAGGAAAGGACGAAATTGCATTCTGTCTGGCCGAAGAACTCGTTGACGCTGACACCGAGCACGGATCGCGCCCATTCGAAGGTTTCGCGGCCAAGCGCCTCGCCCGCCGAACCGATGGTGCGCAGCTTGAGATCGTATTGTGCCCGCGGATTGTCGACGGCCTTCAACAGCCGCAACGCGGTCGGCGGGATGAAGGCGTTGCGCACCTCCATTTCTGCCATGATGCGGAAGGCCATGTGTGGGTCGAACTTCTGCGCCGGTGAGGAAACGACGGGAACACCGAGCATCAGGCTCGGAAGAAGCGCATTGAGAAGCCCGCCGGCCCAGGCCCAGTCCGACGGCGTCCAGAGCCTGTCGCCGGCCTGAGGAAAGCCCTCATGGGCAAACTGCATGCCCGGAATATGGCCCGGCAGAACGCGATGGCCGTGCAGCGCACCCTTGGGCGGCCCGGTCGTGCCCGAGGTGAAAATCATCAATGCCGGGTCGTCCGGGCCGGTGTCGGCTACCTCGAACAGCGGCGGATGCGCTGCCACCAGATCGGCAAAGCCGGCAACGCCCTCTTCTGCGCCATCGATGCTGATCACCTGCGTCAGTTCGGGCAGCCGGTCCCTGATCGGGCGCAGCCGCTCGAGACCGAACCGGTTGGTCACGATGGCCGACGCTCCCGACGCCTGCAGCCGGTATTCCAGCGCTTCGGCACCGAAGAGCAGCGCCAGCGGCAGGGCGATCGCGCCCATCTTGTAGATTGCCACATGTGCCACGACGGTCTCAAAGCTCTGCGGCAACAGCAGCGCCACTCGATCTCCCTTTTGCACGCCGAGCGCGACAAGCGCATTGGCGAAAGAGGCGGAGCGGTCCCGCAACTCACCGTAGGTCATGGAAAAGTGATTGCCGTCCGGATTGAAATGCTGGAGGCAGACCCGATCCGGTTCCTGTTCGGTCCAGGCGTCGCAAACAGCATGTCCCATGTTGAATTTCGCCGGAATCTCCCAACGAAAGTCGCGATAGAGGGCTTCATAAGTATCACGCGGGGGCAATTTCATGCAGAATTCCAAAAATTGTGCGGTGCAGCTAACACCTGTCGCCCACAGGGTTCAAGGAAACATTTGAGATTGCCGTCTTCTCTGCCGGACGAATCGCCTTATTTATTGAAGAATACTTCGAAGCTCTTCACGAACTGACGCACCGACCGGCGGCAAGCTTGACCCGCCGATTTGCTTTTGGTGACGCACGCATCCCGCCTTTGCGACGGCGGGCCTCTTTGCGCCGGATAATCGAATGGACGGAGAATAGCGATGGAATACGTAAAGCTCGGCAGGACCGGTCTTGAAGTCTCACGCATCTGCCTGGGTTGCATGACCTATGGCGATCCCAACAAGGGCACGCATGCCTGGTCGCTGAAGGAAGATGACAGCCGTCCGCTGCTGCGTCAGGCGATCGAAGCCGGCATCAACTTCCTCGATACGGCCAACACCTATTCCAACGGCTCTTCGGAGGAGATCGTCGGTCGCGCCATCAAGGATTTCGCCAAGCGCGACGACATTGTGCTAGCCACCAAGGTCTTCAACCGCATGCGCCCTGGCCCGAACGGCGCCGGCCTGTCGCGCAAGGCGATCTTCGACGAGATCGACAACAGCCTGCGCCGTCTCGGCACCGACTATGTCGACCTCTACCAGATCCATCGCTGGGACTATACGACGCCGATCGAGGAAACGCTGGAAGCGCTGCATGATGTCGTCAAGGCCGGCAAGGCGCGCTACATCGGCGCCTCCTCCATGTATGCCTGGCAGTTCGCCAAGGCGATCTACACCTCGCGCCTCAACGGCTGGACCGAGTTCGTCAGCATGCAGGACCATCTGAACCTGCTCTACCGCGAGGAGGAGCGTGAGATGCTGCCCTTCTGCGAAGACCAGAAGATCGCCGTCATCCCCTGGAGCCCGCTTGCTCGCGGCCGGCTTACCCGCGACTGGGACGAAGCGACGGCCCGCACCCAGTCCGACGAATTCGGCAAGACGCTCTACACGCAAGCGCTGGAAGCCGACCGCAAGATCGTCGAGGCCGTCGGCACTGTCGCCAAGGCACGCGGCATCCCGCGCGCACAGGTCGCGACCGCGTGGATCCTGCAGAAGAGCGCCGTCACCGCACCGATCATCGGCGCCTCCAAGCCCGGCCACATTGCCGATGCCGTGGCCTCGCTGGAGGTCAAGCTGACGACGGAGGAAATCGAGGCGCTGGAGAGCCCTTATGTCCCGCATGGGGTTGCCGGGTTCAAGTGATCGGGGATTGGGGGCTGGGCGCGGTTGATGAAGCCACGTTTCCTGCCTGGCCCCTCACCCCAGCCCTCTCCCCGCTTGCGGGGAGAGGGAGTTACCGCATCCCATAGCCCGTTCTAGACGAATGGCAGAGCCGCAAATACGGAGCAGTTCCCTCTCCCCGCGAGCGGGGAGAGGATTAGGGTGAGGGGCAGCCCTACACTCCAGAACCCAATGGGGCTTGCCATCGCGCGCACCACAAATCGCGCAAAAGTGACTTCACGAGCAGGTCATAGTTGGGGATTAACAGGTGGTGGTTCCTTTCCCCCGAGGATGATATCCAATGATCACAGTTCCCTTCGAAGCGCGGCGCTTTCAATCGACCGCGGCCTATTACCTGCGTTATCGCATCCCCTATCCCGACAGGCTGATTACCCGCGTCGCGGAGCGCAGTGGCCTGAAGCCTGGCGGCCATGTACTGGATCTCGGTTGCGGCCCCGGCCAGCTCGGCATCGCCTTCGCGCGGCTGCAGGGCGCGGCCGTCACCGCCATGGACCCGGAGCCGGAAATGCTCGCTGAAGTCGAGGCCGGCGCGAAGGCGGCTGGCGTCGACATCAATATTCGTCAGGGCTCGTCCTATGATCTCGGCGCCGAGATCGGCAAGCTGCACCTCTGCGTCATGGGCCGCTCCTTCCACTGGATGGACAGGCCGGCAACACTCCAGGCGCTGGACAAACTGATCGAGCCCGGCGGCGCCGTCGTCCTCTTTCACGATAAAGGCATCCTGGCGGAACCGAACTGGCGCGACATTCTTGAGCCGCTGATGGAAACCTATTCGCCCGAACGTAGCGGAGAGCGGCAGATGCGCAGAGGCAAGGAATGGGCGCCGCATGAAGCCATGCTGCTCGCCTCGCCTTTCCGCAATCTGGAGCGGATCGGCATCGTCTCGGAATATGAAAGGGATATCGAAGAGATCGTCGGCCGCATCTTCTCCATGTCGTCGACCTCGCCGCAGGCGCTCGGCGACAAGGCGGCCGATTTCGAAGCGGCGCTGCGCGCCGAACTGCTGGCGGTCGCGCCGGATGGCAAGTTCAAGGAAATCGTCGAGGCGAACGGACTGCTCGCCTTCCGCGACTAGGGTCCAAACCCAATCAAGCTATTGATTGAAAGTAATTCCTGTGATTCACTTCCATGATAATGGGAGTTTTTGATCATGGCAGGAGAGTTCTGGCTTAGCGATCAGCAGTGGGCATTGATTGCCCCTCTGCTTCCGACGAACCAACCCGGCGCTCACCGCACCGACGACCGTCGGGTGATCAGTGGGATCATCCATGTGCTGCGATCGGGGTGCCGATGGCAGGATTGTCCAGCTTGCTACGGGCCTTCGACAACCGTCTACAACCGCTTCCATCGCTGGTCTGCCAAAGGAATATGGCGACGGCTATTTGAAGCCGTAGTGCAAACATCTGATCGGGACATCCATAT
>NZ_FMAC01000031.1 GCF_900094555.1 Martinezella hainanensis
TATATGGGCTGCTCGACCTTCGCCAATTACACCGTGCTGCCGGAGATTGCCGTTGCCAAGGTCAATCCGGACGCTCCCTTCGACAAGATCTGCTATATCGGCTGCGGCGTCACGACCGGCATCGGTGCGGTCATCAACACCGCCAAGGTGGAGATGGGGGCAACGGCGATCGTCTTCGGTCTTGGCGGCATCGGCCTCAACGTCATCCAGGGCCTGAAGCTTGCTGGTGCCGACATGATCATCGGCGTCGATCTCAACAATGACAAGAAGGCCTGGGGCGAGCGCTTCGGCATGACGCACTTCGTCAATCCGAAGGAAGTCGGCGACGATATCGTGCCCTACCTCGTCAACATGACGAAGCGTGGTGCCGACCAGATCGGTGGCGCCGACTATACCTTCGACTGCACCGGCAACACCAAGGTCATGCGTCAGGCGCTGGAATCAAGCCATCGCGGCTGGGGCAAGTCCGTCGTCATCGGCGTTGCCGGCGCCGGCCAGGAGATCTCGACGCGCCCGTTCCAGCTGGTGACGGGCCGCTCGTGGATGGGCACGGCCTTCGGCGGTGCCCGCGGCCGCACCGATGTCCCGAAGATCGTCGACTGGTACATGGAGGGCAAGATCCAGATCGATCCGATGATCACCCACACCTTGCCCCTCGACGACATCAACAAGGGCTTCGAGCTCATGCACTCCGGCGAAAGCATCCGAAGCGTCGTGCTGTATTGACGAAGCAGGCAGCCTAGTTGGAATTATTTGGCAGTCCGAGCGACGGATAAGCCGATGACCATCGTTCAAGAAGGACGCCGATCTCGTGATGGGGTCGGCGGCTTGAACATGAATGGCCTTCAGGCAAAAGGATATGCCCATGACCCGCAAGCTGTTAAGTGCGACCGTCGCCGCTCTCTTCGCCCTGTCTTCCGCAACCGTGGTCTTCGCCCAAACGACGACACCTGCGACGACCGCAACGCCAGCTCCCGCCACGACCCCTTCCACATCGGCACCATCATCGACCATGCCGTCGAAGGATGAGATCAAGACGGCGCGGCAAGCCTGCCGGCAGGACGCGACGGGGCAGGGCCTCAAGGGCCAGGCGCGCAAGGACGCAGTCAAAAGCTGCCTGCAGCAGAAGTATCCGGTTCTGGCAAAACGCAAGACATGTCATGACGAAGGCGCGGCCAAGGGTCTGGAGAAGAAAGCATTGCGGGACTACGTCAAGCAATGCATCACCGCGAGCTGAACAGCAGCCTGCGACCACGATCCTCACTCGACCCGCCACACAATGACAGTCCGCTCTACGGGGCGGACCACCTGCCTCGCATAATCACTGTATCCGTCACGTCCCCCTTTTCCTTCAAGGCAAGCCTCCTTATCTCCCTGGCAAGGATATAGATTTCAGGGCGCAACGTGCTTTTCCATCCCAACCGACTTTCATTCGGCATAGTCCTGCCGGCGCAGACGAGAACAGCCGCCGACATACGGTTCGATACCCAACTCGGTATCGCCGCCCAAGCCGACAAATTGGGTTTCGATGCGCTGTGGGTGAGGGATGTCCCCCTTAACAGCGAAAGCTATCCCGATCCGATCGGGCATGCCGATCCATGGGTCTTCCTCGGAGCGTTGGCCGCATCCACATCCAAGGTAGCGCTGGCGACGGGCGCGATCGTGCTGCCTTTGCGGCATCCGCTCCATATCGCCAAGGCCGCGCTGTCCGTCGCCTCCCTGTCGAAAGGTCGGTTCGTCCTCGGTCTCGGTTCGGGAGACCGGCCGAGCGAATATGACGTTTTCGGTGAGGATATCGAGAACCGCAAGGCGCTCTTTCAATCGCATTGGGAGCGCCTCGCCGCTGCGCTCAGTCCGGATCAGAAAGTCATCGATGAAGGCGATCGCGTGCGAAACGAGTTCGCCGTTAGACCTGCGCTGCAACAACCGCCCATTCCCATGGTCGCGGTCGGCTCATCGTCGCAATCTCTCGAGTGGATCGCGCGCCATGCGACGGCCTGGATGACCTATTACCGGCCGTTGCCCGTCCAAAAAGACCGGTTGGCGCTTTGGCATAATGCGCAGGCTAAGGTAACCAAGGATTTTCGCGGCTTCGGCCAGTCCATGGTCCTGGAACTGCTCGATAACCCTCGGGCCTCCTATGAGGAGATCAATCTCGGCGGCAGAACCGGCAGGCGAGGGTTGATCGACGCCTTGTCGGCGATGCGTGAAGCAGGCATTCATCACGTCGCCTTCAATCTTGTCGCGCAGGGTCGCCCGCCCGGGGAAACCATGGAGGAGATCGCCGCGGATATTCTACCGGCCATCCAATAGCTTCAGCGAATTGCCCTCGATGGTGGCGTCAAGGAAATCATGTCCATGGGGCGCTGGCTTTTGCGGCCCCTGCCACCTATCTTTCGGCTGAAACCAAAAAGGGCCGATCTTGCTTCTCGAAATTTCCATCGTCATCGTTCTCACCCTCCTTAACGGCGTGCTTGCCATGTCGGAATTGGCGATCGTCTCATCCCGTCCTGCCCGCCTGAAGGTGTTTTCCGACCAAGGCAGCGGAGGCGCGGCCATGGCGATGAGGCTGGCCGAGGAACCGGGCCGCTTCCTTTCAACCGTACAGATCGGCATCACGCTCGTCGGCGTCCTGTCCGGCGCGTTCTCGGGCGCCACGCTCGGCGCTCGGCTGTCGGGCTGGCTCGCCACACAAGGTCTTTCAGTCGCAGCCGCCGACGCCATCGGCGTCGGTTCCGTCGTGGTCGCCATTACCTATCTGTCGCTGATCATCGGCGAGCTTGTCCCGAAGCAGGTCGCTCTGCGAGCGCCGGAAGCGGTCGCCAGTAAGGTCGCGCCGGCCATGGTGTTTCTTTCGCGGGCCGCAGCGCCGCTCGTCTGGCTGCTGGACATTTCGGGACGGCTGGTTCTGAGCGCGCTCGGCCAATCCGGCAAGGCCGCGGATGGTGTCAGCGACGAGGAAATCAAGACGGTTCTGGCAGAAGCGCAAAGTGCAGGTGTCATCGCAACAGAAGAGCAGGCGATGATCTCGGGCGTCATGCGATTGGCCGACCGAACCGCAAGAGCACTCATGACACCACGTCGCGACGTGGAAGTCATCGATATCGAGGATAGCTTCGACGAGGTTCGTGAGCAGCTTCGCCGCACCGAAAAGGCGCGATTGCCGCTGCGCAAGGACAGCTCCGACGAAATCGTCGGCGTGCTGACGACCAGCGATTTCTTCGATGCGCTGGCTTCCGGCGGTCAGGCCGACATTCTGAAGCTTGCCAAACAGGTGCCAATCGTTTCAGACCTTTCCAGCGCCCTTGACGTGGTCAAGGCGCTGCGTCGCTCTTCTTCGCATATGGTGCTTGTCTATGACGAATACGGCCACTTCGAGGGCGTCATCACATCCGGCGACATCCTCGAAGCCATCCTGGGAGCCGTGGAGGAGAGCGATGCAGGCGGCGAGCAGGCTCTAGTCCGCCGTCACGACGGCAGCTATCTCGTGTCCGGCTGGATGCCCATCGACGAGTTCGCCGATTTCATGAACCTGCAGATCGAAGACGATCGCGACTACCAGACCGTCGCAGGCTTCGTGCTGCAGGAGTTGCGCCATCTTCCGGATGTCGGCGAAAGTTTCTCGAAAAGCGGCTGGCGCTTCGAGGTCGTGGATCTGGATGGCCGCAGGATCGACAAGCTGCTGGTAAGCGCGGATGACACCGATCGCGAAGCGGATCACTGAAGCTCATCTGAAAGGCGGTCGATCGTTTCGACACGGGTATGCCGACATCGGTCGGTTTCAAAATTGCCTCCGCCCAGGTTTTGACGCGACCTTGGTTAACAGTAACCAAGTATGGCAATGACCGACTTGGGAGATGCTACCTTGAAATCTACCGTGTCGCGGCAATGACGGCATACTGCATCTGAATCCGTACAATAGACTTGACTTGCAAGCTTTCCGGCCTGTCGTTCCGTGGCATCGGCAATCTGAACCGTCGCGTCAGCATATGTCAAAGGATCCATCTCCCGGCGCTGATCCCGCCAAGCTCTTTCGACGAGATCCACATCTACCACCTGCCTCGCACGCGCATGATCGTCAGCACATTTGGGAGGAACCGAATCACCTCTGCTGAAGCAGATCATTTCCGAAGCAATGCGACAGGCAAGGTCTTCGACAGCAACCACCTTGATTGGCAGGTCGCCGATCAGCGCGGGTCTGGTCCGCATCAGCGTATCACCACACGCGCTAAACACGTCGATGCGCACACGCTGCTTCGGCTCTACAAGCTGAATGGCTAGCTTACCTTTTGGACGATCCGGGTGCGCATGGCTAATCATGAATGCCGAGGCGAGGGTCGACGGCAATGCCTCGAACGTCGAGACGACAACATCGATATCGTTGAAAGCTCGCTGGCGGCCGAGACCAGAGCCAAGACCTGGCTCCAATGCCATTCCCCCGGTAATGGCATAATCCAGGCCGCAGGCGTTCAACTTCCGAAGCACGGAAAAGACCCGCTGGGCATCAACCACTTCCAGGAATGGATCAAGCCGCATTGTCATTTATCAGTCACTCCGCGCGTGGAACACGCCATCCGCCGATAGTGGAATGCGAAGGTCCCATATTTCGATGAGACCGCGCTCTATCCCTGAGAATCACAGTTTGATAAAATATGATTTGCGTCAAAAGACAGAGCTTTCCAAATCGCGATTAAGTTCCATAACATAGATTATCTGATATTTGTTTGCAGGCGGGTACATTCTATTTTCAAGTGCGACATGCCAATGAATTCAATGGCTTCACTTTGGAGATTTTGGCATGTCCCGGTGCTATCAGCAACTCACCCTCGCCGATCGGCGGCGCCTTCATCACCTTGTCGAGCGCAAGGTTCCGGTCAACGAGATGGCCCGCCAACTCGGGCGTCACCGATCGACTATCTATCGTGAGATCAGACGCAATACGTTCCATGACCGTGAGCTTCCCGAATACAGCGGCTACTTCTCGACGGTCGCCGACGACATTGCCAAGGAACGCCGCCGGCGCTTGCGAAAGCTTCGACGCCATCCGCATTTGCGTCGTATGGTCATTGAGAAA
>NZ_FMAC01000017.1 GCF_900094555.1 Martinezella hainanensis
TTCGCTTTCCCCCAAGGCTTCGCTTTCCCTTAGCCATCGCTAGCCCATCCCCCGCAGAACCTTAAACCGTGCCAAAACGGAAGATCCCCCACGAGCATCAAGAAAATGGCCCAAAGGCAATAACCAAAAGTCATTGCGACAAAGTCTCGAAAATCTCGTGACCGCAGCGCCATGCGACGCACGAATCCCCTTACAGAAGTATCGAACAGGGCAAAGATAGCCGACTACCGAGTGCGCTCATCAGGCTGGCATGTCTTCGGCAAGACCGGTACCACGCCTGCCTCAAAGGCTGGTGCGCCCTGACGGCACCAAGATGTATGGCTGGTTCGTCGGCTGGGCGGTCAAGGGAAATTGCAGGATCGTCTTTGCGCGCCTCGCCGGCGAAGAACGAAAGATACCCGGGTCGGCTGGCGGAAGGGCACGGGACGCCCTTTTTGCGGATATGTTCTCCAAACCTGACACTCTCTGATCGGCAAGCTGTTCCGGCCAGAGCCTCGATATCAATCCTTCTCCGCGTCCTCGAGCTTGCCTCATCGCCAACGCCATGGGGCATCGCTTTTCCACCAGACAACGAAGATAAACAGTGCCGTCGGTATGGCGATCGCGGCGGCATAGGCGATCGGCTTATTGCTTGCATAGGGCGTGGCCATGGCAATGGTTGCCGCGAGCACGATCGCGTAGATCGCAATCGCAACCCACCCCTGCCAGTGGCAGGGTAGGCCGGCTCCATAGCCATAGGTCTTCACGCGGAACCAGGGTACCTTCCTCCTCATTCGGCCGCATCCTTCATCCGATCTGTTTCCAACCGATCCTGCTTCCTCTTCAGCATTGTCCGGCAGCTTTCGATCAACGACAAGGCCACCGGCACGAAGACGAGCGTTAGCGCCGTGGATGAGACGAGGCCGCCGATCACGGCATGCGCCATCGATGCCCGCTCCTGACCGCCTTCACCGAAGCCGAGCGCCAGCGGCATCATGCCGATGATCATCGCAGAGGTCGTCATGATGATGGGCCGAAAGCGGACAATGCCGGCATCGATCAGGCTCTGGTGCATGCTCGTGCCTTCCCGCCGTCGCTTGTTGGCGTGATCGACAAGCAGGATGGCGTTCTTCGTCACAAGGCCCATCAGCATGATGAAGCCGATGACCGAGAAGATGTTGATCGTCGATCCGGTCACGAGAAGGCCGATCAACACCCCGCTGATCGAAAGCGGCAGGCTCGTCATAATTGCGACCGGCTGCACGAAGGAGCCGAATTGTGAGGCAAGAATAAGGTAGATGAAAACGACGGCGAGGATCAACGCCTGCGCCGCATAGCCAAAGCTTTCGGCCATGTCGTCCACTTCGCCGCCGATGGCGATGCGATAGCCCATCGGCACGGTTTCGGCATCGATGATTGTCTGGACTGCGCGGACAACATCAGCAAGCGGCCGGCCGCTCAGATTGGCGGAGAGGCGAACCTCGCGGTCGCCATCGCGGCGGATGATCGTCTTCGGTGCCAGGGTCTCCGTGATATCGGCCACCTGGGAGAGCGGCACGGTCGCGGGACCTTTTCCGCCGCTGCGCTCGACGGGAATGGGGATCTGTGCGAGATCTTCGACCGTTCGGCGTCCGCTCTCCGGCAGCCTGATGGCGACATAACGCGATTCGTCGCCGCCATGCGCCCAGCTGGTCAGTTTCTCGCCGGCCACAAGCGGGCGGAGATTGCGCTCGATGGTCGCGGTCGAGATCCCCAGATCGGCCGCTTCGTCCGCGCGCAGCCGCACCATCAGCATTGGCCGCTTCCGGTCGGCGGATGATTCGAGATCGATGATCCCGGCGACCTTGCCGAGCTTGGTCATCATGTCGCGTGATATGTCCTCCAGCACGCTCAGATCCCCACCGAGGATCGATATCTGGATTGTCTTGGCCTGAGCGCCTGAAACCTCTCCGGATTGGCCCACTTCGATCCTGGCACCGGCGACAGAGCTCAGCGCGTCGCGCAGCTTCGGCGCGATGGTCACCGAAGTCATGCTTCTCTTGTCTGGCGCCACCATCGAAGCCGCGATTCTGGCCTCGTTCGTGTTGCCGCCATCGCCGCTGTTAACAGTCGAATAGAGATCCTTGATATCGGGATAGCCCCGCAGGACGTCTTCGGCTTGCCGGATCTTGGCGGCGGTATAATCGACCGAAGACCCCTCCGGCAGCGTGAGGCCGACGGCGACCATGCCCTGATCGGATTTCGGCACGAACTCCATGCCGATTCTCGGAATGAGGCAGAGGCTGCCGGCAAACAGGGCGAGGACGCAGACGGAGATTACGGCGCGATGGCCGAGGCACCAGCCGATCAGAACGCCATAGCGATGCGCGATCCGTTCGAAAACCTTGTCGAAACGGTCGAGCAGCACCCGTAGCCGTCCCTTTCGGCCTTCCGCCGGCCGATCGATCCAGACGCTTGAAAGCATGGGGTCGAGCGTGAAGGACACGAAAAGCGAGATCATGACGGCAACGGAGACGGTCACGCCGAATTGCAGGAAGAAACGGCCGATCACGCCGCCCATGAAGGCAACGGGAAGGAAGACCGCGACGATGGAGAAGGTCGTCGCCAGCACGGCAAGCCCGATCTCGGTGGTGCCATCAAGTGCTGCCTGCCGGCGATCCTTGCCCATGGCGACATGACGGCTGATGTTTTCGCGCACGACAATGGCGTCGTCGATCAGAATGCCGATGCAGATCGACAGCGCCAGCATCGTCATCATATTGAGGCTGAAGCCGAGAACGGCGATGGCGGCAAACGTGCCGATGACCGCGACCGGCAGGGTCAGTGCCGTGATGATGGTCGAGCGCCAGGAGTTGAGAAACAGAAGAACGATGACGATCGTCAGCGCGCCGCCTTCGAGGATGGTGCGTTGAACGTCGCCGATCTGGTTGACGATGGTGCGCGAACTGTCCTGCGAGACGACGATGCCGATATCCCTGAGTGCATCGTCCTGCCGAAGTTTAGCCAGCTCCCGTTCAACCCCTTTGGCGACGTCGACGGTGTTGGCGCCTTCCAGCTTGTTGATATCAAGCCCGAGCGCGGGCTTGCCGTTGAACCATGCCCGGCTCTTCGGATCGGCGCCGGCTTCCATCACGTCGGTGACTTCCGAGAGGCGGATCGGGCGGCCGGCACTGTCCTGGGCAATGACGATGTCGGCGAACTCTTTGACGCTGCCCGGCTGCACGCTGACGGTGATGCTGCGCTCGCGCGTCGAGGAAACGACAGAGCCGATGGCGCTGTCGCGGGTCGCCCGCTGAATGGCCTCGATCAGGCTTGGGATCGGGATGCCGAAGGATTGCAGTTTTACCGGATCGGGTTGAATGCGCACCTGGTCCTCGCTGCCGCCGACCAGTGTCACCTGACCGACGCCGGCCACGCGCCGCAGCCGCGGCACGATCGTCGTATCGGCAATCTGCGTCATCCGGCTGATGGAGGTATCGGCGGAGAAGGCGGCCAAAGACATGATCGGCGCATCCTGCGGATTGAAGCGGGTGACGAGCGGCCGATCGGCGCCATCGGTAAGCACATCCTGCAATCGCGATATGCGGTCGCGCACCTCGTCGGCCGCGGCTCTCGACGGCGTTTCGAGGGTGAATTCGGCAATGACGAGCGAATTGCCCGTCGAGGAATGCGAGGAAATCTTCTTGATGCCGGAGATGGCGCCGATGCTTTCCTCGATCGGCCGGCTGACCTGCTGCTCGACGGCGAGCGCCGAGGCGCCATCGTAGTTGGTGGAGACGACGACGGTCGGCAGATCCACCGAGGGCAGGAGGTCGACCGGCAGGCGCGACCAGGCGACGATACCGAGCACGACGATCGCCACCATCATCATGGTGGCGAAAACCGGCTGCTGAATGGAGATACGGGCAAGAAACATGGAAAATCCTCAGCGCCCGGCGATCTTGACCGGAGTGCCGCTCGCGACGTCCTTGAGGGGGACGGTTATGATGTGATCGCCTTCGTTCAAACCGCTCCGAACCTCGACGAGATCCTCTCCGATCCGGGCATTGCCGAGGGTGATGGGCTGGCGGCGCATGGCGCCATCCGAGATCATCCGGATGAAGGTCTCCCCGCCTTCCCTGGTGATCGCTGCGGCGGGAACCGCGAGGATGTCGTCATGGCTTTCGATCCGAAGCGCGCCATGGCCGAACATGCCGCCGCGAAGGCCCGCCGCGGCCTGTTCGAGGCGCAGATAGACCTGCAGCGAGCGCGAGCCGTCTACCGTCGCGGGGCTGATCCTGTCGAGCCGCGCCGAGAGGGGCTTATCCGGCAGGCCCTCGATCTCGATCTCGGCCATCTGGCCGATTGAGAGCCCGGCGCTCTCTTGCGGCGGGAGGAGAGCCGCCAGATCCAGCTTGGCTATGTCGACGATTTCGAAGAGTTCGGTGTTGATCGACACAGCCTGGCCCGGATTGATCTTGCGGCTGTTGACGATGCCGTCGAATGGCGCGGTGACGACCGCATCATCCAGCGCGCGCCGTGCCTCCGCTTCCTCGGCCTGCAGGGCGCGCAGTTCAGCCTTCAGCACCGCTACGTCGGTCTCGACCTCGGTCAATTTCGCCTGGGCGACGCCACCCGTCGCGGCAAGACTGCGGGTGCGTTCCAGGTCCTTCTGTGCCCGCAGCAGCGTTGCCGCCTTGGCTTCGGTGGTCGCAACCAGCTTGTTGAGGGAAAGCGTCAGCGTTTCGGTGTCGAAGCGTGCGATGACGGTGCCGGCCTGCACCGCCATCCCGACATCGGCCTCGACGGAGGCCAGCGTTCCGGACAATCTGGCGGTCAGCGTCACGCGACGCGCCGGTTGGATGAAACCGTTGATGCGGATCTCCTGCCTGTAGTTGCGGCGATGCACCTGCATCACTTCCATGGGAGCGACTTCGACCGTCTTCGCCTTGATGCTCGCCGTCTGCCCGACGATGGCAGGAGCATCCCGTGCATCGTTGCTGGCCGGCGCGATGACCACGCCTGCAATTCCCAGCGCCACCAGCGCAAGGGCGACCGTCATCTTCGAAATACGGTTCATCATGACACCCAACATCATGCTTTCATTTCATGATGGAGAGCGGCGAGAGGATTGGACGCGGGGTTTCAAAGCCATCCTTCGCCGCTCTCCGTCGGGCACGCCTTGGCTTGAAAGGCGTGCCGACCTCTGCAAAAGACGATCAGAAGCGATAGTTCAGGCCGGCCTTGATGACGTGGTCACGTAGATCGGTCTTGGACTTGCCGCTCGATGTCGTCGTTGAGACGTCATTGGTCATGACGTAGTTGTATTCGATCTTGGCCGACAGACCGCCGCCGAAGCCCTGTTCGACGCCGCCGCCAAGCAGGTAGCCCTGCTTCCAGCCGCTGGAGGTGGAAACGCCCTTGCCGCCTTCGAACTTCGTCATCGTCAGACCTGCCGTGCCGTAGACGAAAGTGCGATCGAAGGTCAGGCCGGCCTTGGCCTTGGCGGCACCGCGGAAGCGTTCTTCCACCTTGCCGTTCGGCACGCGCAGCTCGTTGTTTCCGAGGTAGGAGCCTTCCAGTTCGGCGCCGACGATGCCAGGCCCCACCTGGAAATTGTAGCCGGCTTGCGCGCCGGCGGCAAAGCCCTTGCCGTTGGCAAAAGGGTTGAACTTCGGCGAGGCGATGCCGCCATGGACACCCACATAGGCACCGCTCCACTGGAAGGCCGGCGGATTGTCGTAGCCGGCGGCATCCGGGGCTTGATAGGTGGTGAGATCGGCGGCTGAGGCATTGGTCGCGGCCGTCATGGCCAGAGCCGCGAACAGGAAAGATTTTACGCTGGGCGACATTGCTAACTCCATACGAAACCCATGCGCCATCCCTCGGCGCTCGCAAGGTCTCTGTTTGCGTTGGAGAACCGGACATCGGTTCCTGCTGTTCTCCGGTGCCGTCCGTCTTGGGGAGCGGATCGTCTTCAGGAGATGGAGGTCATTTTGCCGGTGAGAATTGCGAGTACATTGCAGGATTTGAAAATTTTGAAAAATTATCGAGTATTTTTACACAGTTGAGCGGAATTTTTTAACTATTTTTTAATGAGGCGGCCGCCCGGCCGTGCGAGGCTGTCAGCTCGGGAAGCACAGGCGGAAGCAGGCACCGCCCTGCGGATTGTCGCTAACGACCACATGACCGCCATGCCGCTGCATGATCTCCTTCACCAGATTGAGCCCGAGGCCGGCGCCGTGCTCTTGCGGATGAAGACGGTGGAAGGGTTCGAAGATTCGGTCGCGTTCCGTAGCCGGTATGCCAGGCCCTTCGTCCGTCACTTCGATGACGGCGTGCCGGTCAATCCTGATCGTGATATTTCCCTTGCCGCCGCCATGTTCGATCGCATTCTGCACGACGTTGACGACGACGCGCTGCAGCGCACCGGCATCGCCCTGTATGATCAGGCGATCGAGCCCGGTTTCCAGCGAGAGCTCATAGCCCTGTGCGATTGCCAGGGGGGCCATGTCGGCCGCGACATTGCGGCAGATCTCCACCATATCGACCGAGGAGAAGTTCTTACCCGTGACGTCCAGCCGCTGCAGATCGAGCAGCTGTTCGGCAAGCGCGGCAATGCGACCGGCGTCCGACAGGAGCCGGTTGCGGATCGGCCCTTCGGCGATCGTTTCGACGCGCGTCTGCAGAATGGCGACCGGCGTGCGCAATTCATGCGCCGCATCTAGAATGAACCGCTGATGGCGCTCGTGCCCCTCATCGAGGCGCTGCAGGGCACCGTTGATCGCATTGACGAGCGGCATCACTTCGCGCGGAATGCCGCCCTCCGGCAGCCTGTAACCGCGCCGGTCGATATCGATAGCTTCAGCTTCCTTCGCGACGACGGAAAGGCGGGAGAATGCCCGGCTCACGATCCATGGGATGACGACGATCGTGATGATGACGAGGAGGACAAGGATAGGCACCATCAGCAGGTTGGAGAGCAGCAGGATGGCATATGTCATGCTGAACACGTCGCCCTTGCCAAGCACGGTAAAATCCCCCGCGGGACCCGATACGTCGCGAATGACGGCCAGGTATGAGAAGGGCGGCTTGGTGTCCCGGATGTCGCCGAAGGTTATGCTATCCAGGTGCTCTGCCATCACGGCATAGACCGCCGGGACATTGCCGGTCTGAATGATCTCGCCCTTGTCGCTGCGGGCGACGAACCAGAAGTCCGTCAAACGTTGGCGCAACTTCACGAGCTCTTCGGTCTCGTTGAGAACAAGATGACCATCAGGTTTGCGTTCGATCGCGCGTCCGGCGACATCCGCGAACTCGGGATCGGAAAGGACGATACCGTCTCCCGCCTGTATCAGATAGGCGACGAAGGCAACGCTGAACAGCAGCAGGACGCCAACCTGAAAGAGCAGAAGCTGTGCGATGAGCCGGCGTTTCAGCGATTTTGATTTGGGATGCTTCATGTCAGGGGTCTCAGGAGGTAGCCAACGCCGCGAATGCCGTGGATTTCGATACCCGCCTGAGCGTCGGCCAATTTCTTGCGAAGCCGCGATACGTGCGAATCGAGCGCGTTCGACTGGATTTCGTCGTCAAAGGCATAGACGGCCTCTTCCAGGGCCGCCCTCAGAACGGTTCTGCCCTGGCGGCGGACGAGCGTCTCCAATACCAGAAGTTCGCGTCGCGGCAGATCGAGCGCCTTGCCATCGACCCGGGCTTCCCTGTCGTCGAGGTTGAATTCCAGCCTGCCGAGCTTGGCGACCATCGGGGCAACGGCAGCGGGGCGGCGCATCAGCGCGCGGATGCGCGCCAGAAGCTCTTCCAGCGCGAATGGCTTGGCGAGATAGTCGTCGGCGCCGAAATCCAGCCCCTTGACGCGATCGGCAACCGAGCCGCGGGCGGTAAGCACGATGACAGGCGTCGTCGCGCCGGTCGCGCGCAAATCCCGGATAAGTTCCAATCCGTCGCCATCTGGCAGCTGCCGGTCGAGCACGATCATGTCATGCACCTGCTCGGCGATGGCGCCCCTTGCAAAATCAAGGTTCGGCGCGTGATCGACGATGATGTCGTATTGGTGCAGGGCGGCCGCGAGCGCCTCGGCCATCTGCGGCTCATCCTCTACAAGCAAGAGGCGCATTCTCAACCTCCATGAAACGAAATAGTGTTGTCCAAGACATAGCGACGAACATTACGGTATCATTGCGTGCAACCAGGCGTGCGCCGCATTGGCGGCCCTCATACCGTTTTCGGTCAGTCGGTCTGGATGCATTCCAGCCAGGCGGCGCTGACGGCGGCCGCCAGCGACAACAGGAAGATCAGCAGGATGCAGGTCGTACGGAACGAGGTCAGGCCGATTGCGGCACCGGTCAGCATATATTCCAGCGGAAGAAACAGCAGAACCACGGAATAGGAAAGACCCATCACATAGGGCCGGCAGTCGCGCGGCGCCTTCATTTGCAAGATCGCGACAAAGGCGGGCGAGAGCCAGCCATTTGCCAGTCCGGCGACGAGGCCGGTAAACATCATCGTCAGCGGCGTAATCTGCATCCATAGAATGCACATCGAGAGCGCAAGGCCGAGGAGGGCTCTCGAAACGATGACCGCAGGCGCCGGCATGGCATGGCGGGACGCCAGGTGCAGGTTCATCATGATCGTGCCTGTTGCCGATGCCGCAATGAAGAGCCCGAGCCATGCCACCGATGCGCCCTCGAGACGCAATGCGGCCGGCACGATGAAGACCTGCAGCACGATGAAGAAGCCGAGCGCAGCACTTGCCCAAAGCGTGAATGGCAGCGACACGGCCGCAGCGCGGAGCTGCTTTCCGGCACTGACGATATCGCCAAGTCTCGGTGCCGGGCCTAAACGAAACCGCGGCAGGCTGAAGGACAGGAGCATTATCGCGGCGAAGTTGCCGACGACGATCCACCAGGCCGCGTCCTTCGAGCCGATGACGGCGATGACGAAAGCGCTGGCCGCGGATGCCGTCAGCAGCACAAGCCCGTCGATCGTGTCGTCGATGGAATTGGCAGTGGTCGGGGACAATCTTGAAAGGCGGGCGATTTCCAGTGTCTTGGCTTCGGTCGCGACAGTCGCCGGTCCATCGAGGATAGAGCCGATGAAGCTGAGAAGGAGAAAGGTGCCTGGGTGCAGAAAATCCGCCATGTAGAGCGCCGCAATCATCAGCGACGTCAGCATCCCGACCTTCGCGGAGATGAGCGCGGTATAGCGCGTACCCAGCATCTCGGCCACGTAGCCACCGAAGACCATGCCGACCAGAAGCACGGCGCCATTCACGAAAGCCATCAGCGCCATGCAGACGACGCTGCCGGTGAGGTCGTACATCATCCAGGGATAAAGAACGGTCGCGAAGGCGTGGCTAGCGTTCAGGGCGATATTGCTCAGCTGAAGCCCGATAAAAGGCCAGCGCGTGCTGCGTTGAAATTGTTGAAACACGGTTCTTTCCCGACGATCGTTTGTGTCGTCAGGTTCAGGGCGCTGCCTTGCGGTAACATTACGGGGATTGAAAATTTCTGCAGGTGACACCGGAAACCGCAATGGTCACCTGCGCCAACCCAAGCGATCATATGCGCGGGTCCGAAGGTCTATTCGCAGCGCTGGCCGGTTGCCCGATCGAAGAGGTGCAAGGCGCTGGCATCGAAGCCGAGCGTGATGGTCTGCCCCTCGGCGATCATGGTGCGCGGCGGCAGGCAGGCCATCAGCCGCTGCGAGCCCGCCTGCGCGGTCACGATCAGTTCGGGACCGGTCAATTCGGCAACTTCGCAGACCGCCTCGAGCTTGCCGTCTTCATCGAGACGCAGCGTTTCCGGACGGATGCCGACAACCAGCTCCTGTCCCTGTTTGATCTCGGCCTTCGTCGCCGGCATGGGCAGCGTGATCGATGTTCCATCGATGCGCAGCGAACCCTGATCGGCGGTTGCCTTCAGCAGGTTCATCGGCGGCGCACCGACGAAGGTAGCGACATAAAGCGTCGCCGGATGATTGTAGATCTCGTCCGGCGTGCCGAGCTGCTCGATGCGGCCGTCCCGCATCACGGCGATGCGGGTTGCAAGCGTCATCGCCTCGATCTGGTCGTGCGTCACGTAGACGACCGTGGTCTTCAGCATCTGGTGCAGGCGTTTCAGTTCGGTGCGCATCTCCATGCGCAGCTTGGCGTCGAGGTTGGAGAGCGGCTCGTCGAACAGGAAGACTTCCGGCTTGCGCACCAGGGCACGACCGATCGCCACGCGCTGGCGCTGGCCGCCGGAGAGCTGGCTCGGCTTACGTTCCAGCAGAGGTTCGATCTGCAAAAGCTTTGCCGCCTCGCGCACCGCCTTGTCGCGCTCGGCGGCGGGCACCTTGCGCATTTCCAGGCCGAAGCCGATGTTGCGATGAACCGAGAGGTTCGGATAAAGCGCATAGGACTGGAACACCATGGCGATGTCGCGATCCTTCGGATGCACGCCGAGCACGGAACGATCGCCGATGCGGATATCGCCGCTCGTCGCCTCGGCAAGCCCGGCGATGATATTCAGAAGCGTGGACTTGCCGCAGCCGGAAGAGCCGAGCAGCACCAGGAACTCGCCGCTTTCGAGCGAAATATCGATGCCTTTCAGCGTCTCCACGTCGCCGTAGCTCTTGCGGATGTTCTGGATTTCGAGCGCGCTCATTAAACGGCCTCCTCGGATGCTTGGGCCGGGCCGTAGCTGCGCGGCAGAGTGGAAATGGCGCGGGAGGCGACCGTGGTCCCCGCCGAAAGGCAGGCCGCAGGCGGCTCGCCGCTGGCAAGGGCGGCCAGGAAGCCGGCATTGAAGACATCGCCGGCGCCGATGGTATCGACGACCGTGACGCGCGGCGCCGCGGCCGAAACGAGATTGCCCTCGGCATCGATGGCAATCGCGCCGTCCGGACCGCGCTTGACGACGAAGATCGCACCCTCGGGCATCAGCGCGTGAAGTGCGCGTGCAGCCTCAGCTGGATCGTCCATGCCGGCTAACGTCGTCGTCTCGACCTCGTTCATCAGCGCCACGCCGCAGCGGGAAAGCCAGCCGCGGGTAGCGTCGCAATTCGCCTCCGTCCAGCCGTCGAGCGGCCAGCCGGTATCGAGAGCAACCGTAATCCTGTGCGTGTCGGCCCAGTCGAACAGGGCGTCATAGTCGCGGGTGAGATCTTCTGTGAGGAAGGCGCCGCAGATCAGCGCATAGCCGCCCGCAAGCCTCTCGCCGTCGAGAACCGCCAGCACATCGTCGAGGCTGAACCGCGGCAGGTGACCGCGCGTTGTGAAGAAGGTGCGCTCGCCATCGGGATGGGTGATGCCGACCGAGAGCGTCGTGCCCTCCGGTCTGACAGGCCATTTGCTGCCGCGCGCGCCGAACGCTTCGCTGAGCCAGCGTCCGAACTGGTCGCTGCCGACATTGGCCGATATCTCGTAATCGACGCCGAGGCCTTCCCAGGCAAGCGCGCTATTGCCCGCCTGGCCGCCGACGCGCAGCTCGTCGTGATCGACGATGATCTCGGTGCCGGCCTTCGGCCAAGGCGCTGCCGGCCCGAGGATCAGGTCGATATTAACGTTGCCGATGACTGCAAGCGGCTTCATTCATTCGCTCCGGGTGATCTTGGTGGAGCGGACCGGCGTGCCGGCATTCTCCACCCGCTCGTCCGCAAAGGCGATCATCAGCGACTGGGCGACCGGCAGCATCTGGAAGATGGCGGCAAGTCCGGTTTCCGGCTTAAAGCGCAGTGTCACGCAACCCGGCACTGCCTCTTCCCCGGAACCGTCGAAGACGATGACGGGCGCACCAGTCTCCGCGGCGGAAACGGCCATGGCTGTCACGAGGCTGGCGGTCGCATCATGGCCGCGGAAGAGGATGACGCCGATCGACGGTCCCAGCATTTCCATCGGACCGTGGCGCAGTTGACCGCCTTCGAGCGAAAAGCAGGGACGGCGGGACAGCTCGGTCAAACCAAGCGCCAATGCCTCGGCGACACCCTGCAGGCGGCGGCCTGAGGTGACGACGGTCGCGACATTCGCAAGAGCCGAAAGCGCCGGCTTGATATCGAGCGTTTCAGGTGCGCGAAGCACTGCAAGCGCAGGCGCCGGATCCTGCCCGAGCGCCGCGAAGATCGCCAGATGCAGCGCGAAGCTGACGGTGAGACTGCGGGTTGCCGCAAAGGCAAGCTCGGTGCCGCCGGCGCCGACGAGGGAGGGCGCGGTCTTCGCGAGGAAGGACGTGCCCTCCAGCGTCAGGCCGAATGTGTCGTCAGTCCCGCCCGTTTCGTTGAACCAGCGCACCACTTCGGCGCTTTCCCCGGATTGGGAGGTCATGAAGATCGTCCGGCCCTCCAGCGACAACGGCTGGCCGAGCTGTTCGGAGAGCGGCAGTGCGATCGCATCGATGCCAGCGGCGCGATAGAGAGGCTCGACGGCGCGGTTGACGGCGTGGGAGCCGCCCATGCCGAGCAGCAGCAGCCTGCCGGTGCGCTTCAGCGAGGCCGCGGCCTTGGCGGCCATATCGGCGGCAGCCTCGAAGGAGGCGAGCGCATCGGCATGCTGGCGACCCATTTCGCGGTCGATGGCGGCAAGGCCGGCGGGGCGTGTTTTCTCTTTGGTCATGGTCATCCCTTGACGCCGCCATTGGTCAGGCCCGAGATCAGGGCGCGTTGCATGACAAGGCCGATCAGCACCGGGGGCAGGGCGGCCAGCACGCCGGCAGTCGCGATCAGTCCGTAGTCCGAGACACGGCCGCCGGCGAGATCCGCGATGGCGACGGTGAGGGTTTTTGCGCGCTGGTCCGAGGTGAAAAGCAGCGCATAGAAGAATTCATCCCAGGCAAGCAGGAAGGCAAAGAGCGCCGAGGTCGCCATGACGGGCATGGCCAGCGGCAGCGTAATGATCTTCAAGGTCTGGAACAGCCCGGCGCCGTCGATCATCGCGGCGGCCTCGATTTCCTTCGGAATGGAATCGAAGCCTGATTTCATCAGCCAGGTCGTGAACGGTGCCAGGATCGTCAGATAGACGAGCGCAAGTCCGAAAACGTTGTTGAGCAGGCCGAGATAGGCAAGGCCCATATAGAGCGGCACGGCGAGTGCGACCGGCGGCAGCATGTAGGTGGCGATGACCATGGAGAGCGACCAGCCCACGGACGGTGTGCGCGACACGGCCCAGCCGGCGGGGATGGCGAGCGCGATGGCGGCGATCGTCGCCATGCCGGCGACTTCGATGCTGTTGCGCAGCGACGAGGTGAAGGCGGCGCCCTCGCTGTTTTCCAGCATCGACAGCAGCACCTTGTAGCGCGAGAAATCTGGTGTCTGCGGCCACCAGCGCAGCGGCTTGGCGGCAAGGTCGGCAGCCGGCGAAATACTCATGATGAACAGCCAGGCGATCGGCGCCAGGATGACGACGGCGAGCAGGATGGCGCAGATGTAGATGAAGCAGGTGAAGAGCGGGCTCTGGCGTTCCATCAGGTGGCACTCCCTGCGGTTTTGCGGACAAGGGCGGCATAGGCGGCGGCAAGCACCGTGACCAGCAGCGTCACGATCAGGGCGAGCGATGCCCCGGACCCCGCTCGCTGGAAGGAAAAGGCCTCCTGATAGACGAGGATCGACAGCGTGCGCGTGCTGTTTGCCGGGCCGCCGCGGGTCATCACCCAGATGATATCGAACACCTTGAAGGCCTCGATGGTGCGCAGCACGAGCGCCACCATCAGCGGTCCCACAAGATAGGGAAGGATGACGAAGCGGAAGCGCTTGAAAGGCCCGGCGCCGTCAACCAGCGAGGCGGCGGTGATGTCGCGCGGCACGGCCTGCAGGGCGGCGAGCGCAATCAGCGCCACCAGCGGAAAATTCTTCCAGCAGTCGGCAACGATGAGCGCCGTCAGCGCCGTGCCCGGTTCGCCGAGCCAGGAGCGATAGGCGTCCAGCAGGCCAAGCTGGGTCAGGGCAGCGTTCAGTGCGCCGTATTCGGGATTGTAGATCAGGCGCCAGAGCGTCGCGTTGACGACGGTCGGCAGCGCCCAGGGCAGGATCATCAGCGCGCGCAGCACGCCGCGACCCTTGAAATTCTGGTTGAGCAGCAGCGCGGCCAGCACGCCGAGCACCATTTCGGCGGCGACGGAGATGATCGCGAACCACGCGGTGGTGATCAGAGTACGCTGGAAATTCGAATTCGCCAGCATCTTCGCGTAGTTGTCGATGCCGACGAAATTGCCGCCTGTTCCCACGAGCTTCGCATCGGTGAAAGAAAGGCCGACCGTGTCGACGAGAGGCCAGCCGATGACTGCGATCATCACCACGAGCAGCGGCAGCATCAAGAGCCAGGCGCGAGTTGTCATGGAGGTGCCGGACATGACGGGCCCCTTCTTTCATTCTTCATGGAGGATTGAGAGGCGGGCGGTGACTGGCACCGCCCGGTAAGAGTATCAGAGACCGCTGTTTTGGGCAGCCGTCTTCAGCGCATCTTCCGGAGAAGACTGGCCGAGCAGCGATTCCTGGATCGCCTGCTGAAGTGCGGTCGACAGTTCCTGATACTTCGGCGTCGTCGGACGCGGATACATGGCGGCGAGGCCGACCTTTGCGGCCGCAATCAGTTCTTCCTGGCCCTTCGTCACGGCCGGATCGCTATAGGACGATGCCCAGATCGGTAGGCTGAGCTTGGCATACTGGTTCTGCGTCGCCTGCGAGGTCATGAAGCTGATGTACTTCCAGGCTTCGTCCGGATGCTTGCTGGCGGACGTGATGCCGAGGCCCATCGAACCGTTGACGGCCGACGCCTCGCTCTTGCCGGCAACGCCCGGTGCCGGAACGACGCCGACCTTGCCCGCGACCTTGCTGTCCTTCGGGTCGTTCGCCATGTTGTACATGTAGGTCCAGTTCAGCGCGAAGGCGGCATCGCCGTTTTCGAAGACCTTGCGGACGTCCTCTTCGAGGAATTCCTTGGAATTCGGATTGGTGAGGCCGGACTTGTAGCTGGTGACCATGTATTTCAGCGCATCGAGGCCGCCGCCGGTCTGGAAGTCCGGCTTGCCGTCCTTGATGAAGTCGCCCTTATAGGCGCTGACGAGCGTGGCGTAGTCGCAGATCGCCGCTTCCGCCTGCGACCAGCTCCAGGCGATCGGCGTGGCGAGAAGACCCTTATCCTTGATTGTCTTGGCCTGTTCGTTCAGTTCGTCCCAGGTCTTCGGCGGGGTCTTGATACCAGCCTTTTCCAGGATTTCCTTGTTGTAGAACAGGTACTTGGTATCGAGGATCCAGGGCATGCCGTAGTACTTGCCGTCATACTGGACCGTCGTCCAGGCGCCCGGCAGCACGCTCTTCTTCGTGTCGTCGGCGATGCGCGAGGAAACGTCGACCAGAACCTTGTTGGTAGCGTATTCGGCCGGCCAGATCACGTCGAAGAGCACGACGTCGTAGCCGCCGCCGGACCCTTGAGCCAGCACGGTCTTGTCGTGCAGGCCTTCGTAAGGAACGAATTCGAGATTGACCTTGATATCCGGATTGGCCTTGGAGAAGGCGTCCGTCATGGCGCGCACATCGGCTTCGCTATAGGCGGCCTGTGCCATGAAGAGGGCATTGATCGTGGTTTCGGCAAAGGCATGCGAGGCGAAGGATACGCCGATCAGTGCTGCGCCGAGCAATGTCTTGTTCAATGATTTCAACATTCCATCCTCCAGTTTTTTGACAGTCACGCGATTTTTCCGACGGCGGCTGGTGTCGCCATCGGTTGTCGAGCAGGCAATTGGCCGGGCCGGCTGCCGAACATCGATCGGCGTGTCCTTGGAGCCCTAGGGCTCGCTCAAGTTCCCTGATGAAACTCTGTGGTTTCTTTTAAGTCAATTGTCTTGACTAATTTGTTCTTCAATATTCTATTGGTGTCAAGAGGCAAAAACAGATGAACGATATTCGCCCGATCAGGGCTACGAGCGGAACGAACCACGAAGGCACCAGCGCCCATAACCGACGGGTGATCATCGACGCCCTGCGGCTGAACGGAGCGCTCTCCCGCGCCGATCTCGCCCGCGCCACCCGCCTGACGAAGCAGACGGTCTCCAACATCATGGAGGAACTGGAAAACGACGGGCTGGTGACATCAAGGGAAACGGTGCGCCGCGGCCGCGGCCAGCCCTCGACGCCCTATGGCCTGGTGCCGGAAGGCGCCTTCGCCATCGGCCTGCAGATAGATCGCCATATCACCCGCGCCATCGCAGTCGACCTCGTCGGCAATGTGCTGATCCGCAAGGAAGCGAACCTGCCGGCCGGCGGACCGGCGACGGGCACGCCCGTCGTCCTGCAGCTGATAGGGAATGTGCGCACCGAGCTTCGGCAGCGCGTCGCGCAGGCGGAAAAGCGCCTTGTCGGGCTTGGCGCGGCGATGCCGGGGCCATTTGGTATCGAACAGGATAGTGCCGACAATCCCTGGATGATGGGGGCCTGGCAGCGCTTTCCCTTGCTCGAAACCTTATCGGCTGGAACCGGCCTCAATGTGACCCTGCAGAACGACGCTGCCGCCTGCGCGACTGCCGAGCGCATGGTGGGGGCTGCCCATGGGCTCGACCACGCAGTCTGCCTCTATGTCGGCTATGGTATCGGTGCCGGGCTCATTCTCGGCGGTGAACTCTATAGCGGTGCCCATGGCAATGCCGGCGAAATTGGCATGGCGCTGTTGACGGCTGGCGGGCAACAAACCCAGCTGGAGCACCGCGCCTCGCTCGCTTCTCTCTACGATCACCTCGGCGTCGATCCGATGGCGCCCGATATTTATTCTTTGATCAACGACCGCGCTGCCGCCGATGATCCTGATATTCTCACCTGGATCGAAAGGGCGGCGATAGATTTGCGCTGGAGTGTCCAACTCATCGAAACCATCTTCGATCCGCAGACGGTGATTCTGTGCGGCGGTGCCCCTGTAGCGCTGGCGACGCGGCTGATTGCGGCGATGCAGCCGCTCCTGCCTTCCAACGCCGATCGCCCCGACCGGCTGCTGCCCCGCCTCCAGCTCGGCATGACCGACCCCTGGGCCGTGGCACGCGGCGCGGCCGCCGAGCCGATCGGCCATGCATTCGACCCGCGCTTTTCGGCGATCTTGAAATCCTGATATTCAGGGGTGGCGCGGGCTGGCGCCGAGGCGCGCTAGCACCTTGTTCGGAACGCCGTAGCGCTGGATGACGTCGCGGCCGTTGCGCAGGCCGCAGATCTCGCGGTGAATGAACATGCCCCAGACAGCTTCGGCGGCGGCATCTACCAGCCGCTCGTGCTCGACGCCTTCCTTGCCTTTGGCTTCGCCGTCCTGCAAGGCGGCAAGCGCTGCCTCGACCTTCATGCCGTGGCGGCCGAGCGAACTCGCCCTCTCCGACATCATCTCATATTCGAGAATGCCGAGGCCGGTTTCCCTGGTTTGCGATGGATTGAAGTTGCGCGGCGGGCGAACTGTCATATCGGGCTCCGCATGCTGGATGATCTGTCTCTCACGGTTTTACACAATCTCAGCCGCTTTCCCAAGCCTGACCATGCCGCCTGCATCATTGTGGTCCCGGCGCTTGAAGTCGGAAATGTTGGATTTCTCTGCCCGCCGTTCCTTTTCGGGTGGTTGCAGACCGTCATTTGAGGTCCAATAGGGACATAAGCGCTCTATCAGAAGCAATCTCGCCCGATGCCATGAGCGCAATTCAAAGAAAGGATATCGGCATGACCAAAACTCCGAAAAATGCGGAAAAGCACTATGTCTATCGGATCATGAACTCGCCTGTTGGTCCCTTGAAGCTCGTCGGCGGCGATGATGGACTTGCCGCGATCCTCTGGGACAATGATCGGCCAGGCCGCGTGCCCTTGCTGATCGTCGCGGAAGACGACAGCCATCCCGTGCTCCTGGAAACCGAGCGGCAGCTGCGCGAATATTTCGCCGGCAAACGACAGGCTTTCGATCTGCCGCTCGATTTTGCCGGAACGGAGTTCCAGCAGAAGGTATGGCAGGCCTTGCTCGCCATCCCCTTCGGCGAGACGCGCAGCTATCGCCAGATCGCAACCGAGATCGGCTCGGCAAAAGCGATCCGGGCCGTCGGCGCCGCCAATGGCCGCAATCCGATTTCGATCATCGCGCCCTGCCACCGCGTGGTGGGATCGGCTGGCGATCTCAGGGGATTTGCCGGCGGTCTCGAGCGCAAGGCCTATCTGCTGCGGCTCGAAGGGGCTGATACGAAGACATTCGATTTCGCCGCCTGATCTTTCGGCGATCATTCGGGCATATGAAAAAGCCCATCCGGTTTCCCGGATGGGCTTTTTGTTTAGGTGCCGCCTTTCAGGTCGAGCGCCTATCTCAGCCCTCGAGCCACTTCACCTGTTCCGGCGTCAGCTTGATATCGAGCGCCGAAAGGCTGTCTTCCAGCTCGGCGATCGTGCGCGGGCCGATCAGCGGTATCACAGGGAAGGGTTGGGCGACGACATAGGCAAGCGCGATGTGGATCGGGTTGCGGCCGAGCTTCTGTGCCAGTTCGATCGCCCTGTCGCGGCGGCCGAAATTGCGGTCGGAATACCAGACGCGCACCAATTCCTCCTCGTCGCGCTTGTCGCGGCCGGCGCGGTCGGTGAAGAAGCCGCGGCCCTGGCTCGACCAGGCGAAGTTGGGGATCTGCTTGGCATTGAGCCACGTCTTCCACTCATCGTCGGAGGCAGCGACGCATCCGGCCCAGATCGGGTCGAGCATTTCCGCTAGCGAGAAGTTGTTGGAAAGGGCAGCCGGTGCCGTCTTGCCGTTCTTCTGAGCATAGGCGATCGCCTCGTCGAAGCGGGCGCGCGTCCAGTTCGAGCCGCCGAAGATGCCGCGGATGCGGCCGGCCTTTACCTCGGCATCCATGGCATCGACGAACTCGCCGACGGGAACGTCGGTGTTGTCGCGGTGCATGAAGTAGATGTCGACATAGTCGGTCTTCAGGCGATTGAGGGATTGGTCGAGCTGCTTGGCGATCACATCCGGATAGCAAAGCGGCGAATGCGCACCCTTGCCGATCAGCACGATCTCCTCGCGCGGCACGTTGCGACTGGTGTGCCAATCGCCGAAAATGCTTTCCGTCTTGCCGCCGCCATAGACATAGGCTGTGTCGAAGGCATTGCCGCCCGCTTCATAGAACGCATCGAGCGTCAGCGAGGCGGCCGCAAAATTCGGGAAGAACTCGAAGCCGAGCGTGACGAGCGATGCCGGCTTGGAAATGCCGGGAATGCTTCGCTTCGGAATGCTGTTGCCCTTGGCAACAGTCGCGCCGGCGATGTTCTTCGTCCGCTTTGCCGCTTTCTCGACGCTATATTCGAGGCCGATCGAAGCGCGCCACTGATCGAGGACCCGGAGATTGCCGATCGAATCCGCCCAGCTGATGCCGGGATAGGCAAATTCCTTTTGTCCGGCGCGGATGGCATCGCCGGCCGCATCGACTTCGAAGGAATAGAGCCAGCGATCTTCCTTGACCTCGATCGTCTGGGTCTCGCCGCCCTTGATGATTTGGATCTTGCCGACGCCGCCCTTATGGCCGGAGGCAAACCAGAAGTCGGCCACTTCGATGCGACCCTCCGAGCCGATGATGCGCAGCGTGTTGTCCTGGTTCGCCATGATCGAGCAGGACACTTCGGCGATGATGTCGTTCGGGAACTTCAGGACGGCAGAAGCCCACTCATCGACGCCCGTCTGGCCGAGATGGCCGACGCCCGAGACCTTGTCGGGATCAAGGAACGGCTTGCCGTCGACCGCACCGGCGATCAGCCGTGCCATCGAGACCGGATAGCCGCCGACATCGAGAATGCCGCCGCCGGCGGTTTCATTGGCAAACAGCCGGTGTTCCGGATTGACCTTGCCCATATTGAAGCCGAAGGACGTGCGGATGATGCGCAGATCGCCGATCGCACCGCTCTTGATGAGTTCGATCAGCTTCGCCGTCTGCGGATGGACGCGATACATGAAGGCTTCGCCGGCGAAGACCCCAGCCTTTTTGGCTTCATAGTAGATGGCCTCGGCATCGAAGGCCGAAAGCGCGATCGGCTTTTCGACAAGCACATGCTTGCCGGCGCGGATCGCCTTGATCGCCCATTCGGCGTGGCCGGTATGCGGCGTGGCGATATAGACGGCATCGATTTCCTTATCCGCGAGCAGGGCCTCGTAACCGTTGACGATACGTGCGCCGGGAAAACCGTCGCCGAGGCCCGGCTTGTCCGGGTTGCGGCTGGCGATGGCCACCAGCTTGCCGCTGCGGGAATGGGCGATACCATCGGCAAAAGTCTGCGCGATCCGGCCGGGGCCGATGATGCCCCAGCGGATTGGTGTCTCAGTAGTCATGGAACGATCCTTTCCTAAATCTGCATGCTGTCTTGGGAGAATGGGCAGCGCCTACCGCAATCGGTTCCCGGCGCTGTCGAAGAGGAATGTCTTGGCGGCCGATAGCGCCACGGTGAGCTTGTCGCGGTTGCCCGTATTGCGGGACTCCTCGCGCTCGATGACGATCTGCTCGCCGCCTTCGATATTGGCGTAGATGTAGCTGGTGTTGCCGAGATGCTCCGCGACGTCGACGTCGACGATCATGTCGACCTCGCCACGTCCGGCTTCGAGGAAATGTTCCGGACGGATGCCGAGCGTCACCGGCTGGCCGACCTCCACCTTGGCCGAGGTGATGGGCAGTGTCAGGCGGACATTGCGCTGGCCCTTGAGCACGACGGCGATGCGGCCGGATTGATTGTCCGTGACCTCGGCCTGCAGGAAGTTCATCTTCGGGGAGCCGACGAATCCGGCTACGAACTGGTTTGCCGGATCGTCATAGAGGTCGAGTGGCGCCCCCACCTGTTCGATATTGCCGCCACGCAGCACGACGATCTTGTCGGCCAGCGTCATCGCCTCGGTCTGGTCATGCGTGACGTAGATCATCGTCGTCCCAAGCTTCTTGTGGAGGCGGGAGATTTCGACGCGCATCTGCACGCGCAGCTCTGCATCGAGGTTGGAGAGCGGCTCGTCGAACAGGAAGATCTGCGGCTCGCGCACGATGGCGCGGCCGATGGCGACGCGCTGGCGCTGGCCGCCCGAAAGCTGCTTCGGCCGGCGCTGCATCAGCTCGCTGATCTGCAGGATCTCGGCTGCCTGTTTGACACGGCGATCGGTATCGGCCTTCGGGTTGCCGTTCATGCGCAGCCCGAAATTCAGGTTCTGCTCGACAGTCAGGTGCGGATAGAGGGCATAGGACTGGAAGACCATGGCGATGCCGCGATCGGCCGGTTCCATGTCGTTGACCACGCGGCCGCCGATCTTCAGTTCACCGCCGGTGATGTCTTCGAGACCGGCGATCATGCGCAGCAGTGTGGACTTGCCGCATCCGGACGGGCCGACGAAGACGACGAATTCGCCGTCCTTCACCTCGAGATTGGCGCCGTGGATGATTTCCAGCGAACCGTAGCGTTTGACGATATTGGTGAGAGAAAGTTCAGCCATACGGATCTCCCGGAATTATTTGATTGCGCCGGCGGCGATGCCGGCGATGAAGTGGCGCTGCAGGAGAACGAAGATGATGAGGATCGGTGCCGTCAGCATCACGGCACCAGCCATGATGCCGCCCCAGGAGACCCTGGTGAGGCCGATCAGCGTTCCGAGCGCCACGGGCGCGGTCATCATTCCCGGTCGGGAGTTGATGAGCAGCGGCCAGAGGTAGTTGTTCCAGGAGGCCAGGAACAGGATGATGGCGAGCGCCGCCATGGTCGGCCGTGCGAGCGGCAGGGCGATGCGCAGGAAGATCTGCCATTCCTTGACGCCCTCGACGCGGGCGGCGTCAAAGAGTTCGCCCGGCATCATCGAGAAGGCCTGGCGCATGAAGAGCACACCGAGCGAGTTGAAGAGCGGCGGTACGATCAGGGCGACCCATGAATTGGCCAGCCCGAAATCGCGTGCCACCATGATGAACTGCGGGATGACGACGACGGAGTAGGGTAGCGTGATCGTACCGAGGATGATGCCGATGACGCCCGAACGGCCGGCAAACTGGTAGCGCGCCAGTGCCCATCCGGCCATCGAGGTCAGCAGCACCGACAGGACGGTATAGACGACGGCAACGACGATGGAGATCGTCATGGCGCCGATGAAGTTGGTGTCGGCCTGCAAGTTCCGGACGTTGTCCATGAAACCTGTCGACGGTGTCAGAATGATGCCGGGGCTGAAAATGCCGTAATCGGGCATGGTCGAGAAGACGAACATCATCCAGAGCGGAAACAGCCAGATGATGGCGAGCGGCACCAGCAGGCCGTGTAGCGCGATCGAGCGGATCAGAGTGGATTTGGACTTCGATTTCATTTCGGTTCGCGCCCCACCCAGAGATTGAGGAGAGAGATGGCTACCGCGAGCGCCGCCATCGTGTAGGCGACCGCCGAGGCATAGCCGAAGTTGGTCGACTGGAAGGCCTGACGATAGAGCAGCAAGCCGAGCGTTTCCGTCCCACCGCCGGGACCGCCTCTGTTGGTGATCAGATATGGTTCGGTGAAGAGCTGCATGGTGCCGATGACGGAGAGAACGACGCAGAACAGAATAATCGGCTTCAGCAGCGGCAGGGTGATATGGATGAACTGCTGGAAACGGCTGACGCGGTCGAGGGTTGCAGCCTCGTAAACATCCTCGGGGATCGATTGCAGCCCGGACAGGATGATGATGGCGTTATAACCCGCCCAGCGCCAGGTGACGGCGATGATGATGAGCACCATGGCGGCATGCGATTCGGCAAACCACGACACCGGTGCGAAGCCGACCGTACCGAGCAGCTTGTTGACGATGCCGAAATCGACGTTGAACATCAGGCGGAAGACGGCGGCATAGGCCACCTCTCCGACGACGACGGGTGCGAAGAAAGCAAAGCGAAAAATGCCACGGGCCTTCAACAGCGGTGAATTCAGCAGCACCGCCATGACTGTGGCGAGCGTGATCATGACGGGGACCTGGACGATCAGGATGATCAGCGTGTTTTGAAGCGCGTTGTAGAAGGCCGGGTCGCCGAACAGGCGCCCCCAATTGAGCGACAGATTGTAGACCCACGGATTAACCCGGGTGTTCTGGAACGAAATCAGGAACGAATCGATGATCGGCCAGACCCAGAAAGCGGCGAACACCAGAAGATAGGGTGCAAGGAACGCATAGGCGCTCCGGTTTCGCAACCGCATGAAAGCCTTCTCCTTTATGCGCAGTGAAATGACGCGTGACATTGCATTCCCGCCGCCCCTAGAGCGTGACGCCGAAAAGTGTAGGCGGTTTTCGGACGACGTCACGCTCTAGGGGCGGCGGGGATGCCGGGCGCGGCTTGGGATGCGCGCCCGGCAGTGTCACTCATTTCGCGAGCGGCAGGCCTGTCGCCGAGGCGATCTGCTGCGCCGCATCGTCGAGCGCGGCCTTGCCGTTTGGATAGCCGCCGGCAAGGTATTTCGTCTGGACGGCCTTTATGACCTCATCGGCGTCACTGAAATACTGGGTGCCCGGGCTCGGGTGGATTTTCGGCAGGGTGGCGAGGATATCGGCCCAGACCTTTTGCCCACCCCAATAGGGCTGCGGTTCGTTGACGAAGGGATCCTTGACGGCCGTCAACAGCGACGGCACGAGACCGAAGGATTTCAGCATGGTCACCTGGCCCTCGTTGGTACCAAGCGTGTATTCGAGGAATTTCCAGGCGGCTTCCTTGTGCTTGGAGCCGCTGGCGATTGCGAGCGACGAACCGCCGAGATTGGCTGCGTGCGGGCCGTCTGCCGTCATGCTCGGCATCGGATAGACGCCCCATTTGCCGGCGAGATCCGGCGAGGTGGAGCGGACGGTGCCTTCATACCAGCCGCCATACAGCTGCGATGCCACCTTGCTTGCAGTGTTCGCCTGAATTTTCTCGTTCCAGTTCGCCGCGGTCATCAGGCCCGCGTCCTTGATCTCCTTCACCTTGTCCAGCGCTTTGACGCAGCCGGGCTGGTTGACGGTGATGCTCTGGCTGTCACTCGAGAAATAGCCGCAGCCTTGTTCGTTGGCGAGCATGCGGAACCATTCGCTATCGCCGTTGAGATCGGCCTGCGTCATGACGACACCGGGATTGGCGGCGGAGATTTTCTTGCCGGCGGCAATGAAATCGTCCCAGGTCTTGATCGTTGCCGGATCGACGCCCGCCTTTTCATAGAGGTCACGGCGATAGAACATGGTGACCGGGCCGGAATCCCACGGCATCGCGTAGGCGGCATCGCCGACTTCAAGCTCGGCGCGCTTGAAATCCGGGAACTGCTTCTTCAGTTCGTCGTTATAACCGAGCTTCGTGAGATCGGTCAGGCAGTCCGGAAAGCGGTTCCAGAAGATCGAAGCCTTGTGGTTTTCGATCGACATGACGTCGGGCAGGCCGTCGCCGCCGGCAGCGCAAGCGGCCAGCATCTTATCGAAGACCTGCGGGTTGCCGATGTCTTGAACATCGACCTTGATGTCGGGATATTTCTTATTGAACCCCTCGACGGTGGATTTCAGCGCCGATGCGGCGATGTTCCAGCTCCAGACCGTAATGGTGGTTTGCTCTGCAAAGGCAGAACCGGAAGCGAGCAGGGCAGCAAGCACCGTCGCTCCAGCAAGTTTTAAACGCATTGAAAATCCTCCCTTTTCAATTGCCGTCCTCAAGAGAACACGCTTAAACTATCTGTCGGTACGCTTCTGTCTCCTAAAAAGGGAACATCGACTTGGCGAAAAGTAAGGTAGGTCAACGGGCGGTTTATCAGCCGGGTGCGAGCAGCGTCGAAGGGCTCCCAAATGTCCTGCAGATGTTTCATAACCACCCGTTGCCGATGGCAAAGCCGCATTGGCACGCGCAGGTGGAAGTGAACTACATTGTCCGCGGGACCGTGCATTACCGCATCGGCGATCACCAGCTTACTTTGAGAGCGGGCGAGATCTGCCTTTTCTGGGGCGGTCAGCCGCATCTGTTGGACGAGCTGTCGGAGGATGCGATCTATGCGGGCGCGCATCTGCCGCTGGTGCATTTTTTCCGCCTGCGTCTGCCGCTCGATATTTCCGGCCGCCTCATTCGCGGGCAGGCCCTGATAAGCTCGGCGACCGATGCCGCCGATGACGAGAACTTTGCCAGATGGCACCGCTACGTCATGTCCGGCGACGGCGCCAGGGCGGAACATGCCGTCGCGGAGCTTCTTCTGCGCCTGGAGCGCATCGCCTTCGAACCCTATCGCATGGTGCCGGAGAAGCAGGAAAACCTGACCAACGACCAGGCCCATCCGCAATCCTCGCGCAGCCTGGCGCGCATGTGCGATTTCATCGCCGACAATTTCCTGCACGACATCGATACCGTCGATATCGCCAAGGCGGCGCATCTCCACCCGAAATACGCGATGAATCTCTTCAAGAAATCCACGGGCATGACGCTGGCGAAATATGTGAACCTGCTGCGCCTTTCGCGCGCCCAGGCGATGCTGATGCGCGATGGCGCCAATGTGCTACAGGTGGCCATGGATAGTGGCTTCGGCTCGATCAGCGCCTTCAACAAATCCTTCCGTCACATTGCCGGCATGACGCCTTCCGATTTCCGCCGTGATATGCGCGTGCTCTCGGCGATGAATGTCGAAGCCATCAAGCCTTCGATGCATCGGCCGCCGCCGCAACATCATCGTTCGTGAGGCTTGCAGTTATGCACGATCTCGCCCATTGCTCCTGACCAGTTGAGAGAGGAGAATCTCATGCGGCAGTTTTCGGCTTGCATCGAGTGGTTGTTTGCGCGCGATGGCGACGCCTTTGCCGATCGTATCCGGCTGGCGCATGAAGCGGGGCTCGATGCGGTCGAGTTCTGGCACTGGACGAGCAAGGATCTGGACGCGATCGCGGCTGCCGTAGCCGAGACTGGCATTGCGGTTTCCGGTCTTGTTGCCGAGCCGATGATCGCGTTGACGAATCCGGCAAACAAGGAGACTTGGCTCAAGGGGTTGCAGGAGTCTGTTGCCGTCGCCCAGCGTCTCGGCGCGCCAGTTCTCATCGCACAGGCCGGCGATGAGCTGCCGGAGCTTTCACGAGCCGAACAGCGGGCGGCCATCGTCGCTGCTTTGAACGCCGGTGCCGATATTCTCGAAGGGTCCGGCGTCCGGCTTGGCCTCGAGCCGTTGAACACGACGATCGATCATGTCGGCTATTACCTGTCTTCGACGGCGGAAGGCCTCGATATCGTCGACGAGGTCGGCCGCCCGGAAATCGGCATCGTCTATGATGTCTACCATTCGGCTGTCATGGGCGAAAACACGCAGGAAGCGATCGGCGACCGCATCGACCGGATCGTGCATCTCCACGTCGCCGATCATCCCGGCCGCAGCGACCCCGGCACCGGCCGCATTGATCTGAAGGAGCGGCTCGATTGGCTCTTTGCTCAGGGCTATAGCGGCAGGATCGGCTTGGAGTACAAGCCGGCGACAGGCGATGCCGCTGCCGTTCGCGCGGTGGTGAAATCACTCGGCGGCTCGCTTCGCGGGGTTGCTTGAGGCCCTCCGCCTACACCGGCTCCAGCATGCCGAAGACAGCGACGAGCCCAATGACGACAATGCCGATGATGATTTCTGTGATGCTTCCAAGTCGAAGGGCCAGCAATGCGCGGACCGGCTTGCGGCCGATCCAGGGTACGAAGACGTAGCGATTGACGATGGCCAGCACCGCCATGACTGCGACCAGTGCGATCTTGATGGCAAGCAGCATCTGATAAGGCGAAGACCAATCCGTCGGCAAGTGTTTCAGGATCAGCAGCGTATTGACGATGCCGGAGAGAATGACGAGCGCGACCGCCACGTGCCCAGCATTGGAGAAACGGCGCAGCGCCAGTTGCGCTTCCGCCCTGCATTCCGGACGGCCGAGAAGCCTGAGAATGGTGAGCAGTGGCACCAGCGCCCCGAGCCAGCCGCCGCCAGCGAGCACATGCAGGACATCATTGGCCCGATGCGCCTGCTGCACCCAGCCTTCCAGCATCGAGGCATGGCCGGTCAATGAAAGCGAGGCTAGCCCGAGGCCTGCTCCCAAGGCTAGCCCATGGCGGCGCCAGCTTTCCGGCAGCAGCAAGGCGCAAACGATCACGATGGCCGCAAGCGCCTGCGCCTGCCAGGCAACCCCGATCGTGGTTTCGAAAACCACGTCATGAATCATGCCCACATCGAGCGCATCGCTCCAGCCGCTACCGATATTCGCTGTCGCCACCGGCAGCGCGGCCAGCACCGTGAAGACGGCAATTGCGGCGATCAGCAAAAACGGCCTTGCAACCATGCGCCAGACCGTGTCGGCGAGTATTCTCGGCGCAAGCAGGGAGAGATAGGCGCAGGCGCCCCATAGAAGCATCAGGGATGCGTCATGCAGGAAGCGGCAGAGTTGGAGCGCTGTCGTCGTATCCATCAGGACTTCACGATAAATTTACAGGCGCCATGAGTGTGACGTTCCAGTTTGGGTCGGTGTCGTTTGCGCCGGCAATCCGGCAGCCCTCGTGCAGAAGCTGCCCGACACCCACGTTTTCTCGGGTTGAACGGCGGGAATTTCTCGCGCCAGCGTGGTTAGCGCGATAAGATTGCGGATACGCACTGTCAACTTTCTCCATGCATAAAGGCCCGGTTCGGGACGCTTTGCCGCAAGGCGGGCTAGTGCCGCAGGCTCGGTCCTGCTGCCAGAACCGTCATCAGCGATGATTTCCGCCTTTCTGGCAAAGAATTGTCGCTTTTGAGTCCTTTTTGCAGACACAGTTAAGGCGTTCCGGGGTGTGCGCTCGAAAGGCAGTTTCATGGCGGCATCTAGGATACGCGAAAAAATGGCCAATGGCTTCGGCCATCGCCGGCATCGCGAATGGCTCGAACATCTCGATATGCCGACCTATGTCATCGGCGACGTCCACGGCCGTTACGATCTCCTGAGCGCGCTGGAACGCAAGATCTTCGCCGATGCTGTAGGGCTGCCCGGCCGCAAGCTCATCATCATGCTCGGGGATTTTATCGACCGCGGTCCAGCGTCGGCGCAGGTGGTCGGCCGCCTGATGGCACCGCCGCCGAATGGCTTCGACCGCATCTGCTTGACCGGCAATCATGAGATGGCGATGCTTTCCTATGTCGATGGCGAGATACCGCTTGAGGATTGGGTGGCGCTTGGCGGCGATGCCACACTTGCCTCCTATGGTGTGGATATCCCTCGTCTGCAGCGATTATATCCTAAGCAAAAGAAGCTCGACACCTTTATCCGAACCTGGCTGCCGGACGATCACGTCAATTTCCTGCGTCGCCTGCCGATCCTGCTGGACACGCCGAAGGCCTTGTTCGTCCATGCCGGCATTGATCCGGATCGGTCGATCGCCGACCAGCAGGACGACGACTTGGTCTTCATCCGCTCGCGTTTCTACGACAGTGCACAGCCGCTGCCGAAGCTGATCATACATGGCCATACACCGATCCGGCAGGCTGAAGTCAATGGTCTCAGGCTCAATCTCGATACCGGCGCTTTTCACACCGGCCGGCTGAGCGCGGCCCGGCTATGGCAGGGCCGCATTCACATCACCTCAACTTGATAGTCGGCTACAGGTTGCCGATGCAGAGGTACTTCATTTCCAGATAGTCGTCGGCACCGTGGCGCGAGCCTTCGCGGCCGAGGCCCGATTGCTTGATGCCGCCGAAGGGCGCCGTCTCTGATGACATCAGGCCGGTATTGATGCCGACCATGCCGTATTCCAGCGCTTCCGCCACGCGCCAGACCTTCTTCAGGTCGCCGGCGAAGAAATAGGCGGCAAGCCCGAATTCGGTGTCGTTCGCCTGGACGATGACATCCTCGACGGTTTCGAAGCGGAAGAGCGGCGCAACGGGGCCGAAGGTTTCCTCGCGGGCAACCTTCATGCTGCGGTCGACGCCGGTCAGGATCGTCGGCGCGAAGAAGGTGCCGGCACCTTCGATGCGCTTGCCGCCGAGCACGACGCGGGCGCCCTTGGAGATGGCATCCCGAACATGGTCTTCAGCCTTGGCGACACCCTGCTCGTCGATCAGCGGCCCGACCGTCACACCCGGCTTGAAGCCGTCACCGACGGAAAGCTCGCCCACCTTGGCGGCAAGCTTGGCGGCAAAGGCGTCGTAGACATTGGATTGGACATAGATGCGGTTGGCGCAGACGCAGGTCTGGCCGGCATTGCGGTACTTCGAAGCCATCGCCCCTTCGACAGCGGCATCCAGATCGGCATCGTCAAAGACGATGAAAGGCGCATTGCCACCGAGTTCGAGGCTCACCTTCTTGATCTGGTCGGCGCACTGGCGCATCAGGATACGGCCGACTTCGGTCGAGCCGGTGAAGCTGATCTTGCGCACCTTCGGATTGCCGCAAAGCTCGCGGCCGATCGCCGGGCCGTCGATGCCGACGATGATATTGAGCACGCCGGCCGGAATGCCTGCCTCTTCAGCAAGCACGGCAAGCGCGATCGCCGTCAGTGGCGTCTGCTCGGCAGGCTTCGAGACGACGGTGCAGCCGACGGCAAGCGCCGGCGCGATCTTGCGGGCGATCATGGCGGCAGGGAAATTCCAGGGCGTGATCGTGCCGACAACGCCGACCGGCTGCTTGATGACGACCATGCGCTTGTCGTTGGAGGGGGCGGGGATGGTTTCGCCATAGATGCGCTTGGCCTCTTCCGCGTACCATTCGACATAGGAGGCGGCGTAGAGGATCTCGCCTCTGGCTTCCGGCAGCGGCTTGCCCATTTCGGCGGTCAGGATCGCCGCCAGCTCATCGGCATTGGCAATCATGAGATCGAACCATTTGCGTAAGGTTGCGGCGCGTTCCTTGGCCGGGCGGGCGGCCCAGGAAACCTGGGCGATATAGGCGGCATCGATCGCTGCGGTCGTCTCGGCAGCTCCCATGTCGGGGAGCGTCGCGAGCACTTCGCCAGTGGCGGGATTGATGACATCGAATGTCTTCGTCGCCCCGCCAGCCGTCCAGACACCGTCGATATAGCCGGCGGCGCGCAGGAAGCGCGAGGAGAAAGGCACATGCTTGGTCATTGCTGTTGTAAAGGACATGCTATGCACTCCGGCAGGTTTCGCCCGGCAGGCCGCACGGGCGGATAAAGGGAAATACTTGGATCGCGTCCGTTAATGGGAGGCGCTTGCCTCCAGCATCGATGCTTCGAGAATGTCGAGCGCCTCGCTGAACACGCCGTCCTGAATGGTGATCGGCGAGAGGAAGCGGATGACATTGCCGTGGACGCCGCAGGTCAAAAGGATCAGGCCCTTGTCGAGCGCGATCAGGCGAACCTTGTTGGCGAAATCCGCGCTCGGCAGCTTGGTTGTCGCATCGTTGAATTCGACCGCATTCATGAAGCCGGGGCCGCGGATATCGGCGATTTCAGGCACCTTGTCACGCAGCGATTCCAGCCGCTGCTTCAGGCGCGAGCCGAGCTGGTTGGCGCGGTCGCATAGGCCCTCGTCGGCGATGACGTCAAGCACGGCATGGGCAGCGGCGATGCCAAGCGGATTGCCGCCATAGGTGCCGCCGAGGCCGCCGGGGCCAGGGGCGTCCATCACCTCGGCGCGGCCGGTGACGGCGGCGAGCGGGAAGCCGCCGGCAAGGCTCTTTGCCATGGTGACGAGATCGGCAGCCACTTCATGGTGATCCATCGCGAACATCTTGCCGGTGCGCGCAAAGCCGGTCTGCACTTCGTCGGCAATCAAGAGAATGCCGTGCTGGTCGCAGATTTCGCGCAGAGCCTTCATGAAGGCCGCGGGCGCGGGGTAGAAGCCGCCTTCGCCCTGTACGGGCTCCAGAATGATGGCCGCTACGCGCTGCGGATCGACATCGGCCGCAAAGAGCTTCTTCAGCGTCGCCAGCGATTGCTCGACGCTCACGCCGTGCAGCGGCACCGGGAAGGGCGCATGGAAGACATCGCCCGGCATCGGCCCGAAGCCGATCTTGTAGGGCGCGACCTTGCCGGTCAGCGCCATGCCCATGAAGGTGCGGCCGTGGAAGCCGCCGCCGAAAGCTATGATGGCTGAACGGCCGGTGGCGGCGCGGGCGATCTTGACGGCGTTTTCGACCGCTTCCGCACCCGTCGTCACGAAGATCGTCTTCTTGGCGAAATCGCCGGGAACGATCGCGTTCAACCGCTCGGCGAGATGCACATAGCTCTCATAGGGCACCACCTGATGGCAGGTGTGGGTGAATCGGTCGAGCTGTTCCTTGACGGCGGCAATGACGCGCGGATGGCGGTGGCCGGTATTCACGACGGCGATGCCGGAGGCGAAATCGATATAGCGATGCCCTTCCTTGTCCCAGATCTCGGCGTTTTCGGCGCGATCGGCATAGATCTGCGTCGTCATGCCGACGCCGCGGGAAATGGCGGCATTCTTCCGCTCGGTCAGGGTCATTGCAGTGGCTCCCAGAAGGTCGTTTTCGAATTATCTTGCAGAACTTCTGCAAGTTATTTACAAAACTCCTACATTTTTCCTGTAGGATTTCAAGCGGGATTTTGTGTTGGTGACAAGAATGCGCCGAAGGCTCGCATACAACGTCACGTCTCCTTTTATGGCGGCTAGGGGGACGCCGTAGCATCTTGAAAAGCGGCAGGATTTCTTAAATCGATTTAAAGAATTGTGCAGCAGGCGCCCTTCCATGCTAAACGGATCGAAAGACAAAAATCAGGGATATTGGCAAATGAGCAGCATCGAGCCCGAGCGCTATCCTGTGCGCTACAAGGTGGCGGAAGCGGCGCGTCTTGCCGGCGTATCGGCCTCCACCTTGCGTCTATGGGAAAGCCAGGGGCTTGTAGTTCCTTCCCGCTCCGAGACTGGCCATCGCCAATATAGCGCAGAGGACGTGGCGCGGCTGAAGCGCATTTCCTGGTTCCGCGCCGAACGTGGCCTCAATCCGGCGGCGATCCGCGAGGCGCTTGAGACGGAGGAGGGGAATGCCACCGGCGCGGAGAATGGCGAACAACCGGCATCCTCGGATATCGGCCGCAGGCTCCGCTCGCTGCGACATGCCGCCGGCAAGACGCTGGAGCAGGTCGCAGCCGACATGGGCATGACCTCCTCGACGCTCTCGACCCTGGAGCGCACATCGCAGGGCGTCAGCTTCAAGACCCTGCATGATCTCGCGGACTATTACGGCACGACGGTATCGCGCCTGTCAGGTGAGGAGCGGGAGGATGTTCCCGCGCTCATCCGGTCCGGCGAATGGCGTGCCTGGCCGGCGACGACACCCGGCGTCACCGTGCAACTGCTCGCTGAAGGCAGGACGATGATGGATTGCCACCGCTTCGTACTCGCGCCCGGCGCGGCGAGCGAGGGCGCCTATCGCCATGAGGGTGAGGAGTTCATCCATGTCCTTGCCGGACGTCTGGAGCTGGTGCTCGACAGCGACCAGTTCTTCGATCTCATGGCCGGCGATTCCCTCTATTTCGAAAGCCGGCGCTATCATTCCTGGCGCAACCGCCATGATGGTGAGACCATATTGCTCTGGATCAACACGCCGCCGACATTTTGAACGGCGCTGGTATGGTTCTCATCCTGTCTGTTCTATAGAACGGACGAAAATCGAATTCTGAAGACCGAGCCGGGAGAATCTCATGGCCGCCACCATCCGTTATCACGAAGGCGATATTTCTGCCGAAGATGCCGCCCGCTACACCGGCGCCATAGCCATAGACACCGAAACCCTCGGTCTCGTTCCACGCCGCGACCGGCTTTGCCTCGTGCAGCTTTCGCCGGGCGACGGTACGGCTGACGTCATCCGCATCGCCGCCGGCCAGAAGCAGGCGCCCAATCTCGTCGCCATGCTCGCCGACCCGACGCACCAGAAGATCTTTCATTACGGCCGCTTCGACATCGCCGTCCTGTTCCATACGTTCGGCGTCACCACGACGCCGGTCTTCTGCACCAAGATCGCCTCGCGCCTCTGCCGCACCTATACCGACCGTCACGGACTGAAGGACAATCTCAAGGAAATGCTCGACGTCGATATTTCCAAGGCACAGCAGTCGTCCGACTGGGCGGCGGAAACGCTCTCGCCGGCGCAGCTCGAATATGCTGCCTCCGACGTGCTTTATCTGCATGCGCTGCGCGAAAAGCTGACGCAACGCCTGCTGCGCGATGGCCGTATGGACTATGCGGATGACTGCTTCGCCTTTCTGCCGACGCGGGCCAAGCTCGACCTTCTCGGCTGGGAAGAGGCGGATATCTTCGCACATAGCTGATTGCTTCGCTTGCAGGGCGAAATCCAGGGGCCGGCGTCGCGGAAGTGGCATCGGCCCTCTTAATTTAGTGATCTGTTAAGGATTCGACTGCTATTTTGCGGATGATTTCCAGTTCCGCGCGTTCGCGCCTCGCCACTTCGGTCATCCGGCGCTAGGAAATGTACCGGCCGCATGAGCGGTCCTGGATTGAACCTGCCCTCCCGCTTCCATCGTCGCCTTGCCAGACAAAGGAGCATGTCATGTTGCTTCCCGTTGGTGCCGTGTCCGCTGTGGGTGTGTCCATTGAGAAGCCGATTGCCGCAACGGCTGAGACCTCCGGGCTTCAGACGACGGCAACGCCACTCGCTGTTCTGTCGAGCACCGTTAATGCCAGCGTCGAAGGCAAGCTGAACATGCTGCTGGTCGCGGCCCGCGAGCGCATGCTCGACAGCTTGCTCTCCGCGATCGATGCCGCCAGCAAGGTGGTGAATGTTTCCCGAGAGCCGGGTGAGAGCAATACCGCCTATGCGCAGCGCGTTGCCGCCGCAATCCGCAGCCTGACCCCGCCGCAGCTCGCCGTTGCGCAACAACGGCTGGACGCGCAGATGAGGACGCCGGTGCCGTTGCCGCTTCTGGCAGCGGCTTTGGAGGACCCTGAAAGCCCGCAGGCGGTGCAGCTGGCTCTCAGCCTTGAGCAGGCATCGACCGTCGAGCCGGACGCCGTGTTGAAGGCGGTCGTCAATTCCTATGGGCAGAATGCCGGCGAGGTGGAAACGCCGGCCACCCAGGCACCGACATCGGCGCCGCTGCAGAAAGCGGCCGATCTGGCCGCCCTGGCAACGGCGCTTGCGGTTGCGGAAGAATCGGCTTCCGCTATACCCGCGCCTACGCCTACGCCTACGCCTACGCCTACGACGACCACGCCAGCCACGGCCCAGCCTGCCGCACAGCCGGCACCTTCGGCACAGCAGCCGTCGCAACCGGGTTCCCTTGCTCAATCTCCATCGGCGCCGGCCGTTGGCCAGGCCACTTTGGCGCAGACGGCCCAAGCACAGACAGTCGCGCAAAATGGAGCCATCATCGTTCCGCAAGCCGCGCCTGCTGGCAGCATTGCCGTCGCAACCTCTCCTTCCATGCTTGCGTCTCTTGTCGATGATCTGACCGCAGGCGTGCTGTTGACGGCGATCGCCGCCGAGGCTGAACTTCCGACCGAAGTCGCATTGATCCGGTCGCCGCTGACGCCACCGCCGGTGCCGCGCGACATCCAGCAGATAGAAGCCGATATCAAACAGGGCCTGCAGGTCGTCATCAGCCCGCCGGCAATGGCGACCGATGCCGATCTTCTGCAAATCATCAGCAATCCCTCTTCTTCCATCGAGAAGATCATCGCTCAGGCGCTGACCGGCAATACCGCGGCGCAGGCATCGTCCGCGCAGCCGCCGGCCGCCAATGAAGGCCCCAAGAGCCCGGTTTCGTTGGCGGCCATGCCGGTGTCATTGGCGGAAGAACCCGAAACATCAGGTGCCCTTGCCCTAGCTTCCGGCAAGCCGCCGTTGCAGACGTCGTCCGTAACGCCGATGGCGGTGTATGAGGCTGCGGAGCAGGCAACGATATCGGCGCCCCTGCCGCTCGGCGTTCCCTTCGTCGTGGCGAATTATCTGCCGCTCGACGCCCCCGGCAAGAACAGCGAATCGAAATTGCTCAATCGCGTCGATCCCGTCGGCGATGAGGAGGGCGGACAAGCTCAGGACGAGGAAACCCCGCAAGGCCAGGATGAAGAGCAGGCTCATGCGGAGGAATCGTCAGCACAAGCAGAGGGCGAAGCATCCGATGAAGCGGAAGCCGGTCCGACCTCCGCTGGGGACAATAATGTCAGACCGGAACTCGTTGCCTTGCCCCAGCCTTTGCGCGATCCTCTGCACGACCGCGCCTTCGATTTCTATCGGCGCATGGTGGCCTGGGAATAGGCGACCTCGCAACGGACAGGCGGCGTGGATGCTGCATGACGGACATAAGAAAAACCCGCCGGATCGCTCCGGCGGGTCTTTTGTTTCCAGGCTTCGACCGAAGATTATTCGGCGTTGCGGTTCTTCAGAGCCGCACCCAGGATGTCGCCGAGCGAAGCGCCCGAGTCGGACGAACCGAACTGAGCAACGGCTTCCTTCTCTTCTGCGATTTCCAGAGCCTTGATGGACAGCATGATCTTGCGGTCCTTCTTGGAGAAGTTGGTGACGCGAGCGTCGACAACCTGACCAACCGAGAAGCGCTCAGGGCGCTGCTCGTCACGGTCACGCGACAGATCGGCGCGGCGGATGAACGAGGTGATGTCTTCGTGGCTGACGAGCTTCACTTCGATGCCGCCGTCGTTGACTGCGATGACTTCGCAGGAAACGACTGCATTCTTGCGCAGGTCGCCGGAAGCGGCTGCTTCGCCGACTGCGTCCTTGCCGAGCTGCTTGATGCCGAGCGAGATGCGTTCCTTCTCGACGTCGACGTCGAGAACGACGGCCTTGACCACGTCACCCTTGTTGTACTCTTCGATGACCTGCTCGCCCGGACGGTTCCAGTCGAGGTCGGAGAGGTGAACCATGCCGTCCACATCGCCGTCGAGGCCGATGAACAGGCCGAATTCGGTCTTGTTCTTGACTTCGCCTTCGACTTCGGTGCCAGCCGGATGGTTGCGGGCGAATGCTGCCCACGGGTTTTCCAGCGTCTGCTTCAGGCCGAGCGAGATACGACGCTTGGTCGGATCGACTTCGAGAACGACAACTTCGACTTCCTGGCTCGTGGACAGGATCTTGCCGGGGTGAACGTTCTTCTTGGTCCAGGACATTTCCGAGATGTGGATGAGGCCTTCGATGCCCGGCTCCAGCTCGACGAACGCACCGTAGTCGGTGATGTTCGTAACGGTACCGGAAATCTTCTTGCCTTCCGGATACTTGGCCTGGATGCCATCCCACGGATCGCTCTCGAGCTGCTTCATGCCGAGCGAGATGCGGTGGGTTTCCTGGTTGATGCGGATGATCTGTACCTTGACCTGTTGGCCGATGGACAGGATTTCCGACGGATGGTTCACACGGCGCCATGCCATGTCGGTGACGTGCAGCAGGCCGTCGATGCCGCCGAGGTCAACGAACGCACCGTAATCGGTGATGTTCTTGACGACGCCGTCAACAACCTGGCCTTCTTCGAGGTTCTGAACGATTTCAGAACGCTGCTCGGCACGGGACTCTTCCAGAACCGTACGACGCGAAACGACGATGTTGCCGCGGCGCTTGTCCATCTTCAGGATTTCGAAGGGCTGCGGGTTATGCATCAGCGGGGTAACGTCGCGGATCGGACGGATGTCGACCTGCGAACGCGGCAGGAAGGCGATAGCGCCGTCGAGATCGACGGTGAAGCCGCCCTTGACCTGGTTGAAGATGACGCCTTCAACGCGCTCGCCAGCTTCGAACTTGGCTTCGAGCTTGATCCAGCTTTCTTCGCGGCGAGCCTTTTCGCGCGACAGAACAGCTTCGCCAAGTGCGTTTTCGATGCGCTCGACGTAGACTTCGACTTCATCGCCAACCTTGAGCGTGCCGTCCTTGGCGCGTGCACCGAATTCCTTCAGCGCGATGCGGCCTTCGACCTTGAGGCCGACGTCCACAACAGCGACATCCTTTTCGATGGCGGTGATGATGCCCTTGGTGACATAGCCTTCAGCCAGATCGTTCTTGGCAAAGGATTCTTCGAGAAGGGCCGCGAAATCTTCGCGAGAGGGGGAAGTTACAGACATAAAATCTCCTGGTGTGTCCTGATCATGCGATCTGGACACTGACGCGCCGGTGGTTCGCGTTAAACGGGCCTGACCCCAGTCCGCCTCCTTTTTGGGAAGCTATCCGGCGCTTGGACGGAATGTCAGGCTATTTTGAAATCGGCGGTTTCCGGCGCGGGGCGCGCGAAAGCCGCTCATATTTTCAGGCATTTCGGCTCAGAGCGGCGTCGATGATCGATTTAGCCTTCTGAAACGCCGCTTCTATACTCATTTCTGAGGTATCTAGCAAGTATGCGTCTTCAGCCGGTTTCAAAGGGCTGTCGGTGCGGCCCATATCGCGTTCGTCGCGCCGCTTCACATCTTCGAAAATGGCGTCGTAGTCGGCGCCGCCGCCGGCCTCGATGATCTCGTCGTAACGCCGCTTGGCGCGAACCTCGGCCGAGGCGGTGACGTAAAACTTCACCGGCGCCTGCGGGCAGACGACGGTGCCGATGTCGCGGCCATCGAGCACGGCGCCCGGCGTCTTCTCGGAAAAGCGGCGCTGCGCTTCGACCAGAGCCCGGCGCACTGCCGGCATGACGGCGATCTTCGAGGCGGCCTCGCCGATGTCGTGTTGGGACAGAACGGTCCGGTCGAGCCCAGCCAGGTCGACCTTGCGCGCCATACCTTCGGCAACGGTTTCGTCATCGAGCGGCGATCCGGCATCGAGCAGCGCCTTGGCGGTCGCGCGGTAGGTGAGGCCGGTATCGAGGTGATGATAGCCATAGGCCTCGGCGATCCGACGTGCCAGAGTTCCCTTGCCGGCGGCCGCTGGTCCGTCGATGGCGATGATCATGTCTTCTTTGTCCCTAGCCGGTCTCTCGTTATTTGCTGTAGCGACGCACCAGATCGGCCATTTCCGCTGCCTCCGTACGATCGATCGTCGTAAGGCCTTCGGCGACGCCCTGTCGGTCAGCCAGCGGCCGGTTCTGGCTTACCTTCCATTTGCCGTCAATCGTCTCGATGTCGATTTCGATACCGACGATGCCTTTCATCTGCGCTGCGATGAAGTCCGGCGGTGCATCTTCCACCGCCCAGGGCTGGGCGCGATCGCTCTCGTTTTCGCCCGTCAGCGCGCCGATCTGCGCGCGCAGCCAGGCGGGGTCCTCGATCGTCCGCGCAGGTCCGCGCACCTGCACGATCGCATAGTTCCAGGTCGGCACCACCTTGCCCGTTTCCCGCTTCGTCGCGTACCAGGAGGGCGTGATATAGGTATCGGCGCCCTGGAAGACGACGAGCGCGGGCGCGCCCGCCGCAATCTCCTTCCACTGGCCGTTGGCGCGGGCGAGATGCGCCTGCAGCGTGCCCTTCGGCGAAAGCTCCGCATTCAGGTGAAACGGCACGGCGTTGGCAATCAGCCCCGCATCTCCAGCCGTAATGAGCATTCCCAGCGGATGGGCGCGGATCAGCTGGTGCTGCGTGCTAAGATCGTCTTCGCGGTGATGTGGAGGCTGATACATGGCTTCGATCCGTTTGCTGCGCCGGGAAACCCCGCAAGGCAAGGCTTCGAATGGCCAATAGCGCGATTTATCAGTCCTTGACTTCCGCCGTCGCGCCCAATCTTGTCATCATAGCAAAAAAACGCGAGGGCATCGTGGCGAAGTCCTTGAATGAGATCGGTCACGCCTCCCTCAGGCTCGTTGGCAAAGGCCGGCGGCGCAATGCATGAAAACCGTGTGCAAAGCGGCATGAACTTTAGCTTTGACAGAAACGGCCGCAACGATTAAGGGGACCGGCTGATATTTCCCTTAAAACGCCGGCTTCCCCGGCATTGCCGAATTTTCATTCGGCCATTCATGAGGCTTTGACAGTGGCGAAAGCGGAACTTGGAACAAAACGTACCGACCCCGATACCGGCAAGAAGTTCTACGACCTGAACCGGGACCCGGTGGTCTCGCCCTATACCGGCAAGTCCTGGCCCTTGTCCTTCTTTGAAGAAACCTCTGCTTCGAAGGAAGCTCCGGAAGAAGACGAAGTGGCCGAAGTCGATACCGAAAACACCGAAGTCGAACTGGTGTCGCTCGAAGATGCCGACGAAGCCGCGAGCGGTGACGACATTCCGGACATGGGCGATGACGACGTCGAAATCGGCGACGATGACGACGATACCTTCCTCGAAGCCGACGAAGATGAAGACGATGACGACATGAGCGACATCATCGGCGTCACCGGCGACGAAGACGACGTCTGATCCACGGACAAGTCGGCCCGGTGAACAAGAAAAGTTTCCCGGGCCGAATTTTTCGGCTTGCTATCTGTGAAAACCACAAGTAATAAGCCGCCACCCCGACGGGCGAAGCGCTCGGAAGGGACCCAGGGCCGGTAAAACGGCACCATCTTGATGGGGCTATAGCTCAGCTGGGAGAGCGCTTGCATGGCATGCAAGAGGTCAGCGGTTCGATCCCGCTTAGCTCCACCACGCTTCGCCTTTACGGGCTTCGCGTGGCGCAGCCGCGGGAAACCCGTTAGGCCGAAGCAGTGCCCGGCAAAGCCCGCAGGGCGACGACGGGCTGAAATCTTCTCAAAACATTTGCAGATACCAAGGCAAGCTCGATTGCTTATAGAATTTGCGTTCGAATCACCGGATGCCAATCGATCGAGATGCGGATGTGGTACGTTTACATCCTTCAAAGCGTAAATTTTCCTGACCAGCAATATACCGGATCGACCTCGGACCTTAAACAGCGGCTCGCCGACCACAATGCCGGTAAGTCGACTCATACCGCGAAATTCACGCCCTGGATCCTCCTTTGGTACTCGGCATTCCCGGACAAGTATCGGGCATTGGAGTTTGAGACTTATCTGAAATCCCACTCAGGCAGAGCATTTGCAAAGAAGAGGCTGCTCTCATAGGTGCTGCTCATCTTCTGTTTAGAGATGATTTGATCCATCCCCCGCATCCCCCAATTTCATGCTAGCCTCGAACCCTCCTTAACCCACCCCGAATCGCCCATGACCAGACAGCGCCGCCGTCGTCTCATCAAGACCCGCCGTACCGTGACGGGGCTCTTGCTCGTTGCCTCGATCGCCTTTCTCGCCGGCATGACCGATGCCGTCGGGCTGATGCTGACGGGGAATTTCGTGTCCTTCATGACCGGCAATACGACGCGGGCGGCGATTGCGCTGGGGACGGGGGATTTTGGTCATGCAGCGGTGCTGTTCTCAGCCATACTGACCTTTATTGCGGGCAATGCACTCGGTATCGTCGTTGCCCATGCGGCGGATCGGCGGGCTTTTGTCGTGCTTGCCTGTGTTAGCATCCTTCTGGCCGCGGCCGCGGGCTTTACCGCGCCATCGCTGATTCTGGTGCAGTTTTATCTGGTGGTGCTCGCTATGGGCATGGTCAACGCCACGGTCGAGCATATCGAAGGCCTGCCCATCGGCCTGACTTACGTCACCGGCGCGCTCTCGCGATTCGGCCGCGGCATCGGCCGGTTTCTTCTGGGCGATCGGGATTTTGCCTGGCGGGTGCAGATCGTGCCCTGGAGCGGCATGATATCGGGCGCCATCATCGGCGCGCTTCTCGCCAATACCCTTGGTGCCCGAGCGCTCTGGCTGGTTTCGATGGTCGCGCTGGCGCTGGCGCTGGTTACTCTTTTCATCCCTCGCCCGCTGCAGCGCCGCTTCAGCCAGCGGCTGACGATGGCGGCTCCCACGGCGCGACGGGCGAAATAGCCACATTGCGGTGCACAAAAATCTGCTAGGGAGGAAAACGAATCGTTTTGCCGACAAGCGTAAGGATATGCCGTGTTCGTTTTTTCGAAACTTGTCTGGATTTTCGGTCAGCCGCTGTCGCTGGCCTTTCTCTTCGTCCTTCTGGCATTCATCGCCGTCCTGCTGCGCTGGCGCGCCACCACCATCATCTCGTCGCTCCTATCGGTGCTGATCCTGTTCGTTTCGCTCTATACGACAGCCGGTGCCTATGTCGTTCAAACGCTGGAAGAGCGCTTTCCGCATCCGGCGGCCGATCCCGCCGATCTCAAATGCATGATCGTTCTCGGCGGTGCGACGCAAAACGAGGTGACGACGGCGCGCGGCGGCTACGAGCTTGATTCGGCCGGCGATCGCCTGATCGAGGCGCTGCGTCTGGCGCAGAAATACCCGCAGGCGCGCATCGTGATCTCGGGCGGCGATGGTTCGATCGGCGGCACCTATGAGGGCGATGCCGTGATTTCCGAGCGCTTCTTTACCGCGCTCGGCATTCCCACAAGCCGCATGGTCGAGGACAAGACCTCGCGCACCACTTTCGAGAATGCGGTCAACACGAAGGAGCTGCTGGCGCAGAACGGCCTTTCCAATTGCCTGCTGATTACGTCCGGCTTCCATATGCCCCGCTCGATGGGCATCTTCCGCAAACAGGGCATTGATGTCGTGCCCTGGCCAGTCGATTATCGCAGCACCGGCAAGGAAAGCCTCGGCTTCGATTTCACCCAGCCCTCGCGTAATGCGCAACTATTGGCGACAGGCCTGCGTGAGTGGGTCGGTCTGGTCGGCTACTACGCCGTCGGCCGCACCTCGGCGCTCTATCCCGGGCCGTGACGACGTGCCCGGACCGTAACCACGTGTCCGGACCGTGACTAGCTGTCCGTCTTTTCCTGATATCGCTTATTTCTTCGAGATCGTGACGAATTTGACGCCGCGCACCCTGACGGTGATTTCGCAGACGGCTTCGCCATCCTTGCGGTCGCAGAAGCGCGGATGCATTTTCATGACCAGCACCATGTTGCCGAAACGCTGGATGAAATCGTAGCCGTAGATCTGCGCGGTGGCGACGAGCAGATAACCACCCTCGGCGACCTGGACGTAGAAATTATAGGGGCAACCCTCGTCGGTGCAGTAGGGACCTTTTTCGCCCTTGCAGGTGATCTCGCCCTCGTTGACGACGATATCCATCAGCTTGTCGTTGTTGATGTCCTGCTGGGTGGCGAAATGATCGCCGAAGCTCACCTGGCCGTCGCAGCTCTTGGTAAAGTGATCCTTCTCGTAGGCCACGGGGTCCTGCAGGATCGCTTGCTGCGCCTCGGCGACGACGGGCATCATGACGAGTGCGACGAGATTGAAAATCACGATCAACAGGGATTTCACGGGGGGGATTCCTCTTCGAAGCGTCGCCTCGGCCACCATAACAGCCGTAGCCGCTGCGACATCTTTGCACGCGCCTGCTTGCGCGACCCTTGCCGTCATGATTCATTTCGGAAAAATCGCCGACCTCCCGTTGGAGTTTTCGATGTCGCTTCTCTCGTTTCTTGATTATGCCGGCGTCGCTCTTTTTGCCGCGACCGGCGCGCTGGCGGCCTCGCGCAAGCAGCTCGATCTGATCGGCTTCCTGTTTCTGGCGGCCGTCACCGGCATCGGCGGCGGCACGCTGCGCGATATCGTTCTCGGCCGGGTACCGGTCTTCTGGGTACTGAACCCGACCTATATCGTCATCTGTGCCGTGGTCGGCGTGCTGGTCTTCTTTACCGCGCACCTCTTCGAATCGCGCTATCGGCTGCTCATCTGGCTCGATGCCGTCGGGCTGTCAGCCTATTGCGTGATGGGGGCGGCCAAGGGCATGGCGGCGACGGGTTCGCCGACCGTCGCCATCGTCACAGGCGCGCTGACGGCGACGTTCGGCGGCATCCTGCGCGATCTCCTGGCAAACGAGCCCTCCGTGCTGCTGAGGCCGGAGATCTATGTCACGGCCTCGCTCGTCGGCGCCGGCGTCTTCACCGCAGCCAATGCGACCATGCTACCGCTTTACGCTTCTGCGGGATTGGGCGTAATCGCAGCCTTTGCGGTGCGCGGCGGCGCGCTTTGGTTCGGCTGGACCTTCCCGACCTATCATCATAAGCCAGGCCGGCATCCGGATGATGTGATGTAGCTGGAACAGCCGAGAAGTTCGTTTTTGGAACTGGAGATCGGATATTGCTTCCCGACAAAATTACGACCGTAGAATTCGGCGTGCTTGAACTGGGTCGGCAATCGGAGGCTTATATCGGCAAAGCGGGCTGGTGTGGTACGGAAGCCAAGCTTATCCTCTCCTGTTCAGATGCCGCTGAACTGGAGCGCGCCCTGGAGGCTTCTGCCTTGCTGTTTCAACAATCGTCCCAATGGAATTCGAGGATAAGAGAGCTTGCCGTTGATGAGCTGCTGCCTGTGAAGAACGGAAATTGGCTTGAAGACGATGAAACGGAGCTATCTCGCGAAGAATTCCTCGCGCGGATGCTGCTCGAATATATTCAGGTAGACGAGAGTGGCGTCTTCGTCTTCTCACATGATGACGACGATATGTTCTGGGGGCACAAGATAATCGTCGTCGGCGACTTAAAAACCGGATTGAGGCTGGCTGAAATTGCAGGCTAGGACTTGCTACCGCTGCTTGCGGCGCAGACGGATCACCACGTCGACATGGGCAATTTCCATGCCCTTCGGCGGCTCTGGCAGATTGTCGATCGTCAGGTTGCTGATCGGGATATCCAGCACTTCGTTGTGGCCTTCCACGAAAAAGTGATGGTGATCGGAGACGTTGGTGTCGAAATAGGTCTTGGTGCTCTCGACGGCGAGCACGCGGATCAGGCCGGCTTCGGTGAATTGATGCAGCGTATTGTAGACGGTGGCGAGCGATACCGGAACGCCGGCAGCGACAGCTTCTTCGTGAAGCTCTTCCACGGTCAGATGGCGATCGCCTTTGGCGAAGAGAAGATCACCGAGTGCGATCCGCTGCCTGGTCGGCCTCAGGCCCACATTGCGCAGCCTGCTCTCTATCGCGATTTCGGCTTCTTCCGCCATTCAGGGACTCCGGATTCCTGATCTCTATAATTCTTTACTAAGCCATATAACTTTTGCCTTGATTGCTTTCAATAGTTTCAATGGGGTGGGAAGGTGCTCAAAAGCCGGAAAAATCGGGCTTTTGCCGCATTTGGCACTGGTAGCGGCTCTGGCGTTCCTGTATGCGACCACCACATAAGAGCTAATGCGTTCGATCGGATGGGTGAATGAGAGTGTGATGGTTGCGCTTCATTTTCTGTCGATCTTGCACTAAAGCTTCACATCCATCGGCATTCATGCGGGGGAAACGGAATTTTTATGACGACGAGACAATCCAGCTTCAATTACGAGGAAATCCTGTCCTGTGGCCGCGGCGAGCTGTTCGGCCCGGGTAACGCACAGCTTCCCCTGCCGCCGATGCTGATGGTCCATCGCATTACTGAAATTTCCGAAACGGGCGGCGCCTTCGACAAGGGCTTCATCCGCGCCGAATACGATGTACGCCCCGATGATTGGTACTTCCCCTGCCATTTCGCCGGCAATCCGATCATGCCGGGCTGCCTCGGCCTCGACGGTATGTGGCAGCTGACCGGCTTCTTCCTCGGCTGGCTCGGCGAGCCCGGTCGTGGCATGGCGCTTTCGACAGGCGAAGTGAAGTTCAAGGGCATGGTTCGCCCGGACACGAAGCTTCTCGAATACGGCATCGACTTCAAGCGCGTCATGCGCGGCCGTCTCGTCCTCGGCACCGCCGACGGCTGGCTGAAGGCCGACGGCGAAACCATCTATCAGGCGACAGACCTGCGCGTAGGCCTGTCCAAGGACAAGGTTGCCTGAACCGCGGCACCGCCGCCTCCACAAAGACAGATGTTTTAGAAAAGGTCATCGACATGAGACGGGTAGTTGTTACGGGTCTGGGTATTGTCTCTTCGATTGGAAACAATGCTCAAGAAGTGACCGCCTCGCTGCGCGAAGCCAAATCCGGTATTTCCTTCTCCCCTGATTTTGCCGAGCACGGCTTCAAGTGCCAGGTCTGGGGCGCGCCGAAAATCGATACGACCGACCTGGTGGATCGCCGGGCCATGCGCTTCCTGTCGCAGGGCGGCGCCTGGAACCACGTCGCCATGAAGCAGGCGATCGCCGATAGCGGGCTTGAGGAAGGTGACATCACCAACGAGCGCACCGGCATCATCATGGGCTCCGGCGGCCCGTCGACCCGCACGTTGATCGAGGCAGCCGACATCACCCGCAAGAACAACAGCCCGAAGCGCATCGGCCCGTTCGCCGTGCCGAAGTCGATGTCGTCGACGGCCTCGGCAACGCTTGCGACATGGTTCAAGATCCACGGCGTCAACTATTCCATTTCGTCCGCCTGCTCGACCTCGGCGCACTGCATCGGCAATGCCGCCGAGATGATCCAGTGGGGCAAGCAGGACGTCATGTTCGCCGGCGGCCACGAGGATCTCGACTGGACCATGTCGAACCTCTTCGACGCCATGGGCGCCATGTCTTCCGACTTCAACGAGAACCACCCGGAAACCGCCTCGCGCGCCTATGACGCCAAGCGCGATGGCTTCGTCATTGCCGGCGGCGCCGGCGTGCTGGTTCTGGAAGAGCTTGAGCATGCCAAGGCACGCGGTGCCAAGATTTATGCCGAAATCATCGGCTACGGCGCCACTTCGGACGGTTACGACATGGTCGCTCCGTCGGGCGAGGGGGCGGTACGCTGCATGCGCCAGGCGCTTGCCACCGTGAAGGGCGACATCGACTACATCAACACTCACGGCACCTCGACGCCGGTGGGCGATAGCAAGGAAATCGGCGCGATCCGCGAAGTCTTCGGCGACAGGATTCCGCCGATCCAGTCGACCAAGTCGCTGACGGGCCATTCGCTCGGCGCAGCAGGCGTCCAGGAATCGATCTACTCGATCCTGATGATGCAGGAGCGTTTCATCGGCGAAAGCGCTCATATCACCGAACTCGATCCGGAATTCGAAGGCGTGCCGGTCGTGCGCAAGCGTATCGACAACGCCAAGTTCGATATTGCTCTTTCGAATTCCTTCGGCTTCGGCGGCACCAACGCCACGCTCGTATTCCAGCGCTACAACGGATAAGGCAATGACGGGAATCATGCAGGGTAAGCGCGGCCTCATCATGGGCGTCGCAAACAATCACTCGATTGCCTGGGGTATTTCGAAGGCGCTTGCAGCCGAAGGCGCCGAACTGGCGTTCACCTTTCAGGGCGAGGCGCTCGGCAAGCGCGTCAAGCCGCTGGCAGCCGAAGTCGGTTCTGACTTCCTGCTGCCTTGCGATGTCGAGGATCTGGCTTCGGTCGATTCCGTATTCGACGCGATCAAGGAGCGCTGGGGCAAACTGGACTTCATCGTCCACGCCATCGGCTTTTCCGACAAGAACGAGCTTAAAGGGCTCTATGCCAACACCACGCGGGAGAATTTCACCCGTACGATGGTGATTTCCTGCTTCTCCTTCACCGAAATCGCCAAGCGCGCCGCCGATCTGATGACTGAGGGTGGCAGCATGCTGACGCTGACCTATAACGGCTCGACGCGCGTGATCCCGAACTACAACGTCATGGGCGTCGCCAAGGCCGCGCTCGAGGCATCCGTGCGCTATCTCGCCGCCGACTACGGCCCGCGCGGCATCCGCGTCAACGCGGTTTCCGCCGGCCCGATCCGTACGCTGGCCGGCGCCGGCATTTCCGATGCCCGCGCCATCCTGTCGTGGAACCAGCGCAACGCGCCGCTGCGCAAGTCCGTCACCATCGATCAGGTCGGCTCGTCGTCGCTCTATCTCCTGTCGGATCTGTCGGCTGGCGTTACCGGCGAAATCCACTTCGTCGATGCCGGCTACAACATCACCTCGATGCCGACGCTGGAAACGCTGTCGAGCGCCGATACGGAGTAAGTCTGCTATTTGAGCGCTGAAACTATCGCCTCAATAGTAAATCCTGTAGCATCTTAGGGCCGCCGCGAGCGGCCCTAAGCTTTGGTGGAGGTCTGTGTGGCGAGTGAGAACTGCATCTTTTGCCATATGTCTGAATTGACCATCCTTGCCGAGAATGCGGTCGCCTTTGCAATTAGGGACAAATTCCCGGTCCGGCCGTTACACACGCTGATCATTCCCAAGCGTCATGTAACGGATATTTTCGAAACTGATACGGAAGAGCGCGAAGCCATTCACCAACTGGCCTTGCGCTGCCGAGAGGCAATTGGCAGCCAGGACTCGTCGGTCAGCGGATTTAATTTTGGATCGAATATCGGCCACGCAGCCGGCCAAAAAATCTTTCACGCGCATGTTCATCTGATTCCTCGCCGGCTTGGTGAGATAGAGCTGTCTGCCGCTCGACCAGATTGACTGGCCATAACCACCCAACATTTTGAATGCTTAATGACGTCCATGGACATCGAATTTCTTGCCTCTACGGATCGCCTCTTCCTTCGCAATTTCCTTCCGGAGGATTTCGAAGCTTACCGCGCTTATCGCTCGCTGCCGGAGATCTATCGTTATCTCTACAGCGATCCTCCATCGGAAGAGGAGATGCGGGAGCGTTTCGATGCGAGTTTCAATACGCGCTTGTCCGATGATGGCGATATTCTCCGCTGCGCGGTGGTGCGGCGCGAGGATGATGCCTTGGTGGGTCAGGTCAGCCTGAAGATTGCAAACAAGGCGGCTCTGCAGGCCGAGGTCGGCTATATGTTCAATCCAGCCTATGCCGGCAAGGGTTACGCCACCGAGGCGGCTGCCGCCATCATCACCCTCGGCTTCGAAAAATTCGGCTTTCACCGGATCTTCGCACGGCTGGATGCGAAGAATGCGGGCTCCGTCGGCGTCGTCGAACGGCTCGGTATGCGCCGCGAAGCGCACCTCATCGAGAACGATCGCTTCAACGGCGTCTGGGGCGACGAGTATGTCTATGCCGTGCTGAGCCGCGAATGGGCTGCAAGAGCGCCGGATCGGCCGCATTGATCCCCATTCGATAAGGCCTGACGAAAGTTCAGCCGCCTTGTTCTGTCTTGCGAGGATGGTCCCTCAAAGAGCTGCCGCCTCTGGCGCGACGCGGAAATGCCCAGTGCGCTGATAGGCAAACAGCGTGTCGTCCTCCTTTGCGCCAGCGCCTATGTTCTGGATCACCAGCGGACGGCCCGCGGCCTCGCTCGACATGCCGGAGGAGATGATGAGGATATGCGGCAGGTTACCCGGCAAGAGCTGCGTGACGAGATCACCCGGCTGATATTGGCCGACATCGTCGTTGACCGGTAGCGCCGTTCCCCTGCGGCTGAAATAGGCGGCCAGATTGAGAACGCGCCTGTGGTCGATGTTGCTGTCGGGTTTTTTCAGACCCCAGGCCTGGGGATAGCCGGAGAAATGCGTGCTCATGTCCTGGTGCAGCAGTTTCTGCAGGTCGAGGCCGAAGGCACTGCGATAGGCGCGGATGATGACGTCGGCGCAGACGCCACGCTCGGGCGGCACATCACCGCCCGGATAGGCGATGCGGACATAGGCGGGATCATAAAGCGTCGTAACGCCGATCTGGCTGCGCGCGGCGCCGACCAATGCCGATTGCCAGCCAGGCTTCGCCTCTGCACTGCGCACCGCGGGAAATGCCGAGGCGAGTGCGAGAAGGCCGGATTGAAGCACGCCCCTGCGTGTGATGCCCATCATTCGCGTCATCATCCCCCCCACGGCTTCGAATATGCGGTGAAGCGAAGGGAAGGATATGACGGTGGCTTAATTGAGGTCGGGGCCGTTGCGATCCCGCTCTTACTTCTTTGCCCAGAGCACCTTGTAGCGGGCATTGCGGCAGGTCTCGCCGAATTCCTTGAAGTTTTCCGAAAGCACCGGCTCGTAGGGCAGGCCGCGATTGGCGACCAGCATCAGGCGGCCGCCGCTGCGCAGCGCCGAAGCCGCGGTCTTGATCATCGCCTGGCCGAGCGAAGGCTCGGCGGCATGGCCCTCGTGGAAGGGCGGGTTCATGATGATCAGATCGTACTTGTCCTTGACCGGCTCGCTCGCCAGATCGTGCCAGAAGAAGCGCTGGGCGACTTTCGGGCAGTTTGCCAGGAGATTGGCGCGGGCGGCCTCCAGGGCGCCATAATGGGCCTCGTAGAGGTCGATACGCTCGATCCTCGGCGATTTGGTTGCGAGCTCGACCGAGAGATAGCCCCAACCGGCACCGAAGTCGGCGGCGTCACCGGCAAAATCGGTCGGCAGACGCGAGGCGAGCAGTTCGGAGCCGGCATCGATCCGGTCGTGGGAGAACATGCCGGGCGCCGTTGTGAAGCGGCCCTCGACCTCAGTCGCCGGCTTTGCGAGCTGGGCCGTCAATGCCTTGATCTCGGCAGGGCGGGCAAACCAGAAGGCAACGCCGTGATACTTCGGCATATGCTCGACTGAGAGGCCGAAGCCTTCGATGCGCTTGCGCAGCGGCTGGATGCCGTCTTCCTTGCCGCCGGCAACGAGGATGAGGCCGCCTTCCCTAACGCGAACAAGCGCTTCGGCGATATGATCCTCGTTCTCGCCCTTGTGCTTGGCGCAAAGCACCAGCGCGCCGTCATAACCTTCGCCTTCGATGTCAGGCGTCACGTTGATGCGCTGCGCCTGCAGCTGGCGATAGAAGGGACGGAAGCCCTGGACGGCGGAAAGCTCGGCGGCAAAACCCTCCGGCAGCGCAAAGCCCGCCTCGGCGCCGAGAAACAGGATGCGTTCACCCTCGCTAGGCGCCTCGACGGTGCCGGAGGCAAAGGGGTGGAACAGGGTCTTCAGGGCATCGCGGCTCATGGGCGTGGTCTCGTCATGGGAATGGGTTTCTCTGTCGGATATGCGCCATCGTCGTATTCTGTGCTTGCCCCTCACCGTAGCCCTCTCCCCGTTGGAACAGGGAGAGGGGACGACAGAGCCAGAAAACATGCCTCCTGGTGAGGAGGTCGTTATCGAGCACAGTCGCGATCCCCTCTCCCCGCATGTGCGGGGAGAGGGCTAGGGTGAGGGGCCGGGCACGCAATATTAGCAAGGCGGCGACCGGCGGCATCAATATAAAAAGGGCGCGGAAAATATCCCGCGCCCCGGAACCTGGATGAAGGCGCGGGCTTATTCGGCCGCGTCGTCCTTCTTCTTGTCGGCAGCGATTTCCTGGCCGGTTGCCTGATCGACGACCTTCATGGACAGGCGAACCTTGCCGCGTTCGTCGAAACCGAGCAGCTTGACCCAGACCTTGTCGCCTTCCTTGACGACGTCCTGCGTCTTGGCAACGCGCTCGGAAGCGAGCTGCGAGATGTGGACGAGCCCGTCGCGAGCGCCGAAGAAGTTGACGAATGCGCCGAAGTCGGCGGTCTTGACAACAGTGCCTTCGTAGATCTGGCCGACTTCCGGCTCGGCGACGATCGAGTGGATCCACTTGCGGGCCGCTTCGATTTCCTTGCCGGAGGAGGAGGCGATCTTGACGGTGCCGTCGTCCTCGATGTTGATCTTCGCGCCGGTCTTTTCGACGATTTCGCGGATGACCTTGCCGCCGGAGCCGATGACTTCGCGGATCTTGTCGACCGGGATGTTCATCACTTCGATGCGCGGAGCGAATTCGCCGAGCTGGCCGCGGCTTTCGGTGATTGCCTTGGACATTTCGCCGAGGATGTGGGCACGACCGCCCTGTGCCTGGCTGAGAGCGACCTTCATGATCTCTTCGGTGATGCCGGCGATCTTGATGTCCATCTGCAGCGAGGTGATGCCGTCGGCAGTGCCGGCGACCTTGAAGTCCATGTCGCCGAGGTGGTCTTCGTCGCCGAGAATGTCGGAAAGAACCGCGAAGCGCTCGCCTTCCAGGATCAGACCCATGGCGATACCGGCAACCGGCTTGGCCAGCGGAACGCCGGCGTCCATCAGAGCGAGCGAGGTACCGCAAACGGTCGCCATCGAGGAGGAGCCGTTGGACTCGGTGATCTCAGAGACGACGCGCAGCGTGTACGGGAACTGCTCGGCCGTCGGCAGCATCGGGCGGATAGCGCGCCATGCGAGCTTGCCGTGACCGATTTCACGGCGACCCGGGGAGCCCATGCGGCCGGTTTCGCCAACCGAGTAGGGCGGGAAGTTGTAATGGAGCAGGAAGCGCTCCTTGTACATGCCCGTCAGGCTGTCGACGTACTGCTCGTCTTCGCCGGTGCCAAGCGTGGCGACGACGATTGCCTGCGTTTCACCGCGGGTGAACAAAGCCGAGCCGTGCGTGCGCGGTAGCAGGCCGACTTCCGAGACGATCGGACGAACGGTCGACAGGTCGCGGCCGTCGATGCGGCTCGAGGTGTCGAGGATGTTCCAGCGAACGATCTTCGCCTGCAGGTGCTTGAAGATGGCGCCGACTTCCTCGGCCGTGTATTTGGCTTCGCCTTCCTCGGGGAGGAAGTGTGCCTTGACCTTCGCCTTCACGGCGTCGACGGCAGCGTAGCGATCGGCCTTCTGGGTGATCTTGTAGGCTTCGCGCAGCTCGCCTTCGGCAAGGCCGAGCATTTCGGTTTCGAGCGCGGAGAAATCCTCAGGCGTGAAATCGCGGGGCTCCTTGGCGGCGACTTCGGCGAGCTTGATGATCGCGTCGATGACGGGCTGGAAACCGCGATGGCCGAACATGACCGCGCCGAGCATGACGTCTTCAGGCAGTTCCTTGGCTTCGGATTCGACCATCAGGACGGCGTCCTGCGTGCCGGCGACGACGAGGTCGAGGGTCGACTCGTCCATCTCGTCGAGATGCGGGTTCAGCACGTATTCGCCGTTGATATAGCCGACGCGGGCGCCGCCGATCGGACCCATGAACGGAATGCCCGAGAGCGTCAGGGCTGCGGACGTCGCGACCATGGACAGGATGTCCGGATCGTTTTCGAGGTCATGCTGGATGACTGTCACGACGACCTGCGTGTCGTTCTTGTAGCCTTCCGGGAAGAGCGGGCGGATCGGGCGGTCGATCAGGCGGGAAACGAGTGTTTCGTTTTCGCTCGGACGACCCTCGCGCTTGAAGTAGCCGCCGGGGATCTTGCCGGCTGCGTAGGTCTTTTCCTGGTAGTTGACGGTGAGCGGGAAGAAGTCCTGGCCCGGCTTCGGCGACTTGGCGGAAACGACGGTCGCAAGCACTACGGTCTCGCCATAGGTCGCGACGACGGCGCCATCGGCCTGGCGGGCGATCTTGCCGGTTTCCAGCTTCAGCGGGCGGCCTGCCCACTCGATTTCTACGGTATGGATATCGAACATATCTTATCCTTGCACGATGCGGGAAAATGCGCCGTGGCCGACGATTTCGGCAGGGCGCATCTTCAACCGCACGAAATGTGACGCATCACGGGCAAGACAACGAGAGGCTTTCGAAGGTCGGCCGAAGCGCGAAGCTTCGGCTGAAAGCATCCGGCAATCCTGCCCCATGACAGGTCAACGGTTGTTGTTGGCAGCACCGGCCCATCCGGCCTGCCGGCAGTTTCGCGTCGCGCCAACGTAAGGCGCAAGCGAAACAGTCTTTAAGGGTTCATACCCTTCATAAGCATCCGGCGGACGTTCAGCAGAACGCCCGCCGGAGATTCTGTTAGCGGCGGATACCGAGGCTGGTGATCAGCTTGGTATAACGGCCTTCGTCCTTCTTCTTGAGGTAGTCAAGAAGCGAGCGCCGGCTGGAAACCATCGTCAGAAGGCCACGACGGGAGTGGTTGTCCTTCTTGTGGTCCTTGAAATGGTCCGTGAGGTTGTTGATGCGCTCGGTCAGGATCGCAACCTGGACTTCCGGAGAACCGGTGTCGCCTTCGGCGGTAGCGTATTCCTTGATCAGCGCAGCCTTGCGCTCAGCAGTGATCGACATCGGATGGTCCTTTCTATGAGAGGAGATTGAAGTCGCCAAACGCCGGGATGTCGTCCAGCATTGGCCGCGAATGCAATCAGGCATGCCTGATGCTGGCGCTGCCTATAAACCAAATGAGCGCCAATGGAAAGAGGGTTCTCCCTGGGCGGTTTCAGCGCCCTGCCATGGCATCCCGGATCAGGGCGTCGTAACCTTCTGGATCCTGCAGCATGGCGAAATGGCTGGCGTCCTTCAGGATGACGAGCTTGGCGCCTGGTATCTCCTTTGCCATCATCTGCGTATGGTCGAGCTTGACCGCCTCGTCGTGGTCACCGATGGCAAGCGTCACCGGCACCGTGATCTTGCCGAGATCAGCCGCCGTCCAGGCCGGCTGCGTCGCCCACATCTGCGAGATCTGATTGACGAAGGCATCATATTCGCTCGGCGTCGGCGACAGCTTCTTGTAATACTCGCCGGCGACGTTGATGTAGTCGTTGAAGGTCTTGTTGCTCATGACGTCCGGCTTGACGCCGTCGGTCGTGACATTGGCGGCTTGCGCGATCACGCGGGTCAGCTTTTCAGGATGTTTCATCGCCATGTCGATGCCGATGATGCCGCCATCCGACCAACCGACCAGCGTCACCTTGCCGATCTTCAGATAGTCGAGCAGCGCGACGTAGTCCGAGGTCATCAGATCGTAGCCGAAGGGCTGCTCACTGCGTGTCGAGCGGCCATGCCCGCGGCTGTCGGCAACGATCACGAGGTGATCCCTGGCGAAATCGGTAACCTGAGCGCCCCAGACATCGGCATTTCCGAGGCCACCGTGGATGAAGAGAATGGGGTCACCCTGACCATACTCGGCGTAATACATCTTGATGTCGTTGACATCGGCCATGCCGCTCGTCTTCGGCTGCGGCATGGGTGGAAAGGGCGGCAGCCCGGCCCAGCGCTCGGCGGAATGCGCGCTTGCGACTGTGAGGAACAACGAAAGGAATGTCAGTATGCCGATGGTAGCTCTGCGCATATTCTCCCCCTTGAACGGGCCGTCATGGCCCGTCGGGGAGCATATCGCATCGCCATGCCTCGCAATAGCTGCCATTTCCGGTTGATTGGGTATCAGCCGAACACGCGCTTGGGGCGGAATTCGCCCTGGCCGATCTCGCCGATAGCGATCAGCTTGCCGCGTGCCGTGGCATAGGCCTCGGTTTCGGCAACCGGCGCATCGCGGCCGCGCACCAGGATCGGGTTGCCCATCTTCAGGCGGTGCGCCTGATCGTCGCTGATGACGAGATGCGGCAGCGACGACAGGGCTTCCGCCGTGTCGATCAGCAGGGCATCGAGGGCTGCGAGCCGTTCGTCGGCATCTTCGATCTTTTCCAGCGCCACGAGATCGGCAAGCGGCACCATCGCTTCCTCGGCAAAGGGCGCAACGAAGCTGCGGCGCAGGCCGGAAATATGGCCGTAGCAGCCGAGATCGCGGCCGAAATCGCGGGCAAGCGCACGCACATAAGTACCCTTGCCGCACTCGACTTCGAAATGCGCCGTGTTGGCGTCGGGGCAGGCAAGCAGCGTCAGGCGGAAAATCTCGACTTCGCGCGAGGGGATCTCGACCGTCTCGCCCTCACGGGCCAGGTCATAGGCGCGCTCGCCGGCAATCTTGATCGCCGAGAACTGCGGCGGGATCTGCTGGATGATGCCGGTATAGTTCGGCAGCAGTGCGCGAATATCTTCCTCGCTCGGACGCTTGTCCGAGGTGGCGGTCACTTCGCCTTCGAGATCGTCGGAAGCGCGTTCCTCGCCCCAGGTCACGGTGAACTCATAGATCTTGCGGCCGTCCATGACGTAAGGGACCGTCTTGGTGGCGTCGCCGAGCGCGATCGGCAGCATGCCGGATGCGAGCGGATCGAGCGTGCCGGCATGGCCGGCCTTCTGGGCCTTGAACAGCCACTTGATCTTGGAAACGGCTTCGGTCGAGCCGAAATCCACCGGCTTGTCGAGGATGAGCCAACCCGAAATCGGGCGGCCCTTGGGCTTGCGTGGTTTGGACATTCTCTGTCTCTGTTATTGATCTTGGTCGTTGTCGTCTTCGAGATCGCGGCTGACCTCGGGCGAGCGCAGCAGCGCGTCGATCTTCTTGTAATTGTCGAAGCTCGTATCGTCGCGGAAGCGAACTTCCGGCATGTACTTCATCTGGCGAAGCTGCGGGCCGAGACGGCCGCGGATGTATTTCGCATGGCGGTTCAGCGCCTCGATGACGGCGGCGTGGTCGGAAACGCCGAGCGGGGTCACGAAGGCGGTTGCGATCTTCAGATCCGGCGACATGCGCACCTCAGAAATGGAGATCACGGTGCGCTCGATCAGGTCGTCGCGCACTTCGCCGCGCTGCAGAACCTGCGTGATCGCTGAGCGCACCTGCTCGCCGACGCGAAGCATGCGCTGCGAAGGCGCGGAAGAAGTTGGTCTTGTTGCCATTTGTCTTGGTCCCAAAAGGTTCGGGCGCCGGACTGGATGTTCCGGCGCCCGTCCCAATGTTTCGTTCTATCCTGCCTTACAGCGTGCGGGTGATATGCTCGACGCGGAAGCACTCGATCGTGTCGCCGACGCGGATGTCTTCGTAGTTTTCGAAGGCCATGCCGCATTCCTGACCGACGTTGACTTCCGACACTTCGTCCTTGAAGCGCTTGAGCGTCTTGAGTTTGCCTTCGTGGATAACGACGTTGTCGCGAACCAGACGGACGCCCACGCCACGCTCGACCTTGCCTTCGGTGACGCGGCAACCAGCGACCTTGCCGACCTTCGTGATGTTGAACACCTCGAGGATCTCGGCATTGCCGAGGAAGGTTTCGCGGCGCTCCGGAGAGAGCAGGCCGGACATCGCTGCCTTCACGTCATCCACCAGGTCGTAGATGATGTTGTAGTAGCGGATTTCGATGCCCTGACGCTCGGCGAACTGACGTGCCTGCGCATTGGCGCGGACGTTGAAGCCGATGATCGCTGCATTGGAGGCCTCCGCCAGCGAGACGTCCGACTCTGTGATGCCGCCTGCGCCCGAATGAACGATGCGAGCACGGACTTCGTCGGTGCCGAGCTTCTCGAGCGCGCCGGCAATGGCTTCGATCGAGCCCTGCACGTCGCCCTTGATGACCAGCGGGAATTCCTTCACGCCGACAGCCTGCAGCTGGGTCATCATCTGCTCGAGCGAGCCGCGCTGACCCGACAGGCGGGCAGCTGCCTTGTCGCGGGTGAGGCGCTGACGGTATTCCGAGATCTCGCGGGCACGGCTTTCGCTTTCGACGACGGCAAACTTGTCGCCGGCCTGCGGTGCGCCGGAAAGGCCGAGCAGTTCGACCGGCATGGCCGGCCCCGCTTCCTTCACGTGCTCACCCTTGTCGTTGACGAGCGCACGAACGCGGCCCCACTGATCGCCGGCAACGACGATCTGACCTGGACGCAGCGTGCCCTTCTGCACGAGCACGGTGGCGACGGAGCCACGGCCGCGATCGAGCTGAGCTTCGATGACGGTGCCTTCTGCCGTGCGGTTCGGATTGGCCTTGAGGTCAAGGATTTCCGCCTGCAGCAGGATGGCCTCCAGCAGCTTGTCGAGGTTGGTGCGGTTCTTCGCGGAGACTTCCACGTCGAGCACTTCACCGCCCATGGATTCGACGAAGACTTCGTGCTGCAGCAGTTCCGTGCGGACCTTCTGCGGGTTGGCTTCGTGCTTGTCGATTTTGTTGATCGCCACGATGATCGGAACACCCGCCGCCTTGGCGTGGTTGATCGATTCGATCGTCTGCGGCATCACGCTGTCGTCGGCCGCAACCACGAGGATCGCGATGTCGGTCGCCTGGGCGCCGCGAGCACGCATGGCCGTGAAGGCGGCGTGGCCGGGCGTGTCGATGAAGGTGATCTTCTGACCGTTCTGCTCGACCTGATAGGCGCCGATATGCTGGGTGATGCCACCGGCTTCGCCGGCAACCACGTTGGCATGGCGGATGGCGTCGAGCAGCGAGGTCTTGCCGTGGTCGACGTGGCCCATGATGGTGACGACGGGCGGACGGGAAACCAGTTCGCCTTCGTCGTCGGCAACGTTGAAGATGCCCTGTTCGACGTCGGATTCCGAAACGCGCTTGACCGTGTGACCGAATTCGCCGGCGATGAGTTCGGCCAGATCGGCGTCGATGACGTCGCCCGGCTTCATCATCTGACCTTCCTTCATCAGGTACTTGATGACGTCGACGGCGCGTTCGGACATACGCTGCGACAACTCCTGAATGGTGATGGTCTCAGGCAGAATGACTTCGCGCGAAATCTTTTCGCGTGTTTCCTGCATCTGGCTGCGGCGGAACTTTTCCTGGCGGCGGCGCATGGCCGAAAGCGAGCGACCGCGGGCATTGCCGTCTTCGTCGACATCGGCGGTCGTGACCGTCAGCTTGCCGCGGCGGCGCTCATCCTCGGTCTTCGGGCGTGTGGTGACGGGCTTCGCCGGCTCGGGCCGGGTGACCTTGCCACGGATCGGAGCACCGCGCGACGGGCCACGGCTTTCCTCTTCCTCATTGCCCGGGCGACGGCGATTGGCCGGCGCTTCCGCAGCGGCTGTGCCGGGGCGGGCAGACTGTGGAGCGGAAGCATCCGGGCGGCGTGCAACGGCTGGTGCCGGAGCAGGCTGGGTAGCCGGCTTCGGAGCTTCAACCTTGGCTTCAACCGGAGCGGCCGGAGCCTGTTCGGCAACCTTGGCGGCTGCCGCGGCCTGAGCAGCCTCTTCGGCGGCACGGCGAGCGGCTTCGGCCTGTTCGGCAACGCGGCGTGCTTCTTCTTCCTGCCTGCGGCGCGCTTCTTCTTCGGCGCGACGAACGGCGTCGGCAGCGTCACGAGCCTGGGCGTCGGCAAGCGCGCGGCGACGAGCGTCCATCTCGTCGGCCGACAGGTGGTTCAGAACCACCGGACGCGACGAGCGCTCCTGCTGCGGGCGCTGCTGATAGCCCTGGTTCGGTTGTGCTGGCCGCTGCTGCTGGCCGCCCGGCTGATGAATGCGCGGAGCCGGCTGCGGCGGGCGCGGCGGCTGCGGCGTCGGTTCGGCGACGCGCGTCACCGATGGCGCGGCTGTTGTCGTCGGCGTGATTGGCTTTTCGTCTTCAGGACGTAGCGGGCGGCGCTTACGGGTCTCAACCACGACCGCCTTGGTGCGACCGCGGCCCATGTCCTGGCGCACGGTGCCCTGGTTTACGCCTGAAGGTTTCAAGGTGAGGGTCTTCTTACCCGAAACACTCAGCGTCTTGTCGTCTTGATTGTCGGTCATTCCGTTCCTGTTCCTTCGGACAGGGCTCGGAAACGTCCGTCAGACCCTGTCGTTCAATGCATGTACCTTAATGAGGCGTCCGGCAAAGGCCGGTGACCGCGTCATTGTTTTCGCCGGCCAGCGCCGCCCGTTGCCCGGGACTGACCGCCGTTGCGGTACCGTTCGAGCAGGTTTGCGCGCTTCACTACACCCTCACCCGCCTGCCCTGCAAGCGCTGCGGCATGGATAAAAGCATTCTGGCCCATCAGTTCGTCCATTTCCGCCTCCGTAAAGACACGGAAGGACGGTATTTCCGCTTCGGTCTCCATGCCGAGATGCCAGGCCTTACGCGCCTGGTCGATCTTGCGCACGCCATCGGCGGCGGCGTTCATCGCATGGAACACGGCAAGTGCCGAGCCGTTGCGAACGGCGCCATCCACCTTCGACGAGCCGGATACGAACTGGCCCGCCTTGCGTGCCATGTTCATCATCCCGGCCAGTTGCGCCGCAAGCAGGCGGTCGACGGTAGCGCCGAGATCGCTCGGCGCGGTCACCTCCGCCTTCAGGGCGCGGGAGAACAACTTCTTTGCCACTGCCTTGTCCACGAGCGCCCGGTCGACCTTGACCCAGCATCCGCGTCCCGGCAGCTGCCGCTTCAGATCCGGAACGACGGTTCCGTCCGGAGCGGCGACGAAGCGGATCAGCTCATCCGGCGATCCGCTTTCGCGTGTTACGATGCACATACGGCCATTCACGCCGTCACCCGCAAGATCGTCGTCTTCGGGCGCGGCCTTCGGCCCCTCTGCGCTCATCATGCTTCCTGCTCGGCCTCGCCTTCACCCTCCGATGCCTCTTCGGCTTCGGTAGCGAGATCGGCTTCGGTGATCCAGCCGGCCAGCAGGCGGGCCTGCACGACCATCTGTTCGGCTTCGACGCGCGAGACTTCGAGCTTGGAGAACAGGCCTTCGAATTTCTTCGTCTCGCCGTTCTTGCGTTCGCTCCAGCCAACGAGATCGTCGGCGGCGCAGCCGGCGAAGTCCTCGATCGTCTTGATGCCGTCCTCGCCGAGGGCGACCATCATCTGCGCCGTCATGCCGTTGATCTGACGCAGCTCGTCGGCAACGCCGAGCGACTTGCGCTTCTCATCCATTTCGGCTTCGAGCTTCTCCAGATATTCGCGAGCGCGGGTCTGGATTTCCTGGGCGGTGTCTTCGTCGAAACCATCGATGGAGGAAATTTCATCGAGATCGACATAGGCCAGTTCCTCGACGGCGGCAAAGCCTTCCGAGGCCAGAACCTGGCCGACCATTTCGTCCACGTCGAGCGCATCCATGAACAGGTTCGTGCGCTCGTTGAATTCCTTCTGACGGCGCTCTGATTCCTCGGCCTCCGTCATGATGTCGATATCCCAGCCGGTCAGCTGCGATGCGAGGCGGACGTTCTGACCGCGGCGGCCGATGGCCAGCGACAGCTGCTCGTCCGGAACCACGACTTCGATGCGCTCGGCGTCTTCATCGAGAACGACCTTGGCGACTTCGGCCGGCTGCAGCGCGTTGACGACGAAGTTCGCCGGCTCGCTGGACCAGGGAATGATGTCGATCTTTTCGCCCTGCAGCTCGCCGACAACGGCCTGGACGCGCGAACCGCGCATACCGACGCAGGCGCCAACCGGATCGATCGACGAGTCGTTCGAGATGACGGCGATCTTGGCGCGAGAGCCCGGATCGCGGGCGACCGACTTCACCTGGATGATGCCGTCGTAGATTTCGGGCACTTCCATGGTGAAGAGCTTGACCATGAACTGCGGATGCGTGCGCGACAGGAAAATCTGCGGGCCGCGCTGCTCGCGGCGGACGTCGTAGACATAGGCACGGACGCGGTCGCCGTAGCGGAAGTTTTCGCGCGGGATCATTTCGTCACGGCGGATGATGCCTTCGCCACGGCCGAGGTCGACGATGACGTTGCCGTATTCGACGCGCTTGACGGTGCCGTTGACGATTTCGCCGACGCGATCCTTGAATTCGTCGAACTGACGGTCACGCTCGGCTTCGCGCACCTTCTGCACGATGACCTGCTTTGCCGACTGGGCGGCGATGCGGCCGAAATCCATCGGCGGCAGCGGGTCGGCGATGAAATCGCCAAGTGCTGCGTCCGGATTGCGGTCGCGGGCCAGCTCCAGCGGGATCTGCGTGGAATAATCCTCGGCCTTTTCGACCACTTCGAGCAGACGCTGCAGACGAATCTCACCCGTCTTCGGGTTGATGTCGGCGCGGATGTTCGATTCCGTGCCGTAACGCGAGCGCGCGGCCTTCTGGATCGCATCCGCCATTGCGGCAAGCACGATCTCGCGGTCGATGACCTTTTCGCGCGCCACTGCATCTGCGATCTGCAGAAGTTCTAGCCGGTTCGCACTGACTGCCATTGTCTTTAGTCTCCGTCTTCCAGCCTTCAGGGTTCCCGTTCCGTCAGGCGGTTCGTTGATCGGTTATTCTTCTTCGTCGCCCGCTTCGTTCTGGTTCGCTGCCTCGGCCTTCGCCAGCTTGTCGGCGCGCAGCGCGTCGCGGATGAGATCGTCCGTCAGGATCAGCTTGGCTTCGGCCAGCGTGCTGAACGGAATGGTCACCTTCGGCTCCTCGCCATAGGCAACCTGGTCGCGCTCGATCGTGAAGCCGTCATTGTCGACGGCGGCGATCTTGCCGCGGAAACGCTTGCGGTTGTCAACGAGGATCGAGGTTTCGCACTTGACGATATGGCCGATCCAGCGCTGGAAATCCGACTTGCGCACCATCGGGCGGTCGATGCCCGGCGAAGATACTTCGAGATGATACGCCTTATCGATAGGATCTTCCACATCCAGAACCGGCGAAATGGCCGTGGAGACCTCTTCGCAGTCCTCGACGGTCATGGTGCCGTCGTTGCGCTCGGTCATGATCTGCAGCGTCAGGCCGTTCAGGTTCAGGAGGCGCACGCGCACCAGGCGGAAGCCCATGCCCACAAGGACGGGCTCGATGATGGCGGCGACGCGCTGATCAAGGCCGGTTTCGACGATCAGCCTGGGTTCGTTGGTATTGTCTGCGTTTGTCACGTCCGACAAGCATTCACTCCTGCATTGTTCATGCATTGGGAGATCGCGCTAATAAAAAAGAGCGGGTCCTTGCGGCCCACTCTTCATCACGCGATCAAGAATTTGAAGCCGATATAAGCCTCTTTCCGGCAAATTGCAAGGCATTCGCGCCGAAAGCTGTCCGCGCCGCTATTTCAGGACGCCGAGCATGGAGCTGTCCGGATAGCAGGTGGGCTTCATGCCGCCCTTTTCCTGCCACTGGCCGATCGAGCGCCTGGTCTTGTAGCCCGGCAGGCCGTCGGTACCGCCGACATCATAGCCTTTGTGCTCCAGAACCTTCTGCATGTTGGCAACATCCGAGCGCAGCATCTTGCCGACATCGCCCCATTTTTCGTCGAACGCGCCGCTGCCGGAGGCAATGCGGTCGGCGAGATTGCCGATATAGAGGCCGTAGAGGTCGGAATTATTGTATTCCTTGATGACGTAGAAATTCGGCGTGACGATGAATTCCGGCCCGTCGCGGCCGGCCGGCACTAGCATCATGCCGCTCGCCCGCATTTCGTCAGCCGGAAATGTCTTGCCCGAAAGCCGCTTGATGCCAAGTGACGCCCATTGCGAGATCGGCTTGGCGAGATCAGGCCCTTCCTGCGCGCAGGAAACATTCTGCGGGATAGTCACTTCATATCCCCAGCCACGGCCGCGCTGCCAGCCCTTCTGGACCATATAGTTGGCTATGGAGGCCAGCGTATCAGGCACGGACGTCCAGATGTTGCGATGGCCGTCGCCATCGAAATCGACGGCATATTTCAGGTAGTTGGTCGGCATGAACTGCGGCTGGCCCAGCGCGCCGGCCCAGGACCCCTTGAACTGATCCGGCGTCACGTCGCCATGCTCGAGAATGCGTAAGCCAGCGATGAGCTCGTTGCGGAACATATCCTTGCGGGTCGACATGAAAGCCTTGGTCGCCAGCACCTGGATCGCGGAATTCGGCAGTTTGGCGGCGCCGAAGCCGGTTTCGCGGCCCCAGATGGCGAGCAGAATCGGCCCGGGCACCCCATAGGTCTTCTCGATCCGCTGCAGCACCGGCCCATATTGCGAGGCAAGGCTCCGCCCTGTTGCGGCGAGCTTCTGCAGCCGCGCCTCGTTGAAATAGGGGGCGGGCGAGGAGAATTCGGCCTGGGTCTGCGCCTGTTGCTTCGGCTTCGGGAAGCCCGGCGGCTCGAGGTCAGGCAGATCCCAGTTCAGCGTCACGCCGGTAAAGGCGGCCTGGAAAGTCTTTTCGGAAATCCCGGCCTTCCGCGCGTCCGGCCAGAGATCCTTCTGGATCCAGGTCTGAAACTGTGCCTCGACATCCGCTTTCGAGGCGGCGAGAGCGGGGAGGGGGAGGAGGGTGAGGAGGAGGATACAGAGTAGAGAAAACAGCTTTTGCGCATGCCGAGCCGCTGATACCCCCCTCTGTCGCTGTCGCGACATCTCCCCCACATGGGGGGAGATTGTTGGGAGTTCGCTGCGGCCCTTATCTGTAAAATTTCTCTCGGAATCTGCAGGCAGGATATTGGTTTGAGGCAGATCGCCGCTGCGGGCGACCAATCTCCCCCCTTGTGAGGGAGATGTCAGCGAAAGCTGACAGAGGGGGGTAAAAACTCTCCTCATACTCTTTCCTTTGTTGCAGCTCTCAAATCAAATCGCCGTCCGCGCTCTCAGCGCCGCCGCAAGCGTGCCCTCGTCGAGATAATCGAGCTCGCCTCCAACAGGTACTCCATGGGCAAGACGGGTGATCTTGACCTCGAGGCCATCGAGCTGGTCGGTTATATAGTGTGCTGTGGTTTGTCCTTCGACCGTGGCGTTGACTGCGATGATGATCTCGCGGACACCGCCTTCGCCGACGCGCGCGATCAGCCCGCGAATATTCAGATCGTCCGGTCCGACGCCATCGAGTGGCGACAGTACACCGCCGAGAACGTGATAGGCGGCGTTCATCGCGCCGGATCGTTCCAGCGCCCATAGGTCGGACACGTCTTCGACGACGATAATGACGGATTGGTCGCGCCGATCGTCCGTGCAGACGGTGCAGGGGTCGACCGTATCGACATTGCCGCAGCGAGAGCAAATATTCACCTTGTCATAGGCCTCGCCCATGGCATGGGACAGCGGCCCGAGCAGCTGGTCCTTCTTCTTAATCAGATGCAGTGCCGCGCGCCGCGCCGAGCGCGGCCCGAGGCCCGGCACCTTCGCCAGAAGCTGGATGAGTTTTTCGATTTCGGGGCCGGTGACTCGCTTTGCCATGGGAGGCTTTTAGCTCATATGCTCCAAGAACGGAATCACGGAAGGCATGGTTGAGCGATGAAAATTCTGGCCGCTTCCCATAGCGAGCTATCATTGCCGAGCCGGGTCGTGCTGGAAGGCGAAGCCGGCCTCCAGCCTCACCGCATGGCGATGGCGACGGCCGCACCTGCCATGGTGCCGGCGCTGGCGCGATTGGCAATGCGCACGGCGCGGCGGCTCTTGAGGAAGGTCCTGGCCTTGGCGGCCAGCATCGCCCAGGAGAAATCGATGACGATGAGAACCGCAAACATCGTTGCCACCAGCTCGGCCCAGCCGGAGATCGTCACACCGTGCAGATCGATGATCGAGGGCAGCAGCGCCACGTAGAACACCATGATCTTCGGATTGCCCATGGTGACCGTAAAGCCGGCAAGGAAGAGCCGTGTGGCCGATTGCTCGTCCGGCAGCTCCTCTCCCGTCGTATCGGAAGAGGCAAACCACATCTTCCAGGCGAGATAGAGCAGATAGGCGACGCCGAGCCATTTGATCGCCACGAAGGCGAGGTGGAAGGTTTCGGCAATGGTCGCAAGGCCGGCAACGGCGCAAGTCAACCAGATCGCCTCGCCGAGCCACATGCCGGACAGGAACGGCAATACGTTGCGCGCGCCCTTCGTCAGCACGCGCGCCACCAGCGCGGCAATGTTCGGCCCCGGCGATCCCGCCGCAATGAACAGGGCACCGGCAAAAACAAGCAGCGTCGACAGGCTCATCGCATTCCTCCGATCAGGCAGGCGAGATGATATCTGGAAGATGATATTGAGAGATAGCATTCCGGCCCGGCTTTTCCAAACGCCTGATTTGCATTCAGCCGAGCTGCGCGCGAAAGCGCTGAAAGATCGCCTTGCCTTCCGGCCAGTCGCCCAGGCCGGATGCCGCATTGATATGGCCGCGCGACCCGACATCGACCAGCGTGCTGCCCCAGATTTCGGCGCTCCGATTCGCATGATCGAAGGACCCGAACGGATCGTCGGTACTGGCGACGAGCAGGGATGGAAAAGGCAGCCGCTTCAGCGGTGGGTTTGCAAAGCTGCCGGCCTCGGCGAGGTAGACTTCGCCTGTAGGGTCGGGCGTGGCCACCATGAATGCGCCAAGGATCGCGCTTGTCGTTGACGGAGCCCAATGGGCGATCAGCTGGCAGGCAAGACTATGCGCGATCAGGACCGGCGGCGTTTTGCAGCGCAAGATTTCCCTCTCCAGCGCTGCAATCCAATCCGAGAGGATCGGTCGATCCCAGCTCGACGGCTGGAAACGGCGCATGGTCGGATCATCCCGTTCCCAAAGCGTTTGCCAGTGATCTTCACCCGAGCCGCCAAGCCCCGGTAGCGTGATGATATCGCTCATCTCTATTCTTTCTCCATAGTCTCGGATGGAGAAAAACTGACATGCCGGGTTGCCGATTGACATTGCAATCCATCGGATAAAACTTTGGCGAACCGATGAATTGAAGGTGGGCAATGGACATCATCGAAAGAGGCTTGGATCCGACGGATCTGTCGATCATCGAGATTTTGCAGCAGAACGGACGGATTTCGGTATCGGAGCTCGGTCGCCGGGTCGGCCTGTCGCAGCCGGCGGCCTCGGAGAGGTTGAAGCGGCTGGAGGAGCGCGGTGTGATCGCCGGATATCGCGCGGTCATCGATCCCTCAGCCGTCGGCCTCGGCATGATGGCGGTCATTCGTCTCAGGACCACGCATGAGCACATTCGGCCCTATCTGAAGCAGTTTTCGGAAATGCCTGAAATTATCGAGGTGCTGAGGCTGACAGGCGAGGATTGCTTCCTGCTCAAGGTTCTCGTGCCGACTCCGGCCGACCTTGAAACCATCGTCGATTCCATTGCTCGCCATGGAGCCGTCACGACATCGCTGGTGCTGCGAAACGAACCGGCAAAGGCGATCGGCCGCGAATTGATCCGCAAGGCGGCCGCCCGTTGATTGGGGACCCTGGGGGTTATCTCTCAGGGTAATGCATGATGGCCCGTCGCGACCGGCTCGGTCGGAATGCCTCCCCGTTCAGCGCGATGTCGTAAGCTGCTGCGCTATAAGCGCATTATAGCAGCTGCCCGTTCGTGGAACGACATCGAGATGATCGCCCACCCGAAAGGTGGTATCTGGCTCGCCGACCTCGATCGTGTTCTTGCAGTCGTAGGATTTTCCAAGATGCGTTCTGACAAAAGCGATTTCGGCCAGTGTCACGGCTTTCGTTCGGCCATGGCTTAGGTTCACAGTTGCAGGCCACATACGCGTAATGGTCGCTTGAGCGTGCGGAAAGTGGTTGATGCGCCATAGGTTGGCTTCGCGCACTCCCCACAGCGTACTGACGATTATGATGGCCATGACCGCATATGTGATGAAGTCCAGTTCCACCTGGGAAAGACGCAGCCAAAAGGAAACTTTGGGCTTTTCCGAATAAGACATGCCGTGCAGCGTCTGCCGCTCCTTAAATCCCCATTCATGTAAAACGTTTGTATCAATCAGGGAGAATTCAAGGGCGCCGACGCTTCAGGGTTGCGGTCTGCGGCAGCAATATTTTTGGAATGATCTGCCGGTCTCAGAACGGCAGCTTGAAGCCGGGCGGGATCGGCAGGCCGGCCGTCAGTTCGCGGGTCTTTTCGGCGGCGATCGCTTCGGCCTTCTCCTGGGCATCCTTGTTGGCGGCGACGATCAGGTCTTCGAGGATTTCGACATCGTCTTCCTTGAAAAGCGACGGATCGATCTTGATGCCCAGCATCAGGCCCTTGCCGTTGACGGTGACGGTGACGAGGCCACCACCGGCCTTGCCTTCGACGCGAATGTCGGCGATCTCCGACTGCATCTTCTCCATCTTCGCCTGCATTTCCTTCACTTTGCCCATCATGCCCATGATGTCGCGCATCGTCTTTGGTCCTTCTTCTGCAAGTGTCTCTTTGATCAGCCAGGATGTCTCGCCAACGGCCTCAAGCCGATGCGGTTCCATTGGCATCCATCCTAGCCTTAGAATTCTATATCGTCGCCCGGTAGAATATCGCCATCGACGGATTCGGCGGCTGCAGGCGGAGCGGCGGCGGCTTCCTCGTCTTCCGTCTCGGGCGCCCGTACGCGCACGTCGATGATCTTCGCGCCCGGAAATTGCGCGAGGATTGCTGCGACATCGGGGTCCTGGCGTGCATCGGCGACACGTTGCTTCTGGGCATTTGCTTCGGCCTCGACCAGCGTCGGCTGGCCTTCCTCGCGGCTGAGGCTGACGATCCAGTGGATGCCGGTCCATTCCTTCAGCTTGACGGCAAGCTCGTTCAAAAGCGTGCCGGGAGCGCCTGAGGTCAGGCTGACATCGAGCCGGCCCGACTCAAGCTTGACCGGGCGCACGAAGGTCCGCACCAGCGCCTTCAGCTTCGGATCGCGCTTCTGACTGGCAAGTTCGGCGATATCGGCCATCGAATTGATTGGCACGAGCGGCTTCGGCGCTTCGGCAGGCTTCGGCTCGATGCGTCCCAGAGGTTGCGAATCCGGCTGTGTATTCGGCACGGCGCGCAGCATGGCGACCGGTGCGGAAGGCGTGGGGCGCGGCGCCGGCGTCTCGACGGCACGGGCCATGGCGTTGCCCTGATAGGACACCGCTCCGCCGCCGTTGCCCCCGTTTGGCGAGGATACCGGACGCGAACCGCCATTGCCTTCGGAAAATTCGGCAAGCCTGCGTGCGGCATCTTCCGGCGCGGGAAGATGAGCCGCGTGGGCGAGACGGATCAGCACCATTTCTGCGGCGCCGGCGGTGCGTGCGGCGTTCTCTGTCTCGGTAATGCCCTTCAGAAGCATCTGCCAGATGCGGGAAAGTGCAGTTACAGCGACCCCTTGCGCGAATTCCGCCGCTTTCGTGCGCTCGATTTCGCTGAGCGACGGATCGTCGGCGGCATCGGGCACATATTTGAGGCGGGTCACGAGATGGGTGAAATCGGCAAGGTCGGTGAGGACGACGACGGGATTGGCGCCGGCCTCGTACTGGCTGTTGAATTCGGCAAGCGCTGCCGAAACATCGCCTTTGACGACATGGCCGAAGAGATCGACGATGCGGGCGCGGTCGGCAAGCCCGAGCATCGCGCGCACGGCGTCTGCCGCAACGAAGCCGCTGCCGTGCGCGATCGCCTGGTCGAGCAGCGACAGGCCGTCGCGCGCCGAGCCTTCGGCGGCGCGGGCGATCATGGCGAGCGCTTCCGGCTCCGCCTCGATGCCTTCCTTGTCGGCAATGGTGGTGAAGAGGCCTACGAGATCAGAGGCGCTGATGCGGCGAAGATCGAATCGCTGGCAGCGCGAGAGTACCGTGATGGGCACCTTGCGGATTTCGGTCGTCGCGAAGATGAATTTCACATGCTCGGGCGGCTCTTCGAGCGTCTTCAGCAAGCCGTTGAAGGCCGCCGTCGACAGCATGTGCACTTCGTCGATGATGTAGACTTTGTAGCGGGCGGAGACCGGACGGTAGCGCACCTGCTCGATGATCTCTCTGATATCGTCGATACCCGTGTGCGAGGCGGCGTCCATCTCGATGACGTCGACATGCCGGCCTTCCATGATCGCCTGGCAATGGTCGCCTGGTTCGCGCAGATCGATCGTCGGACGATCGACCGCAGCGGTCTTGTAGTTGAGGGCGCGGGCAAGGATGCGGGCGGTCGTGGTCTTGCCGACACCGCGCACGCCGGTCAGCATATAGGCCTGGGCGATACGGCCGGTCTCGAACGCGTTGGTCAGCGTGCGAACCATCGGCTCCTGGCCGACCATCAGGTCCGTGAAGTCCTTGGGTCTGTATTTGCGGGCCAGCACCCGGTAACCGGTGCCGGTCGAAGCGGCATCTTTTGCTTGTCGCTCGGTGTCGCTCATCGCCCTGCTTTTTGCCCGGTGCCCAGCTTATTGCACGGCGAAAGCCGGGTCTTGCTTTCGGAAAGGGTGGGAGGCTGGCACGAATGACCCGTGCCGGGCTCGTTAGGGCTGCTTCCTTCCGGACCTGACCCGGTTGGCGAGTGGCTCGTCCACCACCAACCTCCCGGATGCACATATCGGCAATATCGCCATCAAAAGCAAGCCAAGGTCAAAAAAAACTGCTAAACATTTGATAAAACAATGGAGGATGCCCCCTTGAAGGAGTTTACGCTCGACGATCGTCTTGCGAATGACAGCGTTTCCGTGGCGATCACAGGCCTTTGCGACGTGCGGCTGATGAAGGATCGCCGCTGGCCATGGCTCGTGCTGATCCCCCGCAGGCCCGACAAATCGGAGGTTTTCGAGCTGACCCCGCTCGACCGGATCCTGCTGACCTTCGAAACGGATAAGGTCGCAAGCGCGCTGAAGACGGTGACGGGGGCGACAAAAATCAATGTCGGGGCACTTGGAAATATCGTCCGTCAGCTGCATGTTCATGTCATCGCGCGGTTCGAAGGTGATGCCAACTGGCCAGGCCCGGTCTGGGGCTACGGCAAGGCGGAACCCTATTCGGACGAAGACATGAACAGCCTCATAGCCAAGTTGCGGGAAACGCTTTCACAATGAGCCATTCCATCTTTTCCTCGGATGCCCCGCATCCGGAACCAAGCAGTCTCACCGCCTTTGCGGAAAACCAGCTCAACCGGGATGCCGAGCATCGCGACGAGGAATCGATAAAACACGCGCTCGCCAAGGAAGGCACGCATATTCTGGCCTTCGCCCAAGACCGGCTTGTGCTGAAGCACGACGGCCAGGTGCTCGACCCGCTGTTTGCCCGCTACGAGCTGAAGGATCTCGATCCGAATTGGGACGAGGCCGTGCTTCTCGGCTATCGTAAGACCGGCGAACCCAGGCTTGCCGTGCCCGTGCGCGTCAATGCCGACGAGCTTGCCTGCCAGTACAAACCGGCCGACATGCGCTCGCTTTGGCGCGATCTGCTGCTGGAGGGCGAAATCCTCGGCGAAGCGGCGCAGGGCATGAGCCTCATCCGCTGGAACAGCGACAACCGCTTCTGCGGTCGCTGTGGTTCGGTCATGGAAAGCCGCATCGGCGGCTACAAGCGGGTCTGCACGGCCTGCGAACACATGATCTTTCCGCGCACCGATCCGGTCGTCATCATGCTCACAATCGATGAGGAAAAGAATCTCTGCCTGCTCGGCCGCAGCCATCATTTCGCGCCGGGCATGTATTCCTGTCTCGCCGGTTTCGTCGAGCCGGGCGAAACCATCGAGAATGCGGTGCGTCGCGAGACGCATGAGGAATCCGGCATCCACATTGGCCGCGTGCGTTATCATGCCTCCCAGCCATGGCCCATGCCGCATTCGCTGATGATCGGCTGCTACGCCGAGGCGAAGTCGACGGAGATCCATATGGACGAAGCCGAGCTTGAGGATTGCCGCTGGTTCACCCCGGAAGAGACGCTTGCCATGCTGGATCGCGTCTCTGCCTCCGGAAATACATCTCCACCCAAGGGCGCCATCGCCCATCGCCTGATGCGCGATTGGGTGGAATGGAAACGCTAGGTCTCATTCCGCCATGGCCCGCTCGGAACGCTTGCTGACGCTGTTGCAGACGCTGCGGCGCTATCGCCGTCCGGTCAGCGGCGCCGTTCTGGCGGAGGAAACCGGCGTCAGCCTGCGCACGCTCTATCGCGACATCGCCAGCCTGCAATCGCAGGGCGCCATGATCGAGGGCGAGCCGGGCATCGGCTATGTGCTGAAACCTGGCTTCATGCTGCCGCCGATGATGTTTTCGCAGGACGAGATTGAAGCGCTGGTGCTGGGGTCGCGATGGGTGGCGCGCGCAACTGACGCCCGTCTGGCAGCCGCCGGCGCCGATGCGCTCGCCAAGATCGCCGCGGTGCTGCCTGCGGATCTTCGCGATGCGGTCGATCAGGCGGCGGTGGTCGTCGGTACGCGTCGCATCACCGAAGACAAGGCTGATCTTTCCCTGATGCGCAAGGCGATCCAGACGGAACGCATGGTGCAGCTGACCTATGGCGATGTAAACGGCGCCATCTCGACCCGGCGCATCTGGCCTTTCGCGCTTGGCTATTTCGACAATGCGCGCATCATCATGGCCTGGTGCGAACTGCGCCAGGATTATCGCCATTTCCGCGCCGACCGTATCGTCGACTTCGCGGTGCTGGAGGCGCGCTACCCGCGCCGCCGTGTCGCCCTCGCCAGAGAATGGCAGGCGCGGGAGGGCATGGTTCACAATTGACCTGTCGGCATAACGCTACTGCCAGAAACTGTCAGTAGGCTTGGCTATTATCGGCACCATCCAAGCAGGAAGGAGGACCGATCATGGCAAGCAATGTTTTCACGCAACAAACGCATCGCGGTGGTATCAAGGCGCACGAAGGCAAAGGTCCTCCAACGCCGGCATGGCTGGCTCGCCTCTCGCAGATTGCGCTTGGCTATTTCACCCGCCGGTGGGACCGTCTCGATATCGAGGAAGCGCCGAATTCCGTGAAGCGGGATCTGGGCTTCCTGGATGGCTGCGCACCTTACCGCGAGGAAGACTGGATGCGTTGAGGCGAGCCACAGAAGCTCGTCGCGACCTCTACGATAACATGCACACAATCAAAAAACGGAGCGCAAGACGCTGATCCGAACAGCGCAGTGCGCTTTGGAAACGCATCTTCGCAAGCATTCAACGTGCACCGACAGAGCCACCTCCGGCGGGCCTCGCTCGCCGAAATGCATTCGCATGCCCTTAAATCCATCAAAACAAGAGGACTATCCAGATGACCAGCCCGAATCTCATCATCTTCTATGTCAAAGACCCTGGCGAAAGCACGCCGTTCTACCGCGACCTGTTCGGTCGCGAGCCGGCCTTTGCGTCGCCGAACTTCGTGGCTTTCTCTCTCGATAATGGCCTGAGCCTCGGTCTCTGGCGTCGCAGCAGCGTCGAGCCGCAACCCTCCGCGATCGGCAATCGCGGCGAGCTGGGCTTCATGGTTGAAGGCGCCGGCGCCGTCGAGCAGCACTATAGGGATTGGAAGGCACGTGGCCTGCCCATCGCGCAGGAGCTGACGACGATGGATTTCGGCCCGACCTTCGTCGTGCTCGATCCGGACGGTCACCGCCTTCGGGTCTGTGAGCCGGATCAGTGAATGTGGCCTAACCACCCGCCCTCGTGGTTCGAGGCTGCAGCCCTTCGGGCTTTCGCACCTAACCATGAGGGCTGATCCTTTGTGTCCGCCACAGGGCATGATTCACCTCATGGCGAGGTGCAGCACCATTAAGCGCAGCGAAAACGGTGATGCCTCGAACCACGAGGTGGCCCGGATTTGTGCCAGATGTTGAAGTTCTGCCCGGGTGGGCTAGGCCTCTGCTATCTCCTGCATCCATGTAAAACCTGCAGCTCTCACAAAGGACTCGCGTCCTTCATTCGAGTTGACTTCCGGTTTTCACGGAAGAAACTGATCGCTAAATCCAGAGCCATGCGAGGACCAATTGCTCCATCATATTTCGTTCGGTGTTTCCGATATCGAGAAAGCTGCTGCGTTCTACGACGCAGTCTTCGCCCCGCTCGGCTATGTCAGGGTCTGGGACGACTTGAGTCCCGGCGATCCCAATCAGGCCATAGGATATGGTGTGCCCGGTGGGGGCGATAAGTTCGCCATCAAATTGCGCGGCAAAGAGGCTCATGCGCCAGGCCCGGGCTTTCATCTCGCCTTCGCCGCACCGGGCCGCGAGGCTGTCGCCCTCTTCCATAGGGCCGCATTGGCTCATGGCGGCACGGACAATGGGCCGCCAGGTCTCAGGCCGCATTACGGTCCGAATTATTTTGCCGCCTTCGTCATCGATCCGGATGGCCATCGCATCGAGGTCGTGACCAAGGCTGAGGAATAGCTAGCGGTTGGAAATCAAACGATACCGTCACCCGCCCTCGTGGTTCGAGGCTTCGCTCTTTGAGCTCCGCACCTCACCATGAGGACTGGTCTTTTGTGCCTCGCCATAGGGCGCGCTCCACCTCATGGTGAGGTGCAGCGCCGTTAAGCGGAGCGAAAGCGGCGATGCCTCGAACCACGAGATGGCCCGGGTTCGCGCCGAATGTTAGAGATCGCCCCGCGTCGGATGGCCCTTGTAGACGCCCAGGATGCGGACCTTTTCGGAGAAGAAGCGCAGTTCCTCCAGTGCGCGGCGCACATGCGGATCTGAAGGGTGGCCCTCGATATCGGCATAAAACTGCGTTGCGACAAAACGGCCGCCGAGCTGATAGCTTTCGAGCTTGGTCATGTTGATGCCGTTGGTGGCAAAGCCGCCGAGCGCCTTGTAGAGCGCGGCTGGAATGTTGCGGACGTTGAAGACAAAGGTCGTGACGATCTTTTCGTCGGGCGAGCTGCGCTCCGCCCAATTCTCGTCGCGGGACAGGACGACGAAGCGCGTCATGTTGTTTTCGGTGTCTTCGACATTCTCGGCGATGATTTCCAGCCCGTAGAGATCGGCAGCGAGGCGCGGCGCCAGTGCCGCCATGCTGCGATCGCCGGTTTCCTTCACCAGCTTGGCGGCACCCGCGGTATCGCCGGCGATAACAGGCTTCCAGCCGTTGGCGCGCACGATGTTGCGGCACTGTCCGAGCGCATGGATGTGGCTGTGCACCGTGCGGATCTCTTCCTTCTTGACGCCGGGCAGGACCATCAGCTGGAAACGGATCGGCATGAAATATTCGCCGACGATATGCAGGCGCGATTCCGGCAGCAGATGGTGAATGTCCGCGACACGGCCGGCGATCGTATTCTCGATCGGAATCATGCCGAGATCCGCGTCGCCATTGTCGATGGCGGTCAGCGCATCCTCGAAGGTCTGGCAGGGCAGCGGCTCCATGGTCGGGAACATGTCACGGCTGGCCATGTCTGAATTGGCGCCGTAGTCGCCCTGGAAGGAGATCTTGTTGGTCTTGGTAATCATGGAACTGCCCTTGGGGGAATGCCGCATCAGAGAGAGGCGGCGGAGAGGATGCGTCTGGCCTTTTCGAGGTCGGCGGGAGTATCGACACCGAGCGGGACCGTGTCAACGATCTCGACATCGATGCGCATGCCGGCCTCCAGAGCCCTCAACTGCTCCAGTGATTCGCGCCGTTCCAGCGTCGATGGGCCGAGGCTCACGAATTTCTCGAGTGCGGCACGACGATAGGTGTAGAGGCCGATGTGGTGGTAGAGCGGCCCATTGCCGTAGGGTGCGGTGGCGCGGGTGAAGTAGAGTGCGCGCAGGCGGCTATCCGAGATCGGCGAGCCGATGACCTTGACGACGCTCGGCAGGGTCTTCTCTTCCTCGTCCTTGATCTCGACCGTCAGCGTGGCGATGTCGACAGCCGGGTTTTCGAGCGGGCGCAGGGACGCGCGGATGGTGTCGGGATCGATCGTGGGAAGGTCGCCCTGCACGTTGACGACGATTTCGGCGCGGCCCTGCGGATCGACGGCCTGCAGCGCCTCATAGATGCGGTCCGAACCGGACTGATGATCCTTGCCCGTCATGACGACGTCGAAGCCGGCATTGGCAACGGCGGCATAGGTATCCTCATGGTCGACGGCGACGACGATGCGACCGATCGCCGCCTCGCGCGCACGCTTGGCAACCTGTACGATCATGGGAAGGCCGCAAATATCAGCGAGCGGCTTGCCCGGCAGGCGCGTGGAGGCCATGCGGGCGGGAATGAGGACCAGCGTCTTGTCTAAATTTGAATCAGTCATTGTTGGGCCTTCTATTCCCGAGGGAAAAGTGTCAAAACGTCTCATGGTGGAGACCGTTTACAGAGTTGCAAGAAACAGCCAAAAGACATAGGTTTCGCGCGAATTCAAGATGGGCCAGCGGAGGATGCTGGCGGCGAGGGGAGCATAGCAGATGAATTCATCCTACGTGAACATGGGAGTCGGGGCGCTTTTGGCCACGCTGTTCGTGTTGAAGTCCGTGTCGCTCGCGTCAGGATTTATTTTCCATTCAGAGACGCCGGAAAAGCCCGGTTTCGCGATCGTCGCGACCGAGGAACCGGCTGCAGGCGACAAGGCCGCCGCCGCCAAGCCGGATACGCCGATCGCTCAGCTGCTGCAGAAGGCTGACGCCAAGGTCGGCGAGACGATCTTCAAGAAGTGTCAGGCCTGTCATTCCGGAGAGAAGGGCGGGCCGAACAAGGTCGGCCCCGATCTCTGGGGTATTGTCGACCGCCCGGTCGCCGAGCACGAGGGCTTCGCCTATTCGTCCGGCATGAAGGACTTCTCCAAGGGTGGCGCGGAAAAGTGGACCTATGACCACCTTTATCACTTCCTGGCCGCTCCGAAGAAATTCGTCGCCGGCACGGCGATGGGCTTTGCTGGCCTGCCGAAGGAAGAAGATCGCGCCAACGTAATCGCTTATCTGCGCACGCTCGCCGATACGCAGGTGCCGCTGCCGGATCCGAACGCACCGGCCGCCACGAACTAAGACAAGTCACAAGCGTGATTGAAAAACCCGGCCGTCAGGGCCGGGTTTTTCGCGTTGTTATTCAGATTGAATGCCGGCGGGAGCGCGTCCGCTGATCGAGGTCGAAGACCTTCAATCCGTCCTCGGCGCTTGGAGGCATGCGCCAGTCTTCCGCGACCAGCGCCTTGCGGGCATCGCGCAATCCGGCATCCCAATGCTCGTGCATGGACAGCGCCGAAAACTCGTAATCCTTCGAATGCGAGCGGAACTGCTTGTTGCGGTAGATCAGATGGATGATCGTCACGCCGTAATCCGAGCAATGTTGTTCCAGCTTCTTGATTTCCGGATCGGCCTTGGCCTCCTCGGGAAGCCGCGCGTAAAGCTCGGATATGGCGCGCCGCAGGCGATGACGCTCGAGAAAGAGATCGGTGTTGAGCCGGGTGCGGCTCGAATAGGTAATGTCCTTGCGCCGCTCCTCAACCTCTTCCAGATCCTGCGGCAGCGGCCCGACGGCGCTGAAAAGATCGACCTGGAAGACGACCGTGTCGATCGCGGCGCCGTTGCGCAGCACGTAGGTCAAGGGCGTGTTCGAGACCAGGCCGCCATCCCAGTAATGCTCGTTGCCGATCTTGACCGCGGGAAAACCGGGCGGCAAGGCGCCGCTCGCCATCACGTGCTCAGGCCCGATCTTGATATCCTTGTTGTCGAAGAAGGCGAAGTTGCCGGTGCGGACATTGACCGCACCGAGGCTCAAGCGCACCGGGCCGTGGTTGATACGATCGAAATCGACGTGATCGAGCAGCGTTTGGCGCAACTGCTCGGTATCATAGACGCTGGTCGCGCCCGCCGAACCACGCGCCTGGAACCAGGCCGGGATCTGCCAGGGGGAAAAGAAGCCAGGCACGCCGAAAGTCGAAACCCACCAGCTGCTGACCGAGCGATAGAAGGGGTTGGTTTCGCGCCGATCTTCCATCAGCAGATCGACAGGAAGATGGACGGTCACCTTGTTCCAAAAGGAACGCAGCGCCTCGAGCCGCTCGCCGGGCACATTGCCGGCCATGATCGAGGCATTGATCGCGCCGATCGAGATGCCGGCGATCCAGTCCGGCTCGATATTCTGTTCTCTGAGCGCCTGGAAGGCGCCGGCTTGATAAGAGCCAAGGGCGCCGCCGCCCTGGAGCACGAAGACCTTCTGCGAATAGGCTGACGCGGGATTGGTGACTGGAGCTGCAATATTCATGTGCCATCCTTTGCTGCGCTCCGGGTGGGAAGGCCGGGATGCGCAAAACTATGACCATTTTTACGCCTGCGTCTCCGAAAGCGGAGAGATGCTGTTGCGATCGGCGGATTCGAGCCTCGGCTATCCGAGCAGATAGGCCCAAAGCGACACCGAGAATGCCCCGAGCGCCGTCGTCAAGGTAATCGTCGAGGCGGCGAGACTGTGGCCCACGCCGAAGCGATTGGCAATCAGCCAGGCGTTCACACCTGTAGGAACGGCGGCCGTGAGCACCAGTGCTGCCCGCCATTCCGGGCTGAGGCCGAGGAGAAGACCGGCCGCCAGCACGCAGGCCGGCAGCAGAAAAAGCTTAAAGGCGGCAATCACGCTGGTAATGCCGAGATTGCCTGACATCCCGTATTGGCGCAGCGCCATGCCGAGCGAGATCAGCGCTGCCGGGCCGGCGATATTGGCAATGCTGTCGATAGCGGTGCCAAGCGTTGCAGGGATCGGAAGGCTGGTCAGATGCACGATCAGGCCGCAGAAAAGCCCGATGACGAGCGGATTGCGCACGAGGTTCTTGCCGACCTGCTGCAGCAGTTCGCCGATGCTGCGGCCGGCGCCGGGATTCTCCTTGCGCTCAGCCTGCTCCATCAGCAGCGTACCGGCGATCATCATCGTTGGCAGATGCACGGCAATCAGGATCGACATCGCCATGACGCCGTCAGGCCCGACGGTGCGCCCGACCAGCGGCAGGCCGATGAAGATCGTATTGGCGAAAGCGGATGAAACGCCGGCGAGCACGCCGATCCGCGCGTCCCGGCCGAACATGCGTGTCGCGACGATATGGCCGGCGGTCCAGGTGATGGCAACGCCGGAGAAATAGGCGATCCACAAGCGAAACGGCGATGCGCCGCGAAAATTCGCCTCGGCGATGGTCTGAAACAGCAGGAGCGGCACGGCGATTTTGAAGACGAACTCGCTCATGGCCTCGCCGACCTCGGCCTTCAGCAGGCCGGTGCGAACGATCACCCAGCCGACGAGAATGAGCAGGAAGACCGGAAGAACATCGGTGAGAATTTCGGACATGCCGGACAGGGGCCGTGAAGATCGTGGCTCGGGAAGGGCGATCCGGACGTTGTAGCAGCTTGCTCACGGCATGTCGCGCAAAACTGCGCAGCGGCTTTGTGACGACGACATGCGCAAAATCAATGGTTTAAAGCGCTGGGGTTTAAGCGCTGGGACGCGAAACTGGGGGATTGCGACGCTGTACGGGTGAGAACCCGTAAAAACAAAAAAGCGGGCAACGCCCGCTTGTGTGTCCGGTCTCGCCGGACAAGTCCCCCCGGTGCACATGCCGCCAGTTCATCCGTGGTCGGCCCGCGTACCGGTGAGGCGGAAGGCATCATTCCTTCCCAGACTGGCTTGGAAGTCTTTCGAACTTCCCATCCCAGCCGCTTGATAAGCATTTAAAGATAGAAAGTGACAGGCAAATGACTGATTGGAATTAAGTTGGCCGCCTTTGCGCGGATTTTTCTTCCAAACTTCGGAAAAACCGATAATACCGGATACCGGCTATCACCAGTATCCGGGACCTTCCTATAGATGACTCGCTTCGATGTACTGACCGTTGGCAATGCCATCGTCGACATTATCGCCCGTTGCAATGATCAGTTCCTGATCGACAACAAGATCACCAAAGCCGCGATGAACCTTATCGACGCCGAGCGCGCCGAACTTCTTTATTCGCGCATGGGACCGGCCCTGGAAGCTTCTGGTGGCAGTGCTGGCAATACGGCTGCGGGTGTCGCGAATTTCGGCGGCAGGGCTGCCTATTTCGGCAAGGTCGCCGAAGACCAGCTCGGAGAGATCTTCGCCCACGATATCCGCGCCCAGGGCGTGCATTACGAGACAAGGGCGAAGGGCACCTTCCCGCCGACCGCCCGTTCGATGATCTTCGTGACCGAGGATGGCGAGCGCTCCATGAATACCTATCTCGGCGCCTGCGTCGAGCTCGGTCCGGAAGACGTCGAGGAACAGGTCGTTGCCGATGCCAAGGTGACCTATTTCGAAGGCTATCTCTGGGATCCGCCGCGCGCCAAGGAAGCTATCCGCGAATGCGCCCGAATCGCCCATGCCCATGGCCGGGAAATGTCGATGACGCTCTCCGACAGCTTCTGCGTCGGCCGCTACCGCGAAGAGTTCCTCGATCTCATGCGCTCCGGCACCGTCGATATCGTCTTTGCCAATCGTGACGAAGCCTTGTCGCTCTACGAGACCGACGATTTCGAGAAGGCGCTGAAGCTGATCTCGGCCGATTGCAAGATCGCCGCCGTGACCACAGGCAAGGACGGCGCTGTCATCGTGCGCGGCAACGAGCGCTATGTCGTCGACGCCCATCCGATCGAGGAGCGTGTCGATACCACCGGCGCCGGCGATCTTTTCGCTGCCGGCTTCCTTTTCGGCTATACGCAGGGCCGCGGCCTGGAAGATTGCGCCAAACTCGGCAATCTCGCTGCAGCCATCGTCATCGAACAGATCGGCCCGCGGCCGATGCGGTCGCTGTCGGAAGCCGGCAAGGAATTCGGGCTTCTCTGACGGAAATCCCTCGCGCATGATCGCAAAAGCCGCCCGCCACGGAACGCCGGGCGGCTTTTGTTTTTATGCGGTCGCTACAGCAATTCCGGGAAAAGTGCGGAGCGGTTTTCCGTCCGGAATTGCTAGACAACAAAGAGATAGAGCGGTTCAGAGCTTCCGCGAAGAGCTGAATCGTTCTAGCGCCAGAAGAGCGTCGCAGTCCCGGCTTCGTAGAAGATGAGGATGCCGAGCGCGATCAGAACGAACGGCACGATCCTGTGGCCGTGACGGCGGATCGGTGCGCCCAAGGTCGGATGATTGACGAGGGAGTGCGCGGCAGCGAGCCAGATTGCCGTCAGCACCGCGAAGATGCAGCCGATGGTGAGGATCTCGTAGGCGGAGCGCGTCGCGAAGATCGGCGTATAGATGCTGATATTGTCGCCGCCATTGGCGATCGTCACCAGCGTGACGGCCACGATATTTCCGTGTCCGGCCGAAGCTTTCGTATGATCTTCCGGATCGTCGCCGGTCTCGATGCCGTTCCAGAGTTCCCACAATCGCCTGACGCCGAAATAGATCGGCGCAAGGCCAAGCAGGCCGATATAGGTGGCGGGAACGACGAGAACCAGAAAGGAGGCGAGGGCGCTGAAGCCATAGAGTGCGCCAATGCCGAGATACTGGCCGATGACGATCTGCCTCAGGCGGAATTTCCGGTCGGCGAAAAAGCCGAGAAGGACGAATATGTCGTCTATGTTCGTTGATGCGAACATGACGATGGCAACGCCGAAAACGCCTAACATATAACCCAAGATCGCCGGTCTCCCTATCCGATCCCGGATATAGCATCGCTCCGGAAAAGTCGCACGCCCGCTTGCTGTCTGTAAACGGTGAGGTTTCGCTACTTGAAGGCTTCGCCCGGGTAAGCGCCCCATATCTCGGATTGCGCCACCCAACCCTCGGTGCCGTCGGCGGTGGCGAGGCACCAGTCGCCGGTGCATTCCTTGATGGTCATCATCACACCAGGCTGAAGCTTGGCGATGACGGCGGCAGATGGCTGGGATTCGCGGCGCATGTTGACGAAAACGGCCTTGCCCTTGCCCTTCATCCAGGGAGCGGCAATGGCCGAGCGCTGGCCCGACAGCAGCGACTGGTTGACCCAGCCCTCGGTGCCGTCGGCATCGCGCACGCGCCGCCAGTTATCATATTCCTGGATGATTTCGACCGGCAGGCCCTGTTTGAGATAGAGCCACGACACGGCATAATCGGCGCTCGGACCGATGCGCAGATTGACCCGCTTCGACTTCAGCGTGACGAAGCGCGGCAGCGGCAGGCCGCTTGGCCCCTTGGCGGCCTGGGCGGCGGCAAGATCGGCTGACGCAGCAGCCATCATCAGGCCGATTGCGACAATGGCGCAGGACTTCAATGCTTTGCCACGCATGGGATTTCCGTTCGTTCGTCATGACAAAGGCGCCGTTCCGGCGACCTTTCGCTCCGGTGAGCGGCAAATCCTCGGATCGCGTCAGCGAGTTTTATTTGTCTTCGCCTGCGGGTCTGGTAGAAATGCCCGGAACGGGAAAATTATCCCGCTTCTTGGTTAAGAACATCTGAACAAGGCATCGCCGCTCGCCATGACGACGAAGAAAAAACCGAAGGTCTACGTCACGCGCAAACTGCCTGATGCGGTGGAGACGCGCATGCGCGAGCTCTTCGATGCCGAGCTCAATATCGATGACCGCCCGCGCACCAAGGACGAATTGATAGAGGCTGTCCGTTCCGTTGACGTGCTGGTGCCGACCGTCACCGACCGCATCGATGCGGAGGTGATCGACGAGGCCGGACCGCAGATGAAGCTGATTGCGAGCTTCTCCAACGGCACGGATCATATCGACGTCGAGGCCGCCGCCCGCCGCGGCATTACCGTGACAAACACGCCGAATGTGCTGACCGAAGACACCGCCGACATGACCATGGCGCTCATCCTCGCCGTGCCCCGACGCCTGGCGGAAGGTGCGCGCGTGCTGACCGACAATCCCGGCGAATGGGCAGGCTGGTCGCCCACCTGGATGCTTGGCCGCCGTATCCACGGCAAGCGCATCGGCATCGTCGGCATGGGGCGAATCGGCACCGCTGTCGCCCGCCGCGCCAAGGCCTTCGGTCTTTCCATCCATTATCACAATCGCAAGCGCGTCAATCCGGCGACCGAGGACGAGCTGGAGGCGACCTATTGGGACAGCCTTGACCAGATGCTCGCCCGCGTCGATATCGTGTCGGTCAATTGCCCGTCGACGCCGGCCACTTACCACCTGATCTCGGCGCGCCGCCTCGCACTGTTGCAACCGACGAGCTACATCGTCAACACCGCGCGCGGCGACGTCATCGACGAAACGGCGCTGATCAAGATCCTGCGCGAAGGCAAGATCGCCGGTGCCGGCCTCGACGTGTTCGAGAACGAACCTGCCGTCAATCCGAAGCTGGTGAAGCTCGCCAATGAGGGCAAGGTGGTGATCCTGCCGCATATGAGTTCGGCGACGCTCGAAGGCCGCATCGACATGGGCGACAAGGTCATCATCAACATCCGCACTTTCATCGACGGCCATCGTCCGCCCAATCGCGTGCTGCCGTTCCGATAAGCGAATCGCCCTCAAGCTCCTGCCGAAACGAAGCGGATAGTGTCGGCTTCAAATTTGATCTTTCTTGCCTTAGGCCGGTCATGCGTATGTCACAAAGCCGGCCCAGAGGTGACGTCAAACACAAATCAGGAAGGGCGGAAACGATGGCGCGTGCGCTGCCGCATGAGCGGATTCAATATGTGGTCGAGGGCGGCTTCAAGCTGTCGGGCGAGATCGAGCCGAGCGGCAACAAGAATGCTGCGCTGCCGATCATCGCCGCATCGCTTCTGACCGATCAACGCGTCGAGCTCAGCAACGTGCCGCGCATTCGCGATGTCGAGGCGCTGGTGGAGCTGATCCAGTCGGTCGGCGCCAAGGTGCGCTGGCTCGGCCGCAACGAGCTCGAAATCGAGGCGCGCGAGCTTCGCCCCGCCAATCTCGATCCCGATCTCTGCGCCCGTATCCGTGCCTCCATCCTGCTGGCCGGACCGATGCTGGCGCGCTGTGGCGAAATCACCTTGCCGCCGCCCGGCGGCGACGTCATCGGCCGCCGGCGTGTCGATACGCATTTCCTGGCGCTGGAACAGCTCGGCACCAGGATCGAAGTCAACAGCGTCTACAGCTTCCGCACCGAAGGGCTGCGTGGCGCCGATGTCTTCCTCGACGAACCCTCCGTGACGGCAACGGAAAACGCGCTTTGCGCTGCTGTTTTCGCTGAGGGAACGACGATCCTGCGCAACTGCGCCTCCGAACCGCATGTCCAGGATCTTGCACGGTTCCTGATTGCCATGGGCGCACGAATCCAGGGCGTCGGCACCAATATGATGACCATCCATGGTGGCCAGCGGCTCGGCGGTGCGTCGCATCGCATCGGCCCCGACCATAACGAGGTTGGTTCGCTGATCGGCCTTGCCGCCGTTACCGGTTCGGAAATCACCATTCGCCGCGCCGGCGTCGAGCATCTGCGCTCCACCCTCATGACCTTCGAGCGTTTGGGCATACGCTGCCAGATCGACGGCGATGATCTCATCATCCGCTCCGGTCAGGAGATGAAGATCCAGCCCGATTTCGGCGGCCATATTCCGAAGATCGAGGATCAGCCATGGCCGGCTTTTCCGGCTGACACCATGTCGATCGCCATCGTCACCGCCTCGCAATGCGATGGCGTCGTGCTGATGTTCGAGAAAATGTTCGAAAGCCGCATGTTCTTCGTCGACAAGCTGATCGCCATGGGCGCCCGCATCGTGCTGTGCGACCCGCATCGCGCCATCGTCGCCGGCCCCTCCAAGCTACGGGCCGCCCAGCTTGAAAGCCCTGACATTCGCGCCGGCATGGCAATGCTGATCGCGGCGATGTGCGCCGAGGGCACGAGCGTCATCAACAATGCCCAGCAGATCGAGCGCGGTTACGAGCGCATCGAGGAACGGCTGAATGCCATGGGCGCCCGCATCACCCGCATTCCGCCGCGCGAGGCGTAAGAACCCGATTCAACGGATGAAGATGCGCTAGGCGATCGCCTTGCGCATCTCGATCGATGTCGTGCGATCGAAGCCGGCATGGCGATTTTCCGTCGTCTTCCGGAAACCCCAGGCGGTGAAGGTGGCGTGATTGTCGATCAGCTCGATCCGCGTCTCCAGCCGCAGGTCCTTGAGGCCGAGATCTCGCGCCGTCGCCTCGGCTAGGGCGAGCAGGCGCTTGCCGATACCCTTGCCCTGCGCCGCCGGCAGCACGGCAAGCTTGCCGACATAGAGGCTCTCCGCCTCCGGCCGGCAGAAAATGCAGCCGACCAACTGCTCGCCATCCAGTGCCGCATAAGCAATCTCGTTGAGAGCCTTCGCCTTCAGGTTTGCAGGCGTCAGCGCAAGCGCGGAGGAGGGTGGATCGATGCGTCCATTCATGTATGCGAAGGATGTGAGAATAAGGTCGAGCAATTCGTCCCAGGGGTCGAAGCCGTCATCCAGGCGACGAATCGTGATGTCGCTCATTCGGCCGCGACCCGAGGGCGCTTGCGGCGATAGCGCACGGTTTCGAAGCGGGTGGAAAGCCCGTCATAGAGGAGCAGGCGGCCGATCAGCGGCTCACCGATGCCGGTGATGAGCTTGATCGCCTCCATCGCCATCAACGTGCCGATGACGCCTGTCAGCGCGCCGATGATCCCGGCTTCCGCGCAGCTGGGGATGAGACCTTCCGGTGGTGGTGCAGGAAAGAGATCGCGATAGCGTGGATTGGGATTGCCGTCCGTGTCACTCTCGTAAGGCTTCAACGTCGTCACGGAGCCATCGAATCTCCCAACCGCGCCGGTCACGAGTGGCAGATGGCCCGCTTCGGCCGCATCGGCAGCCGCATAGCGCGTGTCGAAATTGTCGGAGCCATCGATGACAAGATCGAAGCCGGCGAGGTGTTGCACGGCAGTATCTGGGCTGAAGCGCTCCTCGAAACGGATGACCCGCACATGCGGGTTCAGCCGCGCGATGGCATCGGCCGCGCTCTGCGTCTTCATCTCGCCGATCGTGCCGGTATCGTGAATGACCTGCCGCTGCAGGTTGGACAGCGAAACGCGGTCGTCATCGGCAATGCCGAGCGTGCCGACACCGGCGGCAGCGAGATATTGCAGCACCGGCGCACCAAGACCGCCGGCGCCGATGACAAGGACGCGGGCAGCTTTCAACTTCTGCTGGCCGGCGCCGCCGACCTCCGGCAGGAGGATATGGCGGTGATAGCGGCTGATTTCATCTGAGCTCAAAGGATCCATGCGCGAGAGTCTATCACAATGGCTAGGGAGGAGGCGCTAGGTTTTCGTAATGCCGCCATGCGCCACGGTAAAGAATTGCGCGCGCTCGCCAAGCGCCGAAAACATGGATTTGTCCGTGCCGGTCATGAAGGCTTGGCCGCCGAGCCTGTCGATAAGGTCGAAGAGGGCTGCGCGACGCCCCTCGTCGAGATGGGCGGCGATCTCGTCGAGCAGCAGGATCGGCGCATAGCCCGTCAGGTTGCCGACTAGGCGCGCATGGGCAAGGATGAGGCCGACGAGAAGCGCCTTCTGCTCGCCCGTCGAGCAGCGCTCCGCTTCCATGTCCTTTTCGCGGTGCCGCACCAGAAGATCGGCCCGATGCGGCCCGTCCAGCGTGCGGCCGGCGGCGGCGTCACGGTAACGACCTTCACGCAGCATATCGGCATAGGCATCTTCCAGATCGACGGCCGGCCGGTCGAACTGCCCATCGAGGAAACCGGAAAGCTCAAGGGCTGCCGAGGGGAACGGCGTCGCCTCGCGCGTTTCGGCGATCAGCCGCGAGAGAAGGCCGAGCATTTCCTGCCGCGCGATCGCCATGGCGATGCCGAGGCTTGCCATCTGCTCCTCAATGCCGGCAAGCCAGGAGGGATCGAACCGGCTTTCGGACAGAAGTTTGTTGCGGCTGCGCATGGCGCGCTCGAAATCGCTGGCGCGGCGGCCATGGGCCGGATCGAGCGACAGCACGAGACGGTCGAGAAAGCGGCGGCGCTCCGAGGAGCCGCCTGTGAACAGGCCATCCATCGCCGGCGTCAACCAGAGAACGCGCAGATGGTCGGTCAGCTCATCGACTGTCTTGGCCGGCGTGCCGTTGATTCGGAGCCTACGGGCGGCAGATTCATCGGCGGTGTCGATGCCGGTGCCGATTTCGACCGTGCCCTCCATGCCTTCAAGTTCGGCGAAGATCGAAAATCCGCCTGGCGCATTGACGCGTGGGACGTCGGCATAGGCGGCGCGACGCAAGCCGCGGCCTGGCGACAGCAGCGAGACCGCTTCCATGAGGTTGGTCTTGCCCGCGCCATTGTCGCCGGTCAGCACCACATGCCGTTCGTCAATCGTCAGCGCCGCCGCCGCATAGTTGCGGAAGTCGGTCAGCTTCAGGCGCGAGATGAAAACCTTGTTCGGCATCGGTCCTTAGGATTCGTCGTCGATGGGGCGAGGGGTATGCCGAACATCGCCCAAGTGCAAGGATTTTACCGGTATTTCGAGAGGACAACGGAAGGAAGCGCTGTCGGGGCCACCCTCTTCCTTCGACGGGCTCAGGATGAGGGTGGAGCGAGCCGCGGGTCCGGGGAAGCTAAGACAAGGCGAGAGGAATAGCCCTCATGGTGGGGAGGCCCGCAGGGCCGTCTCGAACCACGAGCGTGGGTGATTCGCTCTCCAAACAAAAGTCCGGGCGAATCATCGCCAGGATCTATGCGAATCAATCTGATTCGCCATCTCGGGGTTTGAATTCCCGCAACGTTGGTATTGGCACATGGCGCTACCTATATCGCCATGCTCGGAGAGATTTTGGGGTAGGGGGCCATCCATTGGAATCTGTAAAAGCACTGCTCGCGCATACCAGCCGCGATTGGACGCGTGTGAAGACAGGCGAATCGGGCGATCTCGTCTATCGGCGTGAGGACGGCTTGGCCTATGCTAAAATCGCCTCTTCAGCCCGATCGGTGGATCTCGCCGGCGAACGCAACCGGCTACTTTGGTTGCAAGGCAGGGGCATTGCCACTCCTGAGGTGATCGACTGGCGTGAAGTCGAGGAGGGCGCGTGCCTCGTCACGACCGCTATCCCCGGCGTGCCGGCTGCGGATCTGGATCGAGATGCTTTGCTGAAGGCCTGGCCATCGATGGCGCGGCAACTCAAATCTCTTCACGACCTGTCTTCAGATCAATGCCCTTTCGATCGCAGCCTGTCGCTCATGTTCGCAAAAGCATCGGACGTGGTCTCGCGGGATGCGGTGAACCCGGATTTCCTGCCGCCGGAGGATCGGGGTAGATCGGCCCGCGAACTGCTTGATCGCGTTGAGCGCGATTTGCCTCTGCGCCTCGCTCAAGAAGTGGTCGATGGAGTTCTCTGCCATGGCGATGCCTGCATGCCGAACTTCATGGTCGATCCGCATAGCCTGCAATGTGCCGGTCTGATCGATCTCGGCCGTGTCGGCAAGGCGGATCGCTATGTCGATCTCTCGCTGATGATTGCCAATGCGGAGGAGAGTTGGGCGACATCAGAGCAGGGGCAAAGGGCATTTTCGATCCTGTTCGAGACCCTTGAGATCGAACAGCCGGATCGCGAGCGCCTTGCCTTCTATCTCAGGCTCGATCCGCTGACCTGGGGCTGATTCGCAAGGGGACGATTGATTCGTCTGCCCAAACAAAAAATCCGGCCGAATCATCGGCCGGATTCATGTGAAACACTTTTGATTCGCTGCTCAGTCGCTGAACGTGTCGAAGAAATCCTTCATGCGGGCGAAGAAGCCCGTCGATTCGGGATTGTTGTCCTTCGAAGAGATCTGCTCGAATTCCTGCAGCAATTCACGCTGGCGCTTGGTCAGCTTCTGCGGCGTCTCGATCTGAATCTGGATGTAGAGATCGCCGACCTGGCTGGAGCGCAGCACCGGCATGCCCTTGCCCTTCAGGCGGAACTGCTTGCCGACCTGCGTTCCCTCGGGAACGCTGACGCGTGACTTGGTGCCGTCGAGTGTTGCGACATCGAAGGTGCCGCCGAGTGCCGCCGTCGTCATCGAGATCGGCACGGCGCAGTAGAGATCGGCGCCATCCCGCTGGAAGAATTCATGCGGCTTGACGGACAGGAAGATGTAAAGGTCGCCTGAAGGACCACCGCGCAGGCCGGCTTCGCCTTCGCCTTGCAGGCGGATGCGCGTACCATCCTCGATGCCTGAGGGAATGTTGACGGAGAGCGAACGCTCCTCGGTCACGCGACCCTGGCCGTGACATTTCGTGCAGGGGTCGGGAATGATCTGGCCGCGGCCATGACAGGTCGGGCAGGTGCGTTCGACGGAGAAGAAGCCCTGGGCAGCGCGGACACGGCCGGAACCCTGGCAGGTGCCGCAGGTCTTCGGCTGCGTGCCGGGCTTGGCGCCCGAGCCGGAACAGACGTCGCAAGTGATCGAGGTCGGAACCCGGATCTGCGCGGTCTTGCCGCTGAAGGCTTCCTCCAGCGAGATTTCCATATTGTAGCGAAGATCGGCGCCGCGTTCGCGACCGCCGGAAGAGCGTCCGCGCGAGCGTCCGCCACCCATCATCTCGCCGAAAATATCCTCGAAAATGTCGGAGAAGCCGCCACCGCCGAAACCGGCGCCAAAGCCGCCACCGCCACCCATGCCGCCATGCTCGAAAGCGGCGTGGCCGTAGCGGTCATAGGCTGCGCGCTTCTGCGGATCCTTGAGCGTTTCGTAGGCCTCGTTGATTTCCTTGAACTTCCGCTCGGCGTTGCTGTCGTCCGGATTCTTGTCCGGATGATATTGCATTGCCAGCTTGCGAAAGGCGCTTTTCAGCTCTTTCTCGTCCGCCGTCTTGGAGACGCCCAACGTCTCGTAAAAATCCGCTTTTGCCATATTAAGGATTAGAACCCCGGAAATGGATTTCCGGCTGCCCGAAGGCAGCCGGATCTAAGTTTCCGCGAGAACCTTTCGGTTCGCGCTTATGCAGACCGCTTGCGGTCGTCTTCGTCCTTGATTTCCTCGTAGTCGGCATCGACAACATCGTCCTTGCCAGCTGCTGCCGAGGCATCACCCGAACCAGCTTCCGCCTGCTGCGATTCATAGATCGCCTGGCCGAGCTTCATGGAAACTTCCATGAGTGTCTGGGTCTTGGCCTTGATGTCTTCTGCATCCGGCTCGGAAGCTTCGGTTGCCGTCTTCAAGGCTGCGATCGCGTCGGAAATCGCGGTGCGATCGGCTTCCGTGACCTTGTCACCATAATCCTTCAGCGACTTCTCGCTGGAGTGGATCAGGCTTTCAGCCTGGTTCTTGGCTTCAACGCCTTCGCGACGCTTTTTGTCTTCGGCTGCGTGCGCTTCTGCATCCTTGACCATCTTTTCGATGTCGGCGTCGGAAAGACCGCCGGAAGCCTGGATGCGGATCTGCTGCTCCTTGCCGGTACCCTTGTCCTTGGCCGAAACCTGGACGATGCCGTTGGCGTCGATATCGAAGGTGACTTCGATCTGCGGAACGCCGCGCGGTGCCGGCGGCAGGCCGACGAGGTCGAACTGGCCGAGCAGCTTGTTGTCTGCAGCCATTTCGCGCTCGCCTTGCGAAACGCGGATGGTCACGGCCGACTGGTTGTCGTCGGCGGTCGAGAAGGTCTGCGACTTCTTCGTCGGGATCGTCGTGTTGCGTTCGATCAGGCGGGTGAAGACGCCGCCCAGCGTTTCGATGCCGAGAGACAGCGGCGTTACGTCGAGGAGCAGAACGTCCTTGACGTCGCCCTGCAGGACACCGGCCTGGATGGCGGCGCCGAGAGCGACGACTTCATCCGGGTTGACGCCCTTGTGCGGCTCCTTGCCGAACAGCTGCTTGACGACTTCCTGCACCTTCGGCATGCGGCTCATGCCGCCGACGAGAACGACTTCGTCGATTTCAGCGGCGGTGACACCGGCATCCTTGAGCGCTGCCTTGCACGGAGCGATGGTGCGCTGCACGAGATCGTCGACCAGGCTTTCCAGCTTGGCGCGGGTCAGCTTCAGCGTCAGGTGCTTCGGGCCGGTGGCGTCTGCCGTGATGAAGGGCAGGTTGATTTCGGTCTGCTGTGCGGACGAAAGTTCGATCTTGGCCTTTTCGGCAGCTTCCTTCAGGCGCTGCAGGGCAAGCTTGTCGCCCTTGAGGTCGATGCCGTTGTCCTTCTTGAACTCGGCAACGAGATATTCGACGAGGCGCATGTCGAAGTCTTCACCGCCAAGGAAGGTGTCGCCGTTGGTCGACTTCACTTCGAAGACGCCGTCGCCGATTTCCAGGATGGAGATATCGAAGGTGCCGCCACCAAGGTCGTAAACGGCGATGGTCTTGCCGTCCTTCTTGTCGAGGCCGTAAGCAAGGGCTGCTGCCGTCGGCTCGTTGATGATGCGCAGAACTTCAAGGCCGGCGATCTTGCCGGCATCCTTGGTTGCCTGGCGCTGCGCGTCGTTGAAGTAGGCGGGAACGGTGATGACGGCCTTTTCGACCTTTTCGCCGAGATAGGATTCGGCGGTTTCCTTCATCTTCTGAAGGATCATTGCGGAAACTTGTGCGGGCGAATAGCCCTTGCCCTGCGCCTCGACCCAGGCATCGCCATTATCGCCCTTGACGATCGTGAAAGGAACAAGGTGCTTGTCCTTCTCGACGGTCGGATCTTCGTAGCGGCGGCCGATCAGGCGCTTGACAGCGAAGAGGGTATTGGTGGGGTTGGTGACTGCCTGACGCTTGGCCGGCTGGCCGACGAGACGTTCACCATCGTCGGTGAAGGCTACCATGGAGGGGGTGGTCCGGGCGCCTTCGGCATTCTCGATCACTTTCGCGTCCTTGCCGTCCATGACGGCGACGCAGGAATTTGTCGTTCCAAGGTCGATACCAATTACTTTTGCCATGTCATTCTCTCCTTGAAGCAAGCTGTCGGAACCCCTGTCAGGCATTCCATTGACAGCCCCTTACGGGATGGTCTTGAGGATTGCGCAGCCATGACTGCGGTGATGCCGCGTATATAAGTAGCGGTTTTACTGACTGCAAGGCAGGAAATGGCCTGAAATCCAGCAAAACAAATGGTTTGTCGCCCAAATTCCACATGGTCCCATATGCGCCGGGGACCAGCGGATTTGACGCGACCGCGTATCAGAGCAGCCTTGCCGCGGCCATGCAAGCGGCAAGGTGAAAAATTGCGATTTTATCGGCCAAGGATTACGTCGAGCAGCGAGGAACGGTGCGGCCGTGCGGTGGCGACCGGAGCGCCGCTATCGCCGACATCGGCAGGCGGTATATCGCTGTCATAGGGGTTGGAGCTGTAGGGATTGGTGTCATCGGCAAGGTTTGCCGGCGGCAGATCCTGTGGATCTTCGTTGACGGAGGCCTGATTGACGATCTGCGGTTGGATCGGCTGCTGCGACGGCCGCTGCTGCAAGGTCGGCTGCTGCACCGGTTGTCCGCCATCGGCGACACCTGAGATGATGTTGCCGATCGTCGTCGGCTGGTCGCCGTTCGGCGCCGTCTGTGCCATCGGCAGGCCGTTGTCGATGATCTGACCGCCGCCGAAGATCGGCGTTGGCGTGATGCCCTTGTGGGCGGCGACCATGAATTCCTTCCAGGCTTTCGCCGGCAGCCCGCCGCCGGTCACCTTGCGCATCGACTTGCCGTCGTCATTGCCGAACCAGACGCCCGTCGTCAGATGGCTGGTGAAGCCGACGAACAACGCATCGCGGAAGGATTGCGTCGTGCCCGACTTGCCGGCTGCCTGCCAGCCGGGAATGCGCGCCGTCTTGCCGGTGCCGTTGGCGATGACGCCGGCCATCATGGCGTTCATGTTGGTGACGATATCCGGGTTCAGCACGCGCTCGGGATTGTCGGTATTGGCCTGGTAGAGCACCTTGCCGGAAGCGGTCGTCACCTTGGTGATGACATGCGGCGCCACCTTGAAGCCGCCGTTCATGAAGGTGGCATAGGCGGAGGTGAGCTCCAGCAGCGATACTTCGGAGGTGCCGAGCGCAATCGAGGCATTGGCCTGCAGGTCCGATTCGATGCCGAGCCTGTGTGCCACCTTGATGACCTGATCCGGGCCAACTTCCGCAACGAGTTGAGCGGCAACCGTGTTCAGCGATTTCGCCACCGCGGTCGCGAGCGTCACGGGGCCGCTATAGCGCTGCTCGTAATTTTCCGGCGCCCAGTTGCCGATCTTGACCGGCATGTCGTTGCGGATCGAGTTGGGCGTCAGGCCGGCTTCCAGCGCTGCGGTATAGACGAAGGGCTTGAAGGCGGAGCCCGGCTGACGCTTGGCCGTCACGGCGCGATTGAACTGGCTCTGCGCATAGTCGCGGCCGCCGACAAGCGCGCGGATGGCGCCCGTCGCGTCGACGGAAACGAGCGAGGCCTGCGAGGCATTCAGCTTCTTGCCGTCCTTTTCTAGGACGTCGCTCAGCGCCTTCTCGGCCTTTTCCTCCAAGGACATGTCGAGCGTAGTATCGACGATCAGGTCTTCCTTGACGTCGCCGCCAATCAGCTTCGGCAGCTGGTCCATGACCATGTCGGCAACGTAGTTCTCCGCGCCGCTCCAATAGCTCTTCGATCGGGTCGGCGGTTGCGACATCGCGGTCTTGATGTCGGATTCGCTGATGAAGCCCTGGTCGTGCATAGCCTGCAGCACCAGCTGGGCGCGCGCCTCTGCGGCGGCGGGATCACGGGCCGGCGACAGTCGCGATGGCGCCTTGACGAGACCGGCAAGCATGGCGGCCTCGCCGAGATTGACGTCCTTGGCGGATTTATTGAAGTAGCGCCGCGAGGCGGCCTCGACGCCATAGGCGTTGGAGCCGAAATAGACGCGGTTCAGGTACATCGTCAGGATCTGGTCCTTGGTGTACTTGTGCTCGAGCCACAGCGCCAGCAGCACTTCCTGCACCTTGCGTTCCAGCGTGCGGTCCGGCGACAGGAAGAGGTTCTTGGCGAGCTGCTGCGTCAACGTCGAGCCGCCCTGGACGGCATGGCCCGTCACGACGTTTGTCACCATGGCGCGCGCAAGGCCGATCGGATCGAAGCCGAAATGCGAATAGAAGCGCCGATCCTCGATGGCGATGATGGCTTCCGGGATATAGGGCGACATGTCGCTGAGCGCCACTGCCTCACCGCCCGTCGTGCCGCGATTGGCGATCAGGCTGCCGTCGAGATCGTTGATCTTGACGTTCGGCGGCCGCTCTGGGATCGACCAGGTGCTGGCGCTCGGCATGCGCGAGCCGTAATAGGCGACGAGACCCGCAAGGCCAATGCCGGCCCAGAGGCAAAGCACCGGGCCCCAATAGATCGTCGATCGGATGAAGCCGAAGAAACCGCGCCGCGGACGCGCACGTCGTGCGGGCTTGCGGCGGCTACGGGTGCGACGAGGCTTTGCGACCACGGGTTCATCCTCGTCGTCTTCATCCTCTTCTTCGTCGGGCTCCGGCTCCTCGTAGTATGTCTTGGAAGAAGATGAATATGCCTTGGCCGAACGCCTGTTGCCGACGATGCGTTCGCCGGCATCGAATCCGTCATCGCTGCGTTCTCGGCCGCTGGAAAAGGATGGTTCTATCCTCTGGCGTGATTTCTTCTTATCTGCCATTGCCGGCCGGTCGTACCTCGGTGCCCTCGTGTTCCATGTCTTCTATCAGGCTGTTTAGGGGAGCGGTAGAAATCTTTGAGCCTGCTCGGTCGCCGGGGCGGTGCATGGCCCGAAAACCGCCATTGGCTTTCAAGGTGGCGCAACCCGCTATTCGTCCACGAACCCCTCGTGAAGACATCAAGTCCCGCCTGAACTGTAAATGCGGCGATTTAAGGAGGGATTAAGAACATTTCGGTCCGTATGCCGGTCAGTTCGTTCCTGCGGCGACAGGCGTGCATAGGGAACTTTTCGCTACTCTGAGCATTATCCCCTCATAAAAAACGAAGAGGGCGAACACATGAGTTCATTGCTGAAGATAGAGGAAGTTGACGAGAGCAAGTTACGCGAGGTCTGGAGCGTCGAGGATTTCGCCCGGCGCCACCGGATTTGCAAGGACGAGGAAGCCCGGCTGAAAAAGCTGTTTGGCGACTTCGCAACCAAGCAGGAGTTGCTCTCCAACGCGCAGCGGCCGCCACAGTTTCGTTGAAGGAAATTGGCGGGCCGGGTGCGACGTTCACCGTGGGCTGCTGGGACCTCAGGGTTCACAGCGGAGGAGGCTACGCCGATGTGGAAACGTTTCGAATTATGGCTGGTCGACCAGATTGACCGGATGTTCGACCTCGAACGGCTTGCGCGCCGTGCCGGTTTCTCCCCGGATGAGGCGAGGCGGATCGCCCGTGAAAAGTAGGTTGCCCATGCGGCTTAGGCTATCCGCAGCCATGTCCGTCCTCCGAAAATCTCAAGACAGTGCCTCGCTCGCCCCCATGCGTAGCGAGGCTGCGATGCCGGATGCGTCGATACTTCGCGCAGCGCACGCAATCTTCCATATTTTCGAATGGTCTGATCAAGGTTATAGTGCTGTCATGTGGCCGTCTTGTAGGGCGGTTCCAAGCAATTGGTAGCGCGTGAGGAGGAGTGTTCATGCGACACATCAAATGGAGCAATCCAATCGAGATCGGTTTTGCTCAGGATACGTTCCAGGTTGTCACAGGCCCGTCCGAGGCCCTCAATTGCATGGCCAATCTGTGGCCCGACCGGCGCGGTCCGCTCTATGTGGCGGCAAGAAGCCTTTGCCGGGCTGCCATTGACGGCCGCAAGTCCGCCGAAGAGGCACGGGAAATGTTCATCTCGGCGACGCGGGAAGCGCATCTCAAGATGCACTGAAGCGCCTCGGCACCATTCGGGCCGACTAACCGTCCAAGTCTTGCGAACCGGCGAAAGCGCGGGTGGAATTGAGAGTTTTGGACGTGCGTAGTGCCATGAAGGCGCCTCGGTGATGTAGCTCCCGCTCAAGGCGGTGAGCGCATTCCTCTTGGAGGCGGTGCATCTCATAGAAAGGCCGGCGACTTCGAAAGTCGCCGGCCTTTTTGGCTTTCCGCACAGAACTGTGCGTCGCTCTTGCGACGACGACATGCACAACATCAGAGACCTAAGGCGCGAAAAGCGAATCTGAAAGATCGTGACGCGCTTTAGAGCAATTCCAGGAAAACTGCGCAGCGGCTTTCCGTCCGGAATCGCGTGAAAACAAAGAGATAGAGCGGTTCAGAGATTCCGTGAAAAACTGAACCGCTCTAGGAGTGTTGCACGGCCGTCAGCGGTTCGAGCCTCTCACGGACATCCGGCAATTCGGCTCCGACGCTGGGCATGGATCGCGGTGATCGGGGCTGTAGGGTCCCGGTTGGCCGGCGTTCGGCCGCGGATTGTTCTGCGGCTGCGGTTGAGCCTGCTGTGGTTCTGGGCGCGGGCGATTGTCCGGACGATTATTGTCCGGGCGGTTGTTGTCGCGCTGCCGGTCTGGCCGGTTACCCCAGTCCTGGTTGTTGTCCGGGCGCTGTCTGCCCCAGTCGCGATTGTCGTCTCGCTGCCTGTCCCAGTTGCGGTCCGGTCTGTTGTTCCAGTCCGAACCCCGATCCCAATCGCGGTTGCGATCGGGACGACGGTCCCAATTGCGATCCGGCCCGTTATCCCAACCCGGAGGATTGCGGTCCCAGCCGCTGTCGGGGCGGCGGTCGACCCAGCCCGGGCCGCGACGCCAGCGGTCGCGGTCACGATAGAAGTCGCGACCACGATAATAGCGACCCCAGTAGTCGTCGAAGTTGAAGACTACGGTGGGGATGCCGAGCGGACGATAATATTGCGGGCCGACATAGATGCGGCGTGACTGGTAGGTCGCCTGGATATAACGGCCGGCTACCCAGCCGCGGCCGCCATAGAAGGAGACATCGCACCACGGCGTCTCATTGAGGCAGCCGTTAATCTGGAGCGGCACGCCGACGGGGATCATCGTCACGGCCGGATAGGCGGTGCTCGGACCGGACCGCATGTTGACGTTTGCAGTGGCAAAGCCTTCTGCCGCTTCCGCGATGGCTGGCAGCGCCACGAGCGCTGCCAGAATGCCCGCCGCAAGAACCTTGAACCTCATAGATTATTCTCCCTTTGCGCACCCACGCTGCGAAATCGCTGCCTGGTGCCTGTTCCGCTGTCGTGCGCCTACCCCGGCGCTCTTCGGTAAGACGTTCCAATTTCGGCAAGATAAAGGCCCGGCGCTGCACGGAATCTGATAGGATTCCATGGTGCCTCTTCAATCTTTGCATGTGTTGTAGACGTAATTGCATGAATGCAGCTTGAACGGCCTCAATTCGAAACTGAAAGGCCGCGAGACTTTTGACAAGGCTTGCCTACCTTCATCGACGTTACCGATGTGGCATTACCGGCTGTTTCAAAAGCTTTTTGGAAGAAACTAAAAAAGCGGCCTTGAAATTGCCACCTTGGACGCCGATATACGGTCCAGTCATGCAGCCGATGGGCGCTGGCGCGCTGGAAAGCGAGCCGTTTGGTCCGTCGATATCATGGAAGAAGCGTTAACTCTTCGTTGACCTTTCATGATCAATCTAGCTGCAGTTCCGCCCTTGCCTTTGACCACGGATGTACTGGCACTGATGCGAAGGCGGATGGCGAAAGGCCGGATCATTCCGGCCTTTTTGTTTTTTGGCGATGGCGTGCTCTTGGCGAAAGCGGAGCGCGCCATTTTCATTTTCTCAATTGCTCAAGTGGCAAAAGAAAAACCGCCGCAGGTGCCTGCGGCGGCTTTTCAATGTAAGCGATGCGCCTGCCAAACAAGCGATATCGTTAGTTCGCCTTCTTGGCCGAAACCTTGACGACCTTGGCCGGAGCCTGCGCCACGGTTGCCTTGCCGGCCGGCACATAACCTGCGCCGATGTTGACGTTCAGCCCGATATAGTCGAGAGCGCTCTGCTGAACGGCCTGCGCCAGGCTCTGCTGGGCAGCGGTCACGTTGCGTTGTGCGTCGAGAACGTCGAGCAGCGAGGATGCGCCATCCTTATAGCTCGCGGTCGAGAGCTGCAGGGCTTCCTGATAGGACTTGACCTGAGCCTGCAGCGCGGCGACCGTCTGTGCGTCGCGGGCGACGGCGGACAGATAGTTTTCGACGTCTTCGATAGCTGAACGTACCGTAGACTGCCAGGCGAGATAGTTCTCGCGGCTCGTCGATTCCGCGCTCTTGACACCAGCGCGCAGGGCGCCGCCGTCGAAGATCGGCAGGTTCAGCGACGGGCCGAAGGACCAGGTGGTCAGGCCGCCACTTGCCGCAGAGGTATGGATATAGGTCGGCGAAATCGAACCGCTGAGCGTGATCGACGGGAAGAGCTTGGCTTCCGCCACGCCGATCTGGGCCGTCGAGGCTGCAAGGGTCCGTTCTGCAACGCGAACGTCCGGACGGTTGCGGATGAGGTCGGCGGGAACACCGGTGCGAACGCTGCCGCGGAACACCGGCTGCCTGCCGCCGCCCTGCATCTGTGCGATAATCGTCGACGAAGGCACGTTGAGCAACGTCGCGATATGATGCACCTGCTGGCGATAGCTGATTTCATAACCAGGTACCAATGCCAGCGTCTGGTTGACGAGGCCTTCGGCCTGAACCACGTCGAGGCGCGATGCAGCACCGGCTTCGAGCTGGAACTTCGTCAGCGAGAGCGTGTCGCGCCGGGATTTCAGGTTTTCCTGAGCGATCGAAATGAGCGCCTGGTAGTAACGGGCGTTGACATAGCTGTTGGCGAGATCCGACAGGAAGGCCAGACGCTGGACGTCGACGGTGGAATAGGCGGCATCGAGCGAAGCGTTGGCGCTTTCCGTTGCGCGGCGATACTGACCCCAGAGGTCGAGCAGCCAGGAAGCCGAAGCGGTGCCTGTCGTGGTATTGCGCCGTCCACCCGAAGAAGAAACCGTCGAGCCGCCCTTCTGGCCGCTCGTCGTGTTATCGCCGGAGACGGTGAGGCTCGGGAGACCGCCTGCACCTGCCGTGACGACAGCAGCTTCCGCCTGGTTGATGCGTTCCAGCGACTGCTGGATGGTAAGGTTCTGGGCAAGTCCCTGTGCGGCGAAGGCGTTCAGCTTGGTGTCGCCGAAAGCGGTCCACCATTGCGAGCCGGCGACATCGCCGTTTGCCTTCGTACCGCCCTCCGAGAATTTGGCCGGGAGAGGCATTTCCGGTGGCTTATGGTCTGGGCCGCTGACGCAACCTGCCAAAACAAGCAGCAGGGCGGGGGCGGCAGTACGAATGGAAACCATCACATTGTCCCACAATTCAATTTACTGATCAGTGTTTTTGTCGGGATCAGAATGACCCCATATGCCGGCGCTCCAGTCTTACACGATACAAACAATGACCCGAAGCGGTCGGCGTCAATCTAGCAACGAGTTTAGCAATAGCACAGTGGCTTTTACGAATTCTCGGCTGCGAACATATGTGGGATCGGCCGAAATATCAGTGCGCCGTTAAAAAAAATCTAAAGTGTTGCAAAAAACATACCCTTTTGCGCACCACTCAAGGGTGTAGGGCGGCCAAAAAGATGGCGTGCGCCGCAACTACAGCGAGTTACGTCGAGGAATCGGTCCAGTTAAAAGTCCGTGCGGACTGTCCTTACGGGAAATAGCGGGCCAGGCTTGCGCGAACCCGGTCGAGCGGTGTCGCGCCGCGATCATCAGGCACGAAGGAGGCGCCGGTGATTGCCTCATAGGCGCGGATATAGACCTTGGACGTCTGTTCGATGAGGTCGCCCGGAATTTCTGGAATCTCATCCTTATAGGGGTCGCAGCGTTCGGTGACCCAGGCGCGGACGAAATCCTTGTCGAAGCTTTCCGGGCGCGCGCCCTTTTCGAAGCGCTCCTGATAGCTGTCGGCCAGCCAGTAGCGGCTGCTGTCGGGCGTATGGATCTCGTCGGCAAGGATGATGGTGCCGTTTTCGTCGGTGCCGAATTCATATTTGGTATCGACGAGGATCAGTCCACGCTTGCGGGCGATCTCCTGCCCGCGTGCGAACAGCGCCAGAGCATAGCCCGACAGCGTCTGCCATTGCGCCTGCGTCAGAAGTCCGCCCTCGACGATCTGCGTCGGCGTCAGCGGTTCGTCATGACCGCCGTCGAATTCCTTGCTCGTCGGGGTGATGATCGGCTCGGGCAGGATCTGGTTATCGCGCATACCGTCCGGCAAGGTAATTCCGTACATCTCCCGCTGACCCTTCTTGTAGAGAGTCAGGATCGAGGTGCCCGTCGTGCCGGCGAGATAGCCGCGGACGACGACTTCGACAGGCAGGATATCCAGCCGCTTGCCGACGACGACGTTCGGATCCGGATAGTCGATGACATGGTTCGGGCAGATGTCGCGCGTCTGTTCGAACCAGTAGCGTGCCGTCTGCGTCAACACCTGGCCCTTATAAGGAATGCAGGTGAGGATGCGGTCGAAGGCGCTCAATCGGTCGGTACTGATGATGATGCGGCTGCCATCGGGCAGGTCGTAGTTCTCGCGCACCTTGCCGCGATAGTAATTGGGCAGTTCCGGAAAATGGGCTTCGGAAAGAATTCGCAACGCGTCCACCAACAGGCTCGTGCATCCGCCCGGCGGATGCTTCTTGAGCGGACCCTTAACGCATTGCAGCCGGAATCGGAACGGTTTTCACATACAATAATATGTATTCCGGTTTACGCAGTTCCTCGGCTGCGTCATCCGGGTCGGCGCCAGCAGCCGTTTTCACCCCGTTCGAGGATCGGTGTCGAAAACACCCCGACGATCCTCTCGCTCCATCGCTTGCCGTTTTGATCGACACGATCCCGCCAGCGATCGGATTGCAGCATGGCCGCGCCGATCACGACAGGCTCGATATCGCAAGACGTCAAAAGCGAAAGTCCGGCAACGATCGAGGCGCCACTGGAAATCACGTCATCGATGAGCGCCACGCGTTTTCCTTCCAGCAGGGGCAGCATGCGCGGGTCTATATAAAGACGCTTCTCCTGGTTCGGCGTCGTGATGGAGGAAAGCGCGACTGACAGCTCGTCGCGATACCAGAACTTGCGCGATGTTCCGAGCGGCACATAGCGCGCATGGCCGTGCGCGCGGGCCACCGCTGCCGCCAACGTCAGGCCGAGGGTCGGCAAGCCGGCGACGACATCGATATCATAAGCTGCGATCTGTGTGGCCAGCGCCTCCGCCAGCGCGTCCTGCACGGCAAAGCTTGCCTGATTGACGATCAGCGATGCCAGCGCATGGTCGCCGTCGGTTAACACGCGGATCGGCAGGCGCAGTTGGCGCCCATCCGGCAGTTCGGCCACATGGAAATCCGCGCGTTCCTCTATAGGATCGAAAGTGTCAGGCGCATGCAGCTCCTGCCAGAAGTCATGGGGTTGCATGGCGGTCTGCCCTATCTGTTGATCTTCATTCCCGCGCGCCGGTTCAGCTCAAGGATTTCGGCTTCGCTCAAGGCGCGAACCGCCCCCTTGGGCAGATCTCCAAGCGCGATATCGCCGAAAGCGACGCGCACCAGTCGCAGGCATTCGATACCAAGCGCCTCCAGCATGCGTCGGATCTGACGGTTGCGACCCTCCTTGAGCTCTACCTCGATCCAGCTGTTGCGATCGCCGCTGCGCAGGAGGCGGGCGGAACTGGCGGTCAGCAGTTCGCCGTCGTCGATGATGCCGCGCTCCATGCGCGCGAGCTGCTCGTGATTCATGATCTGGTCGACCTGGACATGATAGGTCTTGCCGACATGGCTGACCGGATCGAGCAAGGCCTGCGCCAGCACCGTATCATTGGTAAAGAGCAGCAACCCCTCGCTCGCCTTGTCCAGCCGCCCGACGGGAGCAAGGTGGCGGGCATCGATCTCCTTCAGGCAGTCATAGACCGTCGGACGTCCCTCGGGGTCGTCGCGGGTGGTTACCAGCCCGCGCGGCTTGTTCAGCATGAAATAGAGTTTCTTCTCGGCAGCGATCTCCGTGCCGTCGACCGCGAATTTCGAATGCTCCAGATCGACCCAGGTGGCGGGATCGGACACTTTGCGGCCGTCGACGCTCACGCGGCCGGCCGCAATCAGCGCCTCGGCCTGGGTGCGGGAGCAATAGCCGAGCTTGGAAAGCGCGCGCGGCAAGGTCACGCGCTTGCCTTCGGGCTCCTGCCTGCCTTTCGCCGCCCTGCCGGATCTTTGCGGTGATTGCCGTTGGCTCACCCGTCTTGCCTCATGTGCCTGTTGTCGTGGCCCGGCATGGCAGCCGGTGGAGCACAATCCTTTCGCACGGCGACGAACCGGACGCAAATCGCTTTGTCGACGGGAAGGAGAGGCAAACAGGGCTCGCATTCGTGGTGCGAGCCCTGTCGCGGACCGGAGCGGGCGATGGGGTCGGGTAGACGGCAACGAGGTTGCCGCCATTCGCTCCGGAGGGATCGCGGTTGCAGGGAAACTGCACTGCTTCTTTTGCTGGGATTTTTCAAAAGAGGGGAAATTTGTTACAGTTTGTAACGCCGGCCGTTTCCCTGTTGCCAAAACCGCCTCTCGCCCCGCATGGAAGAGCCATGGTTTCCGCATCGCTGCTTCTGGTCGAGGACGACCGCGAGATTAGGGCGCTCCTGGAGGAGTTCCTGAACCGTGAGGGTTTCTCCGTGCAGGCGGCCGATAGCGCCGCTGCGATGGATCGCATTCTCTCCAAGGGTTTTCCGGATCTGATCATTCTCGATCTGATGTTGCCGGGCGAGGATGGCCTGTCGGCATGCCGCCGCATCCGCGCCCGCAGCAAGGTGCCGATCCTCATGCTGACGGCGAAAACGGAAGATATAGATCGCATCCTCGGCCTCGAAATGGGAGCCGATGATTATCTCGGCAAGCCTTTCAATCCACGCGAACTCCTGGCGCGCATCCGCGCCATCCTTCGCCGCTCCGGACCGGAACGGTCGGAAGATGTCAGTCCCCCGTCAAGGCGCAAGAGCTTCGCGGGGCTGACGGTCGATCTTGACGGCCGGGTGATTGAGATGGACGGAGAGCGCGTCGTGCACCTGACAACGGCCGAATTCGATCTGCTCGTCTGCTTTCTCGAAAGGCCGCGTCGCGTGCTCTCGCGTGAGCAATTGCTCGACTGGACGCGCGGCCGTGGCGCCGATCCTTTCGATCGCACCATCGATGTCACGGTCTCCCGCCTGCGCACCAAGCTCGGGCACTGCCTGCCGGATGGCGCCCATATCATCACCACAGTGCGCAATGCCGGCTATCTCCTCACAATGGACGTGAAGGATGTCTGAGCCATGCTGAAACTCGGTCTCGTCGCCCGCATCATCATGATCGTCGCCGTGGCATTGTTCATCATTCAGCTTGCGGCTTTCGTCGCCGCACAGTTGAGGCCGAATACCCCTTTCAATCCGGAGTTATCACCGGCCATGCAGGTCAAGACGGCGATCCGTCTTCTCGATGCCGTTCCCCCGGAAGTACAGCCGATCGCTGTTCGGGCGCTGAATGCCAATGGTCTGGCGATCCATCTGGCCGATCTGCCGGCTCCGGGCCGGAAAGAGGAGGCGTCCAATCTGACGCTAACCGACAAGCTGGCCCGCGAATTTGCGACAATCGCCTTGGGCAATCGCTATTTCAACATGCGCTCGCTCTCCGAAAAGCCACAGGGCTGGTTCTCCGTTGGTGCGCCGGACAGGATCATGGAAGTGTCGATCGGCGTTGCGGGCGGCAAGATCGCCGTCTTCAACCTGCCTGACACGCCGACGGTGCGATTGAACGGCGTTCCTGTCGGCCTCATTGCCGGCATCCTCGGCATGTTGGTCGCCGTCATCGCCATTGCCGCCGTGGCGCGGGAAACCCGGCCCCTGACGCGCCTGTCGCGAACGGTCAACTCGATCGGCAATGGCTTGCAGCCGGTTCGTATTCCCGAAAGAGGCGCTTGCGAGCTGCGCCTGCTGATCAAGGCGATCAACGCCATGCAATTGCGCATCGCTGCGCTCGTCAGCAACCGCACCCTTATTCTCGGGGCGATTTCGCACGATCTGAGAACCTATCTCACCCGTTTCCGCCTGCGCATGGAAATGATGCCGGAAACGCCGCATCGCGAGCGGGCGATCGCTGATGTCGAGGCCATGCAGCGGCTGGTGGAGGATGCGCTCGGCTTCGCCCGCAGCACGGTCGTCTCGGACGGCAAGACCATTGTCGATCTCGATGCAGCTGTTCGAAGTCACCTCGCCGAGCGGCAGGACGGGCAGGGTCTCGTCGCCTTCGCGCCGATCGGGCAGCCGATCGGCGTGACGATGACCGAGACCGCTCTGGTGCGGATACTCGACAATCTTATGGACAACGCGCTGCGCTACGGCGGTCAGGCCGATATCGTCGTCGAGCGGCGCGGTGATCATGGTGCCATCGTCGTTGGTGATCGCGGACCGGGCATTCCCGCGGAGCGACGCAAAGAGGTTCTTGAACCCTTCGTGCGGCTGGAGGAATCGCGCAATCGCGATCTCGGTGGCAGCGGCCTCGGCTTGGCGATCGTCCGCCAGATTCTCGATGCGCATGGTGGCGCACTCTGTCTGGAAGACCGTGAAGGCGGCGGCCTGAATGCCGTTGTCCTGCTGCCATTGGCGATAATGGAAAGAAGAGCGGCCTGAAAATAGACATGGCTAACCGCCTATCGCGCCCGGGCGCGATAGGCGCGTTGTGCAAGGCCGCCTGCTCAATGGCAGGTCAGGAATCTTTGCAGCTCCTGCCGGCTCAATACGATGCCAGCAGCTGCTTTCTGCGGATCAGGATGCGTATAGGTAAAACTTGGCAGGTCGGGCAGATCCAATGCCTGGCGCATGCTCATGATACCGAGCGCGCGGCGGCCATTGGCGCTGTCGAAGCTGACTTCGATGATGCTTTCCGGTCTTGTTGTATGCATTGTTTCCTCCCTTCCCTTTTTATCTGCCTCAAACCATAGCAGAAACCTTATGGAAAATCTTGGTTTTTCTGATGCTTGCGGCCAGTGGGTTTGGCCGCGAACCCAACAAGCCGCCCGGCAGCCTGGAAGGGATGTTCAGATGGATGAGCAGGACACATATGAAGGGGAAGCCGGTCGGATTCTGCTGCTCGAGCAAAATTTGACCATCCGGACAATATTTTTGCGGCCTTTTGAGGCAAAACTTCCCTCGGTTCTTGTTTGATCCACAAATTACCTTTATTTTTGAGGCGCTTAGAAAAATGTCAGAATTTTTACAGTTGGAGTGTTGACTATGTCGGGTTGGGGGGTCTATAAGCCCGATCACTGACGAGGGCGGCGGCGCTGCTGGCGACGAAGACCTTCGCTCTAGTGTTTCCTTGATTGGCTGCGATGCTGATTGGTGGTTCTGGGTTAGACCTGGGATTGAAGGAAGTTCTGTTTTTGACTGGTTTTTCTGGTCGGTTATTTGACAATTGAAGATGAGAAGAAAGAGAAACGTGGGCGGCGAAGCTTGCGGGACCTGAAGAGATTTGGGTCCTTGGAATAGACTTCGACGGTTACGTTTTGAACAAGAGAATACACCTCATTATGAGCGCAGTGATGCGCGGAATGATGGGTGTGAGTTCTCGTCGATTCAGAA
>NZ_FMAC01000019.1 GCF_900094555.1 Martinezella hainanensis
TCGCGGCATTCGGGCGTATAAAGCGGAATGACGTGATCGCCCTTCCTGACCGAAGTCACCCCCGGACCGACATCGACGACGATGCCGGCACCCTCATGGCCGAGGATCGCCGGGAACAGGCCTTCGGGATCGGCACCCGACAGGGTGAAATCATCGGTGTGGCAGATGCCGGTCGCCTTGACCTCGATCAGCACTTCACCTGCTCTCGGCCCCTCAAGCTGAACCGTCATCACCTCAAGCGGCTTGCCCGCCGCAACCGCGACCGCTGCTCTTACGTCCATGATCTCATCCCTTCCTGCTGTGATTTGGTCCGCGCGACATTGCCATGGCCGCGCATCGCGGCTCAAGCCAAAATCAGACACTTAGCGTCGCAATCGTCAGGTTTTAGCCGAACAACCGCCGCGCAGTTTTCCGGAATTTACCCGGATGCTCTGATTGGATCACGCGAATTCCATGATGACGGCATCGACGGCGAGGCTTTCGCCCGGTCCGGCATTGATCTTGCCGATGACCAGATCGCGTTCGGCGCGCAGGACATTTTCCATCTTCATCGCTTCGACGATCGCCAGCGTCTCACCTGCCTTGACTTCCTGCCCCTCGGCAACGGCTATGGCGACGACCAGGCCGGGCATGGGGCAGAGCAGCAGTTTCGACGTATCCGGCGGCAGTTTGACCGGCATAAGCTTGTCGAGTTCGGCCTGACGCGGCGTGAACACCTTGGCCCGGACGGAAATACCTTGCCAATCGATGCGCAGGCCATTGAGCACGGTGCGGATCTGGGCCGTCAGCTTGCGGTCGCCGATGGTGCCGACCCATACGGAATCGCCGGGACGCCAATCGCTTGCGACAGTCACGGTCTTGCCGCCGATCTGCATGTCCGTTTCGAAGGGAATGGTCACGACGCTTTCAAGCAGCGTCACAGGCAAATAGTTGGCACCGAGCTTGACGACCCAGCTATCCCGCAGCGGCGCGGCGGCTGGACGCAGCCGGTCGCCATAGCGTTCGCGGCGGTTGGATTCGATCAGGCTGCAGGAAAGGGCGATTGCAGACAGTAAAGCGGTTTGGTCTTCGTCCGGCGTCACCGGCGCGAAACCGTCGGGATATTCCTCGGCAATGAAGCCGGTGGAGAGGCGGCCTTCGCGCCAGCGCGGATGCTTCATCAGCGCAGAGAGGAACGGCATGTTGTGCTCGATGCCGTCGACAGCGAAGCCGTCCAAAGCTTCGCCCATGGCTTCGATCGCCTCAAGCCTCGTCGGCGCCCAAGTGCAGAGCTTGGCGATCATCGGATCGTAATACATCGAGATCTCGGCACCTTCGAAGACACCGGTGTCGTTGCGGACGACCGATTTCTCCGTTCGGCCTTCGCGCGGCGGGCGATAGCGCGTCAGGCGACCGATCGAAGGCAGGAAGTTGCGATAGGGATCTTCGGCATAGAGGCGGCTTTCGATCGCCCAGCCATTGAGCCTAATATCTGCCTGCTTGAGCGGCAATTTTTCGCCGGCGGCGACGCGGATCATCTGCTCGACGAGATCGATGGCCGTTACAAGCTCCGTCACCGGGTGCTCGACCTGCAGGCGGGTGTTCATTTCGAGGAAGTAGAAATTCCTGTCACGGTCGACGATGAATTCGACCGTGCCGGCGCTTTGATAGTCGACGGCCTTGGCCAGCGCCACCGACTGCTCGCCCATCGCCTTCCGCGTCGCTTCGTCGAGGAACGGTGAGGGCGCTTCTTCCACGACCTTCTGGTTCCGGCGCTGGATGGAGCATTCGCGCTCGCCGAGATAGACGACATTGCCATGAGCATCGGCCAGAACCTGTATCTCGATGTGCCGGGGGTCTACGACGAATTTCTCGATGAAGACGCGGTCGTCGCCGAAGGAGCTTTTCGCCTCCGAACGGGCGCGCTCGAAGCCGTCGCGCACTTCGTCCTTGCTCCAGGCGATGCGCATGCCCTTGCCGCCACCGCCGGCGGACGCCTTGATCATGACGGGATAACCGATTTCGCCTGCAATTCTCTCTGCATGATCCGCGTCATCGATGATGCCGAGGTAGCCTGGAACAGTGGAAACCTTGGCGGCATTGGCGAATTTCTTCGATTCGATCTTATCGCCCATGGCCTCGATCGCCTTCGGCTTCGGACCGATGAAAACGATGCCTTCCTTTTCCAGTGCCGCGCAGAAGGAGGCGCGCTCAGAGAGGAAGCCGTAACCCGGATGAACCGCCTCGGCGCCGGTCTCTTTACAGGCGGCGATGATCTTGTCGGCGACGAGATAGCTTTCGGAAGCAGGGGCTGGGCCGATATGGACTGATTCATCGGCCATTTCGACATGCAGAGCATCCCGATCGGCATCGGAGTAGACGGCGACCGTGAGGATGCCCATACGGCGTGCGGTCTTGATGACGCGGCAGGCGATCTCGCCGCGATTGGCGATCAGGATTTTCTTGAACATGCAATCTCCGCCCAATACTTCTGCTGTCTCAGTGTTTTAGCCACAAATTGTGCTGTCGGTCCATGTGCAAGATATCTGCGCTCACGCGGTTTTTTCCAATCTCGACTGAACGCGCTCTCGCCAGATGATGAAGAGGCCGGAGCTGACGATGATGGCGATGCCGATCCATTTGGAAAGATTGGGAAAATCGCCGAAGATCGCGTAGCCGAGGACGGTGGCGGAAATGATCTCGAAATATTGAAACGGTGCAAGCAGCGAGAGCGGCGCCAGCCGGAAGGCTCTGACGACGAGCATATGCGCATAGCCCGATATCGAGCCCAGAATCAGCAGAAGCACGAGGCCGAGGGCAGAGGCGGGCAGGGAAGGTTCGAAATCAGCGATGCCAGCGGATGCCCCGGCCAACAGGGTGACCGACATGAACAGCGTGCCGCCAACGCCGGCCATGACCTGCATTGTCATCGGCGAATCCGCCTCGCCGACCGCCCGGTTCATGAACAGGTAGAGCGCAAAGAGGAAGGCGCAGGCAACAGGCAGCAGCGCCTTCAGGCCGAAAATCTCGAAACTCGGCTGGATGACGATCATCGCTCCGACAAAACCGATGACGATCGCCAGCCAGCGCCTCCAGCCGACCTTGTCCCCGAGAAACAGCGCCGAAAGTGCCGTCAGCATGAAGGGTTCGACGAAGTAGATCGCGAAAACATCGGCAAGCGGCATGTATTTGACCGCCGCGAAGAATAGCAGGCTGGCAGCGCCGTGCAGCGCGCCGCGCAGCAGGTTCATCCAGGGGCGCTTTGCCGAAAAGGCCGACCGTCCGGCCATGGTCGCCAGCATCGGCAGCATGCAGACAAGCTGAAAGAAGAAGCGATAGAAGGTCACCTGGCCGGGCGACATGCCTTCGAAGCTCGCCATGTATTTGGCGATCGCATCCATCGTTGGCAGCAGGATCATGGCGCTTGCCATGATCGTCATGCCTCTAAGCGGATTTTGCTGCGTGGGGATGGCGGGAGAAACGGACATGCACGAACATCAAACACAGGACAGGCATGCAATCAAGGCGCGATCAGGAGTGGTTGCAAGTATCGGCAACTGTCATCGGAAAATGTCGCACTTTTCCAATTGGGACAGATCGCAATGGCGAGATGACGCCCTTAGACCTATCTGGAGCTTTGGAAACAGCTAAAACATGAATGCGCGGCACAAAATAGCTGGCGCGACCAGGAAAGGGATCGCACCGATGTTCAAACCAGAACAAGAGACGACCGTTTTTTCGGATGAAGGCGGTGATACGCTAGGTGGGCGCTTGTCCATGGCGCGCGACGCGGCGGGAATCAGTCTCGAAACACTGGCCCGACAACTTGGCGTCAGCGAGGAGACCATGCTCGCGTGGGAATCCGATCGCGCCGAGCCCAATGCCTCCGCGCTGATCAAGATGTCGGCTCTTTTCGATGTTTCTCCGGCGTGGCTGATGACCGGATCGGGTGACGGACCTGGAGAAGATAGTGATGAGCGCGCTTTGGAAGCCGTCAGGAACGAGCTTTCGCGGTTGCGAACGGCTTATCAGGAAATCGGCCGGCTGATCGAGACAACGACAAGCCAACTCGAACGCCTCGACCATCAGATCAGGCTGCGTAATCTCAGCAAGGACGTGGCGCATTGAGCGCAGTGCTGGTCATTTCTAGCTGAGGCGGGCAATCGTATCGTCGAGGCTGTCGATCGCGAGCTGCTCGCGGGCGATCATGCCGTCAAGATCGATATCCTGGCTAGCTCCTTTTGTCGTTGCGTCCTGCATCTTCATCGCCAGCAGTTCGTTGCGATGGGCGATCTTTTCGCCTCTGATTTTGATAAGCTTCAAGCGAAAATCATCATTCATCTCCAATCCCTCCGTTGGAATGAGTTATCCGCTGTTTCGAGCTGTCATTCGTTTTCCAGACTTACCTCTGCCAGTCTCAGTCGTGCCCACGTCCGCGATAGGTGGTGGGAACACCGGCCTCTTCATGGCATTGCGCAAGAATTTCCAGCCATGCTGCCAGGCCGTCCGGCACTTCGGCATTCCCAACCTCCATCGCCTCCACCCATGACAGATCGCACTGCAGGGCGCTCGCCAGATTGATCGGCGTCCAGCGGATATGCAAAAGGCATTCGGAAAAGCGTTCTGGCGTCATGCATCCTCCAACGTCTCAGGAAATTTCACGGTGCCAGAGAGGAGCGCGAAGTCAAGTGAGCATGAAAATCCGGCCGCTTTTGCCATCAAGGGCGAGGAAGGCGAATTCGCTTGGATTTCAGCCTCCGCTTTGATTATTTTCGCTTCTCCCGTTTTGGATGAAGCCGCTTCGCTCCCACGGCTGCTACCCCATCGTTATGGTGGAAAGGTCCATCAACGAAGTCAGGTTAAAAAGGGCATGATATCGACGCCGTCGCCGGGAAAGACGGTAATATGGGGGTGGTCCTGGAAAAGCCTTGCGGCAGCATCTGCGGTTTCAGCCTCGACCACCAGGTAGCCGCAGAATGGATTGACCGCGTCGGCGACGCCGTTCCTGGTGATGCGAGTCGTCTTTCCCACCATGCCGCCACGATCAAGGATAGAGGCAGCGTTTCTTTCTTCCCACGCAGCCCACTGTGCGATGCCGATAGCATCGACAGCATCCTGCTCGGCTTTGGGTAGGCTTCGAAAAGACGCGAGATCTTCGGGCTTCATAGTGTAAACGGCAAGGAAACGGGGCATGAGCCACCTCCAAGGTTTTCAATGATTGCCAGCTTACACGCCGCGCGCCTGAAAACATCCATGGAAATCTATCATGGTGCGACGCATCGAATGGAACACGACGCGCGTTTTCGTCACCGTCGTCCGCTGCCTTCATTTCCCGCCGCATCATCCTGATAGACGGGCAGGGCATTTACATCGCCCCAAATCGGAGACCGGATTCCATCGTCGTTATCCGCGAGAAAGCGAGAGCGGCCTCTAAGCGAAGGAACCCGTTCGCGAAAGCCCTGGAACTCTCCCCTAGCCACTTCCCTGTTGATGTTATGTTCTCCGCATGACCGACTCGCTTCACATCTACACCGACGGCTCCTTCAACGCCGCCTCCCGCTCCGGAGGATGGGCGTTCGTGGTCTATCAAGGCGACCGACAGCTATATGCCGGTTGTGGCAAGGGGGCCGGCACATCGAACAACACGTTCGAAGTCCTCGCCGTTCTAAACGCAATGGCCTGGATCGCCGCCGAGACTCCGGCACAGCCTGCCACGCTCTGGACGGACGCCGCCCACGTCATAGAAGGCTGCTATCGGTGGAGGGCAATCTGGCGCACCAACGGCTGGAAGCGGATTACTCCGAACCCGCACACGCGACGCCGGCGGATCCACGACATGGAGATCTGGCAACAACTCGACCGCCTGCTTGAACAGCATCCGAATGTGGTTGTGGAATGGTGCAAGGGGCATTCAGGAGCAGCAGGCAACGAGCTCGCCGACTTCCTGGCGCGCGATGCCGCGTGCTCAGCGGTGACTTAGCCCGCGCTCCTCAGTCACGGAGCGCGATCTGCCGCCTGTAGATGATCGGGTCACCCTTGGTACGAGCAGTTTTCCAAATTCTGGACCCAAAACTGAAGATCCGTTTGGAGGGCTGCAACGCGAGCGCCCAAATTGATGCAAGGCGCAGACCTTTGTGGTTTCGCCAAGGGCTAAAAACAAAAAACCCGGCCAAAGCCGGGTTCTTGGTGCGGTCGAGAAGACTCGAACTTCCACGGGTTGCCCCACAGCGACCTCAACGCTGCGCGTCTACCAATTCCGCCACGACCGCATCGTGGTAGGCCAGATTGCTCCGGCGCGGCTGCATGTAGCAAAAGCATTCGGGGGGCACAAGAGCGATATGTCAGTTTTTTTAAATTCCTTCACAGCTCCTCCGATCGAGCTGGTCCGGATACGGCGGAAACGCCTTACATGTTTGAATTCCCGCCCGAATAGCGCCATATGTGGACAACCCGTCGGCACGCAGGTTTTCCACATATGCGGCCCGCGCGGCGCGCAAAGGACTGCCATAATGCTTCGCACCGAACTTTCTCATCAAATGTTTCCCGCTCAAGGCACGCCGCCCGTCCGCTGGCGGATCAGCGATCGTCTCGTGCCATATGAAGAGGCAGTCGCCACCATGGAGGCGGAAGTGGCCGCGATTGCCGAGGGGCAGGCGCCGGAGCTCGTCTGGCTGGTCGAGCACCCGCCACTCTATACAGCAGGCAGCAGCGCCAATGCTGTCGATCTGATCGAGCCGGATCGATTCCCGGTCTTTGCCACTGGACGCGGTGGCGAATATACCTATCACGGGCCAGGTCAGCGCGTGGCCTATGTCATGCTGGACCTGAAGTGTCGGCGGCAGGATATCCGAGCTTTCGTGGGTGCGCTCGAAGAGGTCATCATTCGCACGCTCGAATCGATGAATGTACGCGGCGAGAGGCGTGAAGATCGGGTCGGCGTATGGGTCAGGCGCCCAGAAAAGCCGATTCTGCCCGATGGTACCGTGGCCGAGGACAAGATCGCAGCACTTGGCATCCGCGTGCGCAAATGGGTGACATTTCACGGTCTCTCGCTGAACGTCGATCCCGATCTCGGACATTTCACCGGTATTATTCCTTGCGGAATCTCGGCCTATGGCGTCACCAGCCTTGTCGATCTTGGCTTGCCGGTGATGATGGCGGATGTCGATATCCGCCTTCGTGACGCGTTCGAGCAAGTTTTCGGCGAAACGGTCAATGACGCGTGAAGCCGATCGGTGATCGCGTGAAGAAGACGATCACGGATGTTACGTTGAATTTCAATGCAAAGCGGGACAGGTCAAACGACCTGTCCGATTGACCGCGAAAAACTGCTGCGGCTCACAAGCGGCTCACAAGGGAGCGCCTTCTGCGTCCTCTGCTACGGGCACTTCCAACTCATCCGGAGTGCACCGTTTCGATTTCTCCAAAAGGTCTATCCTGTCTTCTGCCTTGAGAAGATCGTGCAGTTTCTGATCGCTGAGTATATTGTCATGATTGTCATGCGAGGTCATGCGGGAAACTCCTTGACCTTCGCAGGCGAGAGCGCGTTGTCTCTCTCAGCCGCCGGCGCCTACGGATTCGGTAGCCAACGGTAAAGATAGCCTACGCCCATTTAGGAGCCGTGGCGAATCATTTGGTGCAATGGTCCATCCACTGCACCTCGCTCGCCAGGAAAAGTGCCCCGAAAGAAAAATGCCCTGGAAGGGAGAGCATCCAGGGCACAGAGAGGGGAACTGCACTAGGGAAGCTAGGGCGACGCGACTGCACTTCAAGGTCTGAAGTTCATGATAGGTTGCATCCGCTCCGCAATCGCTCTTATTCCTCGCGAAACAGTGATCGCCAGCGGTTCTTTGATAGGGTCCTAATGACTTTTTCGCTCCGCGCCGTGGTGGTATCGTCAGTCAAGAGACGGACGAAAATCCCGATGGTTCCCCACCATCATGCCAAGGCAAGGCGCCTGCGACGTTCGGTGCATCTCATGGCTAGAAATTGCGGACGAGAAAGGTTCCGCAACAGACGGAGAAACGGAAGAAACATTCCGAAACTAGAATTCATTCCCAAACAAATTGCAGGATGGAGTAAGCATATGAGAGCCGTTGTTGGCGCAACCCGTTATTGGAAGACAGGCTGCAAGGCATTGTTTCTCTTTGTCGTGTCTGCTCTGCCGGTCATGGCGCAGACCACTGGTAACAACCAGAATGCCCAGAATTCGGCTTCGAGCTTCAGCTATCGGCGCGCGGATCTTGGCAGCGGCTATTCCACCTCGAGCATTCTGAAGATGCCGAACAACTCGTCCTATTTCGTAACGTGCAATTGCGACGATCGGACGTTGCAGGACATGACGTGCCCGACCCAGTCTTACGCATGCACCTGCGTTCCGCACGCCTATCTGATGTGCCAATAAGAAGGAGGGTGTGGACGAGATATGGTCAAGTCGGCTTCAAGACTGTTGATTGCGGTTTGCGGTACATTCTGCCTTCCTCTCACGGCGTTGGCCCAGCAGGATAACTCGCAGCAAAGCACCGCTTCGACCTATTCCTTCAGCGTCGGGTCTCGCCCGGCCGATATCGGCACCGGCTTTTCAATCTATAGCGCGACATCGGCGACGGCAGATCAACAGTTTCATGTCCAATGCAATTGTCAGGATTTCAGCCTTGCAACAGCAACCTGTCCGGCTTCCCGTTACGAGTGTTATTGCAGCCCAAGCGCATCGCTGACCTGCGAATAGCAGAATCAAGCCTGCCAATGTTTCAGATCGGGGCTGTGGCCTCTTCTACTTCCGGCTGAGCTCAGCGCACCGGCGAACCGCCATCAAAGATTGTCATTCTTGCCAAGCCACTCTTTTTGATGGCTATTTTTGTACAGTTTGCGTTCATGTTCGTCCGCATATGGTGTCTTCCGTCGCCCCCAGATCGCGCGTCGATTGACAATCGATATGGACGATACGATTAATAGTTTCGACATTCGTCATAGAGCGGAGGAAATGCCAATGACAAGTCGTGCCATTCTGTTGATGTCTATTGCGTCTCTCACAGTTGTAGGCTCGATGGGCCTCGCTTCTTCGGCTTCTGCGCTAACCATGAAAGAGTGCAGCGCCAAATATCAGGCTGCCAAAACCGCTGGTACGTTGAACGGCCAGAAGTGGAATGACTTCCGCGCAACGCAGTGCAGCGCCGATGCCAGCGCCACTACGACGACCACCGCTCCCGCAACCACCGCGCCAGCGGCTACGACGCCTCCCAAGACGACGAAGACGACTGCGGCAGCCAAGGTCGATGCCAGCGAGCCCGACGCCACCAAGCCGCCGGCAGCAGAACCGGCAAAGCCGACGACGGCTGCTCCGGCAGGCGTAACCTTCCCGGCAAAGGTCGACGCCAAGTATGCCAGCGAGACGCCCGGCAAGGGCCGTTTCCACACCTGCGTTGACGCCTACAATGCCGCAAAGGCCAAGAATGCGCTCGGCGGTCTGAAGTGGATCCAGAAGGGCGGCGGCTACTACAGCCTCTGCAACACCAAGCTCAAGGGCTGATTGCCGAGTTTAGCGATGACAGGACGGGCGCTTTCGGGCGCCCGTTTTCGTTTGCAGATTTCAATCCCGCATCTTCTCCCATTTTTTGACAAGCCGGTCGCGCTTGAGCTTGGAAAGCCGCTGGAGCCAGAAAATGCCGTCCAGCTGGTCGATCTCGTGCTGGATGCAGATGGCCAGAAAGTCGTGCGCCTCCGCTTCATGTGTTTCGCCGGCGACATCCTGATAGCGAAAGCGGATCGATTTCGGCCTGACGATCTCCTCCGTCGCTCCGGGCATGGAAACGCTGCCCTCCATATGCCGCATGGTCTCCGGCGACGACCATAGGATTTCCGGATTGATATAGGTGCGCACGCCATCCTCGCGACCAAGTTCGATCACGACGACCCGCTTGAGGACGCCGATATGCGGGCCGGTGATGCCGACGCCGGGCGCGGCCCGCATTGTATCCAGCAGATCGTTGACGAGCGCTCGCAGATCGTCGTCGAAGGCCGTGATGGCGGTGCAGTTGGCTCGTAATAGCGGATCAGGAAAGCGGATGATGGGGCGGACGGGCACGGCACTCTCTATCGGATGGAGGACATAGGTAGAAGGCGGTCAGGATAAGCGAAGATGGCGGAGATGCTATCGTCTAGATGGCTGCGCTTCCCGATGAGCCTTCTCCATTATCCAGTTGTTTTATATCGATTTCAAAAAGGGTCAGTCAGGGGTGTCGGGCAAGCCAGAGGCCTTCCAGCGAAACGGTGTTTGCCATGATTGAGGGTGCGACCGCGGCATTCTAGCATTCCGTACGTCTGTCACATCGATTCGTGGATTGAGTCGCTGGGGCGTCACCTATCTTTGTGACCATTACTATCGAATTTACTGGAAATTTCGCCCCTTAGGCCTTGCGAGCCTATAGTTTTGCGCTGCGCTGGCGGGTTCGGAGCTGACTGGAACCCATGAAAATTGACTATTACGTAAAAGTCAATATTATCGTGGGAAGCAGATAGGGGCGGATTCTTGGTCGACGGATATTATAGCATAACGGAGCTCACTCGGGAATTCGGGGTTTCGACCCGGACCTTGAGGTTCTATGAGGACGAGGGTCTCATCCACCCTGAGCGCAGAGGCCGCACGCGCCTGTTCCGTCCGGCCGACCGGCGTCTCATCATGGAAATCCTGCGCGGCCGTCGCATCGGCTTCACCATCGCCGAGATTCGCGAGATCATTCAGGTCTACAAGGAGCCTCCGGGCGAAATCGGCCAGCTGAAGCTGCTGATGAAGCGCGTCGATGAGAAGCGCGACGAGTTGCGCCAGAAGCGTAAGGATATCGACGATACGCTAAGCGAACTCGATAATGTCGAGGAAGCCTGTCTCGGGCGCCTCGCCGAAATCGGCGTCGGGACGTGAACATCTCAATCACGGCTAAGCAGACAATTTCTCAGCCATAGTTCCCCCAAGAACGCTTTCTACAAGCGAAGCGTTCCGTGGGGGATTTCATGGCGTGGTAACAAGAATCTCGTCTGTCTTTGCTATTCTCGCTGCCGCTATCCTGGCGAGCCCCAATTGCGGTTCAGCCGCCGACGCAGCACAGTCTGATGTGCCAGTCGCCTATGGCCTTTTGCTTGATGGCAAGGACGCGACCTATGGCCAACAGATCTGCCATCTTTATTCTCGCTGCCAGCTTATCGACGATCAGAAGACCCAGATTGAAGTGAGCGTGACCATCGACTCCACGCAGCGTCTATCTGGCGAGGTCGCTGTTCAGTGCGGCAAACCCGACTGCTCCTTCCGAAACGAAAAAACGTCCACCAGGCTGGAAGGCGCCGTCGGTGGAGACAGGTCTCGCCAATTCGAACTCTATGCCGGCGACGGTCGGTCAGTCATGAGCAATCTAGTTTATCGCACGAGAACGAGTATCGGTCGGATCTTCTTTCTCTTTGGAAATCAGTAGGTAACGCCGGAACGATTCCTTCAGCCGTCCTCCAATCCCTTCGCTTTCAAAGCCAGCGGCGCGTGCGCTTGCAGTAGAATTCGAATTCGCAGCCGAAGCGCGAGAGGAGATGCATCTCTTCGCAGCGGATGACGAGCAAGGTCGTCAATGCCGCTGCCAAAGCAGCCGTCGCCAGGAACCAGAGATTGCCGATCAGCAGACCCATTCCCGCGGTCAGCAACGTATAGCCGAGATAAGTCGGATTGCGGGTAAGGCGGAAGGGGCCTGTGGTCACCAGATGCGCGCTGCAACGCTGGGTCAGTACCGTCGTGCGGCGCTCCAGCAACGTCTTGACGGCCCAGACATTCAATGTCACCGCGAAGGCCGTCAAAAGGGCGCCGATAACCCATGAAACAAGCGCCCAGACAAAGGGCAAGGGCAACGGATACAACCGCTGCAGGCACAGCGCCGCGACAATGGCGAGGCTATAGAGCAGCGGCGGCCACGGAAAACTCAGCGACTTCGAACGATAGGCATTCATCGAATAACCCTGTCATTGCGCTTCATCCGTGCATTGTATCGCGATTCGGCTTACACGTTCATCGCTATCTGCTTTGATCGCCCCGGATTCCAAGGGTTTGAAAAGATTCTGAGCCTGCAGTTTGTCGAGCGTGCATTGGCAGAAGCTGCGGCACATGGCTTCGCTGCCCGACCGCGTGCAGGACGCCACGCATTGCCTGATGTAGCCGACTGTCGGGTCTTGCGGCGGAGCCGGAGCGACCAGCGACAGAAGATAGACGAGACCGAACAGCACCGGCTGGTGGACCAGATAGAAGATCAGGCTGTGGCGGCCCGCGCGGGCGACGAGATTGTGGCCAGGGCCGAATTTGGCCAGGCGCTCCAGCCAGCCCAGAGAGGTCGCCAATTGCGCCACGCCGAGGCCGAACAGGAATGGCGTCAGCCATGGAAAAAGCGGCACATAGTCATTCGACCGTTGGATATTTTCCGAAAGACCGATCCACCAGAGCCAGGGCGCGTCAAAAAACGTCGAATGCAGCGACAGCGGCGCAACGATATTGTCGATGATGATGCCGACCGCCAGCAGCGCAGCAATCAGAAGCGTGGCGAATGCCGGTAGGCGCAGGAACAGAAGTCCGATGAGACTTGCCGCCGCGATGCTGTGCAGGATACCGAAGAATATCCATTCGTCGCGCATGCCGATGAAGGTGACGAGCGAGATGGCAGCGGCCGCCGCGACGATCATGCCCAGCCGCCGCCAGTAGGAACGCCAGCGAATCTCCGGCATATTGGCAAGCACGAGGCTGAAGCCTGCCAGGAACAGGAAGGTGCTGGCGATCGCGCGGGCGTAAAGCTTCAGCCAGCCCGTTTCCGCCGTGCCGGAATCGAGATAGCCGAAGAATTCGAAATCCCAGGTGCAATGGTAGCTTGCCATGGCCAGCAGCGCGACGCCGCGCGCCGTGTCCAGAATGCCGATGCGGGGCGTCTTTTGCGGTGCATCGGCACTCTCGGCGATAGCGACCATTGGCGGGTCCTTCCAGGCATGAACTCAAATCACGAGCGCCGCTTGGGACGGCGCGAGCATGTCATGGCACATCGCCATCCATAATGGCCAGACGGGCATCGGAAAAAAACTGCCGGCGGACCAGCACGATGATGATGAACATGGTCGTGACCATGAAAACGTATGGGCTCAGAAACCAGCCGAGATAGCCGATCGACAGGAAGATGGCGCGCAGGCCGGAGTTGAAGTTCCGGGCTGCGATGATGTTCATGCGGATGACGCGCTCGGCGGCGCGTTCGGCGCGCACGGGATCACGGATGGCATCTTCCAGCATGGGCAGCGAGCCGAAGAGAATGGTGCAATAGTTGAACAGCCGGTAGGCCCAGCCGAATTTGAAGAAAGCATAGCCAAAGAGGCAGGCAAGCCCGGCCACTTTGATTTCGAAGGCTGCACGGCCGCCGTTGAAGATGAAGGGCATGTCGGAGAAGAAGGCATTGATCTTATCGGTGGCGCCGAGCAGCGCAAAGCAGCTGCCGATGGCGAAGATGGATGTGGAGGCGAAGAAGCCGGTGCCGTTCTGCAAGCCTGAGAGGATCTGGGTGTCGATCATCTTCAGATCGCGGCGAAGCGAATTATAGATCCATTCCCGTCGGCGCTCGTTCATCGCCAGCGTCAGGCTGGTACGATTGAAGAAGCTGGCGCTGCTGACGATCCAGTTCAGCGCGGCCCAGAGAAAGATGAAGAGGGCGAGGGCGACATAGTCGGCAGTCGTCATAAAGGGAGATTCTCCAGATCAATCCGATGTGGACTCTATCTCAGCCCCTGCGGCGCGCAATGGCCTTCTGTTTGCTTACCCGAATGCCTATATGTAATGTCGCTGCCATGAAATCCGATGTCGGCCAATCGCCGTGCAAGCTTGCCCCGATAGCGTAGCGTTGCCGGAAATCGATTTGCCTGGAGGCACCAAAAGTCCATGTTTCTTTCAGTTTTCGATGTGTTCAAGATCGGTGTGGGACCGTCCAGCTCGCACACGATGGGGCCGATGTCGGCCGCGAATCGCTTCCTCGACCTCGTGCTTTCGAACGAATGGCCGCGTCCGTCTTCGAACGTGCATGTCGAATCGATCAAGGTCAGCTTGCATGGCTCGCTCGCCCATACGGGCATCGGCCATGGAACGGGCAGGGCTGTCATTCTCGGCCTGATGGGTGAAAGGCCCGATAGCGTCGATCCCGACCATATGGACGGCATCATCGACGAGGTCGAGCGCAGCGGGCGCATCACGCCGCCCGGGCATCCGACCTATCGGTTCCAGCCGAAGACCGACCTTATCTTCGACAAGAAGGTGCCTCTTCCAGGCCATGCCAACGGCATGAGCTTCTCGGCCTTCGACAAGGACGATCGCCTGCTTGTCAAGCGCATCTATTATTCTGTCGGCGGCGGCTTCGTTGTCACCGATACCGAGCTGGAGCAGATGAAGGCCGACCGGAAAAAGCCCGCCGCGGCAGGCGAGCGTGTTCCGTTCCCCTTCGCCAGCGCCAAGCAGATGCTGGAAATGTCCGAGCGTTCCGGCCTTTCCATCGCGCAGATGAAGCGCGCCAATGAAGAGACGCATATGAGTGCCGAGGAGCTGGATGCCGGCCTCGACCGCATCTGGGCTGCCATGAGCAGCTGCATCGATCGCGGCCTCAAAGTCGATGGCATCATGCCCGGCGGGCTGAAGGTGCGCCGACGTGCACGGGCGATCCACGACAAGCTGCAGGAAGAATGGCGCAGCAACCGCATCAATCCGGTGCTCGCCAACGATTGGCTCAGCGTCTACGCCATGGCCGTCAACGAAGAGAATGCGGCCGGCGGTCGCGTCGTGACGGCGCCGACCAATGGTGCGGCCGGCGTCATTCCGGCGACGATCCGCTATTATCAGCATTTCCATGAGGATTGGGATCAGGACGGCATCCGCAACTACCTGCTGACGGCAGCCGCAGTCGGCGGCATCATCAAGCACAATGCCTCGATTTCCGGCGCCGAAGTCGGCTGTCAGGGCGAGGTGGGTTCGGCGGCGGCTATGGCCGCTGCTGGGCTTGCCGCCGTCATGGGCGCGACGCCGGAGCAGATCGAGAACGCCGCGGAAATCGCGCTCGAGCATCACCTTGGCATGACCTGCGATCCGATCGCCGGTCTCGTTCAGGTGCCGTGCATCGAACGAAACGCGCTCGGCGCGGTCAAGGCGGTCACGGCTGCCTCGCTCGCCATTAAGGGCGACGGCCAGCATTTCGTGCCGCTCGACGCCTGCATCGAGACCATGCGTCAGACGGGTTACGACATGAGCGAGAAATACAAGGAAACCTCGACGGGTGGCCTTGCTGTGAATGTGGTGGAATGCTGATGCTGCCCAGGGTCGAAACGCGACCTTGGGCAAAGATCATTTGCTTATGGGAGTAGTGACGGGGACGCCGGCCACGCGGCTTCCCAGGAGCATGACTTGCAGCTGCTCGATTTGAGCACTGCTTGGCCCGTTATTGGCGTCGCAGACCCTGTGAACCAAGACCGTCGCTATGTCCGGAAACACCATGAGATATTGGTTTCCCATGCCGGACGCCCAGTAAAATGGCTTGTCCTTGACGATTTCGGCGGCGGCTGTCGGCGGTTGCAATGCGTATCGTCCGATCCACCAGCTGTAGCCAAAACCCGCACCATGCCCGAGATCCGTATAAGGCACGGTGCTTCTGCTGATCCATTCCGCCGGAATGATCTGGGCATCACGCCATCGGCCGCTATTCACCAGGAGCACGCCCAAGCGTGCCAGGTCACGCGCGGACATTCTGATCTTGTAGGCTGGATGGATCGATTGAGGTATCGTCTTGAAATAGAAGTGTTCCGACCGGAAATCCTGCATCTGGAGCGGGATTGCAATACGGCGGGAAAAATCGTCAGCAAGCGGAACGCCGCTCAGTTGCTGGAGGATAACCCCCAGAATATTGAAGCTCCAATTGTTGTAGAACCATTGTTCTCCGGCGACATGGGTACCTCGGGGCGGCAGGAGGGCCGGATTCTGATCGGCGGCGGCGTGATAGACCCCCGATCTCGACATCAAAAGATCAGCGATCGTCGCCTGTTTCTCTTTCGGTGTCAGTGCCGGTTCGCAATCATCGATATCCAGTTCGGCGAGAGTCATAGCCAGATCGATCGTACCCTCGATCTCATGCGTGCCGATCAATGCGCTCAGCAGGCTTTTGCGCATCGAGGCGATGCCGGTCACATCGGCAATCTTACCCCATGAACTCACAATCAGGCCATCTTGCACGATCATGATCGCGGACGATCCGATGGTTTGCGCATAGCGGTAGGCATTTGCGAGAGCAGTGCTGGACCAGCCGAACTGGCCGGGATCATCCGCTGCCGCCCACTCGTTTGATGGGTAATCCGATGCGCTGCCCATAACCGCCTCCGAGAGAATCACCTCTTGCGCTGTCAGAGGATGTTACCCACTCTGTGGATGTCGATAGCGAAAAGCTTGACGCTGCCGGGCAAAAGGATTTCAACGGCACTATGGCTTTACATCTCATCAAATTGTGCGTCGGCGCGGATTCATTGGAGGATCTGCGCGAATGGGTGTCCGAGCGGGCGATGAACGCCATTGCCGCCGGACTGGAGCCTCATACGACCCATACGACACGCATGGTGCCGAAGCGGGTGGAGGAGCTGCTGGACGGCGGCTCGCTCTATTGGGTGATCAAGGGGCAGGTGCAGGCAAGGCAGAAGCTTCTCGGGATCGAGACCTTCACCGACGCGGAAGGTATTCATCGCTGCCGGCTCATTCTCGATCCGAGCGTCATCGAAACGACCGGGCAGCCGCGGCGCCCATTTCAGGGCTGGCGTTATCTGCCGCAAGACGATGTACCCCGCGACCTCGACAGTCTCGGCGCGGCGGCTGAATTGCCCGCCGATCTGCGGCGGGAGCTTTCCGAACTCGGTTTGCTGTAGGGCGTCTGCTCAGAGCGGCTCTGCTTTGAACCGCTCTATCCTATTGTTTTCACGCGGCTCCAGATGGAAAACCGCTACGCATTTTTCCGAAAACTGCCTCAGCGCAGCCGCATCATGATCGGAGCTCGGCCGGTCGGCGCAGTGATGTGCAGATGAATATGCGCTTCCGGTTGCGAATAGCGCCAGGCGCGTGCGCCGTGGCAGAGCAGGATGCCGATCAGATCTTTCGTCTTGTTGCGCGAGCGCGAACGGCTGAGACCGAGGTCCGCCAGTCGCATCGCCGCTTCATGCAGCGGATGAAGAGCAAAGCTCTTCTGTTTCATCTTGCCCCCGCTATCGAGCGAGAAACCGGGAAAGTTCTCGTTCATTGCCATTTCAAAACCCCGTACACGTTACCAAATCAGGGCCGGCCCGTTTGACATTCGGGACCGGAAAGCCGGGCGAGACACAAAGCCCGGCCAATCTACAAACCATGCGGCGCGAAGATCGCGGCCGCATTCCTATTCCATGCTTGCCCAGCACTTCACGCCGGCGCGCTTGAGCGCCTTGCAGGCATTCATTGCTTCGCTCTGATCTTCAAAACCACCAAAACGGGCGCGGTAACCGCCATCGAAGGCGACCGCATAGGGCTTGGCCGAACGCAGGGCCTTCCCGCCCTTGTTCTTTGCCGTATCAAGCAGATCGGTCGCGCCATCCTTGCTGGAGGAAATCCCGATCTGAACGACCCAGCCCGTCGGCCCACGCTCAGCTTTGTCAGCCTTAGCAACCTTTTCGGATTTCTCGGCCCGCTGCAGCTTGACGAGTTTCGTATCACTCTTGGAGGTCGATGCGGTCGTTACGGTATCGACCTCGTCCTCATCGGCATCGTCTGAGGATCCGGCGGAGGCTGCTTCATCATAGGCAGGACGCTGGACAGGCTTTGCGGCGAGCAACGGATTACTCGACTGCGGTGCCACCGCCGCAAAAGCCGCCGCGCTGGATGGGCTGGAATCGGCGACTTCGGTCGTTCCGTCATTCTTGATCTTTGCGCGACTGATATCCGCCATGCGTGCGCTGGCTGCCTGCACATTCGGCGTCGCAGCCGGGACCTGGGCGATCACATTGGAAGCGATGTGCTTCGTCGATGCCGCAGGCAGATAGTCGGCGATCAGCTTACGCATCTGATTGTCTCGAGCCGGTGTTGAAGCGCCGCCAAGGACGACGCCGACGATGGAGCGACCATCGACTTTCACGGAGGTCGCGAGATTATAGCCGGCAGCACGCGTATAACCGGTCTTGATGCCATCGACGCCGCGCACGGAGCCAACCAGGCGATTGTGGCCAAGGATCGTGCGGTTGCCGAGCCGGAAGCTCGTTTCGGAGAAGAAACCGTAATATTCCGGGAAATGCTCGCGCAAGGCGATGCCAAGGCGGGCCTGGTCACGAGCTGTGGTCATCTGTGCGGTATTCGGCAAGCCATTCGGGTTGCGATAGGTCGTGCGCGTCATGCCGAGCGCCCGCGCCTTGTCGTTCATCATGCGGGCGAAGCCCTCTTCGGAGCCACCAAGCATTTCGCCGAGCGCCATTGCGGCATCATTGGCAGATTTGGTGACGATGCCGAGGATTGCCTCGCGAACGGTCACGGAGCGACCGGCACCAATACCGAGCTTGGTCGGCGCCTGAGCGGCGGCATTCCTCGAAAATACAACGGGAGTATCGAGGGTGATGCGCCCGGCTTCAAGCGCTTCGAAGGTCAGATAGACCGTCATCATCTTGGTCAGCGAGGCGGGGTAGTGCAGCGTGTCGGCATTTTCACTGTAGAGAACGTTGCCGGTATTGGCGTCGATGACGATGCCGGCATATTTCGGACCGGCCGCGCTCGCATCAATGACAGTCACCGTGACCGTCGCAGTCGCGATCGAAAAACCAAGAAGCGCTCTCGCCAGAATCCTACCGGTTTGAGATGACGAAACGGAAAGAATGGATCTGGACACTAAATCACTCTCTGCTTGCATTTACATTCTCGATTATCCGGCCGCCGCCTCCATGAACGGCCATTCCGTTCAACAGTAGAGGCTTAGCGTTACCAATCGGTTTATGATGAACAGTTGGTTTCAGGTTTCTGCGCCATTTTAGCGGCCGCCCACGGCTGTCGCCGCAGGCGCGACGTTATCCACAAGGCGTGTCTTGACGAAGTTCTGGACAGCAGCATCCATGGCGCGCCAGTCGCCCAACTGAGTGCTGGAAAAGCGGTAGAGAACGCTCAAATCCTTGCCGACCTTGATATCTCTCTGACAGTCGCCACTGGTTGCCAGCGTCGGTGAAGAGGGTAGGAGGCAGCGCACGACATAATCGGTCTCGCCGGTCCGCGGCGCCGTCAAAAGGATTTCGTCATTATAGCCGGCATCCGCGCGAAGCCGATGCGCCGTCAGGCCGAAGGGGCCGGCATAGGCAGCCCCATCCATCAGCTGCGAATAGATCGGACCGAGCCGGCCGGACATGTCACGGGACATCGTGCTCTGGCTGATTTGCAGGAAGATCAGCGAGGATGATTGCGAGATATCGTCGAAGCGTATGCGATCGGCTTCGCTGTAGCCCTGCATCTGCGGCCAGGTCAGATAGAGATCGACGCGCTCGGCGGTGCCGTCCGCGCGCTCGCTCGGAAAGCGGATCGTGTTTGCAGCGAGATGCATCGTGTCGTCGCCGATCGTGACAGAGATGGGCTTGGTATCGGTTGTGTGGCCTGCAAGCGAAATTTTCTCACCAAGCCAGTGTCCACCGACGGATATGGCGACAGTCAAGGCTGCCAGAACGGCAACACCTGCCGTGAGCCGATAGACAAATCCGCTCGATATCAGCGGTCCTTCTTCGACCATTGCTGCGGATGACAGAGGAGGAGCCATACTCTTGCCTTCATTCCCTTCCGCTCCGATCGCCATCGTTGATGGCAAAACCTCGCGGTGTCTGACTTTTTTGAGTCTCGGTGGAAATGATGATTGGCGCCACGATAGTTAACCGACGGTTAAATATAAGTCGCAACCCATGCTAATGGCACACTTAAATTCCCGGGATATTTTCAGCGCTTGCCTTGAGGCCAGCCACCAAACGAAAAAGAGCCGTTCCCCGGGACAGTGGGAACGGCTCGGAGGCACCGGCCTGGACAGAAATCAGGGGACGAGACCGGGCCTCTGACTTTGACCATCGACGCTAGGCCGCCGATGATCCTGTGTGAAGAGCGCTTACTTCAAGCTGCCGACCGCGACGGCGCGGCCATCCTGGATCTTGACCCAGCGGGCCGGGTGATCGGCGGACTGGCGCTTGAGGAAGGTATATTCGGTCTCGGACCAGAGCTTCACCTTGTTGCGCATATTATCGAGAATGAAATCGCCGCGATCCGTGCGAACTGTCAGCACCGCATGGCCTTCGCCGTTCGGCTGCAGCACGACGGTCATAAGCAAATCGGAAGGCGAGAAGCCGGCATCGATGAGTTGCTTGCGCTTCAGGAGCGCAAAATCTTCGCAGTCGCCGGCGGTGGTCGGGATCGCCCACTTCTCTTCGACACCGTAAAGTTCCATATCGGTCATCGGCTTGATGGTCGTGTTGACCGTGTAGTTGATCTTCAGGATCGCCTTCCAGCTGTCCTCGTTCAGGATCATCGGGCCTGCGTCACCGCCGGAATAGGCGCATTCACGCGGGTTTTCCTTGCAGAACTCATAGTGACCGATCGGAGGGGCAGCGTCGCCGGTGATCGTCATGTTGGCGGGTGCTGCCTGAGCAAGACCGAAGAAGCCAAAAGTGAAAAGCCCCAGAGCGGCAAAGCCGCGAAGTACGATTTGAAAGTTCATGTCCCTGTCCCTGTTTTTATTGGGATCAGAATGACACGCGTGATTTTATCTGACGCAAAATTGCACAGTCAAATTAATGGCTTAGTTGAATCAAATCTGGAGAAAATTCTCATAAAACACGCAGAAAACTTGATTCAAGTTCGCGGTAAATTCGACTAAAATTTGAATGAATTTGGTATCGGATACGAGGAGCTAAAATCCCGCCTTGCGTTGTGTTGGAAGGATTGCCCGAAACGGATTTCTTAACGCCAGAATATCTGTTCTGGCGGAAGGTATCCCGGAACGATGCAGAACGGTGGCGACGAAGTGGTGTCTAAACACCAAAATTGACAGTTTTCGACCGGATCTGTGCCATTTTGGGAAAGCCGGCTCAAAAAATATTTTTGATTTTTATTGCTGGATATCGCAGCGAAAAGCGTCGGTCGTGCGGATGATCGCGGTAGCCATCTCTGCGACTTCAGGCGAGTGGGCAGCGTTCGCAACGACCACCAGCTCCGCCCCCGGCCATGCCTGCGACAATTCCCAGGCGGTCACGAGCGGCGCCTCGAGATCCATGCGGCCCTGGATCATCGTGCAGGGGATGCCGGCAAGCCGGTGGATGTCGCGCAGGATCTGCCGCTCCTCGAGCCAGGCCAGGTGATGGAAGTAGTGTGTGATGATCCGGGCGCGAGCCGTGAGATAACGCGGGTCGGACCAACGCGGCGAAAGGGCTGCGCGCGGATCGACCAGGATCGAGGCGGACTCCCATTCGTGCCAGTCTCTGGCGGCCCTCACATGGATTGCGGGATCGGGGTCGAGCAGAAGGCGATAATAAGCTGAAACCAGATCGCCATCGCGCTCCTGCTCCGGCACGGCAACCCGAAATCGAGCCCATTGCTCCGGAAAGAAACGGCCGAGACCTTGATAGAGCCAATCGATTTCCGATTGTCTCGTCATGGTGATACCAACGAGGAGCAAGCCTTCAACTCGTTGCGGATGGGTTTCGGCATAGGCGAGCGCAAGCGTGCAGCCCCAGGAATTGCCGAATACGATCCAACTTTCCACGCCGAGCCGCAATCGCAATAGCTCGATATCGGCAATTGTGTGCCAGGTGGTATTGGCCGAAAGATCGATCGCCGGTTCCGACGCATGCGGAAGGCTTTTGCCGCAGCCGCGCTGGTCGAACTGGATGATCCGGTAATAATGCGGGTCAAAATAGCGCCGCGTTCCAGCAGAACTCCCGGACCCCGGCCCACCGTGCAGGACAACGACAGGCCAACCTTCGGGATTGCCCGATTGCATCCAATAGATCTGCTGGCCGTCACCGACCTCAAGCAGGCCTTCGGCAAAAGGAGTTGTATCCGGATAAAGCATTGTGCCGTCACGCAATGAGGAGAAAGACAGGCGTCGCTATTTCGCGATGCCGCGTGACAGGACAATGACAGTATCAGAGAAATTCGCGCAAGGTCTCGCGCGACTGTAGCGAAAGGAACTCGATCGCCACGCCTTCCACGAAATGGCGCACGACGCGACCGCGCATATTGCCAAGGCGCACTGGCGTTCCGAGCGTGGGACGTACTTCGACGTCGACCGCTGCGCCAGATAGCGACAAGTCCATGATACGGCAGACATATTGCGTGCCATCATCCAGCGTGAGTTCGCTGCGGGTATTGCGCGGCGTCAGACGATCATGGCGGCGATCTTCCGGCAGGCCGAGTTCGTGTTTATTGGCAAGCCAGGTCAATTGCGCGGCAAGCTTTTCGCGTTTCCGCTCGGTCGCGTTGATCGACATGGTGAAACCGCGGCCATCGACCGCAACGACATTGCCTTCGACACGGCCGAGGTGATCGATGTAGGCGATGACACGCTCGCCGGCGCGCGGACGTCCCAAGCAGGTGACATGTAGGTCACCCGGCGACATCTCGGTGACCAGGCACTCGAATTCCTCGTAATTAGCCAGCATCAGGCGACCCTGCATATTGATCGGAACCCGTTGAAAGGTCCGCTGATCATTGCGAACAGCATTGCCTGTCATTTGGTTGGGCCGCGTCGCATGGGCCGGCTGGAATGAGTGCATGGAAGCGTCTTGAACCCTATTGCGTCTCTTCCAACTATTAGCCGCAACTCCTTAAAGTAAGGTTGTCTTTCCCGAGACATAGCTTAGAGATGATCGCCGATTTTGTTCCGAGCTGGGTCAATTCCGGCTCTCTCGCGCCCATTTTTTGCTTGAATTAACTTTCGACGCATCCATTCGCCCAGGCTGGTGCTTCCCTGATGCGGCAGAAGATCCGTCGGATCTGGATGCGGCGGCGCATCCACGAGCCGGGCAGTGCGGTCGCGAAGTAGGCGGCTGCGATCAAGTGCCAGAAATTCCAGGCGCTCGTTACCGAGCCACGTCGTGTAAACGGTAGGCGTCAGACAGCCAAGCAGTCTGTCGCAAGTATCGCTCGATGTGCGAACCGGCAGCAATATCATCTCGAAGGTCATGCTACGGCCGCTGATGCAATAACCCGTCGCGTGGATCGATGCGGGAACCACGTGCTTCATCACGCCGGCGGCAATGTGTACCGGATCGTCCTGCTGGCTGCCAGCCCAGAGCGCGGCGAAATCCTCGCCGCGAATCTCACGCCCCATGAGGTTGCAGATCGCCGTACCGGCCAGACGGAAGCGGGGATTGTCGTCCGCCGTGTTTTCCAGGATGAACAGCTCGGGAAGAATGTGGCCGATCGCCGATGGCTGTATCAAATTGCGCAAGGGGGCATCCGCGTTGCCGCGTATGTGCTCCCAATAGGTAAATATATCGATGCTTGTCTTCTGGCGCATAATGCGTCCGTGTCCCATTTCATTTCAAATACAAAGGCATTCATTGCCTTCGACTCCTACCTTGCGAATTCCATGCCAGAGCCGGGCCGTTAGGGTTAACAAGGAGTTTCAGTTGCTCGGCGCGGTGGCTGGTGTAAGGCTTTGTTCATCACTTCACCAAGTGACCTTCAGCACGAATTTCCCGGGTGCCATGCAGGCCATCGAGGTCCAATCCGGATAGGAGCATCCCGGCACGCCGCCCGATATTACGGGCGGCTTTTTTTTTGATTTTCGCTGCGCTATGTGTCGATGACTTCCATTGATAAGCCGAGCAAGACATGGACCATGAACAGCTGCCGCGCCCAGAGCCGGAAAATCCGCAGCCGCAGCAGCGTGCCCCGGCCTTCAATCTGCCTCCTGCCATTCTGGCGAGCCTTGCTGTCCTGATCGTCATCTTCGCGGTCATGAACCTGCCATGGTGGTCGGACAATACGCTGAACTGGATTTATTTTGCCTTCAGCTTCATCCCGGCCCGCTATGCCTTCCCCTTGTCGCAGCAGGGGCTGGAATGGCTATGGACGCCTGTTACCTATTCGCTGCTGCATGGCGGGGTGGAGCATATCGTCTTCAACAGCCTTTGGCTGATGGTCTTTGCCGCGCCGGTGGCGCGACGTATCGGGCCTCTACGCTATGTGATTTTCTGGATTTTCTCGTCCGCCGCCGCCGCCTTCCTGCATGCAGCGCTCTATTGGGGAGACCAGACACTTCTGATCGGGGCGTCCGGCGTCGTCTCGGCGTTGATGGGGGCGGCTTGCCGCTTTGCCTTTCCGGCTATGGACGGTCGGCGGGTCTCCATGCGGCAGGCGCATCTCAACCCGCGTCTCAGTATTCTAGGGTCGCTTCGAAGCCGCACCGTCGTCGCCTATATCGTCATGTGGGTCGCCGGCAATGCACTCGTCGCCTTCGGGATCAACCTTGCCGGCGACAGCTCGCAGCCGGTGGCATGGGATGCTCATATCGGTGGATTCCTGTTCGGATTCCTGCTTTTTGCACCCTTCGACCGGCAGCCGCTTGTGGAAGCTCAGCAAGCTTTACCACCCGATGAATGAGCTGTTGCTTTCTTACTGACACAGGCGCACCATTGCTATCCGTCGGTCATGGGATGAGAAGATCGACCGACCGACGGGCAAGGCGTCGGTTTGAGCTCCGGGGGTAATTTCGGAACATATCGGACGCTTCAAGTGTTCATCATGCTTTCGAGATGGGAGGATCGAATGTCAGTTTCCGTAAAGGCCATACTTGAAGCCAAGGGCCGCGACGTCGTCACGACGGGCGGTAATACGACCGTTGGCGAGGCCGCGAAGATTCTCAACGAGAATCGGATCGGCGCCATCGTGGTCGTCGGACCGGGCGGCAAGATTTCCGGCATCTTCACCGAGCGGGATGTCGTCAATGCGGTTGCCAAGCATGGCCATGAATGCCTCGACAAGCCGATCGCTTCGATGATGACGGCCAAGGTACATCGCTGCAAGGAAGATACGACGACCGACGAATTGATGGAGCTGATGACGATGCGCCGCTTCCGTCACGTTCCCGTCGAAGAGAAAGGCAAGCTTTCCGGCATCATTTCCATCGGCGACGTCGTCAAATGGCGTATCCGCGAGATCGAGCTCGAAGCCGAGCAGATCAAGGCCTATATCGCCGGGTGAGGGGCGGTTCGGTGCTGTCGAAGCAATCGACCCCGTGGGTCGATTGCCGCAACGAATGCATGGAGCTCAAAACCAAGGGCCGGATTGTACCGCATCGACAGAGTCTCTCTTGTTTGCGGCGGAGATGCCCAACTTATCTATATACGTTTGATTTACGCCTTAGCGCGCGTAGGCTTCCTGCATGCGGCGGATTTCGGTCAATCGTGCCAACGTTTCTTCGTAGCCACGCTCTATAGCTTCGCCAGCACGGTGAAATTCAGACAGGCCGATATCGCTGAGCCGAGGATGCAACGCAAGATCTGGTGGATCTCCGGCCAAACGCGCGCGAGCGATCCTGTCCTGAATGATGTTGAAAGCCTGCACCATGACGCCGGTCATGCCGAGTTTCATGGAAGGAGGGTCCTCCCGGCGCAGCAGATCACCGTTCGGCAGTCCGACATTGTGTTTGACCACAGCAGAGCGGCCAAAGAGATCGTAGTGCAGATTGACGGCGACCACGAGCGGCTGTTCATATGTGCGGCACACCGAAACCGGTACGGGATTGACCAAGGCACCGTCGACCAGTGTGCGGCCGTTGGTGCGAACCGGCTCGAAAATGCCGGGCAGGGCATAGGAAGCCCTGAGCGCCGTGATGAGCGATCCATTGGCAATCCAGACTTCATGGCCTGTATTCAACTCCGACGCGACCGCGACAAAGGGACGGTCGAGATCTTCGATGGAAAATCCTTCCAGATGTTCCTGCATGCGCTTGGTCAGCCGCATGCCGCCGAACAGTCCGCTACCGCCGATGGTGAGGTCGAGCAGGCTGGCGATGCGACGCATGGTCAGCGAACGCGCGAAGGCCTCGAGCTCGTCAAGCTTGCCGGCAAGATAGCAGCCACCGACCAGGGCGCCGATCGACGTGCCGGCAATCATGCCGACTGCAATGCCGGCTTCATCGAGTGCGCGCAAGACGCCGATATGCGCCCAGCCGCGCGCAGCGCCACCGCCAAGCGCCAGGGCAATCTTCACTTTTTTAGGAGGGCCAGGAGGGAGAAGCGGGGTAGACGTATCCTGCGTGAGGCCTGAACCGGTCGAGCTCTGTCCGCCGATATGACGATTCAACCCCCAATTCAGCATGTTACGCCTCCTCCGAGGCTCCGTGTGCCTCGGCTAAAATACTGTCCCTTTTTCGTTTCCAAATCGTATACTGGTTGTGGCTTGTTGAAACACCATCACCGATAGGTCTATTGTTTGTAGACTTCTTCCGGATTGAAATGCAGGTGATCGTCGACCACGCTCAGCACCGGCTTCCCATCTTCGAGCTCAACCGTTCGATAGAAGCAGGAACGGCGACCAGTATGGCACGTCGCATCATGTCCGGCGACCTCCACTTTCAGCCAAATGGCGTCCTGATCGCAATCCGTTCGGATTTCCTTCACCGTCTGAAGGTTTCCCGAGGTTTCACCTTTTTTCCAGATTTTTCCGCGCGAGCGGCTGAAATAGTGCGCCGTGCCGGTCTTGATCGTCAGGGCGAGCGCCTCGGCATTCATATGCGCAACCATCAGCAATTCGCCATCATGCGCATCGGTCACGATCGCGGTAATCAGGCCGCGATCGTCGAAACGGGGCGTGAAATCGCCGGCATCCTCCAGCTCGGATTTATCTTCAGAAGGAGCATTGAAAATCACATTCATCTCCGGCTCTTTCGTTGAAGCCTGGTCAGCGGCCCCGGACCAAAGACATGAAACGGGCCTGTTCGGCCGGATCGGCCTTGAAGGCACCCGTGAAGGTCATCGTCAGCGTCGAGGAACCCTGCTTCTTTATGCCACGCATGGACATGCACATATGTTCGGCGTCGATCATCACCGCAACGCCGCGCGGACGCAGCGACTCGTCAATCGCATTGGCGATCTGGGCCGTCATGGCTTCCTGCGTCTGCAGGCGGCGCGCAAAAATATCGACGACGCGAGCGATTTTCGACAGGCCAAGAACACGACCGCTCGGCAGATAGGCGACATGCGCCTTACCGATGATCGGCACCATGTGATGTTCGCAATGCGAGTAGAATGGAACATCACGCTCGAGGACGATGTCATCGTAGCCGGAGACTTCTTCGAAAGTGCGGCCGAGCACATCCTCGGGATTCAGTTCGTAGCCGCCGAAGAGCTCGCGATAAGCCTTGGCAACGCGCGCGGGCGTATCGAGCAGGCCTTCGCGACGCGGATCATCACCGGCCCAGCGAAGGAGAACGCGGATTGCGTCTTCGGCTTCCTGCTGCGACGGGCGTTCGGAATCAGTGACTTGCGGAAAGTTCTTTACAATGGCGTCCATTACCTGTGGTTCTCCTGATCCGCTGCGCGGATATCATCTTGTCGGACTCGCCACTGGCATTCCCCGAGGTACGGAGATTTTGTACCTTTGGCGGGCTCCGGGGCGTTCTGGCTGGCGGACAAGCCTGCCGTCCTGCACGGTTTCCCATCAAACTTACAGAAGACCATTGCATTTCGTTGGTCTTCGAACGACATACATATAGTATGGCATTGTCCCTGTGAAAGTGTCCGAAATGGACACGCTGTGTTTTTTGTTACGAAACACGAACGGGTGCATCGGAGCAAAATCTGTGATGGACGACATCTACAACAGCAAAATCCTAGAGTTTGCCGGCAATATCGGCCGCATCGGCAATCTTTCTGACGCTGATGCCAGTGCCCAGGCCCATTCCAGACTGTGCGGTTCTCGCGTAAAAATCTGGCTGAAAATGGACGGCGATGTGGTGACCGATTTTGCCCATGACGTCAAGGCCTGTGCGCTCGGCCAGGCATCCTCTTCGATCATGGCCCTCCATGTCGTCGGCGCTTCGGCAGATGAAGTGCGCAAGGCCCGCGAAGACATGCTCGCCATGCTCAAGGCCGACGGCGAGGGGCCGGACGGACGTTTCGAGGACATGCGCTATCTGAGGCCGGTCAGGGACTATAAGGCCCGCCATGCCTCGACCATGCTGACATTCGATGCCGTCGTGGATGCGATCGGGCAGATCGAGGCGGCTCGCCAGGGCGAGAATGCCAAAACAGCCGCGGCGGTCTAGGCGGGCTGCGGACCATGTGCCAATTCTGTCTGATGCAGGACGACGATGAGGACGAGGGCGGTGCCGCTCCTCCGAGGCACGCGCGTCGCGACACATCACCGGCGGGTGACAAGATCGCAAAATCGCGAAACTATTCAGGACCTTTTCGCAAGACACCGGACCGGCTTTTCGGAATGGGCCTCATTCGCCTTTATCAACTGACGCTTTCTGGCTTCATCGGCAATTCCTGCCGCCATATCCCAACCTGTTCGGAATATGGCTATGAAGCCGTTGCTCGCCACGGGCTCTGGGCTGGCGGCTGGATGACGCTGTTTCGCGTCGTCCGGTGCGGTCCTGGTGGGACGAGTGGGCTCGATCCGGTGCCCGATGAGCTGGAGCGCCGCTATCACTGGTGGACGCCCTGGCGCTATTTCCGTCTCGGGCACAAGGCTGCCTGACCGCATGGCGATCTACGTCGCGCTGCTCTACAGTATCGTTCTCGGGTCGGGCCGCAGGGTCGTCATGGCCGATCTCAAGGCGATGGCGGAGAGTTTGGGCTTTCGCAATGCCCGCACTCTGGTGGCGACCGGCAATCTCGTTTTCGAAGCCGAGCTACAGCCGATCGCATCGATCGAGGCAAAGCTTGAAGCCGGCTTTGCTGCGGCTTTCGGCAAGCATGTCGACATCATCGTCCGCGATGCCGATACATGGTTGAGGCTTGCCAACGGCAATCCCTTTCTCGACGGGATTGGCAGCGAGGTCATCGTTCGAGTGATGCGGCAGCCGCTCGAACCCGAAGTGCTGGTAACGCTTGCGAAATACCGCCGGGGCGAGCGTCTGGCTGTTGTCGACGGCGATCTATGGATCGATTTCGGTCTCAAGGCCAGCGAGACAAAAATGCTGCCGGCCCTGACGACGAAGAGGCTTGGCATCGGAACGATGCGAAACTGGAACACCGTGCGCGGCATCGCTCAAATGATTAGCTGCGACGAAAAAACTTACATTTAAAAAGGCATCGAGATGTGGCTCTACTGTCATGCCGATCTAGTGGCGGTATTCAAACGCAATCATGGCAATAGACATGGGGCGGAAATGCATTGAGTGAAAATACCTCAGGAAATACCAAGCCGGAATTGCAAGCAAAAATGGCGGCTGCGAATAAACGTGGCCAATTGCTCATGTTTGTCTGGGGCGTCTCGCTTCTTGTCGCCATCGCGGCTTGGGTGTTGTTCCACTACGAATTACAATCGGTTGCGTGTTATTTCCGCGATAATTCGTTTCTGCGCGATATCTGGCCGCCAAATGCTACCGCTTTGTTGCAAATGCCGAGCCTACACTATTCAGAGAGGGATCAATGCACCTTCTTTGGCGTCAGATCGATCACCAGTCTGACGTTGCTTGTGGGTTTCATCATTCTTTTTGCTTGGACTGGCAAGGAGTTGAGAAGCTTCAGAATCAAGAAATTTCCCCTGATCTTTCCGGCTTTATTGATAGGTTTCGCTATATTCTTCATGTGGTTGGATAAGTTCGACGATTATCATGGCTTGCACGCTTCGTTTGGCTTCCACCCGAATGATTCCATCGACGCCGCAATTATCAAAAGCCTCCTTAGAATATACTTCTATTATTGGCTGCTTTTTTGCTCGCTCCTCAGCCTTATTTTATATTTCCCCCCGAAACCGGCCTCCAAATCACCTTCCCCGACAAGCTAAGGCCCGCTCGATTTCTACGGTCCTTAAGCGCACTTTCCTTTACTAAGGTCTGAAAAGCCTTTATCAGGCACGCGGTCAATTGTCCGCAAGATGCGGATGTTTGACCATTTCCACCAAACCACCCGCATTCGTTGGCGGGACTGGACAAGGAGCATATCGATGTCCCAACCCATTTCCCTGACATTTCCCGATGATTCCGTGCGCAGCTTCGCTGCCGGCACGACCGGTCGCGATGTCGCCGAATCCATTTCCAAGTCGCTGGCCAAGAAGGCTGTCGCCATTGCTATCGACGGCACCGTGCGCGACCTTTCCGATCCGGTGACCGATGGTAAGATCGAAATCATTACCCGTTCGGACGATCGTGCGCTGGAGCTGATCCGCCACGACACCGCGCACGTTCTCGCCGAAGCCGTACAGGAACTTTGGCCGGGAACGCAGGTGACGATCGGCCCGGTCATCGAAAACGGCTTCTATTACGACTTTGCCAAGAACGAGCCCTTCACGCCCGATGATCTGCCTGTCATCGAGAAGCGGATGCGCGAGATCATTCTGCGCAACAAGCCGTTCACCAAGGAAATCTGGTCGCGCGAAAAGGCGAAGGAAGTCTTTGCTTCCAAGGGCGAACGCTACAAGGTGGAGCTGGTCGACGCTATCCCCGAAGGTCAGGATCTGAAGATCTATTACCAGGGCGACTGGTTCGACCTCTGCCGCGGTCCGCACATGGCCTCGACCGGCCAGATCGGCAATGCCTTCAAGCTGATGAAGGTTGCCGGCGCCTATTGGCGTGGCGACAGCAACAATCCGATGCTGACCCGCATCTATGGCACGGCATTCGCCGAACAGGCGGATCTGGATAACTACCTGCACATTCTCGCCGAAGCCGAAAAGCGCGACCATCGCCGTCTCGGCCGCGAAATGGACCTGTTCCATTTCCAGGAAGAGGGCCCCGGCGTCGTCTTCTGGCACGGCAAGGGCTGGCGCATGTTCCAGACGCTGGTGTCCTATATGCGCCGGCGGCTGCAGGGCGACTATCAGGAAGTCAACGCGCCGCAGGTGCTCGACAAGTCGCTTTGGGAGACTTCTGGTCACTGGGGCTGGTACCGCGACAACATGTTCAAGGTGACGGTCGCTGGTGATGACACTGACGACGACCGCGTCTTCGCACTGAAGCCGATGAACTGCCCGGGCCACATCCAGATCTTCAAGCATGGCTTGAAGTCTTACCGCGAACTGCCGATCCGCCTTGCGGAATTCGGTGCGGTCCATCGCTACGAACCTTCGGGCGCGCTGCATGGCCTGATGCGCGTGCGCGGCTTCACGCAGGACGATGCTCACATCTTCTGCACCGACGAGCAGATGGCCGCCGAATGCCTGAAGATCAACGATCTCATCCTGTCCGTCTATGAAGACTTCGGCTTCAAGGAGATCGTCGTCAAGCTCTCGACCCGCCCGGAAAAGCGCGTTGGTTCGGACGAGCTCTGGGATCGCGCCGAAAGCGTGATGATGGACGTGCTGAAGACGATCGAGGCGCAGTCCGAAGGGCGTATCAAGACCGGCATTCTGCCGGGCGAGGGCGCGTTCTACGGGCCGAAGTTCGAATATACGCTGAAGGATGCCATCGGCCGTGAATGGCAGTGTGGCACGACGCAGGTCGACTTCAACCTGCCGGAACGCTTCGGTGCGTTCTATATCGACCAGCACTCCGAAAAGACGCAGCCGGTGATGATCCATCGCGCCATCTGCGGCTCGATGGAACGCTTCCTCGGCATCCTGATCGAGAACTTCGCCGGCCACATGCCGCTCTGGGTCTCGCCGCTGCAAGTCGTCGTCGCGACGATTACCTCGGAAGCCGATGCCTATGGCGAGGAAGTTGCCGAGGCGCTGCGCGATGCCGGTCTCGATGTCGAAACCGACTTCCGCAACGAGAAGATCAACTACAAGATCCGCGAGCATTCGGTGACGAAGGTTCCGGTCATCATCGTCTGCGGCAAGAAGGAAGCCGAGGAGCGGTCGGTCAACATCCGCCGTCTTGGCAGCCAGTCGCAGACCTCGATGTCGCTCGACGAAGCGATCGCGTCGCTGTCTCTCGAAGCGACGCCGCCGGACGTTCTGCGCAAGCGCGAAGCACGACGCGTCAGGGCCGCTTGACGGCCACCTTATCTGGCGGCACCTTCAGGGTGCCGTCAGAGAAGTGACATACAGCTTTCATATAGTTGATGAATCAACGCGTTGCTGTGGCTGCAACATGTGACGCAACTGAACCATAGGAGCGGGGCAGCCCCGTCGCGCACTTGGAATTCAAAGAATTATCCTACGCCAATGAACGGGACACGCGGATCAAGCGCTGGCTCATCCGCTCCATCGAAGGTCTTTCCGGCCGAGACCGTTACGCCCGACTCTACGATATCTGGCGCACTGATATTGTCGGCAAGAGCGAGCGGGTTTTTGGCAAGATGCTTGATCTCATCGATGTGCGCCTGCTCATCAAGGGCGAGTGGCCGCCCAATCAAATTCCCGAAGCGCCGATCGTCATCGTCGCCAATCACCCTTACGGCATCGGCGACGGAATTGCCGTCCTGGCGCTTGCCGAGCAATTGGGGCGCCCCTTCAAGGTCCTCATCAACAACGAATTGTTGAAAGTACCTGAGATGCTCGACTATTCGCTGCCGGTTTCCTTCGAGGAAACCAAGGAGGCGATGGCGATCAATATGAAGACTCGGCATGAAGCCGTTCGCCTGCTCAAGGAAGGCACGACGATCATCGTCTTTCCGGCCGGCGGCGTGGCAACCGCCAAGAAGGGTTTCGGTCGCGCAGAAGATCTGCCCTGGAAAATATTCCCGGCAAAGCTCATCCAGGCGGCACGGGCGAGCGTCATTCCCATCTATTTCGAGGGACAGAACGGCCGGCTGTTCCATCTGGCGAGCCGCATCTCGATGACCCTGCGCATTTCGCTGCTAATCCGCGAATTCCGGCGCCTCTCGGGCAGTACGATCACCGCCCATATCGGCGCCCTCAGAAGCTGGGAAGCACTCAGCGAGGGTAGCGACCGCAAGGATCTGCTGACGAAGCTCTATGGGGCGGTCTTCTCCATGGCACCCCCTAGAAAGGTGCTGCGGCGCAAGGCTGGATGAGCGGCAAGGGGACCGGGCTTCTCCTCACCGAACGGTGACTACTGCGATAACTTCAGCCGGCGACCAAACTCGGGTCGCCGTCGTCAATCCATGCTATCGCCATCATCGCCGCCTGTAGCAGGTGCCAATTGTTCATAGGTCGGCAGCGGCTGTTGATTGGTCGTCGCCGGCGGTGTCTGGCTTTGGCGCATCGGCGGCATCTGGATCGGCAGCTGGCGGGCGGGCTGTTCGGTATCGGCATCCTGCGGCTGCTGCTGCTTCATCAGCACTTCCACATCCGTATTCATGCCGGCGGCGACGGTGAAGTCGCGCTGATAGATCTTGTCCTTGTTGCGAGCGACGGCCGTGTAGCGACCTTCTGCGAGCACCATGGTCGGAAAGGCGCTGACGCTTTCCCCGACGATATCGCCCGCCGATGTCAGGATCGACCAGGCAGTATCGGCGATCGCCTCACCGCCGGCATCCGAGACGAGCTTGAACGTGATCTTTGCCGCTCTGTGCTGAATGGTCGCCTCGGTCACCTTACCGGCTTCCACCTGGATGTCGGCGCGGATGACGGCATTGACCTCGCCATATTCTGAAACGACATGGTAGGTGCCGGCGCTGAGGCCGACCAGCGTATTCGGCTTGACGTCGTCCATGACGAGACCGCGTTCGCCGTCTTCCTTGGCTTCGCTCGAATAGATCGAGAAGCTCAGCTCATTCGGCGGAATGCGGACATCAGGTCCGGATACGGCATTCAAGACCATACCGCCGGCGTCGAGAACCATCGTCTGCTTCTGGGTGTCGCCAGTCTCCGGAACACTCAGCCGCTTGGTGACGCCGGCGCGGCCGAAGGAGACATTGACGAAATAATCGCCGGGCAAAAGGTGGAAAGAGGCCGAGCCTCCACGCGAACTGGCAACCAGCGGCAGCTTGCCGTCGGCACCCGCTATCGGACTGAAGACATACCAGGCAAGGCCCTGCTGCTGCGGGCCGCTCTGCGGCGTGAGCTTGGCCTCGAGGGAAACGTCACGCAATGTACGCGCGGACGAATTCTCGCCATTCGGCGCTACGAAAGCATTGAGCTTTGGCATCTTGACGCTGCCGTCGAGCTGCTTGAATTCCTTGAACGCTTCCTGTGCCGAGACGGCCGTACTCATGCTCGCAAGCATTACGAAAACCGCGCTCAATCGGCGAGCGGATGAAATGCCTGACATGGATACCAACCGATTGACTTCCGATAAAACACACGCCACTTCAAAACCAATGCGATGGCAAATTCAAGACCTCATCCTACCACAAGCCAAAATGAAGGCAGTTCCTCAATGAAAACCGATATCAAGCTGGTCGATTATCTCGCCGTGCGCCGATCTATTCCTGCGTTCCAGATGTCGGAACCGGGGCCGGGCAAGGCCGAGATCGGGGAGATTCTGCGGTTGGCCTCGCGCGTGCCGGATCATGGCAAGCTCGCCCCCTGGCGCTTCATCGTCTATCGCGGCGAGGAGCGTGCGCGTATCGGCGAGGAGCTGCTAAAGCTCGCGCTGGAAGCCAAGCCTGACCTGTCGGAGGAGATGATCCAGGTCGAGCGGACTCGCTTTACCCGTGCCCCCGTCGTCATCGCAGTCGTCAGCAAGGCAGCGCCGCATTTCAAGATTCCGGAATGGGAGCAGCTGATGTCGGCAGGCGCGCTGTGCATGAATCTGCTGATTGCGGCCAATGCCCATGGCTGGGTCTCCAACTGGCTGACCGAATGGTTCGCCTTCGATGAGCGCGCCTATCCGCTTCTCGGCGTCCAGCCGGGCGAGAAGGTTGCCGGCTTCATCCATATCGGCTCGACAAGCTTCCCGCCGGTCGAACGTCCGCGCCCGGAACTTGCTGAAACGGTAACATGGGTTGGCGGCGAGGACGCGTGATGTTCTATACGACGGACACAAATCGTCATGGCCTGGCACACGATCCCTTCAAAGCCATCGTCGCGCCACGGCCGATCGGCTGGATCGGCAGCAAGGGCAGGGATGGTTCGCTGAACCTGTCCCCCTATTCCTTTTTCAACGCCGTCAGCGACCGGCCGAAGCTTGTGATGTTTTCTTCCGCCGGCAGAAAGGACAGCGTGCGCAATGTCGAGGAAACCGGTGTCTTTACCGCCAACCTCGTCAGCCGCCATATCGTCGAGAAGATGAACCATTCATCCATTGCCGTCCCCTATGGCATCAACGAATTCGAGCTGGCTGGCCTGACGGCGAAACCAGGCAAGCTCGTGGATGCACCTTATGTCGGCGAAGCCTTCGCGGTTCTCGAATGCCGGGTGACGGAAGTGCTGAAGCCGAAGGGCCTTGATGGCGAGCCGTCGGAAAACATCATGGTCATCGGTCAGGTCGTCGGCATCCATATCGACGAGACGATCATTCGCAACGGCAGGCTGGACATGGCGCTGGCGCGTCCCGTCGCGCGCATGGGCTACATGGATTATAGCGAGGGCAGCGACGTCTTTGAGATGATCAGGCCAAAGGCGCCCTGAGGGGCGCCACTCATGTCTATGGGCGAAAAGTTAATAAGCAAGGTAAACGCCCCGTAAACCTTTGCCCGATAACGTGAAGCATATGAATTTGCGGGGCAAGAATCGCCTCGTCGATATCGGGGCGTTACGTGATTATAGAAGCATTCCTTCGCTGGGCTGAAACCGCCAAGGCAGAAAGCAGAAGCCGGGCGGCCAATGCGCTCGGCAGGGCCTATCTGCAGTCGGAGATGCCGAAAGAAGAGCGTGACGCCGCCCAGATGGCGATGACCTATCTGCTCGACGATCCGTCTCCTCGGGTGCGGCTGGCGCTCGCTGAAGCCGTCGCCCATTCGGCTAGCGCGCCGCGCAATGTCATTCTGTCCCTTGCCCAGGATCAGCCTGAGATTGCGGGGCAGATCATCCTGTTTTCGCCTGTGTTCACCGATGCCGATCTTGTCGACCTTGCGTTGCATGGCAGCGATGTGGCGCGGATTCTCATCGCCTCCCGCGGGCAGGTGCCGCGTGCGGTCTGCGCTGCGCTTGCCGAGATCGGTGGAGAAAGCGAAATCCTGTGTCTGCTCGAGAATGACGGCGCATTGCTTTCACAGGCTTCGCTCAAACGTATCGCCGAGCGTCTGGGCGATTGCGCCGACATACGCGGGCTGCTTCTTTCCCGAGACATTCTGTCTTTGGATATCAGGCACCTTTTGATGCGTCAGATCAGCGACGCGCTTTCGGAATCGGCTCTCGTCCAGAGCTTTGTCGGTAACTCCAGGCTGCAGCAGGTAACGCGTGAAGCAACCGAAGCCGCAACCGTCACGATCGCGGGAACGGCACAGCACGAGCAATTGCCAGATCTGGTCGAGCACCTGAGGCAGAGCGGCTGGCTGACACCGGCTTTCCTGATGCATGCGTTGTGCTCCGGCAAGGTCGATTTCTTCGCCAGCGCGATCACCAATCTTTCCGGCTACGACGAGCGGCGCGTGCGCTCCATCATTTCAAGAGGCCGCGTCTATGCGATCCGGGCACTCTATGAAAGCGCGGGCCTGTCCAAGGATATCAGCACGATCTTCGTCGAGGCGACGATGATATGGCGCGAATCCTCCCGCAAGAACGGCAATGCGATGCTGGAAGATATTTCTTCGCGCCTGATGCGCAAATTCCGCCTGGCGGAGCCTGCGCCCGGCGCTGCGACACAGCTCCTCGACATGGTGGAGAGGCTTGCAAACGCCGAACGGCGGCAGGCCGCGCGCAGCTTCGCTGCACTGGCAGCGCTTGCCGCTGCATGATATCCAGCAGTCGGTTTATTTTCCGAGGTTTATCTTGTCGCTGACGATTGCTGTCGAATCCCCGCGTCAGGAAGGCGTGATCCGTCTTCTCGACATGTCGAGCGCCTATGCGGAGTCGCTTTATCCGCCTGAGAGCAACCATATGCTTGATCTGTCTTCGCTGGAGAAGGCGGACGTGACCTTCTGGGTTGCCAGAGTTGAAGATGTGATCGTCGGATGTTGCGCGCTGGTGGAAGCCGGTGACGGCACAGCCGAGATCAAGCGTATGTTCGTCGATCCGGCCGCCAGGGGCCGCAACGTCGCGCGCAAGCTCATGGAGACGCTCGAAGCAACAGCACACGAAAGAGGCCTTTCGGCGGTCCGGCTGGAAACTGGTATATATCAGCCGGAAGCGATCGGCCTTTACCGAAAATTCGGGTATTTCGAAATTCCCGCGTTCGGCAGCTATCAACCGGACCCGTTGAGCCTGTTCATGGAAAAGCGGCTGGAGCAGACCAGCTAAACAACTAGCCTTCGGCAGCGTCCCGAACATGCAGCTGCAGTTCCGGTTCCTGCGCCTGCTGTTCCTCGGTCAGTTCGGCCTCGCGAATCCATTCGCGCCAGATGGCGACGATAATCGCCATCAGGACCGGGCCGATGAAGAGGCCAAGGAAACCCATGGTCTTCACGCCGCCCACCAGACCGAAGAAGGTTGGAAGGAACGGCAGCTTGATGGGGCCGCCGACAAGCTTGGGACGAAGCGTCTTGTCGACAATGAAAAGCTCGATCGTGCCCCAGAGGAAGAGGGCGATACCGGCCCAAAGCGAGCCGCTGGCAACGAGATAGATCGAGACGAGCGACATCGAAAGTGGCGCGCCGCCCGGCACCAGCGCCATGACGCCGGTGAGAACACCAAGCGTGATGGCCGAGGGAGCGCCGGCAATCCAATAGGCCACGCCGAGAACGATACCTTCACCGATGGCAATCAGCGTCATGCCCATGACGGTGGAGCTGATCGTCGCCGGCACGACACGGGAAATCCGCTCCCAACGATTGGGGAGGATGCGTTCGCCGAGCAGATCGACCTGGCGAACGAAGGTCGCGCCGTCACGATAGATGAAGAACAGCGCGATCAGCATGAAAAGCAAGGTCAGCACGACATGGAATGCACCACCGCCGGCTGCAAGCACAGCCCGGTAGATGTTGCCGATATGCGCGCCGCTTACGAGCTGAGCCAGTTCGCCGAGCGAGCCGGGGCTACCGACATATTGCACCCATTGCTCACCGAGCCAGGAGCCGATGACGGGCAGAGCCAAAATCCATTGCGGCGGCGGCGCCCCTTCGCGGTTGACATGGATCGCCCAGCCAAACCAGTCGCGCACCTCGCCGGCCATGTAGATGGCGGAAAGGACGATCGGCAAAACCAGGAAGGTGACGATGAATGCAATGGCGATGGTGGCGGCAAGCGTCGTATTGCCCCCGGTGCGGCGCACGATGTCGCTATAAAGCGGCCAGGTGGCAAAGCCGATCACCGCTGCGGCCAGAACCGGGACGAGAAAGCCGTAAAAGAAATAGATGCCGGCAATGGCAATCAGAATCAGCAGCCAGCGCGCAGCGGAAATGGACGGGATCAAAGGCATGCGCGCATGCGCGCTTGGTCCCAGCCACCGATGCTCCCTCGGCTTATGACGTTCAAATACACCCACCGGTCTTACTTCGCCCCTCTTTACTAGATCATCCGGTTATGGGGTATGATCTAGGCCGTTTCAAGAGCAACGGCTTTAAAGCCTCTCTATTATGCGGCCATGACATTAGCACGACTGAAGCGAGATATCAGGAAGGGCGCCTGATCACCTTGAACGCGAAAAACTGCGTCTTTTGTGTCGGATTGAAATTATTGTCGGCGACAAGGATCAATAGATCGCTGCCGTCTTTCGCTTTGCCGAAAGTAATGCCTTCAATATTGTCGGGGCCAAGACCGAGGGCACGCAGATCCATGATCTGCGTCTTGCGCACGGGCACGATGCGCTGATCAGTCTTCGCAAGCGATGGAATATTGGCGACGTCCGTGGCGCCATCGAGGTCGAACATATTGATGACGACCGAATTGCCGATGCCTTGGGCAAAGCCGCGCTCGACCGACAGGAGATGACGATCATCGAGCGCCAGAATCTCGGACAAGCCGAAGTCATTCCAACCGTTCGCCATCGGCGGCGCCTGCGGAATAGGCGAGATTGGATAAACATATTGCGCCTTCTGCTGGCCGGTCGCCGCGTCATAGCGGATGAGGCGTGCAAGCGCGCCGTTTGTCAGCGTCGTGATGGGACCATCTTGGTAGAGCGCCGATTCCGTACCGATGAGAACGTCTCCGCCGGTAAGGAACGTGGTGCCCTCGAAGGCGAGATTATCGCGAATGCCCGCACTCTTGTCCGCGGACGGCGCAAAACCATCAGGCAAGGAGAATTCGCGAAGGAAACTGCCGTCGCGATTGGCGACGCGCACGAAGGGTGGCAGCAGCGCCTTGCCGTCGCCTTCGCTGGTCCAGTAGATCCCGTCCTTGCCCAGACGAATGGACTCGCCATCCGCCTTTTTGATGGCAAAGGGCTGGCCATCCTTGTCCTTCAACGTGACATGATCGACAACCGCGACACCCTTCAAGCCGCTCGCATCGACATCGATGTCGAGATCGTAGAACCGGGCCGGTGCCTTTTCGGAGCGGTCGTCGCTGATGGCGATATAACGGCCAGTCGACGGATCGAAATCGATGCCCGAGAGGCCGCCGACCTCAACGCCATTCTCCATGAAACCCGTCGGAATATCGTAGTTGCCGAGATAGGAAAGACTGATGCCGGCCTTGCAATCGCCGAAGGGGCAGGGCACCTCGATCGTCGTTCCGATATCCAGCGCATAAGCGGCTTTAGCGAAGAGGAGAGCGGCGGCAGTCGTCAGGAATGGCTTCAACATGGCGAAATCGTCAACCCGAATAGTAAAATGGCAGCACCTAAAGCAATGCCGCCATCTACACATTCATCCATGACGCCTTCGTAACGGATATCCGACAATCCGGTAAAATATCGCGAGATCGCCCAGGCATAGCAATCAGTGATTGGTCTGCCGTCAGATATCGAGGTCTTCGGCAAAGGCAGCCCGCTCCTGAATGAAGCGAAAACGAGCGTCGGCCTTGGTGCCCATCAGATTGTCGACGGCATCGCGGGTTCCCTCGAAATCGACCTCGTCGATCTCGACGCGCAGGAGCGTGCGCTTGGACGGATCCATCGTCGTTTCTTTGAGCTGGGCAGGCAACATTTCGCCCAGACCTTTGAAGCGGCTGATCTCGACCTTGCCCTTGCCCTTGAATTCCGTCGACATCAGCTCCTGTCGATGGGCGTCGTCGCGGGCGTAGATGGATTTCGACCCCTGCGTGATTTTGTAGAGCGGCGGGACGGCCAGGAAGAGATGACCCTGGCGGATCAGCTCGGGCATCTCCTGATAGAAGAAGGTGATCAGCAGCGAAGCGATGTGGGCGCCGTCGACGTCAGCATCGGTCATCACCACGATGCGCTGATAGCGAAGGTCTTCCTCGCGGTATTTCGTGCGGGTGCCGCAGCCAAGCGCCTGGACCAGGTCGGTGATCTGCTGGTTGGCCGACAGCTTTTCGCGGCCGGCGCTGGCGACGTTGAGGATCTTACCGCGCAGCGGCAGGATCGCCTGGTTCGTGCGGTTTCGCGCCTGCTTGGCCGAGCCACCTGCCGAATCGCCCTCGACGAGGAAAAGTTCGGCGCCTTCGGCAGCACTCTGCGAGCAATCCGCCAGCTTGCCGGGCAGGCGCAGCTTGCGCACGGCGGTCTTGCGGTTGACTTCCTTTTCCTTGCGGCGGCGCATGCGCTCTTCCGAGCGCTCGATCACCCATTCCAGCAGCTTTTCGGCTTCGCCCGGATTGTCGGTGAGGTAGTGATCGAAGGGGTCGCGCAGGGCGTTCTCGACGAGGCGCTGGGCCTCGACGGTCGCAAGCTTGTCCTTGGTCTGGCCGACGAATTCCGGCTCGCGGATGAAGATCGACAACATGCCGACGCCCGAAATCATCACATCGTCCGTGGTGATATTGGCCGCGCGCTTGTTCTGGGTGAGGTCGGCGTAGTTTTTCAGGCCCTTGGTGAGAGCGATGCGGAATCCCGCCTCATGCGTGCCGCCTTCCGGGGTCGGAATGGTATTGCAATAGGAGTGGATCTGCGGGTCGCCACCGTACCAGGTCATCGCCCATTCGAGCGAGCCGTGGCCGCTTTCCTTTTCCGACTTGCCGGCAAAGATCTCGCGGGTAACGGTGAACTCATTGCCCATCGTCGCCTTGAGATAATCCTTCAGGCCACCGGGGAAATGGAAAACCGCCTTTTCCGGAACATCGGCGCCTTCCGGCGCCAGCTCGGGATCGCAGCTCCAGCGGATTTCGACGCCGCCGAACAGATAGGCCTTGGAACGGGCCATGCGGAAAACGCGGGCCGGCTCGAAGCGAGCGTGATCGCCGAAGATCTGCGGGTCTGGATGGAAGCGAACGCGCGTGCCGCGGCGGTTATGCACATCGCCCAGCTCCTCCAGGCCACCGACTGGCAGGCCGCGGGAGAAGCGCTGGCGATAGAGTTTGCGATTGCGGGCGACTTCGACTTCCAGATCATCGGACAGCGCATTGACGACGGACACACCTACGCCGTGCAGACCGCCAGAGGTCTCATAGGCCTTGCCATCGAATTTGCCGCCGGCATGCAGCTTGGTCATGATGACTTCGAGCGTCGACTTGCCGGGTACCTGCGGATGATTTTCCACGGGGATGCCGCGGCCGTTATCCGTGACGGTCAGATAGCCCTGCCGGTCGAGATAGACCTCGATGAAATTGGCGTGGCCGGCGACCGCCTCGTCCATGGCGTTGTCGATGACTTCGGCGAAAAGGTGGTGCAGCGCCTTTTCGTCCGTACCGCCGATATACATGCCGGGGCGCATGCGCACCGGCTCGAGCCCTTCGAGAACACGAATGGAGCTCGCGCCATATTCCTCCGACGAGGACGTCGTCGGAGCAGCCCGCTGCGCGGGCGCTGCGGCAGGCTTTTCTGCCTTTACCGCCGGCTTTTCCGCTGCTTCCGGTTTCGACGGGCGGGGGAGACCGGAGAAGAGATCGTTGCTGTTATCCATAGAACTTCGAGCTGCTAGATTTGTCCTGGAGGGGCCAAAGCCCTTTATTATCGCATTTGTCGCCGCTATTCGCGAATCATCGTGATTCTGCCAGAAACGGCGCACAAGAGCGATGGCGCCCCGTTACGGGGCAAATTCAAGTAAAGAGATTTGCGTTGCCGGGTGAAGAATGGCAAGCCCGATGGCCGATCGGAGGAAGTATCCGCATGCCAATGTCCACAGCTCATTTGCCCATCCTGTCCGCAATCTCGGGCATTTTGCTTCTGGCGACAGGGCAGACCGCCTCGGCAGATATGTTGAAGCCGTTCAAGGACGAGCTGTTTTCCAATCAGACGGTCATCGAAAGCCACGACAACGGCGCCTTCCAGACGATCGATTACCAGGAAATGCGTGACATTAACGGCCGCGACCAGATTCCGGAAAAACGCGTGAAGCCGGCCTATGTCGATACCGGCGTGCGCTGGAAGGCGCAGGAAGACGAAACGTTACAACTCGGCGACCGCAAAGTGGATGTTACGCGCATAGGCCCGGCGTCGAAGCAGGCCTTTACCGTCATCTTCATCCACGGCCGCGGCGGCGACCGCAGGCTTGGCTCCAACGACTATACGTTCGGCGGCAATTTCAACCGGCTGAAGAACCTGGCTTACCGCAACGGCGGCACCTATTACGCACCGAGCGTAAAAGGGTTCGACAGCAACGGGGTTGCCGATATCGCAGCGCTGATACGCTATTCCTACGAGCAGTCGGGCGGCAAGCCTGTGATCCTCACTTGCGCCTCCATGGGCAGCTTCGTCTGCTGGGGCATTACCCGCGATGCCGAAAGCGTCAAGCGCCTGAAAGGCATGGCGATCCTGAGCGGCGTCACCGATCCGGATTTCACCAAGAGCGCCTTCTACAAGGCAAAACTGCCGCTCTGGTTCACGCATGGCAGCAAGGATCCGGTCTACGCGGCTGCGGACCAGCAGGCCCTGTTTGAGAAACTTTACAAAGCGCACTATCCGACACGTTTCACGCTTTTCGAAACCGGAAATCACGGAACGCCGGTGCGCATGACCGATTGGCGCAAGGTGCTCAACTGGATCGTCGATCCGCAGGCGTCGTGAAACATTCTCGCAATCCGACTTAATTTTCCGGATAAGCATTTTTTCAAACGATTTGAGCCGATTTCGACCGCATTCGATAACTTTCCTTTCCCTTTCCTTTTTGTTAGTCCGAAGACGGATCAAGGGGGAGAATATCGGAATGACGAAGACCATACGGCCGCTTCTGGCTGGAAACTGGAAGATGAACGGCACGCGCGCGAGCCTGGATCAGATCAAGGCGATCGCGGACGGCGTCAAGGCGCCGCTGTCGGAGAAGATCGATACGCTGCTCTGCCCCCCAGCCACCTTGCTCTATGTCGCGACGGCACTTTGCGACGACAGCCCGCTGGCCATCGGCGCACAGGATTGTCATCAGCAGGTCAGTGGCGCGCATACCGGCGATATTTCGGCCGAAATGATCGCCGACTGCTTTGGTACCCACGTCATCGTCGGCCATTCAGAGCGCCGGAGGAATCACGCGGAAAGCGACATGCTGGTGCGCGCCAAGGCGCAGGCGGCCCATGATGCTGGCCTCATCGCCATTGTCTGCATCGGCGAAACCGCTTACGAGCGCAACAGCGGCCAGACGCTCGAGGTGCTGAAGCGGGAGCTCGTGGGCTCTATTCCGGATGATTCCACAGCGCAGACGACTGTGATCGCCTACGAGCCGGTCTGGGCGATCGGCACCGGCGTAGTCCCAACCCAGGAGAACGTGGAGGAAGCACATGCGTTCATCCGAGCCGAGCTCATCGAGCGCTTCGGCAAGGAGGGGGCGAATATGCGAATCCTCTATGGTGGATCGGTCAGTGGCGCCAATGCGCGTGACCTTTTGGATGTTCCGCATGTCAACGGCGTGCTTGTCGGCGGCCAGAGCTTGAAAGCAGTCGACTTCCTTGCCATTTATGCCGCATTCGAACGGCAGTTCGCCTGAAGCAACAACTTGCCCGGAGTTCCGGCCTTAAAAGGACTTGGAATAGGCGAGAGCCTCATGTAAAGAGCCGCGAGCTTTTATTTTTGATGCCCGCACCGGGCAGGACTGGACCTATGCAAACCGTACTGCTTGTCATCTATCTCATGGTTGTCGTCGCCCTTATCGGCGTGGTGCTGATTCAGCGCTCCGAAGGTGGCGGCCTCGGCATCGGCGGCGGATCGGGCTTCATGTCTGCGCGCGGTACGGCCAATGCGCTGACGCGTACGACGGCCATTCTTGCGGCGCTCTTCTTCGCACTTGCGCTCGGCATGAACGTGCTGTCCCGCTTCGAAGCTCGGCCGACCGACATTCTCAACCGTATCCCGAGCACGGCCGGTCAGGGTAACGGCATTCTCGATTCGCTTGGTGGCCAGAAGAGTTCCGCCCCGGCAACCACCCCGGCGAAGCCGGCCGACAATAGCGGCGTTCCGAACAGCGGCGCAGTCGCTCCGCAGTCGCAGGCGACGCCGCCCGCTGCGACGAATCAGGCAGCTCCTGCCCAGCAGGCTCCGACCGCGACCGGCCAGCAGACCGCGCCGGCAACGACGACTCCTGCGCCAGCCGACAACGGCGGCGTTCCGACCGGTAAGTAATTCCGGTCGCCGAAGATCATCCCCGGCAGGTCCTCGGATCTGCCGGTTTTGTTTTGTCCATATTCCGCGTTCTGTAGCCAAAATTCCGGAAACGAATTTTAGGGCTAGCGGAATCATTTGTGAAAAGGTATCCGGTGACTCCCATGGCGCGATATGTATTCATCACTGGCGGCGTGGTTTCTTCCCTCGGAAAAGGAATTGCGGCTGCGGCTCTCGGAGCGTTGTTGCAGGCTCGTGGTTATCGAGTCCGCCTACGCAAACTCGACCCCTATCTGAACGTGGACCCGGGCACGATGAGCCCGACCCAGCACGGCGAGGTCTTCGTCACTGACGACGGTGCGGAAACCGACCTCGATCTCGGCCACTACGAGCGCTTCACCGGCCGATCGGCCACGAAGACCGACAACATCACCACCGGTCGCATCTACAAGAACATCATCGACAAGGAACGCCGCGGCGACTATCTCGGCGCAACCGTCCAGGTCATTCCGCACGTCACCAACGAGATCAAGGATTTCGTGACGGAAGGCAATGAGGACTACGATTTCGTCATCTGCGAGATCGGCGGCACGGTCGGCGATATCGAAGCCATGCCTTTCATGGAAGCGATCCGCCAGCTCGGCAACGACCTGCCGCGCGGCACCGCAGTCTACGTTCATCTGACGCTGATGCCGTATATTCCAGCCGCCGGCGAGCTGAAGACGAAGCCGACACAGCATTCCGTCAAGGAACTGCAGGCACTCGGCATTCATCCCGACATCCTGCTCGTGCGTGCCGACCGGGAAATCCCCGAAGCTGAACGCCGCAAGCTGTCGCTGTTCTGCAACGTGCGGGAATCTGCCGTTATTCAGGCGCTCGACGTCGCGAATATTTATGACGTGCCGATGGCCTACCACAAGGAAGGCCTCGACAATGAAGTGCTGGCCGCTTTCGGCATCGAGCCGGCTCCGAAGCCGCGCCTCGAGCAGTGGGAAGAGGTTTGCAACCGTATCCGCACGCCGGAAGGCGAGGTGACCATCGCCATCGTCGGCAAATATACCGGCCTGAAGGATGCCTATAAGTCGCTGATCGAGGCGCTGCATCACGGCGGCATCGCCAACCGGGTCAAGGTCAAGCTCGAATGGATCGAGTCCGAGGTTTTCGAAAAGGAAGATCCGGCGCCATATCTCGAAAAGGTTCACGGCATTCTCGTGCCCGGCGGCTTCGGCGAACGCGGTTCGGAAGGCAAGATCCTGGCAGCTCGCTTCGCGCGCGAGCGCAAGGTGCCTTATTTCGGAATCTGCTTCGGCATGCAGATGGCCGTCATCGAAGCGGCCCGCAATCTGGCTGGTGTCGAACATGCCTCGTCGACCGAATTTGGTCCCACCAAGGAGCCGGTCGTTGGCTTGATGACCGAATGGCTGAAGGGTAACGAGCTGCAGAAGCGCACGGCATCCGGCGATCTTGGCGGCACCATGCGTCTCGGCGCCTACAAGGCGGCCCTGAAAAAGGGCACGAAGATCTCCGAGATCTACGGCTCGACCGATATTTCGGAGCGCCATCGCCACCGCTATGAAGTCAACATCGACTACAAGGCGAAGCTGGAAGATTGCGGCTTGACCTTCTCCGGCATGTCGCCGGATGGCGTCCTGCCGGAGACGATCGAATATGCTGATCATCCGTGGTTCATCGGCGTGCAGTACCACCCGGAACTGAAGTCCCGGCCGCTGGAACCGCATCCGCTGTTCTCAAGCTTCATCGAAGCGGCGACGGAACAGAGCCGGCTGGTATAGAGCGCTTCATCGAAGCGCTCTACATCTTTGCTTTTACGCAGTTCCGGACGGAAAACCGCTACGCACTTTTCCTGGAACTGCTTTGAGGGCTGCAAATCGCTTGCGGTAGTCGCTCGGGCTCACCGCAAGCCTCTCCCGAAAATGATGGCGCATGGTGGCGAGCGATCCAAAACCGCTGGCCGCCGCCACATCGTCAAGCGAAATGGCAGCTTGCTTTTCCAGCAGGTCTCGCGCTCGCCGCAGCCGCTCGCTGAGCAGCCATTCACCCGGCGCCATGCCGGTAGTCGCCTCGAAACGGCGCTGGAAGGTCCGGACGCTCATGCCGGCCCGCGCTGCCAGTGCGGTAATGGGTTGTTCTTCCTGCAGGCGTTCGCGCATCCATTCAAGCAAAGGCCCCAGACGCGCGCCTTCGCGCTGCCTCAGAACCGGAGTCTCGATATATTGCGCCTGGCCACCTTCGCGATGAGGTGGCACCACCAGACGACGCGCGACGCTGTTGGCGATGTCAGGTCCGAAATCGCGGCGCACCACATGCAGGCAGAGGTCGATGGCGGCAGCGCTGCCGGCGGCCGTCAGTACGCTATCCTCATCGACATAGAGAACATCAGCATCGACGGTGATGTCCGGATAGCGCTCGGCGATAGAATCGACATAACGCCAATGCGTCGTCGCCTTTCGGCCGGCGAGCAGTCCCGCCGCGGCAAGAACCGCCACGCCGGAGCAAAGTGACATGATGCGCACGCCGCGGCGGCTGGCCGCCTGCAGTTCGGCTACCAATGGGGCAGGGACCGGCGTCCCGATACCTCGCCATCCGGGCACGACGATCAGGTCGGCATCTGAAATGACTTCCAGCCCATGATCGACCTGCACCGTCAGCCCACCGGCGGCGCGCAGAGGGCCGTCCTCGATCGCGCAGGCGGAAAAGCGATACCAATCCTCCCCCATCTCCGGACGCGGCAGACCGAAGATTTCGTAAGCGACGCCGAATTCGAACGTGCACAGCCCGTCATAGACGAGGGCGACGACATGCGGGCCGAGAAGATTGGCGTGGTCTGCATTTGGCATGATTTTGACGCTATATGGCATTTCGGCCAATTTCAACCGCTGGATCGCTGAGGCATGATTGTCCCGAACCAAAGAAGGAGCGTTCCATGTCCCTAGTCAGTGATATCCCTGCCGCAGCGCCGAGCCTCGTCGCGGAGCACTATGCCCAGAAGCTTGCCTTCGAGACCGATTGCTCCGACGTCCATCAGTCAATGACATCGGGCAATGTCGATTTCGTTCTGCTCGATGTTCGCGGGCCGGCCATGTTCCAGGAGCAGCATATTCCCGGCGCGCTCAACCTGCCGCATGGCAAGATGACCGCGCGCAAGATGGCGGAGTGGCCGGACGATACGTTGTTCGTCGTCTACTGCGCAGGGCCGCATTGCAACGGCACCGACAAAGCGGCCTTGCGTCTGGGCACGCTCGGCAAGCGCGTCAAGGTGATGATCGGCGGCATCACCGGTTGGGCGGATGAGGGCTATCCGTTCGAGGTGGGATGAAAGATCGACAGGGCAGGCCCAGTGTTCGCCGGGTCTGCCCATTTTTGTGACACTGCGAAAAACTTCGGCATCTACGTCATTTGACTATCGCGCCACTTCGGTTTCCGTGCCACTGTGCGAGTAAGCATAACGGGAACAAAAGTATGATCCTCAATCCATTTGACGATGGCGCCGAGCGGCCGAAAGCCAAGATCGCCATCACATTCACGCTTTTGATTGTTTTCAATATTGCTGCCTGGATCTGGGCCTGGATCGCCTTCGCCGACAGGCCGTCGCTGCTCGGCATTGCGCTGCTCGCCTATATGTTCGGTCTTCGCCATGCCTTCGATGCCGATCATATCGCGGCCATCGACAATGTCGTGCGCAAGCTCATTCAGGAAAAGAAACAGCCCTATGCCGTCGGCTTCTTCTTCTCGCTTGGCCATTCCTCGATCGTCGTCATCGCCTCCATCCTGATTGCGGCGACGGCGGCGGCCATGCAGAGCCAGCTCGATTCCTTCCATGATGTCGGCGGTGTCATTGGCACGACGGTTTCGGCGGTATTCCTGCTGCTGATCGGCATTGCCAATCTCTTCGTCCTCAAAGGTGTATGGTCTGCCTTCCGGCGGGCGCAGAGGGGCGAGAGGATCGCGGATGAGGATCTTGATACGTTGCTTGCCGGCGGCGGCTTTCTGGCGCGGATCTTCCGGCCGATGTTCAAGGTCGTCACTCGCTCCTGGCACATGTATCCGATCGGCTTCCTGTTCGGTCTCGGCTTCGATACCGCAACGGAGATAGGTGTTCTCGGCATTTCCGCCGCTCAGGCTGCGCAGGGCATGTCCTTCTGGACCATCCTTGTCTTTCCGGCGCTATTCACCGCTGGCATGTCGTTGATGGATACGCTCGATAGCACGCTGATGACAGGGGCCTATGGCTGGGCTTTCGTCAAACCGGTGCGCAAGCTCTGGTACAATCTGACGATCACCGCGGCTTCCGTCGTCGTCGCCGTCTTCATCGGCGGCATTGAAGCCCTCGGTCTGATCGCCGACAAGCTTGGTCTCGAAGGGAGCTTCTGGAGCTTTGTCGGTGAACTCAACGACAATCTTGCCAATTTCGGTTTCGCCGTCGTCGGCATCTTCCTCTTGAGCTGGCTGGTTTCTACCGTCCTCTACAAAACCGGGGGCTACGACAACTTGCAGATCAATCGCTCCTGACGCATCATCGGCCCATGGAGCAGGCATGCCGTGACTGGACATCGTTTTTGCGATTCCAGTTATCTGCAATGAGGGCCACAGTCATGAATCATAACGACAATATTCTCAGCCTGGTGCTGACGGCCATGATCTTGTGCGGAGCCGGTACGGCTTCGGCACAGACGGCAGTCACCTGCCCGTCGCAGCCGACCGTCGCCGCGGAGCGACAGACCTTGAACTGCGAGGCGGGGCTCAGCATCACCGTCGAGCGTGGCGCGCATTATCAGCTTGAAGACAGGAATGGCGACGGCCATGTGGATGCGATCAAGCTCGATGGCAAGGCAACGCTGATCGATGTCGATAGCAGCCGCCTGCAGGGCGGGTTCGAAGTGGTGACGCCGCAGGCAATCGCCGCGGTGCGCGGCACGCGATGGGCTGTCGACGTGAAGGGCGGCAGGACCTCCGTGCTGGTCTTGCGCGGCCGCGTTGCGGTCAACAAGGTGTCTACCGGACAGGGCGTGACGCTCGGCCAGTGGCAGGGCGTCGATGCCGATCGAGGCCGGGCGCCCCTGCATGTCACCAAATGGAAACAGTCGCGCATCAACGCATTGTTGGCTCGCCTCGGTCAGTGAGATCCTGACGACCATGCGCAGACCACCGCCGCAGACGCTGATTGCGCTTCTCTTGACTGCCATCTGGGGACTAGGGCTCGGAATCGTGCATTTGCGTGGCGACATTCCGTTCATTGACGGCGCGGAAGCGACGCTGACGAACCTCCGCAATACGCTCGGTGGCAGCCGCAAGCCGCCCGATCTCGTCACCATTGTCGCCATCGATGACGAGACGTCGCGCGTTGCCGGCCACTATCCTTTGCCGCGCGCGATGCTCGCGAAGATCATCGACGCGATCGGTGCACTCCAGCCCAAGGCCATCGCGCTTGACGTGCTCCTCGTCGACGCAGCCGATGAGGCCGGTGATGCGGCTCTGGAACAATCCCTCAAACGAACCAATGTCGTGCTTGCCGCAGCCGGCATCTTTCCGGAGAGCCATCAGCAGGTCGTCGTCGACAGCAAGGAGCCGCTCGTGCGCGTGCCCAGCGCTCTGCAGTTCCTCGAGCCGCAATCGCGCTTTGCCGCTGTGGCAAGTTACGGCATCGTCAACGTCCAGACCGACAAGACGGGAACGCCGCGTTTCGTTCCCATGCTGTTTCGCAACGGCGAGCGCATCGTTCCGTCGCTTTCGCTCCGCGTCTTCTCGCGGGCGACCGGCGAACAGGCGACCGTCATCTCGGATCACGTCAAAGTCGGCAGCCATTCCATACTGACGGATAACGGCTATCTCGTGCCGCTCTCCTTCTATGGCCCGCGCGGCACGATCCGCACCGTCAGTGCCAGTGCGGCGCTGAATGGCCGGCTGCCCGAGGAGGCGATCCGGGACCACATTGTCGTCGTCGGTGCGACCGTTACCGGCGGTGGCGATGTCTTCCCGACTCCCTTCGATCCCGTTCTGCCCGGTGTCGAAGTCATCTCGACCTCGATCACGCATCTGCTTGCCGGCGACGGTCTCGTGCGCGATCAGGGCGTTCGGTTCATCGATCTCTATTTTGCGGTCGGCCTGCCGTTACTCGTCGTCGGTCTTCTCTCCTGGCGGCGCAATACGATCGGGCTCGCCATGGTGCTCGGCGTCATCCTCGTCTGGGCGGCGATCAATGTCGCCGCCTTCAAACACGGGATCTGGCTAAGCGCAGCACTGCCGATCGCGGCAACCGCACCGCCGGCACTGATCTCCGGTGCGACCCAACTTTGGCTCGGCCGCAGACAGGCAAAACGCTTTGCCGAGCAGAGCGAACGCCTGCAGCACATCCAGGCTCCCGGCCTTGCGGAACATCTCGCCCGCGATCCCGGTCTTCTTGCGACGCCGGTGCATCAGGAAGCCGCGATTGTTTTCATCGACATCAACGGCTTCACCAGCCTCAGTGAGGCAATCGGCCCGGCCGCAGTGCGGGAGTTGCTGAACGGCTTCTTCAATCTGGTCGACGAGGAGGTCACGGCCTGTGGCGGTGCCATCAACAGTTTCATGGGTGACGGCGCGATGATCCTTTTCGGCCTGCCGCAGCCGAAACCGGACGACCCCGCCAAGGCGGCGGATTGTTGCGTTCGCCTGGCAGCGCGGATGAGGCGCTGGCTCGGAACGCTTCCGGACGACGTTGCCTCTCGCATCGGCTTCAAGATAGGTGCCCATTTCGGCACCATCGTCGCTTCGAGGCTCGGCGGAGGCGATCGCCAGCAGATCACGGCGACCGGTGATACTGTCAATGTTGCCAGCCGCCTGATGGAAGTGGCCGCCAGCAATCACGTGGAGATCGCCCTCAGCGACGACCTCCTGCTTGCGGCCGGGACCGACAGCATGCCGTTCAAGCAAGGTCGCCTTGAGGGGCCGATCGAAACGAGCTTGCGCGGGCGTACCGGCTCGTTGACCGTATGGCTGTGGCGCAGCTAGTGCCAAGCCGGAACGCTGTCGGCATATCCGGTTTCAATCGAGCCACATCGGAACGATCGAGAGGACCAGGAGGCAGGCGAGGGCGATATTGACCAGACGCCACTGCCACGCGGTTTTCAGCATGCGCCCGAGCATTTGTCCGAGAATGCACCAGATCGTCAGAGAGAACGCGGCGAGAAGGCAAAAGATCGGCCCAAGCAGCATCGCGAGGCCGGCGGGATTATTTGCCAATGCAGCGAAGGACGCGGCCGCACTTAGTGTCATCGCCCAGGCCTTGGGATTGTGCCAAAGCATCCACACACCGGCGAAAAAGCCGGTCGGCTTTGCTCTCTGTCCGGCCTCGTGCGGCTGGCCGCTTCCACCGATCCGAACGGCAAGCCAGATCAGGTAGAGCGAACCAAGCGTCTTCATGGCGACCTGCAGGATCGGCAAGGCCATCAAGATGCCGCCAAGTCCTGCGGCGGCGGCACAGGCCATGGAACCCAGGCCGAAGGCGATACCGCCCATGACGGGTATCGACCGGCGGAAGCCGAAATGCGCGCCGGACGCAGTCGCAAGCGTCGTCGCACCGCCCGGCGTTATGGTGGAAACCAGTGCGAAGAGGATCAGCGGCAGCAGGGGTTCGATCGTCATGTCCAGCTTTTCTCCATATCGAGAAAAGGCATAGACGGCACTTTTGCATCATGAAATCGAATATTGAAGGATTGAGGTATTAGCAATTATAATGCCGGCATGATCCGAAACTTCGACATCGCTCTCATCAGAACCTTCGCCACCGTTGCCGACCAGGGCAGCATGACGATATCAGCCAATATGCTGCACATGACCCAAGGTGCCGTCAGCCAGCAGATCAAGCGACTGGAGAACATGCTCGGCTGCGCCTTGTTCGAGCGGGACAGACGTGGATTGCGGCTGACCGAAGCCGGTGAACGGTTGCGCGGTAATGTCCGCCGCCTGCTGGCATTGAATGACGAGATATGGGACGACATGACGGAAAGCACGGTTCGCGGCAGCGTCCGGCTCGGCGTTCCCTATGATCTTGTCGGAGCAACGCTGGCGCCTGTGCTAAAATCCTATGCCGAGCGCCATCCGCAGGTGGAGATTTCGCTGGTCTGCGCATCGTCGCCGGAACTGCTCGAAGAATTGGGGAAGGGAACTGTCGACCTATGCGTGGTGGAGGAGCCATACGGCACATCACAGGGCGAGTGCCTTGGTGTCGAGCGGCTTGTCTGGGTCGGCGCAAAGGCAGGCAATGCCCATCGCAAGGTGCCGCTGCCGATCTCGATGGTTGCCGATACCTGTGCCTTCCGCACATCGGTCTTTGCAGCGCTCGGCAAGGATGGTCTGCGCTGGCGGACAGTCTTTGAGAACGGTAATATCGAGGCGACCACGGCAACGGTGCGTACGGATCTGGCTGTCACCGCCTGGCTTGCTTCGACCGTTCCTGCCGATCTCGATATCCTCACCGTCGAGCAGGGCTTGCCCGAGCTTCCGGTCTTTGCGATCAATCTGCATTTGCCGAAGGGCAATCCGACGCCACAGGCGCTGGAGCTTGCCCGCCATATCCGCGAGGGCATGATGCGGCCGCGCCAATCCGCGGCCGCCTGAGTTTCATCCGTTGAAAGACCTGTCTACGCGGCCTTCGGCAGCGGGCCGACATAACGCGACTGCGGACGGATCAGGCGTCCGTCGAGCGTCTGCTCGCGGGCGTGGGCGATCCAGCCGACCGTGCGACCGATCGCGAAGACGCCGGTAAATGAATTGCGCGGGAACCCGAGTGCGTCGAGCAGCAGGGCGGTGTAATATTCGACATTGACGTCGAGGGGACGATCCGGCTTGCGCTCCTTGAGCAGCGCGAGGGCTGCTGCCTCAATCGCTTCCGCCAGTGCGATGCGTCCGGCATCCGCCTGTCCGCTCGTAAAGATCGGCTTCAATGCCGTCTTCAGGGCATCGGCGCGTGGATCGCGGACGCGATAGATGCGATGACCGAAGCCCATCAGCCGCTCGCCATGATCGAGAGCCTGCGACAGCCAGGCACGCGCATTTTCAGGCTTGCCGACCCCGTCGAGCATATCGAGGACCGGGCCGGGGGCGCCGCCATGCAGCGGGCCTTTAAGGGCGCTGATTGCGGCGAGAACGGAGGAGGTGAGGCCGGCATGGGTCGAGGCGATGACGCGCGAGGCGAATGTCGACGCGTTCAAGCCGTGATCGGAAATCGTCACCAGGTAGGCATCAAGGCCTGCCGTCTGCTCGGCCGTCGGCACCCGGCCCGTCAACATGCGCAGAATGTCGGCCGATTGCGAGAGCGAGGCATCCGGCGCGACCGGCCCGTCGCCCTTCTGCAATCGCAATACGGCCGGCAGGAAAACGGCGGGCGCCGCCATCAGGCGGATTGCCGTGGCGAAGTCTTCGCCGTCCGGGACACGAGCCAGCAGGGCACGCACGGCATCCACCGGCGGCAGCGCTAGGATAGCGGCGTCAGCGGCCTCCACGTGCGCGAAGAGGGCAACACGGGCCACGCCAAGCTTTGTTCGGATGGAAGCTGCATCAATATGTTCGTCAAACAGGCCATCAAGCAACAATGCAGCAACATCCTCGAAGCGGCTGGTTGCGACCAGATCGTCCAGCGATACGCCACGGATGATCAGACGACCGGCAGCGCCATCGACGTCGGATAGCTTGGTTTCTGCGGCAATGACATCTTCAAGACCACTTTTCATTACGGTTCTCCTTTGACTATCCGATTAGATCGGGCCTATTCCTATTGACGTCAATCTTGATGCAATTGATCAATATGAGGACCGATGAGCTGGCTGACCACGGAGCAGGCGTTGAACCTGCTGGGAACGAAATCACAGACGCTCTACGCCAATGTCAGCCGCGGTCGCATTCGCGCGAAAGCCGATCCTTCAGATACGCGGCGCAGCCTCTATTTTGCCGACGACGTCAAACGATTGGCCACCCGCCATGCCGGCCGGCGCAAGACCGAGGCCGTGGCAGCCGAGGCCATTCAATGGGGCGATCCCGTATTGCCGTCGGCGCTGTCGACGGTTTCGAACGGCAGGCTTTTCTATCGTGGCAAGGATGCGGCGGTGCTTGCCGAGAGCGCAAGCCTTGAAGAGGTCGCGCTGCTGCTTTGGGATATGAAGCGGCCATTGCGCTTCGAGCAAAGCGAGACGCGGCAGATGCCTCCTTCCTTGGATAGCGCCTTCTCCGTACTTGCCGAGCGCATAACAAGCGACCTACCATCCCTCGGACGTTCGCTTCCGGCGCTGCAGCATGAAGCCGAAAGCGTGTTCGGTACGGTGGCTGAAGCCTTGGCCCCGGGCGCGTGGGATCAGCCGCTGCATCGGCGCCTTGCCACTGCCTGGAACCGCCCCGATGCCGCCGATCTGATCCGCCGCAGTTTGGTCCTGCTTGCCGACCACGAGCTGAATGCCTCGACCTTCACTGCGCGGATCACTGCATCCGCCGGCGCGACGCTCTCTGCCGCCACTCTGTCCGGCCTCTCCACCTTGACGGGGCCGCTGCATGGCGGCGCATGGCAGAGCGTGCGCTCGCTGATCATGCGGGCGGCGGCGATCGGGGTGGATGAGGCGGTGCGCAGCTATCTGGCGGAAGGGCGGCCATTGCCCGCCTTCGGCCATCAGCTTTATCCCGATGTCGATATCCGTGGACAGGCTTTGCTTGGCTGTTTCACGTTGCCGCCGCTATTTGCCCAAGTCCGCGATGTCGGCGAGCAACTGGTCGGAGAGAGCGTCAATGTCGACTTTGCCTTGACGGCGATGACCCATGCCTATCATCTCCCGGAGGATGCGCCGCTAATCATTTTCGCGCTGGCTCGTACCGTGGGGTGGCTCGCGCATGCCATGGAGCAGGCGACCAGTGGCAGGCTCATCCGGCCGCGTGCGCGCTATGTCGGCCCGCCCGTGAGTGATTTCACCGCTGCCCGCGGTGAAAGCTAGAGAGCTCCAGAGAGGTGCAGATAGCCCCTATACAGAGAGGCTTTGGATGAAGGCGGCAATATCTGTGCGCAAGGGAGAGTTAGGCGTGGCAGCGTCAATCCGATAAAAATCGTGCGGCTTTCCTGGATAGGTTTTCCAATAAACCGGAAGAGTGTCGTTCCAGCTTTCGCTTGGCCGATATGGATCGGCCTCTCCCCAAAATACCATGGTGGGTATATTCAAGGGAGACGTTTCGAAGCGCAGTCTGGTTGATGAAACGCAGATCAACGCCTCGAGCTCCAAACCCTGCTTGACAGCTGTCCACAGAGCAGTTCCACCGGCGCTGAAGCCGATGCCCACACATGTACGTCCATCAATTTCAAGAAGTTCCCGAACTGCTTGCTGCACGCCATCTTTGCTGAAAAGGTGGTCGTGAAGGCTGTCTCCACTCAGGTCGGGACGGCCGCTGAGGCCGGCAAGCTGTAAACCGCGGTGCTCAAGGCACCCAACATCAAACAATTCAGCAAAAGTTCCGGGAAAGCCATGGATGTCGCTAACGACTAACAAGCGTTGCGTTCTTGAACGGCACATAGTCAGACCAATTTTCATCGTTTCGATAGCCGAATTGACTTCGCGCCAATTTGGCCGCGCGCGCTATGTCGGCCACCGGTACAGCGATTTTACCGAAAATGCGGTACCCGCCACTCAACTCGCCTGCAAGTGACAAACCGCTTCGATATTATGGCCATCCGGATCGAGAATGAAGGCGCCATAATAGTTCTGGTGATAGTGAGGGCGAAGCCCGGGAGCGCCATTGTCGATGCCACCGGCCGCAAGTGCCGCCTGGTGAAATTCGTCGACGATTTTCCGGCTACCGGCAGTAAAGGCTATATGCGCACTTGTCTGCGGCGCATCACGCTGGCCGATCCAGAAGAATGCCTTCGGTCTGGCGCCATAACCTGCAAAAGTTTCGCCTTCCGCGTACAGGCGTTCGATGCCGAGAGGGCGCAATACCTTATCGTAGAATATCTTCGAACGTTCAAGGTCGCGAACGCCGATCGTCACATGGTCAAGCATGCCATCCTCCAAATCGTGCCCCTTGGGCTTCCTCAACCCCGACCAACCGCGCCGGCACCACGATCGGCAAGCTCGACCCAGCCGATGACGAGTTTGCGATTGGCAATCAGCCAGATCGTTGCGAGAGCGACCAGACCGACGACGATATTGGCGGCAACAAAGAGAATCGGAGCCAATTGCGTGACCGGACCGACATCGCCGCGCTCGACCAGCCGCATGGGAGCGGCCGCCAAGGCAGTCGCGCCGAAGGTGAAAGCCCAGTAAGCCGGGCTGAATCCTTCCTTCATGATCCAGGGCAGGAGGCGCAACATGATCAGAGCCTGCAGCACGCCGTAGCCGACCATTGCATGGACGAGCATGTCGGGAGCGCCTTGCGTAACGCTGATATAGGCAAGCGCACCAACGGTTGGTGGAGCCAATTGAATTCCAAGGGTCGGCCTTAGTGGCGGTGCCAGCGCTGGTCCCGTCAGCAGGCGATGCAGCAGGGCGGATTCGATGGCAAGCCAGGCGAAGAAGCCGGCGCCGAAGAAAAGCTGCGCCCATTGTGGAAAACCAAGCGCCGCTCCGACGATGGCTGTGACGAAGCTGCCGGCGACACTGGGCAGATAGAGTACGGCTGTCGTCGTCGCGATATCGCGTCCACCCTGCCAGAGCCCTCCCGTGCGCCAGACGGAAAATGCCAGGGTATAGACGGCGCCGATCAGGAATGTGGTTTCGGCACCGATGCGCGAATAGGGCAGAAGGCCGCCGGCTACCAACATGGTCGCGACACCGACAAGGCCGATGAAACAGCACTGGACTGGGTGCGCCACTTCCTTGAATGCCTCCTCGCGCGCCACCATCCACTTCAAAGCGTAAAGCACGATCAGCAGCAGCCAGACAGCTAGTGCCAGGAAGGTCAGCACTTCACCGACAAGTCCCGGCAGGTGCCAGATACGCGCCCCGACACGCCAGGCATTGGCCAGGCCGGAAAGCCCCAGAACCATGCCGAAAAATGAAGCTGGAACCAGCGGCAGTTTCAAAGACGCAGCCATATGCCCCCTTTGACGCACAATGTGAGCGCCGCCCTAAAGAGAATTATGCAAAGAACCGGAGATCGATGCTAAATCCATCCACTCGAATGGAAGAGCAAAATACAGCTTTCCTCGATGCCGGCAAAGCGCGATCATGGGGAAAAGCGGGAGGTTTGACCAGGCGATATCACAGATGCGTGAACGGGCGAATTTTTCTTCGCTGTCTGGCTTGTGCATAGCTCGCCCGTCATTTGTTCATTGGAAAATGCTGCGAAATGTCTCTATTGAACATTCAAACGATTAAAACCGTCCTAGGAGACTGACATATGCAAATCGGAATGATTGGCCTTGGCCGTATGGGCAACAACATGGTGCAGCGCCTGATGAGAGGCGGTCACAGTGCGGTTGTTTTCGATGCGCGTCCGGAAAGCATCGCGGGGCTGGAGCAGCTCGGCGCCACCGGCAGCAAGTCTCTTGCGGATTTCGTATCGAAACTCGCCAAGCCGCGCGTCGTCTGGATGATGTTGCCGGCTGCAATCGTTGATCAGGAGCTGGCTGCGATCGTGCCTTTGCTGGAAGAGGGCGACATCGTCATCGACGGCGGCAACTCCTATTATCACGACGATATCCGCCGCGCTGAGGAGTTGAAGCCGAAGGGTATCCATTATGTTGACGTCGGCACCAGTGGCGGTGTTTTCGGCCTGGAGCGCGGCTATTGCCTGATGATCGGCGGCGAGAAGGAAACCGTCGAGCATCTCTCGCCGATCTTCGCAACGCTTGCTCCTGGTGTCGGCGACGTAGCTCCGTCGAAGATGCGCTCCGAAGAGGCCGCCAAGAACAGCACGGCGGAGCAGGGCTATCTGCATTGCGGCCCATCCGGCGCCGGCCACTTCGTCAAGATGGTCCACAACGGCATCGAATATGGCCTGATGGCAGCTTACGCCGAAGGCCTGAACGTGTTGCATCATGCCAATATCGGCAAGCAGACTGCCGAGAAGGATGCTGAAACCGCTCCGCTTTCTCATCCGCAGTACTATCAGTATGATCTCGACATTGCCGAAATCAGCGAAGTCTGGCGCCGCGGCAGCGTGATCACCTCCTGGCTGCTCGACCTCACGGCCGACGCCCTGCATGGCGACGCAGCGCTTTCGCAGTATGCGGGCCGTGTTTCCGACTCCGGCGAAGGCCGCTGGACGATTTCGGCTGCCATCGACGAAGGCGTTCCAACACCGGTTCTCAGCGCAGCGCTTTATGGCCGCTTCGCCTCGCGCGGCAATGACGATTACGCCAACAAGGTTCTCTCCGCCATGCGCGCCGGCTTCGGTGGCCACCACGAGAAGCCGGCGAAGTAATTAGTTGGCCTATTGATCTGACGATTGCGAGCCGGGTGGGTCGAACCTCCCGGCTTTTGCTTGTCCGCTCTTATTGCCTCGCTACTTCCGGACGGAGAACCGCCATGCGATTTCCCTGGGCAACTTCAGCCCAGCAGATCGGGCCGCAGGAATATGACTGGAGTTGGCGAGCCGACTTCAAGCTGCGATGCATGCGGCGGGCGGACGACCAGACAGTCGGCACGCGAAAACACCTTCATCATCGATGAATCCTGCTTCGAGAAGGGCTCGGCGAGCCAGCCGTCGTTATCGGCCCTCGTCAGCGTCGCACGCACATAATCCTGGCGCTGATCGTTAGCCGCAAAGGGCACCGCAGCGCGCGCAATGCCTTCGCGCTTTACCGGCGGCAGGGATGCAAGCTTTCTTATCAGCGGCTCGAGAAAGAGCAGCCCGCAGACGAGGCTGGAAACGGGATTGCCGGGAAGGCCGAGAACATGCATGTCGCCGAGGCTGCCGACCATCAGCGGCTTGCCCGGACGCATGGCGATGCGCCAGAAGTCCAGCTTCATGCCTGCGGCAATCATCGTCGCCTGCACCAGATCGTGATCGCCAACGGAGGCGCCACCGAGCGTGACGATGATATCGGCCTTTGCTACCTGCGCACGGCCGATGGCAGCGGTAATCTCGTCGCTGTCGTCGGATACAATGCCGAGATCAAGCACATGGGCGCCCGCATTGCGCGCAAGTGCGGCAATGCCGAAGGTGTTCGAGGCGATGATTTGTGATGGCCCCGGTTCATTGCCCGGTGCGACAAGCTCGTCACCGGTCGCTAGAATCGCCACCAATGGCCGCCGGTAAACATCCAATGCCGGATGGTTCATGGCCGCGGCGACAGTGAGCCGCGAAAAATCCATGATTGTGCCAGCCGGAAGCACGGCTTCCTCCTCCAGAAAATCCTGTCCGCGCGGGCGAATATGCTGCCCTTTGCGCAAAGGATAGGCGGTGCGGATACGATCGCCTTCCAGGCGCTGCGCGTCTTCCTGCAGGAGAACCGAATCGGCACCTGACGGGACGGGAGCACCCGTGAAGATGCGGACTGCTTCGCCCTTGCCGACGCTGCCATCGAAGGCATGGCCGGCAGCGGAAGCACCTACGACCTCCAATTCTGCGCCCGGCGCCGCAGCATCCTCGAAGCGCAGCGCGTAGCCGTCCATGGCCGAGGCGTCGAAAGGTGGTTGTGTCAGACGAGCGGTCAGATCCCTCGCCAGAACTCGGCCCTCGGCCATATCAAGCGGAACGCTCTCGAAACGATAGATCGGCGTGGCACTGTTCAGCAGACGCGCTTGTGCTTCGGCAACGGGTAACAGGCTCATAAATCAGGCCCCCGAATGGCGGAAATCTCCAGATTTGCCGCCGGATTTCTCCAATAGCGTGATGCCGCCGATTTCCATGCCACGATCCGCAGCCTTGGCCATATCGTAGATCGTCAGGCAAGCGACGGAAACCGCCGTCAGCGCTTCCATCTCGACGCCGGTGCGGCCGGTCAGCTTGGCCGTCGCTGTGACGCGCAGGCCAGGCAGGGCGGCATCCTCTTCGATGTCGACGGCAACTTTCGTCAGCATCAGCGGATGGCAAAGCGGAATGAGATTGCTCGTCTGTTTCGCCGCCATGATGCCGGCAAGCCGCGCCGTACCGATGACGTCGCCCTTCTTGGCATTGCCTTCGCGAATCAACGCCAGTGTCTCCGGCTTCATTTTGACGTAGCCGGTGGCCGTGGCGCTACGCGCCGTTTCGGCCTTGCCGCCGACATCGACCATATGCGCTTCGCCCGAAGCATCGATATGCGTGAGACCGGCCTTCGGCGTGCTCATTTCACTCAGCCGCCAGAATGCCGGCTTCGCCGTTCAGCAGCAATCGGGTCGCGGCCGTGACGTCATCCTTCCGCATCAGGCTTTCGCCAACGAGGAATGTGGTGATGCCTGCGGCTTCAAGACGCTTGCAATCGGCATGGGTGAAGACGCCGCTTTCGCCGACCAGCAGCCGATCCTTCTGCACCATGGGTGCTAGGTTCTCGCTGACCGTCAAACTGACTTCGAAGGTGCGCAGATTGCGGTTGTTGATGCCGATCAACGGCGAGGACAGTTTTAGCGCACGATCCATCTCTTCGGCGTCATGTACCTCGACCAACACATCCATGCCGAGGCCAAAGGCTTCGTCCTGGAGACGCTCGGCATCATCGTCCGAAAGCGATGCCATGATGAGCAGGATGCAATCCGCACCCCAAGCGCGGGCTTCCTGCACCTGATAGGTATCGAACATGAAGTCCTTGCGCAGCGCCGGCAGCGCACAGGCCGCGCGGGCAGCCGTCAGGAATTCAGGAGCACCTTGGAAGCTCGGCGTATCCGTCAACACCGAAAGACAGGCCGCACCACCGGCCTCATAGGCCTTGGCAAGCGCCGGCGGGTCGAAATCGGGGCGGATCAGACCCTTGGACGGGCTTGCCTTCTTGATTTCGGCAATCAGGCCGAAAGCGCCGGCTTCTTGCTTAGCGAGCAGCGCCTTATGAAAGCCGCGCGGCGCGGACTGTCCGGCCTGCATCGCCTTGAGATCGGCAAGCGACCGCTTGGCCTTGGCAGCGGCAATTTCCTCGCGCTTGTAGGCTTCGATCTTTCTAAGGATATCGGTCATGACGTCCTAGTCCTGTTCTTCCTCGTTGGAAACGGCAATGAGCTTTTCCAACGCAACGGCGGTAGCGCCGCTATCGAGCGAATGGGCCGCGAGCTTCATCCCATCATGGAGCGTTTCCGCCTTGCCGGCAATGACCAGCGAGGCCGCCGCATTGGCAAGTGCGATGTCGCGATAGGCGTTCTTTTCGCCACCTAGCACCGCACGAAGGGCCGCTGCATTGGCAATACCATCGCCGCCCTTGAGATCGGCAAGGTCGGCATGCTTCAGGCCGAAATCTGACGGTGTCAGCTCGAAGGTACGGATCTTGCCGTTTTCCAGAGCCGCGACGGAGGTCTTGCCAGTCGTCGTGATTTCGTCCAGGCCGTCGCCATGTACGACCCAGACGCTTTCGGCCTTCAGATCCTTCAGAACTTCGGCCAGCAGCAATACCCATTGCGGCGCGAAGACACCCAACAGCTGACGTCGCGCGCCAGCCGGATTCGAAAGAGGGCCAAGAAGGTTGAAGATCGTCCGCGTGCCGAGCTCGACGCGCGAGGGACCGACATGGCGCATGGAGGAGTGATGCAGCTGCGCGAACATGAAGCCGATACCGGCTTCACGAATGCAGCGGGCGATCGTTTCCGGTCCGATATCAAGCTTGATGCCCAATACGGACTGCGTGTCGGCGGTGCCGGCCTTGGAGCTTTGAGCACGATTGCCATGCTTTGCGACAGGCACGCCGGCGCCGGCGACGATGAAGGCCGCCAGCGTCGAGATGTTATATGTGCCAAACCCATCGCCGCCAGTGCCGACGATATCAATGGCATCCGCCGGCGCCTTCACCGGCAGCATCTTGGCGCGCATTGTCGTGACGGCACCGACGATTTCGTCAACCGTTTCGCCGCGCACGCGCAGCGCCATGAGGAACGCGCCGATCTGCGACGGCGTGGCTTCGCCCGACATCAGTATCTCGAACGCCTGCCGGGCTTCGTCCCGCGTCAGTGCCTCGCGATTGGCGACCTTGGCGAGGAAAGGCTTCAATTCGGTCATTGACTATCCATCCTCCCAAACGGGCCTAGCGGGACATCGCTTGTTCGGCGAGGTTCTGGTTGACCGTGACGGCGTATTTGGACTGCAGCTGGCCGACAATCTGGTCTAGGATATCGTCGCCGGCGGCGTTGGCGATCTGGGCGACCTGCTGATCGTCGTTGCTCAGCGCGTCGGTTGTCGGATTATCGTTGACATCGGTGACCTTGAGCAGGATCTGCGTCGTGTCATCGGCGCCGACCGCATTCGCAGCCGTATCGACCGGGCCGGAGAAGGCAGCAGCGATACCGCCACGGCCGAGAACCGGATCGTCGGTCGAGCGTGTAATGCCAGTCTTGCTTTCAACCGCAATGCCGAGTGGGGCGGCGATATCGGCAAGCGACTTGCCCTTCTGCGCTTCCTGCTTCAGCTCGGTCGCCTTGGCGGCAAGCGCCACCTTCTGCTGTTCGGCAGTCCAATCGGCAACGGCCTTTTCACGCACATCGGCAAGAGTGCGATCGTGATCGGGCGTGACATTCGTCACTTCGTACCAGATATAGCCATCGTTACCGACCGTCAGCGGTGCAGGGTTGCCGCCCTGATCGGCCTTGAAGACTTCCGAAATCAGCTGCTGGCGGGCTGGCAGATCCTTGACCTCGTTGCCACTCTGATCGAGGCCGGTCGCATCGATGGCATCGACGGCAACAAGCTTCAGCTTCAGCTGTGTTGCCGCCTCCTGCAGCGAAACGCCGGAACCCCGCAGATCCTCGAACTTGTCGTGGAAGCTGGTGATTTCGTTGGCGGCGTTACCGAGCGCAATCTGCTTGCGGATATCTTCCTTGACCTCGTCGAAATTCTTCGCCGTTTCGGCCTTCACGTTGGTTACGCGCAAGATAACCGGGCCGAACGAACCATCAACGACGGAGCTGGTGCCGCCTTCCTTGGTTACGGCAAAGGCGGCCTCGGCAACGGTCTTGTCCGGAACCTGATCCTTGGTGAAAGTGCCAAGCAGAACGTCGGAAGGCTTCTTGCCCTGGTCGGTGACGAGCTGATCGAAGGTCGTGCCGGTCTTCAGCGCATCGGCGGCGGCATTGGCGAGATCCTTATTGGCGAAGGTCAGCTGCTCGATGGTGCGGGTTGCCGGCGTGGTGAAGCTGTCCTTGCGCTTGTCGAACTGCGCGCGCACTTCGTCATCCGTAACACTTGCCAGATCGGCAATATCTTCGGCCTGCAGCTTCACAAAGGCGAACTTGCGATATTCGGGCGCACGATATTTCGACTTCACGCCGTCGAACCACTTTTGCAGCACGTCGTCGGCCGGCGCCTTGACGGGATCGATATTGGCGTTGGTCAGCAGCAGATAATCGACGCTGCGGGTCTCGTCGTGATACTGCTTGACCGCATCGGCAAGAACCGCCGGCGCTGTAAAGCCGTTCGAAACAGCCTCGACAATCTGGCTGCGGATCGCGACCTTGCTGCGCTCCTTGATGTAGTCATCAGGCGATATGCTGCTGTTGCGCAGGAGCATATCGAACTTTTGACGGTCAAAGGCGCCATTCGCAGCCTTGAAGGCCGGATCGTCGCCGATGAGCTTGGCAAGCCGGTCCTGCGAAAGGCCGAGGTTCATGTCAGCGGCAAGCTGATCGAGCGAGGCACCAGCAACGAGCTGCGCCACCGTCTGCTGCCCGATGCCAAAGGCGCGAGCCTGCTCCGGCGTGATCTGCATGCGCAACTGCTGGCTGATCGCCTGGATCTGCCGGCGATAGGCAAGACGGAACTCGTTGGTATCGATGTGCTGATCGCCAACCGTGACAACGGTATTGCTGCTGCCGCCGGTGATGAGGGATCGCTCGACGCCCCACACGCCGAAGGCTGCCGCAAGAAGAAGCAACAAACCCTTGGCAACCCAGGTCTGGGCAATTTTTCTCAGCACGTCGAACATCGGAAAGCAAACCTCGTCATCATCAAGCCTTCGCCCGCAGGCGAAACAATCGGAGTTCCTTAGAACAATCCGAACCGGAATTGAAGAGCCAGCAGGGAAATCACCGAGGGAGGCGCAAAGGTGCCGGAACCTTTGATAGGTGACAGCGTTCTAACAACACGGAAACTCAAGGAGCATACGATGGCAGAGACGAAATCAGCTTCCGCTCAGTCTTCTTCGGCACGAGCCCAGACGGAAACGGCGATGGAAGATCTTGCCGCCCAGGTGGCAGCGTTGCGCGAAGATCTGGCAAAACTGTCGCAAAGCGTGGCAGCCGTCGGGCAGGGAGCGAAATCTGTCGTCGCCGAAGAAGCCCAGGAGATCACCGAGCAGTTGCGAGAGAGAGTTCGTGAAGAGCCGATTTTCATGGTCGCGGCCGCAGCCGGCATCGGCTATCTGATCGGTCTCCTGAGCAGACGCTAGCTTCAGGACGAACTTTCCGATCGGTGGACGAGCCCTGCGAGCCACCACAGCTGCGAAACTGCCGAAAAGGCGCGGACAACTGTCCGCGCCTTTTCAATTGATCGCAAGTGGAATCGCCCGCACCTGAACGCTGCAGTTCCTGCCGAATACGCCACAACCACCGCTTGGTGCGGCATCTTTGCGACACTCGCTGCGACATCTTGACCATCGCCACTTGTTGAACGCTCACCCTCTTGTATCACATGGGCGCTTACTATAGGTAATGACAATTATAAGGTTGCTTATGAATAGCAGGCTCCTCATACCATGATTTCGACCCCCACCGTTGGTTTTCTCCTCCATGACGTTGCCCGACTGCTTCGAAAGAGATTCGAGCAGCGTGCAAAGGATTTGGGCCTGACACGCTCGCAATGGCAGACGCTTGCCTACCTCGCGAACAATGAGGGCATCCATCAGGCCGGATTGGCCGAGATTCTGGAAATCGAGCCGATCACCCTGGTGCGTATCCTCGACAAACTCAGCGAACGGGGGCTGGTGGAGCGCCGGCAACATCCGAACGATCGGCGCAGCTGGCTCCTCTACATGCGCGAAGAGGCTCGTCCGCTGATGGACACCATGCGCAGCATAGGTGAACAGTCGCGCCGGGAAGCGCTCGAGGGCGCCTCTCAGGAAGATCAAGAGCGCCTCTATGAATTGCTTACCCTTATGAAATCGAACCTGGTCAGCGCCTGCCGCTCGAAGGCAGTCGACAAAGAGTTACAACATGGCTGAAGCATCTTCCCCGCTTCGCGTACCCGCGAACGCAAATTCCTCCGAACAAAATCAAACTCCAGTCGCCGAGGCCCCATCCTCCAACCCGGCGCCCCAGCCGTCGACGACTGCCCCGGCTACACCTGCGGCACCTCCCGAAAAGCCGCGCAAGCGCCGCAGCATGACGCGACCGGTGATGTTTGCGCTGCTTCCGGCCGCGCTCGTCATCGGCGGCTATTACTACGTCACCGGCGGACAGATCATGTCCACGGACAATGCCTATATCCAGGCCGACATGGTTGGCGTTTCCACTGACGTATCCGGCACGGTGATTTCGGTCGACGTGCATGAGAACGAGGTCGTGAAGAAAGGGCAGGTGCTCTTCCGCCTGAAGCCCGATTCGTTCCGGATCGCGCTCGAAGGCGCGAAAGCGCAGCTCGGCAATGCCAGGAACCAGATCCTGAACCTGCAGGCAAGCTACAAGCAGGCCCTGGCCGAGATCGCCCAGGCGCAAGCCGACATCCCGTACTATCAAACGGAATTCGACCGCCAGCAGAATCTGATCAACAGCTCGGTCGCTTCCAAGGCGGCTCTCGACCAGGCCAGGCATAATCTCGAAGCCGCGCAACAGAAGGTATTGGTCGCACAGGCTACGGCTGCCGCAACTCTCGCCCAATTGGGCGGCGAAGGCACCGCCGATCTGCCTGCCGAACAGAACCCGCTCTATCTGCAGGCCAAGGCTGCCGTCGACAATGCGCAGCGCGAGCTTGACGATACCGTCGTGAAGGCACCCTTCGACGGCGTGACCGCCAATGTTCCCTCGTTGCAGGTCGGAGCCTATCTGACGGCCTCCCAGCCGGGCTTCTCGCTGGTTTCCACCACGCATCTATGGATCAATGCCAGCCCGAAGGAAACCGAGCTCACTTACGTTCGGCCCCACCAGAAGGTCGACATCTCGGTCGATGCCTATCCGGGCGTCACCTGGAAGGGCACGGTCGCCAGCATTTCGCCGGCATCCGGCTCGAGCTTCTCGCTTCTGCCGGCGCAGAACACGACCGGTAACTGGGTCAAGGTCGTACAGCGCATACCGATGATCATCAATATCGACGATACGGCAGGCAAGCCTCCGCTACGCGTCGGGATGAGTGTCGTCGCCGATGTCGACACCGGCCACGCCCGCGGCCTGCCTGATTTCATTACCAACCTGCTGGGCCATTCCCGCGGTCAGGATCATGAGTAATAACGCCACAGCTTCTCCCACCGCACCCGTCGTCGCCAATCGCGGCGCGATTACCGCCTGCGTCATCCTGTCCGTCATCATGCAGGCGCTGGACACGACGATCGCCAATGTGGCGCTGCCGCACATACAGGGTGACGTCTCGGCCAGCGCCGACCAGATCAACTGGGTGCTGACGTCCTACATCGTCGCGGCTGCCATCATGACTCCGCCCTCCGGCTTCCTCTCGGCGAAATTCGGCCGCAAGCGTGTCCTGCTGGTGGCAATCGCCGGCTTCGTCGTTGCCTCGGTCCTATGCGGCCTGTCGGAATCGCTGATACAGATCGTCGGCTTCCGCCTGCTGCAAGGCCTGTTCGGCGCGTCGCTCGTACCGCTGTCGCAGGGCATTCTGCTCGATATCTACAATGTCGAGGAGCGTGGCCGCGCCATGGCACTGTTCGGCGTTTCGGTCATGGTCGGCCCGGTGCTCGGGCCGGTCATCGGCGGCTGGCTGACCGACAATATCAGTTGGCGCTGGGTGTTCTACATCAACGTGCCAATCGGCGCGCTCGCCTTCTTCGGCATCGTCGTCTACGTGACCGAGACAAAGCTCGACGCGCTCGCCAAGCTCGACTGGTTCGGCTTCGGCATGCTTTCGATCGCGATCGCCGGTCTGCAGCTATTCCTCGACCGCGGCGAGCAGCTCGACTGGTTCTATTCGAGCGAGATCATCATCGAGGCACTCGTCTGCGTCAGCGCCTTCTATCTCTTCCTCGTGCATATGTTCACGGCCGAGCGAAGTTTCGTCAATCCGCGGCTCTTCATGGACCAGAACTTTGCCGTCAGCATCCTGTTCATCTTCATCGTCGGCGTGACCTATCTGGCTTCGCTGGCGCTGATGACGCCTTATCTGCAGACGCTGATGGGCTATCCGGTCGTGACGGCCGGCATCGTCATGGGACCGCGCGGCCTCGGCACGATGTTCTGCATGTTCCTGGTCGGGCGGCTGATCGGCAAGGTGGACACGCGCTGGCTGCTGTTCATCGGTCTCGCGCTGACGGCCTGGGCCATGTACGACATGACGGGCTGGACACCGGATGTTTCGCAATGGACGCTAATATCAGTCGGCTTCGTTCAGGGTGCAGGCCTCGGCTTCCTCTTCGTGCCGCTGACGACGATCGCCTTCGCGACGCTGCCGGCTCAGATGCGCGGCGAGGGGACCGGTCTCTACAACCTCTCGCGTAACATCGGCTCCAGTGTCGGCATTTCGGTCGTTTCGATGCTGATTACCGAGAATACGCAGGTCAACCATGCCAACATCGCGGCCTATGTGACGCCGTTCAATCGCTATTTCGACGTCACCGCGGCACAGGGCGTGAGCCCGTTTACGGCAGTCGGCAGGGCATCGCTCGACGGTATGATCACGACGCAGGCGACCATCATCGCTTATATGGACGACTTCAAACTGCTGATGCTGATGTCGATCTTCGCCATGCCGCTGCTGGTGCTCTTGCGCAAGCCGAAGGCGCCGCCGGCAGTCGATCACAGCGTCGCAATGGAATAGCCGCGCAGCCTTTCCAGTTTCACTGTGTGGCTCATGGCCGCCGGGCGCCACCCCGGCGGCCTATTTTTTTGTCGATCACGGAAAACGCCGGCTGACGAAGCGCGAACCGACGGCACCGAAACGCCAGAGCGGGTCCACATTCTTGGTGATGCCAATGCGCTTGCCCGCGACGATTGCCACGGGCTCGGCGAGCGAAACGGCAAACGGCATCGCGTCGAGGGCGCGACCGTCGAGACTTATGTCGACGGCCAATGCCTGGGAGAGTTTGCCAGGCCCGTTGCAAAGCGAAACGATATCATCGAGACCCCGCCGGCGAATCATCTGCTCAATACCGCTTTCCGGCTCCAGCGCGCGGATGAGCACGGCACTTGCGCCGACGCAGACGAAATTCAAACACCAATGAATGCCATAGGACCGGTAAACATAGGCATGCCCGGCCGGTCCGAACATGGCCGCATTGCGCGCCGTAGGCCCGCGATAAGCGTGGGATGCCGCATCATCCGGCCGATAGGCCTCCGTTTCGACAATACGCCCTCCGATACCCGCGACAGTCAAGCGCGCTCCGATCAGCTCGGAAGCAACTGCAACGGCGTCCCGGCTGAAGAAGGCGGCAAGGGCAGGGCCTGCGAGAGGCTTGGTACCGAGGGAGAGGGAACCATTGTCGAGTGTCATGGGCGAGGGCGATATCCAGGTTGATCGACGCCGAACCTTTTGTAAGAGAGCGCAGAACTTTAGAGCCTCTTTTCCTACAAATTTTGATGAAAGCACAGCAGACAATTAGCCCGACGACGGATTTCCAGGATACGCAATCCGATCGACGGCGCTGGAAAGAACATTCCTTTCGCTGGATCGTAAAATCCGCCGACGGACCCTTCTTTAACAAAACCGTCCAACTTACTGATCTAAATAAATCTCCATTTGAAAAAAACTGAATAAAAGAGAGCGAGGCGGCAAACGAGGATTGTTTGCCCGCGCCTTTGATTCGCCGAAATGAAGAGGTCGGATGCTTTACGCGATGACAATTGACAAACACTAAGCTTTGCTTATCATTAGTCTGCTTCAGTCAGATTTGACCCCTGACCTGGCGAAGGGGGTTCGGCCGCTTTAGATGGCCGGCCCCCCTTGTTTTTGCCAGCCCAGGCAAGCGCCGTCGAATGGTTTGGATGCTCATCGAGAAGCGATGCGATCCCACAATCCAGCCCCCCGACTTTTCATCGCGCTATCAGAATCATGATCCACGCTTGGCTAGCCTCGCCTTCTGGGTATTTCCCCAATTTGCCTATCCGCATGGTGCGCGGGCAATGGAGGCTGGCGATACCGAATAAGTTGACGCAGCGTTGCAAGTCGCTATAAGCGCAAGTCGGAAGCCGAAATAGTCGCTAACTGCGTCGCGACACTACGGTTGCCGCACCGGATATTGGAGAATAAAATTCTTCAATATCAAATAGATGGAAGAGTGTCCGAGTGGTTTAAGGAACCGGTCTTGAAAACCGGCGTGCGGGAAACCGTACCGTGGGTTCGAATCCCACCTCTTCCGCCATATCTCTATGAAATCATTATGTTTTAAGGGCAGGTAGGCGGCTCTCTGTCTGATGCCGCCCAAGGTCACTGCTGGTTAGCGCCGCCCCGATTGGTTTTACAAGGGCGTGCAGAAAAGCTGTACGAATTTGAAGCTCGTCAGCCAGCCAATGTCCGGTGAGACGCCGACGTCAACGACGTCTTTGCCGTCATAGGCATCCACCTTGAAGCTGTAGTCCAGATCCTCGAATATTTTCATGATCGTGGAGACCGTCCTGACCGGATTGTCGAAGAGGAAAGTGTGCAGTTCAAGATTGATGTAGGGCCGATAGGACAGAATCTTTGGTGCCCCGAGCAATACTTCGAGATCAGCTCCGTCCACATCGATCTTCAGGAAATCGACCTTTCTCAAATGATCATAGTCGTCATCCAGCCTGACGACCTCCACCTTCGTCGACATTCTCGGGTCTTGATCCGATGCCAGAACCATGAAGGAACCCTGGCTGTCGTAAACCGGCAACAAGCCCTTCCGGTCGCCAGCCGCGCGCGGATGGACGACGACGTTTTCCAATCCATTCAGCTTGGCATTGCGTTCGATCACGGCAGCATTGGCGGGAGACGCCTCCCAGGCATGGACCACACCGCTCGGCCCGGCGCACAGTGCCAGAAGAACCGTTGTAAGTCCTTGATGTGCACCACATTCAAGGATCGTGGCACCTGGCCTGATGGTGTCGATCCACCATTGCCGTTCGCTTTGCCACTGATTGGGATAGCTGTACCATTGCCGGCCCAACTCGTCCTGAATATGAATATCGAACTTATGCGGACCGACAAAACGCTCGCGAGCGATGAACGGTTCGAAGACTTCAGACATCTTGGTATGCCCCCTTTACCCAACATACACGACCTGCCGAAAGCAGGCCCATCGAACGCCCGCAGTCTTACAGGATCGCCTGATGTAGATCAATAATTACTAATATCTAATGTTTAATCCGATCGCGGGCTGATGGCCGTCGAGAGTGAAGCATGACGTGTCACATTGGGAACGCCTGTCTTGTCTTGTCCTTCGCAACGCGAATTTCAAAGGAGATGACAAATGATCCGCCAGCGCATCGCAATCGTCTATCATAGCGGCTATGGACATACGGGCCGGCAGGCCGAAGCCGTCAGGGCGGGGGTCGAAGAGGTCGATGGCGCAGAAGCCATGCTGTTGACCGTCGACGAGGTGGAGCATCACTGGGGCGACCTCAATGCCGCGCAGGCGATCATCTTCGGTTCGCCGACCTATATGGGCGCGGTTTCCGCACCGTTCAAAGCCTTTCAGGAAGCGACGTCAAATACCGTTCTTGCCAGAGGCTATCTCTGGAAGGACAAGATCGCAGCCGGCTTCACCACCTCCGGATCGCGATCCGGCGACAAGCTTTCGACGCTGATGCAGATGGTGATCTTCGCCGCCCAGCACGGAATGCATTGGGTCGGCCTCGATCTGCCGCCGGCGAACTGCTCTTCAACAGGCTCGGAGGAGGATATGAACCGTCTCGGCTTCTGGCTTGGCGCGGCCGCGCAGGCGAATACGGATGAAGGCCCCGAAATCGCGCCGCCTGCATCCGATCTTGCGACCGCGCGCCATCTTGGAAAACGTGTGGCGCTGACCACGCTGCAATTCGCTCGCGGCCGCGACTTCAATCCATTTCCACGCGAGCTTGCTGCCCATGAGTGAAGCGCCCTCCGACCCGATCTTTTCCGAGCTGCGTCCACGTCTGGTTCGGCTTGCCTACAGGATGCTCGGGTCGGTCGCGGATGCGGAGGACGTCGTCCAGGAGACGTGGCTACGCTGGCTGGCGACCGATCGTTCCTCCGTTCGCGAGCCGGCGGCATTCCTGCGCACCGTCGTCACCAGACTTTGTCTGAACGAGCTGAAATCGGCGCGCCGTCGCCGGGAGTCCTATGTGGGTTCCTGGCTGCCCGAGCCGATTTTCGATCCGGAGGACGGCGATGCCGGCGACGATATAACCATGCCGTTGATGCTGGCCTTGGAGCGCCTTTCGCCGCTGGAGCGTGCCGCCTTTCTTCTGCATGACGTGTTCGGCATGAATTTCGATGAGATATCCTCCGCGATCGGTCGCGAGGCAGCCGCTTGTCGCAAGCTTGCCAGCCGGGCGAGGGCACATGTCGCTGAAGCCCGGCCGCGCTTCGCCGTCGGCAGGGAGCAGGGGCTCAAGCTTGCCGCAGCCTTCTTCACGGCATCGAGAACGGGAGACATGGCCTCCCTCCAGGCCTTGCTTTCCGAGGATGTCGTTGTCTATGCCGACGGCGGCGGCAAGGTGGCGACATCCCAACGACCACACATCGGGCTCTCTGCCACCATGCGGCTTCATGAGCAGCTGGCGCGAATTTTCCGCGCGCAGCCCTCACAACTGATCCACTATGCCGTCATCGATGGCTTGCCTGGTTTCGTGACAATAGAAGGCGACAATGTGGTGCAGACGACCGCGCTGCAGATCGAGCAGGATAAGGTCGTTACCATCTATTGCACCCGCAATCCGGACAAGCTGCAGCACGTTATCGGCGCCATGACACATTGAGCGTTGACGGCGCGAAGAGTGAGATGCGAAATGCGCATCTTCCTTGCGCCGCGATGGCGCTTTGGCAAAGAGGATGGGCATGCAGCGCTTCAGCATACGCCGCCTGCAGCGTGACGACGCTTCGATGTTCAGGGAGGTCCGCCTGGAAGGACTGGCCCGCCATCCGGAAGCATTTGGCGCATCGTACGAAGAAGAGCTCGATTATTCGCTGGCTCAAATTGGCGACAGGATTGAAAACAGCGCCATATTTGGCGGCTTTGCGGATGACGGAACGCTGGTTGGCGTCGTCGCGGTTGCGCGGTCAAAGGGCGCGAAGATGCGCCACATCGCCTCCATCTGGGGCATGTATGTACGCCCGGAAGGCCGAGGCACCGGCCTGTCGCGCTCACTGATGATCGCGGCGATCGACGAGGCAAAACGCACCTGCAGCTCGATACGGCTCACCGTCGTATCTTCCAATGCGGCAGCCATTCGCCTCTATGAATCCCTTGGCTTCAAGGCCTGGGCGGTCGATACGGAAGCGCTAAAAGTCGACGATATCTATCATGACGAAATACTGATGCGTCTTGATACACGCGCCTGAAAGAGCTGCGCCAAATCTGCCCATCGCAATCCCAGCTCAATGACAAACCGAATGAATCTGTTGCAATCCGGAACGACCGGCGGCGGTCAGGAAATAGATTATCACCGGAGCGGGAAGATCATGACCCGCGCTACTTGCAGCAGACAGCACTTTACCAGGCATTAACCATGATCTTCAGAAATTCTTCGGTGCGCTCAATTTGCATCGCAAAATGGACAAACTGCAATCATGATTAAAGCACCGTTAGGTGATTGGAGCGTAGCAGGATACCGGAATGAGGGACCTACCGGTAGCAGACCTCCGTCAATGTAATGAGTAGCGGCTTGGGACAGATGAAATTCGAAAATCGTGCAGTGACATACGCAACGGGTATGCGTTGGTTTGCTCTCTCACTGATGTGCGCAACCATCACGGCCTGCGGAACGTCTCAGAAAGTTGCTTCGACGCGTCAGCACGGCAAGGAATATTTCTCCGAGAAGGAATATGGCGTGAAGGCGAGCCCTCGCGTCGTCAACAACGGTCCCGTGCCGAAGGGCGGCGGTCGCTTCATGGTCGGCAATCCCTATCAGGTGAAGGGCAAGTGGTATTACCCCAAGGAAGATTTCGGCTATAACAAGGTCGGCATCGCGTCCTGGTACGGCTCGGCTTTCCACGGCCGCCTAACCGCCAATGGCGAAGTCTATGACCAGCAGTCATTGACCGCGGCACACCCGACCTTCCCGCTACCGAGCTACGCTCGCGTCACCAATGTCGAAACTGGCTCCTCCATCATCGTCCGCGTCAACGATCGCGGCCCATACCATCCCGGCCGCATTATCGATCTTTCCAACAAGACGGCGCAGCTGCTCGATCTCCAGCATAGCGGCACTGGAGACGTGCGTGTGCAGTATGTCGGTCGCGCCCGCATGGACGGCCATGACGAGCCTTATCTGATGGCCTCCTATACCCCGAAGGGTTCGCGTCTGCCCGGCATCAATCCGGGCGGCCAGATCGCGACCGGCGTGATGGTTGCCTCCGCCGGACGCATGACAGCGGATCAGCTGCCCGAAACGGATACTCCCTTCCGTACAAGCCGCCAGCAGCGCAGTTACGAACCCACGCCGGCAATTGCACCCATACCGCGCCAGTCTCCTTATGCGACCACGGCATTTGCCGGCTCAACGCCGGATGCCGGATATAACGGCAACAAGCGCAACAATCCGCCGCCGATGGAATGGAACGGCGGCGCCATGCCGGCCGCGGAGACCGCGGACCCCACAATGGTCGTGCTGCCGCGGATCGGTCCGATCCCCTATGAGCGACCGGACTTCTCTCGGCGTCTTGCAAGCGTTGGGGATCAATCGTTGGGTTCGACCGTTGCCGCCTATCAGGAAGCTCCCATCAAGACCGTCTATGTCGATCTCGCTTTCGATGCCGTCATGGTTCGCAATGACGGGCTCACGCAGGAATCGATCCTCTCGTCCTATCGCCGCCAGCATCAGGATACGACGCAGGTCGATTGATCGGCGTCATTGCCTGAATCTTAACCCGTCACTAAAATAATCGTGCCGGTGGTCGGATGAAGGGGACAATATGCCAAAGCGCTTGATTCTTTTGTTCCTTTTCCTCATCGGAGTCGGTAGCGCCGAAGCTTTTGCGCAGCCAGCCACGCCGGGTGCTTTCGACACGAAAGCTGCGCAGGCATTCATGATCGAGGCGTCGACCGGCACCATCCTGCTTGCCAAGAACGAGGATCAGCCGATCTCTCCCGCGTCGCTTGCGAAGCTGATGACGCTGGATGTCGTTTTCGATGCGATTGGACGAGGGGAGATCAATCTTGATACTGAGTATCCCGTCTCGGAAAATGCCTGGCGGACAGGCGGCGCGCCGTCGCGCGCATCGACTATGTTCGCGGCACTGAAATCGCGCATTCGCGTCGGCGATCTGATCCAGGGTATAGCCGTGCAGCAGGCGAATGACGCCTGCATCGTTCTGGCGGAAGGCATGTCCGTCAGCGAGCGAGAATTTGCGCGGCGCATGACGGCCCGTGCCCGCGAGATCGGCATGTCGCGGGCGACCTTCGCCAATTCCACCGGGCTGCCCGATGCCAACGACCCCAATGGCGGCGGCAAGGTCTCCGCGCGGGAGATGGTCATGCTGGCGCAGGACCTGCAGGAGAAGCACCCGGATTTCTACAAATATTTTGGGCAGGCCGACTTCACCTGGAACAAGATCTATCAGCGCAACAAGAACCCGATGCTTCTGCTCAATATAGGCGTGGATGGCCTGGGGCTCGGCTTTGCCGAAGGCGAGGGTTTTTCGATCGTTGCCTCCATTCAGCGCGACGGCCGCCGGCTGTTTTTGGCACTGGGCGGACTGAAGAGTGACAAGGACCGGATCGAGGAAACGCGCCGCGTCCTCGAATGGGGCCTCAGCAATTTCAAGAGCCAGCGTATCTTCGCTGATGGCGAGGTGATCGGCGACGCCAGCGTCTATGGCGGCGCTGCCTCCACCGTCGGCTTGCAGGCGAAAGTGCCCGTCGATGTCTATGTTCCGATCGAGACGCCGGATCGGCTGTCGGCGCGCATCGTCTATCGCTGGCCGCTGACAGCGCCGGTGACTGCAGGTTACGAGGCCGGCACCCTTCGCGTGTTCCTGGGCGCGCGTCTGGTGCGGGAGCTGCCACTCTATACGAAGGAAGCGGTTGAGCAGGGCACATTGGGTCGCCGCGCTTTCGATGCCTTCATGGAGCTAGCGGAATCGCTCCTGTTCTCCTGGCTGTGGGACCGGCCATTGCCGACCTGAATGGGCCGCAAGGTTCGCGAAATCTCTGTTCACACCCCATATAGAGTGGCGGACATCGGGACATGCACGGTTCCACCTGGACATGTCTTGGGTTAAACAGGATGCATATCGCGCGCCGGACAAATGGCACGCGAAAAGTGCAGGACATGATCATTGGCTGATGCAAACGGATTATTCGTAAGCTTCGAAGGCGGCGAGGGAGCTGGCAAATCCACCCAGATTCGCCGCCTGGCCGAGCGGTTGCGCGAGCGCGGCCATGAGGTTCTGGTGACGCGCGAACCCGGCGGATCACCGGGTGCCGAAGCCGTGCGGCACGTCCTGCTTTCGGGCGCTGCGGAAATGTTTGGCACCCGCATGGAGGCCATTCTCTTCGCCGCCGCCCGAAACGATCATGTCGAGGACGTCATCCGTCCGGCAATGGCACGCGGCACCATCGTCCTTTGCGACCGGTTCATGGATTCCTCGCGCGTCTATCAAGGCGTGACAGGCAATCTCGAGCCCGATTATATCGAGGCGCTGCAAAGGGTTGCCGTCAACGGCGTCATTCCGCATTGCACGCTGATTCTCGACATTCCCGCAGAGATCGGGCTGGAGCGTGCACGCAAGCGCGCTTCCGCCGTGACCGCACCCGATCGCTTCGAGAAGGAAGAGATGCAGACTCATGAGAAACGTCGCGAGGCCTTTCTCGATATCGCCGCTCGCGAACCCGATCGTTGCCACGTCATCGATGCGCAGAGGTCGGAAGACGAGATCGCCGCTGAAATCGCGGGGATTGTCGACAAGCGGCTGGTGGCGGCCAATCTCGCCACGGGAACGGAAGCCGCGCAATGAGCGACGAACGGCCGGGCGTTCTCGACGGCGCCATTCCTCCGCAGGATAATACGAAGCTCTTCGGCCACAAGGAGGCGGAGGCTTTCCTCGCGCAATCCTATCGCTCCGGCAAGGGCCATCATGCCATGCTGATCGAAGGGCCTGAGGGCATCGGCAAGGCGACGCTCGCCTTTCGTTTCGCCAATCATGTCCTCTCGCATCCGGATCCGGCATCCGCACCGGAGGTGATCGGCGATCCGGATCCGGCATCGGTTGTCAGCCGGCAGATTTCTGGCGGCGCGTCCCACAATCTGCTGCATTTGAGCCGGCCGGTCGACGACAAGACGGGCAAGGTGAAATCCGCAATCACCGTCGACGAAGTGCGCCGCGCCGGAAAATTCTTCTCGCAGACCTCGGGCACCGGCAACTGGCGGATCGTCATCATCGATCCCGCCGACGATCTCAACCGCAGCGCCGCCAATGCCATCCTGAAGATCCTCGAGGAACCGCCGAAGCGGGCGCTGTTCCTCGTGCTGTCGCACGCGCCGGGTCGGCTTCTGCCGACGATCCGCTCGCGCTGCTTGCCTCTGAAGCTTGCGCCGCTCGGCGATGATGCCTTGTACTCGGCGCTCGAAAATCTCGGTGTGCCGGCCGGGCAGGGGAGTGGATTACTCTCGGCTGCCAAGGGGAGCGTCAGCGAAGCGCTGAAGCTCCTGAATTATGGCGGCGGCGAGATCATCGAAGCTTATCGGCAAGTGCTTTCGGCGGATGGGCCAGCGGCTCGCAAGGCGATGCACCGCCTCGCCGACGCGCTTTCCGGCAAGGACAGCGATACGATCTTCAGCTTCTTCCTGTCGCATATCGGCGATGACATCATCGACCGAGCTCGCGCTGCTGCGCTTGGCGGATCCATTTCCACCGCCGAGAGGCTGGCTAGGCTGCACTCCGAAACTACGGAGCGGCTGAACGTCTCGCAGGCCTACAATCTCGACCGCAAGCAGACGCTCATCACCATTCTCGGCGAGCTCAAGCAGCAGCTTTCGGCATAGTTTTGTCGCGCAGCCACCGCCGGAAGGCAACTGCGAGCTTTTTTCAGAATAGAGAGCAAACCCCATCAGCGATGGCTTGCGGCCAGAAGCGGATATCTTTCGGGCCGCAAGCAATACGTGTTCGCAGTGGTCGCGCATGCCTCAGGCAACCGGGCAGGGCTTCATGCCCCAGATCTCCTCGGCATATTGCGAGATGGCGCGGTCGGACGAGAATTTGCCCGAACCGGCAACATTAAGGATCGCCTTGCGAGCCCATGCGCCGCGATCGCCATAAAGCGTGCTCAGCGCCTCGTCGGCATTGAGGTAAGAGATGATATCGGCCAGATGCATGTAACGGTCGCCGTTCTTCAGGAGCACATCATGCAGGGCCGAAAACGCACCCGGTTCGTTTGCGCTGAAATAGTTCTGGGCGATCAGGTCAAGCGCGTGGCGCGTTTCCGCATCATTCTCGTAGTGCCAATAGGGGTTGTACCAGCCGCGGCTGTCAGCGACTTCCTGGGCGGTCAGACCGAAGAGGAAGAAGTTTTCCTCACCGGCCTCTTCGGCCATTTCGATCGTCGCACCGTCCCGCGTGCCGAGTGTCAGCGCACCATTCATCATGAATTTCATGTTGCTGGTGCCGCTGGCTTCGAAGCCAGCCGTCGAAATCTGGTTTGAGACGTCGGCGGCCGGGATGAGGCGCTCGGCGAGCGAAACGCAATAGTCCGGAAGGAAGACCACCTTGATGCGGCCTGCGACGAGTGGGTCCCTTTCGATCGTCAGTGCAAGATTGTTGATGAACTTGATGATGAGCTTGGCGACTTTGTAGGCGGGTGCTGCCTTGCCCGCGAAGAAGAAGGTACGCGGTGCCATGGTCATGCCGGGATTGGCGCGGAGGCGACTGTAGAGAATGATGACGCGCAGCGCATTCAACAATTGCCGCTTGTACTCGTGAATTCTCTTGATGTGGCAATCGAAAATGCTGTCGGGATCGACGACCTGCCCGCTGCTTTCCTTCAGCCAGCTGGCGAACCGCACCTTGGCGTTGCGTTTTGCGCTAAGGAAGGCGTCGCGGAATGACGCATCGTCGGCAAGCGACTTCAGCCGGCCGATCTGGTCGAAATCGGCCACCCAATTGTCGCCGATCGCCTCGGATATGACGTTCGACAGCTCCGGATTGGCAAGACGCACCCATCGGCGCGGTGTCACGCCATTGGTCTTGTTGTTGAAACGCTCCGGGAACAGCTCGGCGAAATCGCGTACCGTCGTGGTTCGCAACAGTTCAGAATGGATGGCGGCAACGCCGTTGGTGCTGTGCGATCCGACGATCGCCACATGCGCCATGCGGACCTTGTCCTCGTGCCCTTCCTCGATAAGGCTGACACGCTCGACGAGTTTGTCATCGCCGGGATGGCGATTGCGTACGTCGTCGAGGAAACGGCGGTTGATTTCATAGATGATCTCGAGCTGGCGCGGCAGCATCTGCCGGAAATAGTGCAGCGGCCACTTCTCAAGCGCCTCCGGCAGGAGGGTGTGGTTGGTGTAGGCGAGGGTGCGCTGCGTCAGGTCCCAGGCATGGTCCCACTCAAGATGCACGTCATCGAGAAGGATGCGCATCAGTTCCGGCACGGTCAGCGCCGGATGGGTGTCGTTCATCTGGATGGCGACCTTGTTCGGCAGCTCGTTCCAGTCGTCATTGTCGCGGCGGAAGCGGCGCAGCAGATCGGCGAGCGAGCAGGCGACCAGGAAATACTCCTGTGCGAAGCGCAGGCTCTGTCCCATCTCGGTGGAGTCGTCGGGGTAGAGCACGCGTGTCAGCGTCTGCGCGGCAATGCTGCCGACAAGCGCGCCGACGAAATCGCCGGAGCTGAATTCCTGGAAATCGAAATAGTCCGGCGCCGCAGCACTCCACAGACGCAGGCTGTTGATCGTCTTTCCGCCGAAGCCGACGATCGGCCGGTCATAGGGAACACCGATGAGCGTCGAAGGCTTGTTGGCGATGATCGTCAGTGCGCCCTGATGCATTTCGAAGCTGCAGCCGAGCTTCACCTCGACGAACTGGCCGCGGCGCGATACTTCCCACGGGTCCTGCCGGCGCAGCCAGTTGTCGGGCTGCTCCTGCTGCCAGCCATCCTCGATCGCCTGGCGGAACATGCCGTATTCGTAGCGCAGGCCATAACCCATGGCCGGCAGTTCCATGCTCGCCATCGAATCGAGGAAGCAGGCGGCCAGGCGTCCGAGACCGCCATTACCAAGACCGGCGTCCGGCTCCTGCTCGAGAAGATCAAGCCAGTCGAGGTTCGCTTCGCGGCTGGTGTTTTCGATGAACCTGTCGAGCACGAGGTTCATGACATTGTTGCTCATCGAGCGACCGATCAGAAACTCCATCGACATATAATAGACGCGCTTGGGGTTCGCTTGGTCGTAGGTGCGTTGCGTCCTGATCCAGCGGTCGGCCAGAATGTCGCGAACCGAACGCGCCATGGCTTCGAAACGCTGCCGTTGATAGGCCGTTGCCGGCTCCACCAGGGCGTCGGAGAGAAGATGACGTTCGAAAAATGTATCGGCCTGACCTAGGTAAGGCATGGAACTCAGATTTGGGAGATGGGCATGCTTTTCGACAGCATCGGCATGAATCAATTCGTCCACAACCTTCTCCTTTGAAATTAATTAGAGATTTTATAATGTTCGGTCCGACCTTCGCCGCCCGACGGCGTGTACTCGCCAACATTCGACGGACGTTACGATTTTTCGACCGCAGAAATGTGACGCATCCTGACAGCCAGTGTGACGTCCACCCCAGAGGGACAGCCTCACTGGTCACAGGGTGAGCTATGGTGGATTGGCGTCTAGCGAAACCTGGAAATGTCTCCTGGCGGGAGAACCAGCGCTCCATCGCCCGGTTGCCATCCGCTATCAGGCGGCGGCAATTCTCTACCGGATCATATGACGGGCATCTGCCGATATCGCGAACCGGTGATTTTCATCGCGTGCCGGAAATGGCACCTACAAATTCGCTCGAAGTCGTCACGATTGTATCGCCGAGGAAACGCAGCGCATCGAAAGTGCGGTTGGCGGCCACTTCATCTCCGTGACCGCAAGCATCTTCGATGACGATGGGAACAATGCCGAGATCGGCGGCATGCCTGCACGTCGGTTCGATGCCGATTTCCGTGGCGATGCCGCAAATTGCCAGCGAGGAAAGGCCCGCATCGCGCATGGCCAATTGCAACGGCGTTCCTTCGAAAGCCGACATGCCGAGCTTGTCAAAGACGAAGTCCTGCTCCTGCGGACGGAGTTCCGGCACGATCTCGACCGCCTCGCTGCCCCGAAGGAACCAGGGATGCACCTTTTCCGGGTCATCGGTGCGCTGCCAAGCCATTGCCATACGGGTAGCGAACAACCCCATCCACGGCTTGGGCAACGAAAGATGGCGGCAGAAGGCCACGCGGATGCCGGCACTTCTGGCCGCGGCCACGATTGTCGCAATGCGCCGAACTGTTTCATCCGAGCCTTTGACCTGCCGAGCGATACCGATCTGCATGTCGTACACCAGCAAGGCAGTTCGATTTGGAGAAAGCCAATCGGCGAGCGTCGTGGGTATGGTCATCCGCGTAACATCCCTGACTGCAGTCGAGAGTTCTTTTTAGGGTAAGCGCGTCCCTTTGCATAGCTTCGGCATTGGCTCTCCGGGAATTGGCAACTCGTCCGCTGCTGACACGATGCAGCCGATCCTATAACCGAACCCGGTTGACGGCACTTACCGACAATTCCACATTCCATGTGAAATGCTTCAGGGAAAGATCAACTTCCAGGCAACGATCGCCAGCGTGACGGCCAGGATGATGCGCACGGACCGCTCATGCAGGCGCGGCGCCAGCAGACTGCCGGCGACGATGCCGGGAATGGAGCCCACCAGCAGGGCGAAAAGCATCGTCCAGTTGATTTCGCCAATGAGCCAATAGCCCATGCCACCGATCAAGGTCAGCGGCACGGCATGGACGATGTCCGAGCCGACAATTTCGCGTACATCCGTCTGCGGATAGAGCACCAAAAGCACGGTTACACCGAGCGCCCCGGCGCCGACGGATGTCATCGTAACGAGAATGCCGAGAACAAGGCCGAGAATGATCGTCAGCATGGCGATGCTGCGCGGCGATATGGTTCCGCGCTCACCACGCCACTTGCGGATTGCCTCCAGAATCTGGCCGCGGAAAATCAGCATCAGCGCCGTCAGAAGCAGAAGACAGCCCAATGACAGGGTAATGGTATGGGCGACTGCGGGGCTCTCGCGATTGACACCGGCCATGATCCACAGCATGGCAAGCGCCGCCGGGACGCTGCCCGACGCCAGAAGGCCGACAACCCTCCAATTGACCCGTCCGTGCATGCCGTGCACGGCCGTCCCTGCCGTCTTGGTGATTGCCGCATAGAGCAGATCAGTGCCGACGGCCGTTGCGGGATGGACACCGAAGAGAAGCACGAGCAGGGGGGTCATCAGCGAGCCGCCGCCCACTCCGGTTATGCCCACCAACATGCCGACGAAAAAGCCGGAAAAGGAATAAAGCGGCTGAAAGGAATCGATCAAACTCAAATTCACGGCCTCTTGAAGCCGGTAGGCAGACCAATACATAAAACGATGAAATTCACGGCCACGTCTGTCCTGCGCTCCACTCTTCCGAGTGGCGTAAAGGCGAGGCGGAGTCGAGTCAAGCAAGGCGCCATCCCGAAGTTCCGAATGCTGCGGGCGCGAAACTTGGTGTTTCGCTCATGGCAAACATGCGCTAAAGCGAGCAAAGCAAGAATAACAGCGACGTAACAGTAAAAGCGGGCCACTGCCTCAATGACCGAAAAAACTCCGTTCTACATCACCACCGCGATCGCCTATCCCAACGGCAAGCCGCATATCGGCCATGCCTATGAGCTGATCGCCACCGACGCGCTGGCGCGCTTCCAGCGCCTCGATGGCCGTGACGTCTTCTTCCTGACGGGTACGGACGAACATGGTCAGAAGATGCAGCAGACGGCGCGGGCCGAGGGTCTTGAGCCGCAGCAGCTCGCCAACCGCAATTCCGATGAATTCCAGGCCATGGGCAAGCTGCTGAACGCGTCCAACGACGATTTCATCCGCACGACGCAGCCGCGGCATCACGAAACCTCGCAGAACATCTGGAACCTGATGGCCGATGCCGGCGACATCTACAAGGATTCCTATGCCGGCTGGTATTCGGTGCGCGACGAAGCCTATTACCAGGAAAACGAAACCGAGCTGCGCGCCGATGGCGTGCGCTACGGGCCGCAGGGCACGCCTGTCGAGTGGGTGCAGGAGGAAAGCTACTTCTTCAAGCTCTCCGAATACCAGGACAAGCTCCTGAAGCACTACGAGGAAAACCCGGATTTCATCGGCCCGGCCGAGCGCCGCAACGAAGTGATCTCCTTCGTCAAATCCGGCCTCAAGGACCTGTCGGTTTCGCGCACCACCTTCGACTGGGGCATCAAGGTGCCGAACGATCCCGCACACGTCATGTATGTCTGGGTCGATGCGCTGACGAACTATCTGACGGCAACGGGCTATCTCGAGGATCGGAACAATCCGCGGGCGAAATACTGGCCGGCCGATCTCCATATCATCGGCAAGGACATCATTCGCTTCCACGCGGTCTATTGGCCCGCCTTCCTGATGTCGGCGAAGCTGCCGCTGCCGAAGCGCGTCTATGCCCACGGCTTCCTGCTCAACAAGGGCGAGAAGATGTCGAAGTCGCTCGGCAACGTCGTCGACCCGGTCAACCTCGTGAACCATTTCGGCCTGGACCAGGTGCGCTACTTCTTCCTGCGCGAAGTCTCCTTCGGCCAGGACGGCAGCTATAGCGAAGAGGCGATCGGCACGCGCATCAACTCCGATCTTGCGAACGGTATCGGCAACCTCGCCAGCCGCTCGCTGTCGATGATCGTCAAGAACTGCGACGGCCAGATCCCGGAATGCGGGGCACTGACCGCCGAAGACAAGGCGCTTCTGGCGCAAGCCGACGGGTTGCTGGCCTCGACGCGCGACGACATGGGCAAGCAGCTCATCCATCGCGCGCTCGCTTCCATTATCGCTGTCGTGTCCGAGACGGACCGTTATTTCGCGGGCCAGGAGCCCTGGGCGCTGAAGAAGACCGACCCGGCCCGCATGGCGACCGTGCTCTATGTCACGGCCGATGTCGTGCGCCAGATCGGTATCTTGCTGCAGCCCTTCATGCCGGAGTCCTCGGCTAAGCTCTTGGATCTCATTGCCATCCCGGCCGACAAGCGTGATTTTGCCGCGCTCGGCGAGGCCGGTCGCCTCGTTGCCGGAACGCCGCTGGAAGCCCCGAAGCCGGTCTTCCCGCGCTATGTCGCGCCGACTGCCGAATAAGGTTTTCCATGTTGATCGATACGCATTGCCATCTGGATTTTGCCGATTTCGAGGAAGAGCGCGACGCGATCGTCGCCCGCGCTCACGAGGTCGGCGTCAAACAGATGGTCACCATCTCGACCAAGGTCAGGAAGCTCGATGGGTTGCTGGCGTTGACTGCACGCTATCCGTCGGTTTTCTGCTCGGTCGGCACGCATCCGAACAGCGCCGACCAGGAGCTGGATATCCAGACGGAAGATCTCGTACGGCTGGCAAATCAGCACGAGAAGGTGGTGGCGATCGGCGAGGCGGGTCTCGACTACTTCTATGATACTGTCAAGCCGGAGGACCAGAAGACGGGCTTCCTGCGCCATATCGCAGCCGCGCGCGAAACGCAGCTGCCGCTCGTCATTCACAGCCGCAGCGCCGACGAAGACATGGCTGATATCCTGACGGAGGAAACAGGGAAGGGGGCTTTCCCCTTCATCTTGCATTGCTTTTCCGCCGGCCCTGCCCTTGCCCGCACCGGCGTCGAGCTTGGCGGCTACATCTCCTTTTCCGGCATCCTGACCTTCCCGAAGTCGGAAGAGCTGCGCGAGATCGCCAAGACGATCCCGCATGACCGGCTGCTGGTCGAGACCGATGCGCCTTATCTCGCGCCGAAGCGCTGGCGGGGAAAACGCAACGAACCGTCCTATGTCGTCAACACGGCGGAAGTGCTAGCTGATACGATCGGCGTCAGCATGGACGAGATCGCCAACATCACCACGGAAAACGCCTTCCGCTGCTTCTCCAAGATGACGAGGGTCTGACGTCGTGACATACCGGCGGCGCTTCACCATTTTGGGCTGTTCATCGTCGCCGGGCGTTCCACGCATCACCGGCGATTGGGGCGCCTGCGATCCCAAAAATGCAAAGAACCGACGTACGCGCGCCGCCTTCCTGATAGAGCAGATCGCGCCGGATGGCGGCATTACCACTGTCGTCATCGATACAGGTCCGGATTTCCGCGAGCAGATGATCCACGCCGGCGTCAGTTTCATCGATGCCGTGCTCTATACCCATGCCCATGCCGATCATATTCACGGCATCGACGATCTGCGTGGCTATTTCCATATCGCGAACGAGCGCATCCCGATCTATGCCGATCCGCCGACCATGGATCGCATTCGCGAGGGCTTCCGCTATTGTCTGGAAACGCCGCCCGGCAGCAGCTATCCGCCGATCGTGCGGCCGGTGCTGATCGAGAATCTCGAGAAAAGTTTCACGATCGACGGGGCAGGCGGCCCGATCCGCTTCTGGCCGCACAAGCAGGTGCACGGCGATATCCACTCACTCGGCTTTCGTATCGGAAAACTCGCTTATTGCAGCGATATCAGTGACTTCCCGCCGGAATCGATAGAAAAAGTTCAAAACCTCGACATCCTGATTATCGATGCTCTACAGTATCGGCCACATCCAAGCCATTTGTCGTTGGAACAATCGCTCGAATGGATCGGACGCTTGGCGCCGAAACATGCCATCTTGACCCATATGCATACGCCGCTCGATTATGAAACCGTGCTGGCTGAAACGCCCGATCATGTCGAGCCGGCCTACGATCAGATGCAGATCGAACTCGACGTGGAGGACGATGATCTATGAGCGAAGATATCAAGAAGCTTTCCAGCCTGGAGCGCGTCGAGCTTGCGGCGCGTAACTTGGGCCTCGATATCTCGATCAAGCGCATGGAGCAATCGACGCGGACGGCGGAAGAGGCTGCCAAGGCTGCGGGATGCGCCGTCGGCCAGATCGTCAAATCGCTGGTCTTTGTCAATGCCGATACGCACGCGCTGACGCTGCTTCTTGTCTCTGGTGCCCATAATGCCGATACGGCTTATATCGCAACAGCTTACGGCGTCAGGTTGAAGCGCGCCGATATCGATCGCGTGCGCGACGAAACCGGTTTCGCCATCGGCGGCGTCGCACCGATCGGCCATCTGGTCGATCTGCCAGTTTTCATCGACGAAAGTCTTTTGGCTTATGATCAGGTCTGGTGCGCGGCTGGGCGCCCGGACAGTATCTTCTCCTGCCATCCGACGACGCTGGCTGAGAAGATTGCAGCCAAGGTGATCCGCATCAAGGCGAGCTGAGGCGTAGCGGCGACAGGCTGATCATACGAACCGTCGCGGTTGCGGCGAGGAGGATGCGATGAGCGGAGCTTCCGGCGGCAAGAGAACCGACACGGCTTCCAGAGCGATCCGCGCAACGCCGCGTGCGATCTTCGAGGCTTTTATCGATCCTAAGGCATTGGCTTCATGGCTTCCACCGAAAGGCATGAAATGCCGCATCCTTGTGTTCGAACTACGCCAAGGCGGCAGCTATCGAATGGCACTGTCCTATGATGCGCCGGATCATGCGACACCCGGAAAATCGTCCGAGCACACCGATATCGTTTCCGGCCGCTTCGTCGAGATCGTGCCTGACGAGCGCATCGTTCAGGCGGTGGATTTCGAATCCGATGATGCAGCATTCGGCGGAACGATGACCATAACCTGGTCCTTGGCGGAAGTTCCGACCGGCACAAGGGTCACCATAATTTGCGAGAATGTGCCTTGCGGCATCAGCAGAGAAGATCACGACGAGGGACTGAAATCGACCCTCGAAAATCTGGCTAACCATCTGGAATAAAAGCTGAAAATTCCTGCCTCGCTGCCGTAGCGGTATCCGATTTAGTTCCATAATCTATCTTATCTGATATTTGTTTGCAGGCGGGTACATTCTATTTTCAAGTGCGACATGCCAATGAATTCAATGGCTTCACTTTGGAGATTTTGGCATGTCCCGGTGCTATCAGCAACTCACCCTCGCCGATCGGCGGCGCCTTCATCACCTTGTCGAGCGCAAGGTTCCGGTCAACGAGATGGCCCGCCAACTCGGGGGTCACCGATCGACTATCTATCGTGAGATCAGACGCAATACGTTCCATGACCGTGAGCTTCCCGAATACAGCGGCTACTTCTCGACGGTCGCCGACGACATTGCCAAGGAACGCCGCCGGCGCTTGCGAAAGCTTCGACGCCATCCGCATTTGCGTCGTATGGTCATTGAGAAA
>NZ_FMAC01000028.1 GCF_900094555.1 Martinezella hainanensis
GTTGCCGTTGAGCTGATCGTTCCGATCGCGATGGAAGAAAAGCTTCGCTTCGCGATCCGCGAAGGCGGCCGTACCGTCGGCGCAGGCATCGTTGCCTCCATCGTCGAGTAATCCCAGGATTATTCCTTTACAAAAAGGCCCCGCTGGAAACAGCGGGGCCTTTTTGCATTCCGACATACCGTCGACGCGCATCCGTCGCTCAGGCGGAATTTGCACAATGCGAACACATGTCACGCATCGGTGACATGATTTTCCTGTTGTATGCCCGCCTTCGCACAGCGCACGACATCCGCAACGAAATCGCTTTTGCCGCCGGTATAGTGATCCCAATCGCCGTTGGCCTCTTTGGCCAGGCGCCATTTCAATATCGCATAATTCGCGACAAGTTCAGGATGCGCGCGCAGATAGTCGCGGAAGAGAAGGCGCTCCCGGTGAGCCTCGTTATCAGGCAGGCAGAGATAGAGACGCGTGCCGTAAGGTGTCTCATCCTTGGTGAAGGCCCAGCGGCCGGCGCCATGCAGATCGCCGTGAAAGCGATATCCGTCCTCCTTCAGGCGCTCCGTCGCATCCAGCCTGGCCTCTTCCGAAAAGAGGACGGCATCGATATCAAGCTTGGGTTTGGCGCATAATCCAGCGATCGCCGTGCTGCCGATGTGATGGAACGTGGCGAGATGGCCAAGCAACAGGCTGATTGTCTGGCTTCTGCTTTCGAAGAGAAGAGGCCATTGCGGGTCGTATTCGACAAGCGTGATCGGCCGCATCCGTCCCGTCTCCTCTTGCCGCTCTCGGCACTCGCAATATGCTTTACCGAGTCGATCCGATTATTTTGCCGGGAAAGCGACGGGTCACCAAGCCGTGTCTTGCGAAATGGAGGCAAGGGCCTATGTATCGCTCGATTTTATCTGGAGGAGATTTCATGAAGAAACGTATTTTGTTTACCGGCGGCAGCGGCAAGGCTGGACGTCACACTGTTCCCTGGCTGGTCAATGCCGGCTATGAAGTCCACAATATCGATCTCGTGCCGCTGAACAGCCCCGGTGTCACGAATCTGGTGGCTGATGTCACTGATGCGGGACAAGTCTATAATGTGCTGACCATGCACCGCGATTTTCCCGATCTCGATCAGGGCAAGGGTGTACAGCCTTTCGATGCCGTCGTGCATTTCGCCGCCATTCCGCGCATCCTGATCAAGCCCGACAACGAGACTTTCCGCATCAACACGATGAGCACTTATAATGTCATCGAGGCGGCCGCGAAGCTCGGCGTGAAGAAGATCATCGTCGCCTCCAGCGAGACGACCTATGGCATCTGCTTCGCCGAAGGCCATCGCGACTTCCATCAGTTCCCGCTGGAGGAGGATTACGACGTCAATCCGATGGATTCCTATGGTCTATCCAAAGTGGTGAACGAGAAGACCGCCCGTGCTTTTGCCGAGCGCTTCGGCATCGATATCTACGCGCTGCGCATCGGCAATGTCATCGAGCCGCACGAATATGAGCGCTTCCCCGAATATTTCGCGAATAGCGAGATCCGCAAGCGCATCGCCTGGAGCTATATCGACGCCCGCGATCTCGGCCAGATCGTCCATCTCTGCATCGAGAAGAATGGCCTCGGCTTCCAGGTGTTCAATGCCGCAAACGACACGGTATCGGCCAATACGCCTTCACGAGAACTTGCCGCCAGGCACTTTCCGAATGTGCCGTTCACGCGCGAGATCGGCGAGTATGAGGGCTTGTTGTCCAACCGCAAGATCCGTGAGGTCTTGGGCTTCAAGGAAGAGCACGACTGGCGGAAATATGTGAAGGTCTGAGGGGAGGTAGCCCTTGCAATCGGCCGGGCGCTTTGTGTCGGCGCCCGGTAAACACATTGATCCGGGCAGGAGCGCCTCTCCATTTGTTACGCAGCAAAACCAAAAATGCTTCCGCAAACACTCGACAAATATCGCCGTTTATTTAAGTAGGGTTGCGTTCGCGAAGCATCTCCTAGAGATTGCAGCGCATGGCCCGGCATATCCGTGCCCGTGTTTCGAACCAGCGCCCTCCGGCCGATGGGTCTCAAGGGTGGACAGCGCGCGATTTGCGTCGCGACGAAAGATAATAGTCGGCTGACCTGCAAGCGCTCAGCCGTTTCGGAGGTATCATGAAGGATAATGTTGCACGTATTTTCGTCGGGTTCGATTCCAAGGAGGTCGTGGCCTATCACGTCCTGACCCAGAGCATCATCGAGCGCTCGTCTATTCCGGTGGTCTTCTCGCCGATCGTGCTCAACAATCTCGAGGGCATCTTCACGCGCGAGCGCAATCCGCTGCAGTCGACCGAATTTTCCTTCTCGCGCTTCCTCGTGCCTTATCTCAGCGATTATCAGGGCTGGAGCATCTTCATGGATTGCGACATGCTCGCCCGCACCGATATCGCCGAACTTTGGGCGCTGCGCGACGACCGCTATGCCGCCATGTGCGTCAAGCACGACTATCAGCCGAAGATCGAAACCAAGTTCCTCGGTCAGACGCAGACGAAGTATGAAAAAAAGAACTGGTCGAGCATGATCCTGTTCAACAACGCCAAATGCACGGCGTTGACGAAGGATTTCGTCAATACGGCAACCGGCCTCCAGCTTCATCAGTTCAAGTGGCTGGAGAATGACGACCAGATCGGCGAGGTGCCGGTGACCTGGAACTATCTCGTCAACGAATACGACTATCGTGAAGATGCCAAGCTCGTGCACTTCACCGATGGCGGCCCGTATTTCGACGAATATCGCAACGACGACTACGCCGAAGAATGGTTCGCCATGCGCGATCGGATGCTGCACGTCCAACAGAAGTGAGCGAATTGGATCAGAGAACGCCAGGCGTCAGTAATATCGGCCTACCGGCTGCGGCTTCCGCGGCCGGTTTGAGCAGCGCCGACGAATGGCGGACCACGTTTACTGGGTTTTCCCATATCGTCCTGGTCGCCAATAGCGACGCGGTCGATATCGCAAGCCTGCAGGCGCAGTTTCCGCAGACTGCGCTCTTCGTCTTCTTCAACAAGGTCTACAAGGTTCTGGATCGCCCGTTCCACGGGCATTCGCTGCTGATCTCCCGCGGGCAGCCGCGCGGTGCCAACATCGTCTATCGCGGCGAAGTGGGCGAGGTCGTCAAATTCTTTCCGAAGGAATATTTCCTCGGCATCATGAATATCCGCCTCGGACCGGAGGAGAAGCTCAATCCCGCCGCTGATTTCCAGGGAGCGCCGACCGGCCACCTCGATCTCGTGGGCTTCTGCTCGGATTTCTACACGGAGGGCAAGACGCCGACGAGCGGCTTTGCCATGGCGCTCTGGCTCAGCGACCTGAAACTGCCCGGCGCGATCGTGCTTGCGGGTTTCTCGGCCAGACGCAGCCAGAAGTGGAGGGTGGTTTCTGCCCATGATTGGAGCTTCGAGCAGACCTTCCTGCGCCTGTTTGCCCGGTTGGGAAAGATCACCATCCACGGCGGGGTTGCGTTGAACCCCTATATCCGCCTTGCGCAGCGCTTCACTGAGGTTCCGCCGGCCGAGATTGCTTTGGCCGCGGCCGAGGTTTTGTCGGAGCGGCTCGGCAATACCGATGCCGAAATAGACAAGCTGATCTCCCTGACGAATGTGATTCGTTCCGCGGATAACTTCATGCGTCGCCTCAGGCCGAAATTTCTCAAGCGCAAGCCGAAAGGTTCTCCCGGGGAATAACGAAGGCGAGGGGCATCCTTTCCGTAGCATTCGCGGCGGTTTCGCCTCAGCGGCAGATCTTCTGTTCGAGACTGTCCCATGTGAAGTTGCGGGTTCGATTGGGAAAAAGAAAAAAACGCTCTTGCCAATCGTTTCGTCCCGCCTTAAAGGGAGCGCCATGTCTTCGAACTGCTCGGGCGGTCCACCGCTTGAAGCGAATATTCGAAGGAAGAAGGGGTATAGCTCAGTTGGTAGAGCGGCGGTCTCCAAAACCGCAGGTCGTAGGTTCGAGCCCTGCTGCCCCTGCCACTTTCCTTGATTTGACTGGCGCGTTGTTTCGCAGCTTCTTGGGTTAAGGGTCATGCCGGATTGTCGGCAAATTTTAGAAAACGCCGTATTGCCTCTTGTTAAATCGGGAATCGGTGTTTATGTAGGGTTTAACAGACACGCGGTGCGTGGGGCTGATATGTTCAGCTTTACGCGCCGTAATTGCGTGGGCAGTCAATGGCATCCAAAACGAATCCACTAGCGTTTCTGCGGCAGGTGCGCTCCGAGACGTCGAAAATTACTTGGCCGTCGCGCCGCGAGACCATGATCTCGACGGTGATGGTGCTCGTCATGGTCGTGTTCGCCTCGCTGTTTTTCTTTGCTGCTGACCAGCTCATTGGCTGGATTCTCAGCTATGTGCTGAATACCGGCAATTGATATCGGGTGGAGATGAACATGGCGGCACGTTGGTACATCGTCCACGCTTATTCTAATTTCGAAAAGAAGGTGGCTGAATCCATTGAGGAAAAGGCCAAGCAGAAGGGTCTCGAGCATCTGTTCGAGAAGATCCTTGTGCCGACCGAAAAGGTGGTCGAGGTTCGTCGCGGCCGCAAGGTTGATAGCGAGCGCAAGTTCTTTCCGGGTTATGTGCTCGTGCGCGCTAACCTGACGGATGAGGCCTACCACCTGATCAAGAATACGCCGAAGGTTACTGGCTTCCTCGGCTCCGACAATAAGCCCGTTCCGATTCCGGATTATGAAGCCGAGCGCATTCTCGGTCAGGTCCAGGAAGGCGTTGAGCGGCCGAAGGCCTCCGTATCCTTCGAAATCGGCGAGCAGGTTCGTGTATCCGACGGTCCGTTCGCATCGTTCAACGGCACGGTTCAGGATGTGGACGAAGAACGTTCGCGCCTGAAGGTGGAAGTGTCGATTTTCGGCCGCGCTACGCCGGTCGAGTTGGAATACAGCCAGGTCGAGAAGGTCTGATGTGATTTCTACGAAAGGTTGGCCTGGCGGCTGGCCTTTCGTTTGAGTTTGGATATAAGTAAGTGTTTGCTTATATCTCGCGGCAAAGCCGCAATCCGCGTGGAAGGGTAGGGTCTTAGCCGGACCTGGTGATCCGTACCACGCAACCGCAGCCGCCGGAGCGATCCGGCATAGTAGGCCGGGCAACCGGTCATGTAGAAAGGCAGAGAGAAATGGCTAAGAAAGTTGCAGGCCAGCTCAAGCTGCAGGTCAAGGCCGGCTCGGCGAATCCGTCGCCGCCGATCGGTCCTGCGCTTGGTCAGCGTGGCATTAACATCATGGAATTCTGCAAGGCGTTCAATGCCGCCACGCAGGAAATGGAAAAGGGTATGCCGATCCCGGTCGTCATCACCTACTACCAGGACAAGTCCTTCACCTTCGTCATGAAGCAGCCGCCGGTCAGCTACTTCCTGAAGAAGGAAGCGAAGATCCAGTCCGGCTCGAAGACCCCGGGCAAGGGCGCCAAGGCTGGCACCCTGACCAAGGCTCAGGTTAAGGCGATCGCCGAAGCCAAGATGAAGGATCTGAACGCCGCCGATATCGAAGGCGCAATGGCCATGATCGAGGGCTCTGCCCGTGCGATGGGCCTGGAAGTGGTGGGCTAAGACCATGGTAGCAAAGCGTATTCAGAAGATTCGTGAAGGCGTTGATCCGACCAAGCTTTATGCTCTGGATCTGGCCATCAGCATGGTCAAGGAACGTGCCGTCGCCAAGTTCGACGAGACGGTCGAAATCTCGATGAACCTCGGCGTTGACCCGCGTCACGCCGACCAGATGGTTCGCGGCGTCGTCAACCTGCCGAACGGCACCGGCCGTACGGTTCGCGTTGCCGTTTTCGCTCGCGGCGCCAAGGCCGACGAAGCCAAGGCTGCCGGTGCTGACATTGTCGGCGCTGAAGACCTGGTCGAAATCGTTCAGGGCGGCAAGATCGATTTCGATCGCTGCATCGCCACCCCGGACATGATGCCGCTGGTCGGTCGTCTCGGTAAGGTTCTCGGCCCGCGTGGCATGATGCCGAACCCGAAGGTTGGCACCGTTACGATGGACGTCAAGGCAGCTGTTGAAGCTTCCAAGGGCGGCGCTGTCGAGTTCCGCGTCGAGAAGGCTGGTATCGTCCATGCCGGTATCGGCAAGGCCTCCTTCGAAGCCAAGGCTCTGGAAGAAAACATCCGCGCCTTCGCTGACGCTGTCATTAAGGCGAAGCCGGCTGGTGCCAAGGGCAACTACGTCAAGCGCGTAGCGATCTCCTCGACCATGGGTCCGGGCGTCAAGATCGAGCCGTCGACGGTTACGGCGCCGAGCGCCTGATTGATTTCGCTGGGCTTTGTGCCCGGCATTTAAGAATTCCCGGCCTTTCGGGGCCGGGATTTCCGGAGAAATCCGGAATTCCTGTCCGAGATTGCAGGTGGTTATCCCTTAATCACTTAAGCCTGCATGAGACGGGTAAGACCCGAATTTTGAAGAAGCATCGCTTCGATGAACTCGGTTCGAGCCTTGGATGCCTTGTGCCTTGGAGCCGTATGGCTCGAGCGCGAGGGGACAGGATCCTCAAGCGTCGCTTGGGATCTCTCTTGATCCCAGGAGGCAAAAGGCAACCCGGCAGGCCCGTTAACCCGGTCCTGTCAACTGGAGAAAAGCAGTGGAAAGAGCGGAAAAACGCGAATTCGTCACGGAACTGAACGAAGTCTTCAAGGCTTCGGGCTCGGTTGTCGTGGCCCACTATGCTGGTGCTACAGTCGCTCAGATGAACGATTTCCGTTCCAAGATGCGCGCTGCTGGCGGCACCGTCAAAGTCGCGAAGAACCGCCTGGCCAAAATTGCTCTTCAGGGCACGGATGCGGAAGGGATTTCCAATCTCTTCACCGGTCAGACGCTGATCGCATACAGCACTGATCCGATTACCGCTCCGAAGGTCGTCGTGGATTTCGCCAAGGGCAACGACAAGATCGTTGTACTGGGCGGCGCCATGGGAACAACAACGCTCAACGCCGAAGGTGTAAAGTCGCTCGCGACCCTGCCTTCGCTGGACGAGCTGCGCGCGAAGCTGCTGGGCATGATCCAGACTCCGGCTACCCGCATCGCAGGTGTTGTTGCAGCGCCGGCAAGCCAGCTTGCTCGCGTGTTCTCGGCCTACGCCAAGAAGGACGAAGCCGCGTAAGGCGGTTTTTCGCTGTTTATAACCAACCAGTTCGAACCGAACAAAAGGAACTATCAAAATGGCTGATCTCGCAAAGATCGTAGACGACCTCTCCTCGCTGACCGTTCTCGAAGCCGCAGAACTGTCGAAGCTTCTCGAAGAAAAGTGGGGCGTTTCCGCCGCTGCTCCGGTAGCTGTTGCTGCCGTTGCCGGTGGTGCTGGCGGCGCTGCTGCAGCTGCTGAAGAAGAAAAGACCGAGTTCGACGTCATCCTCGCTGATGCCGGCGCGAACAAGATCAACGTCATCAAGGAAGTCCGCGCCATCACCGGCCTGGGCCTCAAGGAAGCCAAGGACCTCGTTGAAGCCGCTCCGAAGGCTGTCAAGGAAGCTGTTTCCAAGGCTGAAGCTGCTGACATCAAGAAGAAGCTCGAAGACGCCGGCGCTAAGGTCGACGTTAAGTAAGCTTGAAACTGCTTTGGGAGGTGGCTTTTTGCCGCCTCCCATTTGCCGTTTTTCTGAACGAATTACCCAAAAGCCGCGGGCAAAACGGCTTTTGGGTAATGGGTTCTTCAAGAGGATGGTCTCAAACCGAACCGCGACGCAATCCGGCTGAGCGGTTTTCGGTTAGATAGACGAGATTGAACTACTCATTGATTGATGGGGTCGCCTGGCCAGTGATTCCCATCCGTTGCAGGCCCGGGTGCAGGATTTTAAAGGAGCGACGATGGCTCAGACCCTTTCGTTCAACGGTCGCAGGCGCGTACGCAAGTTTTTTGGTAAGATTCCCGAAGTCGCAGAGATGCCGAACCTCATCGAGGTTCAAAAAGCGTCCTACGATCAGTTTCTCATGGTCGAAGAACCCAAGGGCGGCCGCCCGGACGAAGGTCTCCAGGCCGTCTTCAAGTCGGTTTTCCCGATCACCGATTTCTCCGGCGCTTCCATGCTGGAGTTCGTTTCCTATGAGTTCGAACCGCCGAAGTTCGACGTCGATGAGTGCCGCCAGCGCGACCTGACCTACGCCGCGCCGCTGAAGGTGACCCTCCGTCTGATCGTGTTCGATATTGACGAGGATACGGGCGCGAAGTCCATCAAGGACATCAAGGAACAGAGCGTTTACATGGGCGACATGCCGCTCATGACGAACAACGGTACGTTCATTGTGAACGGCACCGAGCGCGTGATCGTGTCGCAGATGCACCGTTCGCCGGGCGTCTTCTTCGATCACGACAAGGGCAAGAGCCATTCTTCCGGCAAGCTGCTCTTTGCTGCTCGCGTCATCCCTTATCGCGGTTCCTGGCTCGATATCGAATTCGACGCCAAGGATATCGTCTACGCCCGTATCGACCGTCGTCGCAAGATTCCGGTGACGTCGCTGCTGATGGCGCTCGGCATGGACGGCGAAGAAATCCTGTCGACCTTCTACACGAAGTCGCTCTATCAGCGCGACGGCGATGGCTGGCGCATTCCGTTCAAGGCTGAAACGCTGAAGGGTGCCAAGACCGTTACCGACATGATCGACGCCGACACCGGCGAAGTCGTGGTTGAAGGCGGCAAGAAGCTGACCCCGCGCCTGCTGCGTCAGCTGCAGGAAAAGGGCCTCAAGGCCCTGAAGGCGACAGACGAAGAACTGTATGGCCTCTTCCTGGCGGAAGATATCGTCAATTTCCAGACCGGCGAGATCTATCTCGAAGCCGGCGACGAAATCGACGAGAAGACCCTGCCTGTCATCCTGAAGGCCGGCTTCGACGAGATCCCGATTCTCGGCATCGACCACATCAACGTCGGCGCCTACATCCGCAACACGCTGTCTGCGGACAAGAACGAGAACCGTCAGGACGCTCTGTTCGACATCTACCGCGTCATGCGTCCGGGCGAGCCGCCGACCATGGAATCGGCCGAAGCCATGTTCAACTCGCTGTTCTTCGATGCGGAGCGTTACGACCTCTCCGCCGTCGGCCGCGTGAAGATGAACATGCGTCTCGACCTCGACGTCGAAGACACCGTCCGCATCCTGCGCAAGGACGACATCCTGGCCGTGGTCAAGATGCTTGTCGAACTGCGCGACGGCAAGGGCGAGATCGACGATATCGACAACCTCGGCAACCGCCGCGTCCGTTCGGTCGGCGAGCTGATGGAAAATCAGTATCGTCTCGGCCTGCTGCGCATGGAGCGTGCGATCAAGGAACGTATGTCCTCGATCGAAATCGACACGGTCATGCCGCAGGATCTGATCAACGCCAAGCCGGCTGCTGCCGCCGTCCGCGAATTCTTCGGCTCCTCGCAGCTGTCGCAGTTCATGGACCAGGTGAACCCGCTTTCGGAAATCACCCACAAGCGCCGTCTTTCGGCTCTCGGCCCGGGTGGTCTGACCCGCGAGCGCGCCGGCTTCGAAGTCCGCGACGTTCATCCGACGCACTACGGTCGTATTTGCCCGATCGAAACGCCGGAAGGTCCGAACATCGGCCTCATCAACTCGCTGGCGACCTTTGCCCGCGTCAACAAGTACGGCTTCATCGAAAGCCCTTATCGCCGCATCATCGACGGTAAGGTGACCAACGATGTGCTCTACCTCTCCGCCATGGAAGAGGCGAAGTACTACGTTGCTCAGGCCAACGCCGAGCTCGACGCCGACGGCTCCTTCATCGAAGAATTCGTCGTCTGCCGTCACGCTGGCGAAGTCATGCTCGCTCCGCGCGACAACATCAACCTGATGGACGTCTCGCCGAAGCAGCTGGTTTCGGTCGCCGCCGCTCTGATCCCGTTCCTGGAAAACGACGACGCCAACCGCGCTCTGATGGGCTCGAACATGCAGCGTCAGGCCGTGCCGCTTCTGCGTGCCGAAGCCCCGTTCGTCGGTACCGGCATGGAGCCGGTCGTCGCACGTGACTCGGGTGCTGCTATCGGCGCCCGCCGCGGCGGCGTGGTCGACCAGGTCGACGCAACGCGTATCGTTATCCGCGCCACCGAAGACCTCGATCCGTCGAAGTCCGGCGTCGATATCTACCGCCTGATGAAGTTCCAGCGTTCGAACCAGAACACCTGCGTCAACCAGCGTCCGCTGGTCACCGTCGGTGACGTGGTCAACAAGGGCGACATCCTGGCAGATGGTCCGTCGACCGACCTCGGCGATCTGGCTCTCGGCCGGAACGTGCTCGTCGCGTTCATGCCGTGGAACGGCTACAACTACGAAGACTCGATCCTGCTCTCCGAGCGTATCGTTGCCGACGACGTGTTCACCTCCATTCACATCGAAGAATTCGAAGTGATGGCGCGCGACACCAAGCTCGGTCCGGAAGAAATCACCCGCGACATTCCGAACGTTTCGGAAGAAGCGCTGAAGAACCTGGACGAAGCCGGCATCGTTTACATCGGCGCTGAAGTTCAGCCGGGCGATATCCTCGTCGGCAAGATCACGCCGAAGGGCGAAAGCCCGATGACGCCGGAAGAAAAGCTCCTGCGCGCCATCTTCGGTGAAAAGGCATCTGACGTTCGCGATACCTCCATGCGCATGCCGCCCGGCACCTACGGTACGGTCGTCGAAGTTCGCGTCTTCAACCGTCACGGCGTCGAAAAGGACGAACGTGCCATGGCGATCGAGCGCGAAGAGATCGAACGCCTTGCCAAGGACCGCGACGACGAGCAGGCGATCCTCGACCGTAACGTCTACGGCCGTCTGGTCGAGATGCTGCGCGGTCAGGTTGCCCTTGCTGGTCCGAAGGGCTTCAAGAAGGGCACGGAACTGTCGAACGCTGTCGTTTCGGAGTATCCGCGTTCGCAGTGGTGGATGTTCGCTGTCGAGGACGAAAAGGTCCAGAGCGAGCTGGAAGCCCTGCGCGGCCAGTACGACGAATCCAAGTCGCGCCTTGAACAGCGCTTCATGGACAAGGTCGAGAAGGTCCAGCGCGGCGACGAAATGCCTCCGGGTGTCATGAAGATGGTCAAGGTCTTCGTCGCTGTTAAGCGCAAGATCCAGCCGGGCGACAAGATGGCAGGCCGTCACGGGAACAAGGGCGTGGTCTCGCGCATTGTTCCGGTTGAGGACATGCCGTTCCTGGAAGACGGTACGCATGTCGACATCGTGCTGAACCCGCTCGGCGTTCCCTCGCGCATGAACGTCGGTCAGATTCTCGAAACGCACCTTGGCTGGGCTTGTGCCGGCATGGGTCGTCAGATCGGTGAGCTGATCGAAGCCTACAAGGCAAGCGGCAACATCGAGCCTCTGCGCAAGACGATCGATCTGGTTGTCGGCGACGGCCCGAAGAGCGACGACGTTCACGAGTATGACGATGCGTCGGTTCTGCGCTTGGCTGATCAGTGGAAGCGTGGCGTGTCCATCGCGACCCCGGTCTTCGACGGCGCTGGCGAAGCGGATGTCAACCACATGCTGGCAATGGCAGGTCTCAAGCAGACCGGTCAGTCGACACTGTACGACGGTCGTACCGGCGAGCAGTTCGACCGTCAGGTCACGGTTGGCTACATCTACATGCTGAAGCTGAACCACCTTGTCGACGACAAGATCCACGCCCGTTCGATCGGCCCGTACTCGCTCGTCACTCAGCAGCCGCTGGGCGGTAAGGCGCAGTTCGGCGGTCAGCGCTTCGGCGAAATGGAAGTCTGGGCGCTGGAAGCTTACGGTGCAGCCTACACGCTGCAGGAAATGCTCACGGTCAAGTCGGACGACGTGGCCGGCCGCACCAAGGTCTACGAAGCCATCGTTCGTGGCGACGATACCTTCGAAGCGGGCATTCCGGAAAGCTTCAACGTTCTCGTCAAGGAAATGCGCTCGCTGGGTCTCAGCGTCGAACTGGAAAACTCCAAGGTCGACGATCTGCAGACGGCAAGCCAGCTTTCGGACGCAGCCGAGTAATAGCCTGCGGGTGCGCGCTGTCGGTCAGTGCGCACCGCTTGGAATATTGCAGCGCCGTTCGCGTCCGGTTGGATGCATGGCGCCGCAAGGCGGTTTTAAAGCGTCAGTCCGGTTCCCGGGATTTGCCGGCACTGTTCGCAATTCGAGGGCGTTTCGCCCCTAAAGGAGATAGGCATGAACCAAGAGGTCATGAATCTTTTCAATCCGCAGGTGCCTGCGCAGAATTTCGATTCCATCCGGATTTCGATTGCGTCGCCGGAGAAGATTCTTTCCTGGTCTTATGGCGAGATCAAGAAGCCGGAAACGATCAACTATCGTACGTTCAAGCCGGAACGCGATGGTCTTTTCTGCGCGCGAATCTTCGGACCGATCAAGGACTACGAATGCTTGTGCGGCAAGTACAAGCGTATGAAGTACAAGGGCATCATCTGCGAAAAGTGCGGCGTTGAAGTCACGCTGTCGCGCGTTCGCCGTGAGCGCATGGGCCATATCGAGCTCGCCGCTCCCGTTGCCCACATCTGGTTCCTGAAGTCGCTGCCTTCGCGCATTTCGACGCTGCTCGACATGACGCTGAAGGATGTGGAGCGCGTTCTCTACTTCGAAAACTACATCGTCACCGAGCCAGGTCTCACCGCGCTCAAGGAGCATCAGCTTCTCTCGGAAGAAGAGTACATGCTCGCCGTCGACGAGTACGGTGAAGACCAGTTCACCGCCATGATCGGCGCTGAAGCGATCTATGAGATGCTGGCCAGCATGAATCTCGAAAAGATCGCTGGCGACCTGCGCTCCGAGCTTGCCGACACTACTTCGGATCTGAAGCAGAAGAAGCTGATGAAGCGCCTGAAGATCGTCGAGAACTTCATGGAATCCGGCAACCGTCCGGAATGGATGATCATGAAGGTCGTCCCGGTCATCCCGCCGGACTTGCGTCCGCTGGTTCCGCTCGATGGCGGCCGCTTCGCGACCTCGGATCTGAACGATCTCTATCGCCGCGTCATCAACCGTAACAATCGTCTGAAGCGCCTCATCGAACTGCGCGCTCCGGGCATCATCATCCGCAACGAAAAGCGCATGCTGCAGGAATCTGTCGATGCGCTGTTCGACAACGGTCGCCGCGGCCGCGTCATCACCGGCGCCAACAAGCGTCCGCTGAAGTCGCTGTCCGACATGCTCAAGGGCAAGCAGGGCCGCTTCCGTCAGAACCTGCTCGGCAAGCGCGTCGACTATTCCGGCCGTTCGGTCATCGTGACCGGTCCGGAACTGAAGCTGCATCAGTGCGGCCTGCCGAAGAAGATGGCGCTCGAGCTGTTCAAGCCGTTCATCTACGCCCGCCTCGACGCGAAGGGTTATTCCTCGACCGTCAAGCAGGCCAAGAAGCTGGTCGAAAAGGAAAAGCCGGAAGTCTGGGATATCCTCGACGAGGTCATCCGCGAGCATCCGGTTCTCTTGAACCGTGCACCGACGCTGCACCGCCTGGGCATCCAGGCCTTCGAACCCACGCTGGTCGAAGGCAAGGCTATCCAGCTGCACCCGCTCGTCTGCACGGCCTTCAACGCCGACTTCGACGGTGACCAGATGGCTGTTCACGTGCCGCTCTCGCTGGAAGCCCAGCTTGAAGCACGCGTGCTGATGATGTCGACCAACAATATTCTGCACCCGGCAAACGGCGCGCCGATCATCGTTCCCTCGCAGGACATGGTTCTCGGCCTGTACTATCTGTCGATCCTGAACCAGAACGAGCCGGGCGAAGGCATGGCCTTCTCCGACCTCGGCGAGCTGCATCACGCCCTCGAAAACAAGGTCGTGACGCTGCACTCGAAGATCCGCGGCCGCTTCAAGTCGATCGGCGAAGATGGCAAGCCCTATTCGAAGATCTATGAAACGACCCCTGGCCGTCTGCTGATCGGCGAACTTCTGCCGAAGCACGGCAAGGTCACCTTCGACATCTGCAACCAGGAAATGACCAAGAAGAACATCTCCAAGATGATCGACACGGTCTACCGTCATTGCGGCCAGAAGGACACGGTCATTTTCTGCGACCGTATCATGCAGCTTGGCTTCTCCCATGCTTGCCGCGCCGGCATTTCGTTCGGCAAGGACGACATGGTCATTCCGGACACCAAGGTTAAGATCGTCGGCGATACCGAAGCGCTCGTGAAGGAATACGAGCAGCAGTACAATGACGGTCTGATCACCCAGGGCGAGAAGTACAACAAGGTCGTCGACGCCTGGGGCAAGGCCACGGAAAAGGTCGCCGAAGAAATGATGGCCCGCATTAAGGCCGTCGAATTCGACGAAAAGACCGGTCGCCAGAAGCCGATGAACTCGATCTACATGATGAGCCACTCGGGTGCTCGTGGTTCTCCGAACCAGATGCGCCAGCTGGGCGGCATGCGCGGCCTCATGGCCAAGCCGTCGGGCGAAATCATCGAGACGCCGATCATCTCGAACTTCAAGGAAGGCCTCACCGTTAACGAGTACTTCAACTCGACCCACGGTGCCCGTAAGGGTCTCGCCGACACCGCCTTGAAGACCGCGAACTCGGGCTACCTGACCCGCCGTCTCGTCGACGTCGCGCAGGATTGCATCGTCACGCACGTCGATTGCGGTACCGAAAACGGCCTCACCATGACCGCCATCGTCGATGCCGGTCAGGTTGTTGCTTCGCTCGGCGCCCGCATCCTCGGCCGTACGGCCCTGGACGACATCGATCATCCGGTCACGGGTGAGCGCATCGTCGACGCCGGCAAGATGATCCTCGAGCCCGATGTCATCGAGATCGAGAAGGCTGGTATCCAGTCGATCCGCATCCGTTCGGCGCTGACCTGCGAAATCCAGACGGGCGTATGCTCGGTCTGCTACGGCCGTGACCTTGCTCGCGGTACGCCTGTCAACATCGGTGAAGCTGTCGGCGTCATCGCCGCGCAGTCGATCGGTGAGCCGGGCACACAGCTGACCATGCGTACCTTCCACCTGGGTGGCACGGCGACCGTGGTCGACCAGTCGTTCCTGGAAGCTTCGTATGAAGGCACGGTTCAGATCAAGAACCGCAACATGCTGCGCAACTCCGATGGCAACCTGGTTGCCATGGGCCGCAACATGACGGTCCAGATCCTGGACGAGCGTGGTGTCGAACGTTCCTCGCAGCGTGTTGCTTATGGCTCGAAGCTGTATGTCGACGACGGCGACAAGGTGAAGCGCGGTCAGCGTCTGGCAGAGTGGGACCCCTATACCCGTCCGATGATGACGGAAGTGGCCGGTACGGTTCACTTCGAAGACGTCGTCGACGGTCTCTCGGTCCTCGAAGCGACGGACGAGTCTACCGGCATCACCAAGCGTCAGGTTATCGACTGGCGCTCGACGCCGCGCGGCTCCGATCTGAAGCCGGCGATCGTCATCAAGGACGCCAGCGGCAATGTCGCCAAGCTCTCGCGCGGTGGCGAAGCCCGCTTCCTGCTCTCGGTCGACGCGATCCTGTCGGTCGAGCCGGGCACGAAGGTGTCGCAGGGTGACGTTCTCGCCCGTTCGCCGCTGGAAAGCGCCAAGACCAAGGACATCACGGGTGGTCTGCCGCGTGTTGCCGAACTGTTCGAAGCTCGTCGTCCGAAGGACCACGCCATCATCGCAGAGATCGATGGTACGATCCGCCTCGGCCGCGACTACAAAAACAAGCGTCGAGTCATCATCGAGCCGGCGGAAGACGGTGTCGAGCCGGTCGAATACCTGATCCCGAAGGGCAAGCCCTTCCACCTTCAGGAAGGCGACTATATCGAAAAGGGTGACTACATCCTCGACGGTAACCCGGCTCCGCACGACATCCTGGCGATCAAGGGCGTGGAGGCTCTGGCTTCATACCTGGTCAACGAAATCCAGGAAGTCTACCGCTTGCAGGGCGTTGTCATCAACGACAAGCACATCGAAGTGATTGTCCGTCAGATGCTGCAGAAGGTTGAGATCACCGATGCGGGCGACAGCCAGTACATCGTCGGCGACAACGTCGACCGTATCGAACTGGACGACGCCAACGACCGCCTCATCGAAGAAGGCAAGAAGCCTGCTTATGGCGATCCGGTTCTGCTCGGGATCACCAAGGCATCGCTGCAGACGCCGTCCTTCATCTCGGCTGCATCCTTCCAGGAAACGACGAAGGTGCTCACCGAAGCTGCGATCGCCGGCAAGACCGACGGTCTGCAGGGTCTGAAGGAAAACGTCATCGTCGGCCGCCTGATCCCGGCCGGTACCGGCGGTACCATGACGCAGATCCGCCGCATCGCCACGGCCCGCGACGAGCTCATCCTCGAAGAGCGCCGCAAGGGCACCGGCGCCGGCGTCGCAACGCCGATGCTGCAGGATCTCGCCAGCGAGAACACTCCGGCCGAATAAGCTGGAGCTGAATAGATCAAAAATCAAAACCGCCCGGAGCGATCCGGGCGGTTTCTTTTTTGCGTGATGATGAGATCGAATGGGTGAGGGGAGGCCGCCTTCGTTGGGCGGCCGTCCGATCAGCGGAAGCGAATGATCGCGACTTCGCCTTCGAGTGCACCCTGATAGGCCGAGGCGTGTGGTTCTTCGTCCGGTATGTCCGTCAACAGTCCGATCTGGTCGAGGTCGGCCTCGATGAAACCTTCTTCGGCAAGCGCATTCAGCGCCTCGCGCACAGCTGTATCGTCGTCAGGCGCTTTCAGCATGACATGCAGGTCGATACCTTCGCCGCCATCGGTCTCATATCCCTTGCCGATGATGATGAAGACCATGGGGCCGTCGGAATTGTTGTCGTTATCTGGCGCAGTAATCATGAGTCTTCCTTCGGGAGTGTCGAATCGACCCGGCGATTCCTTTTCGCCGCGCGGGTCCGTCGGATGGAAATGTCCTTCCGTGATTCCTTATAGGGATTTTGACAAAATACCAAAGTCCATCTTGCCGAGGAGGCGGCATTTCCGTATTCAACACGCCAAATGGCTGGTTTGCCCGGCCTTTCCGGGCTTTATGACAAAGATAATTTCTTAACCGGCCTTGACGAACCGGCGGGAAACCAGTAGTACCGCCGCCATCGGAACCCATGTGAGGCATGGCTGTTCGGGGCGACGCGCCCTGAAGTTCACCTCAAACAAGGTTCTAAACGCACGTTGAAGACACGAATGCTGCACGCACGACGCTATTTACGGCGTCCTCTGCTTTTTTGTGGTCCATCTGCGAGAGCGGATCGGGCCACGTTTTGCGCATTGAGACGAACGTGTGTCGTTGCCGGTGACGGCGCAAGTGAAGCCCGCAAGGGTGTCGACATAGATTTACAAGGGATGGTTGAATGCCTACCGTAAACCAGCTGATCCGCAAGCCTCGCCAGGCGCAGGTAAAGCGTAATAAGGTTCCCGCTCTCCAGGAGAACCCGCAGAAGCGCGGCGTTTGCACCCGCGTCTACACGACGACGCCGAAGAAGCCGAACTCGGCTCTGCGTAAGGTCGCAAAGATCCGCCTGACCAACGGCTTCGAAGTCATTGGTTACATCCCCGGTGAAGGTCATAACCTTCAGGAGCACTCTGTCGTCATGATCCGTGGCGGCCGCGTGAAGGACCTTCCGGGTGTTCGCTACCACATCATCCGCGGCGTTCTCGATACCCAGGGTGTCAAGAACCGCAAGCAGCGCCGTTCGAAGTACGGTGCGAAGCGTCCGAAGTAATTCGGATTTTTAGATAATCCGGCGCTGCGCGAGGTTCTCCGCGTGGTGAAGCGCCGCTAACAGTTGAGAGACGAGAAGTACATGTCCAGACGTCATAGAGCAGAAAAGCGCGAGATCAACCCGGACCCGAAGTTCGGCGATCTGGTCGTCACCAAGTTCATGAATGCTATCATGCTCGACGGCAAGAAGTCCGTCGCTGAAAGCATCGTATACGGCGCATTCGACGCCGTGCAGGGCAAGGCAAAGCAGGAGCCGCTCGGCGTGTTCCATCAGGCTTTGGATAACATCGCTCCGCACGTTGAAGTTCGCTCGCGTCGCGTTGGTGGTGCTACGTACCAGGTTCCGGTTGATGTTCGCCCTGAGCGCCGTCAGGCTCTGGCCATCCGCTGGCTGATCACTGCTGCTCGCAAGCGTAACGAGACGACGATGGTCGATCGTCTGTGCGGCGAACTTCTCGATGCCTCCAACAACCGCGGCGCTGCCGTCAAGAAGCGCGAAGACACGCACAAGATGGCTGACGCCAACCGTGCGTTCTCGCATTATCGCTGGTAATCCCGAACGGTTTCGGAAAGGCAGTCCATTATGGCTCGCGAATATAAAATCGAAGACTACCGCAATTTCGGTATCATGGCGCACATCGACGCCGGCAAGACCACGACCACCGAGCGTATTCTTTACTACACCGGCAAGTCGCACAAGATCGGCGAAGTGCACGACGGCGCAGCCACCATGGACTGGATGGAGCAGGAGCAGGAGCGTGGCATCACGATCACCTCCGCTGCTACGACCACCTTCTGGAAGGGCCGCGACGGCAAGACCCGCCGCTTCAACATCATCGACACCCCCGGCCACGTCGACTTCACCATCGAAGTCGAGCGTTCGCTGCGCGTTCTCGACGGTGCCATTGCTCTGCTCGATGCCAATGCCGGCGTTGAGCCGCAGACGGAAACCGTATGGCGCCAGGCTGAGAAGTATCATGTTCCGCGCATGATCTTCTGCAACAAGATGGACAAGACCGGCGCTGACTTCTATCGCTCGGTCGAGATGATCAAGACCCGCCTCGGCGCGACCGCCGTCGTTATGCAGTTGCCGATCGGCGCTGAAAGCGATTTCAAGGGCGTTATCGACCTGATCGAGATGAACGCCCTTATCTGGCGCGACGAGTCGCTCGGCGCTCAGTGGGACGTCGTCGAAATCCCGGAAGACATGAAGGCCAAGGCTGCAGAATATCGCGAAAAGCTGATCGAGACCGTTGTCGAGATCGACGAAGCCGCGACAGAAGCCTACCTCGAAGGCAACCTGCCTGACAACGAACAGATCCGCGCGCTCGTCCGTCGCGGCACGATCGACGTCAAGTTCCATCCGATGTTCTGCGGCACCGCCTTCAAGAACAAGGGCGTTCAGCCGCTGCTCGACGCCGTTGTCGACTACCTGCCGTCGCCGCTCGACATTCCGGCGATCAAGGGCATCGATTTCAAGACGGAAGCCGAAATCGAACGTCACGCTGACGACAACGAGCCGCTTTCCATGCTCGCGTTCAAGATCATGAACGACCCCTTCGTGGGTTCGCTCACCTTCGCCCGTATCTATTCCGGCAAGCTGGAAAAGGGCGCATCGGTCATGAACACGGTCAAGGACAAGCGCGAGCGTGTCGGCCGCATGCTGCAGATGCACTCCAACTCGCGTGAAGACATCGAAGAAGCCTTCGCAGGCGACATCGTTGCTCTCGCCGGCCTCAAGGAAACCACGACGGGCGATACGCTTTGCGATCCGCTGAAGCCGGTTGTTCTCGAGCGCATGGAATTCCCCGAGCCGGTCATCCAGATCGCGATCGAGCCGAAGACCAAGGGCGACCAGGAAAAGATGGGCCTCGCGCTCAACCGTCTGGCTGCCGAAGATCCGTCCTTCCGTGTGAAGACGGACCAGGAATCGGGTCAGACGATTATCGCCGGCATGGGCGAACTGCACCTCGACATCATCGTCGACCGCATGCGTCGCGAGTTCAAGGTTGAAGCTACCGTCGGCGCGCCGCAGGTTGCTTACCGCGAAACCATCACGCGTCAGACCGAAAAGGACTACACGCACAAGAAGCAGTCCGGTGGTACCGGTCAGTTCGCACGCGTCAAGATCGTGTTCGAACCGAACCCGGAAGGCGACGACTTCAAGTTCGAGTCCAAGATTGTCGGCGGTGCTGTTCCGAAGGAATTCGTACCGGGCGTTCAGAAGGGTATCGAAAGCGTTCTGTCTTCCGGCCCGCTGGCTGGCTTCCCGATGCTCGGCGTCAAGGCGACGCTCATCGACGGCGCCTTCCACGATGTTGACTCGTCGGTTCTGGCCTTCGAAATCGCTTCCCGCGCGTGCTTCCGTGAAGCAGCCCGCGAAGCCGGTGCCCAGCTCCTCGAGCCGATGATGAAGGTCGAAGTTGTAACGCCGGAAGATTACGTCGGCGACGTCATCGGCGACCTGAACTCGCGTCGTGGTCAGATCCAGGGTCAGGAAAGCCGCGGTATCGCTGTTGTCATCAACGCGAACGTCCCGCTGGCGAACATGTTCAAGTACGTCGATAACCTGCGTTCGATGTCTCAGGGTCGTGCACAGTACACGATGACCTTCGATCATTACGCGCCGGTTCCGTCGAACGTCGCACAGGAAATCCAGGCAAAGTATTCCGGTCAGAAGTGACCGGAATACCAATTGACCGATAACAAGAATTGATCCCCCAGGGGACAGGAAAACGGAGAGCCGAAAATGGCAAAGAGTAAGTTTGAGCGCAATAAGCCGCACGTTAACATTGGTACGATCGGTCACGTTGACCACGGCAAGACGTCCTTGACGGCAGCGATCACGAAGTACTTCGGCGAGTTCAAGGCGTACGACCAGATCGACGCTGCTCCGGAAGAGAAGGCTCGTGGCATCACGATCTCGACGGCCCACGTTGAATACGAGACGCCGAACCGTCACTATGCGCACGTTGACTGCCCCGGCCACGCCGACTACGTCAAGAACATGATCACGGGTGCCGCCCAGATGGACGGCGCGATCCTGGTTTGCTCTGCCGCTGACGGCCCGATGCCGCAGACGCGCGAGCACATCCTGCTTGCTCGCCAGGTTGGCGTTCCGGCGATCGTCGTATTCCTGAACAAGGTCGACCAGGTTGACGACGCCGAACTTCTCGAGCTGGTCGAGCTTGAAGTTCGCGAACTTCTGTCGTCCTACGACTTCCCGGGCGACGACATCCCGGTTGTCAAGGGTTCGGCGCTTGCTGCTCTTGAAGATTCGGACAAGAAGATCGGCGAAGACGCGATCCGCGAGCTGATGGCTCAGGTTGACGCCTACATCCCGACGCCTGAGCGTCCGATCGACCAGCCGTTCCTGATGCCGATCGAAGACGTGTTCTCGATCTCTGGCCGTGGTACGGTTGTGACGGGCCGCGTCGAGCGCGGTATCGTCAAGGTTGGTGAAGAAGTCGAAATCGTCGGCATTCGTCCGACGTCGAAGACGACGGTTACCGGCGTTGAAATGTTCCGCAAGCTGCTCGACCAGGGCCAGGCCGGCGACAACATCGGCGCGCTGATCCGCGGTGTTAACCGTGACGGCGTCGAGCGTGGTCAGATCCTGTGCAAGCCGGGCTCTGTCAAGCCGCACAAGAAGTTCATGGCCGAAGCCTACATTCTGACGAAGGAAGAAGGCGGCCGTCATACGCCGTTCTTCACGAACTACCGTCCGCAGTTCTACTTCCGTACGACTGACGTGACCGGCATCGTGAC
>NZ_FMAC01000014.1 GCF_900094555.1 Martinezella hainanensis
CAGGCCGAAGCCCAGCTTTTGGAGCTGGTCGAACAGACCGGCACCGAGCTGATCGTGCTCGCCCGCTACATGCAGGTGCTGTCGGATGCGCTGTGCCGGAAGATGTCGGGGCGTATCATCAACATCCACCATTCCTTCCTGCCGTCCTTCAAGGGGGCGAACCCCTACAAGCAGGCCTATGAGCGCGGCGTGAAGCTGATCGGGGCGACGGCGCATTACGTGACGGCCGATCTCGACGAAGGTCCGATCATCGAACAGGACACGGCGCGCATCACGCATGCGCAGTCGGCCGAGGACTATGTCTCGATCGGCCGCGATGTGGAGAGCCAGGTGCTCGCCCGCGCCATCCATGCCCATATCCACTTCCGCACCTTCCTCAACGGCAACCGCACCGTCGTCTTCCCGGCTAGCCCCGGTTCCTATGCCTCCGAGCGCATGGGGTGAGGCACCGAAGCTCGATTTCGGCCGGCTCCCTTCCCTTTTCGCTCCGCAGCGCGATTTGATATCACGGTATCGAATCGCCCGGAGATCAAGGAGAGGACATGTCATTCCATCGTCAGGGAGCGCTGTTGCTGACGGCGCTCCTGTTATCTGCGTCGGCATCCCACGCCGAAACGGCAGAACAGGACCCCTCCAAGATCGATCTTGCAAAGCTGATCGAATGCACGACCTATGACGTGCCGAGCTACAATAATTTCGCCATGTGGCTGACCGGGCCGGAAAGTGCTGTGGCCATGAAGCAGCTCAGCATCAGCGAGCTGCCATCGGACAATCCCTTCCTGCGCGAATTCCAGCTTTCGACGCCCATGACCGTTTTCGGACGGCAGACGAACAGGATTGTCTTTGCCTCAACCGGGCCGCTTGCCGTATTCGACGAGACAGACCCGCATTCACTCGCCAAACAGCTTGGCGTGACAGCTTCGGTCGACCAGCCGAACAAGTTTCTCGGCGAGAAGGTCATCCTGTCACGCAAGGACCAGCGGGAAAACTCAGACACCGTGCTGGAGACGCGCATCTCGCTCAACGTCTCCACCGTCGACACTCATCCAGGCAAGACGCTGGCCGGTTGCAGCTATTCCATCGAGGTTGAATAGGCCGTTATGCCTAGCCGGCCGCATTCTGCGGCCTATCTTCCCCCTCGCCGCTCGACTACCCTATCTGTTTTGGGTAATTTTCTTTAGGATGGAATGGTTTAGTGTCGATGCGAATGAACCATCCGGGGGGATGCCATGGCCGACGCCACGCTCGTGAACCGTATGCAACTGCCGAGACCGGACGTGACACCGGAGGAGGCAGCCGAAATCCTGCAGACGCATTACGGTCTGAGCGGGACGCTGACCGAACTGGGCAGCCAGCAGGATCGCAACTATCGCATCGATGCCGGCGACAACGCCTATGTACTGAAGATCTGCCGGCCCGAATACGAGCTGGTCGAGCTGGAAGCGCAGAATGCCGCCATCCGCCATCTGCATGCCAAGCTGGATGCGCCGCGCGTGCCTGACGTCGTGCCCTCCCTGAATGGCCGCGATATTCTCGCCGTCACCGTCCGCGAACAGGATTATCTCATCCGGCTGCTTGGCTTTCTCCCCGGTCAAACGCTGACGCGACGCAAGCATCTGCCGCCGGCCGCAGTTGCCGGGCTCGGCGCGCTTTCCGCCAGGCTTGCCCGCGATCTTGCCGATTTCGATCATCCCGGCCTTCACCGCAGCCTGCAATGGGATTTGCGCCGGGCGGGGCCGGTCGCCGTGCAGCTGCTGTCGGCCATAACAGACCATGAAGCGCGCGACCGCATCGCCAAGGCGATGGTCGCCGCCGTCAAGCGCATCCAGCCGCTTGCGAGCCAATTGCGCGTGCAGCCGGTGCATCACGACGTTACCGACGACAATGTCGTCAGCCATCCCGATACGCATGGGCAGCTCGTGCCGGATGGCGTCATCGACTTCGGCGATATCATCCAGGGTTGGCTGGTGGGCGATCTCGCCGTCACCTGCGCGTCGCTGTTGCATCACGCAGGCGGCAACCCCTTCCATATTCTTCCCGCGATCAGTGCTTATCATGCGATCTATCCGCTGGAGGAAGTCGAAGCCAAGGCGCTATGGCCGCTGATCGTCGCGCGCGCCGTCATTCTTGCCGCCAGCACCGAGCAGCAGCTCGCGATCGATCCCGACAATGATTATGTGCGCGGCAATCTCGATTTCGAACGAGAAATCTTCGATGTCGCAACCGAGGCACAACCGGATGTCATGGAAGCGGCGATCCTGCGGACGATCGGCTTCGACGTCGCCCCGGTCGCAACCGACGGATGGTCGCCGCTGCTGCCCGACATCGATCCCTCGCAGATCGCCGCCATCGATCTTACCGTGACCGGGCATGATTTCATCGACGGCAACTGGCAAAAGCCGGATATGGACTGGCGACTGCTTGCCCAGACGGCGATAGCCTCCGGGGCTGCAGCAACCCGCTACGGCGAATTCCGCCTCTCGCTCGCCACGCCGCTCAATATGGCTCCGCCGCAGAATTTTGCCCTGCATTGCGATGTCTGCCTGCCGGCTGGTGCCACGGTTGTGGCCCCCTTCCCCGGCCTGCTGCAACGGCAGGGGCAGCACTTCGTACTGGTTGGCGAGGACATGAGCCTGCATCTCGACGGTGTCGAAAGTGCTCTCGAGGATGGAGCGGCCATCGAGCAAGGCGCGACGATCGGGACGATCGGCAGCGAGGGCTCGGCGATTGGAGGATTGCGCGTGCAGCTTTGCCGCGTGCCCAATCTCGTGCCACCGCTTTTTGCAACGGCGGATCAGGCCGAAGGCTGGTCGGCCATTTCCCCTTCGCCTGTCGCTCTCCTGAACCCGGCATGCGAAGCGCCGCGACCGGATGCGTCCGCGCTGCTTTCCCTACGCAATGCCCGCTTCGCCAAGCCGCAGAAGCATTATTACGATACCCCGCCGCAGATCGAACGCGGCTGGCGCGAGTTCCTGTTCGACATGCAGGGGCGCTGCTACCTGGACATGGTCAACAATGTCACGACGCTTGGGCACGCCCATCCGCGACTGACGGCGGCGATCGCCCAGCAATGGTCGCGGCTCAACACCAACTCACGCTTCCATTATGCTGCCGTTGCCGAATTCTCCGAACGGTTGGCGATGCTGGCGCCTGATGGACTCGACAGCGTCTTCCTCGTCAATAGCGGCTCGGAAGCCAATGATCTGGCGATCCGCCTTGCCTGGGCGCATACGGCCAAGAGGAACATGCTCTGCCTGCTCGAGGCCTATCACGGCTGGACTGTCGCAAGCGATGCCGTCTCCACCTCGATTGCCGATAATCCGCAGGCGCTGACGACGCGACCGGACTGGGTCCATCCCGTCCTCTCTCCCAATACCTATCGCGGCCCGTTCCGCGGTCCGGATTCAGGGATCGACTATCTCAACGACGTCACGGCCAAATTGCAGACGATCGACGAAAGGGGCCTCGGCCTTGCCGGCTTCATCGCCGAGCCGGTCTATGGCAATGCCGGCGGTATCGCGCTGCCACATGGTTATCTCGCCGGCGTCTACGATGCGGTGCGCCAGCGCGGCGGCCTTTGCATCGCCGACGAAGTGCAGGTCGGCTATGGCCGTCTCGGCGAACACTTCTGGGGCTTTGAGAGCCAGGGCGTCGTTCCCGATATCATCACCATCGCCAAGGGCATGGGCAACGGCCACCCCCTCGGCGCCGTCATCACCCGCCGCGAGATTGCCGAATCGCTGGAAAAGGAAGGGTATTTCTTTTCTTCCGCCGGCGGCAGCCCGGTCAGCTGCGTCGTCGGTCTCACCGTCCTCGATGTCATCAAGGACGAGAACCTGCAGGAAAACGCCCATGTCGTCGGCGATCAGCTGAAGGCGGGATTGATCGCGCTGATGGATCGCTTCCCGTTGATCGGCGCCGTGCACGGCACGGGGCTTTATCTCGGCGTGGAATTTGTCCGCGACCGCGAAAGCCTGACGCCGGCCACCGAGGAGACGGCCGCGATTTGCGAACGCCTGCTCGATCTCGGGGTCATCATGCAGCCGACCGGCGATCACCTGAATGTGTTGAAGATCAAGCCGCCGCTGTGCCTTGCGCCCGAAAGCGCCGATTTCTTCGTGAAAGCCCTGGAAACGGCGCTTGCGGATGGATTTTGACGTTCTCGCCGCGCCGTTAACCATTGAGGTGTTTTAGCGGCGGGTGAATTTTAATGCCGCCGAGGCATTGTCGAATCTCCTGGCAATTCCTATCTGTTGGTCGATGATCGGCGAGCCGTTCCGACTAGGGACATCGCGCGGAAGAACACCAAGTCCTTCTTCGCCGTTAGCCAGATACGGAATTTTATTTTACCGATCGTCGACATTTTGACATCTTTCGGAATATGTTTCTGGAGATGAAATTGTTATTGTCTACTAATATAATAGACAATAGCACATCGTTCGCAGAGCCCTTTTGGGGCCTACAAGTACAACACCAACTAGGGACGTGACATGCTGAATTTTAAAGCCATCGCTTCGATCCTTGGGTGGTCCGTGCTTGGCCATGACCGTTCGGGCGCGCTCTCCCGCCCGTGCTGTCGAATGTGACGTTCGTCCTCCCTACCGGAATCAAACAGTCAATTCGCCATGTCTGCGCCGTGCGTGCGCAGAGGGAGTCTATTTATGAAGAAGCAAGTTATCGAATACGCCGGCGTTCCCGTCGGCATCGTCGTTCCTGACCAGGACCGGCTCAAGTTCATCGCTGTAAAATACCATGTCCATGACCTGGACGAGCAGCATTTCAGAAACGCGGACGAAGTAAGACTTGCGATCCGCGACCTTCTCTCCCGCCAGCAGGCCAAGCCGATCCATGTTTGATGGATCGGCTCGCCTCTACTCTTGCACCACAAAATCACCCGCCCTCGCCCTTCGACAAGCTCAGGGTGAGGGCTAGTCTTTCTCACCTCGATTATTGGCGAGTGATTTCCGCCTCGTTTTTCAGAATCGAACTGCATTGCATTCGAACGGGAGCCTTTCCGCCCTCATGGTGAGGTGCGCAGGCTGAAAGCCGGAGCCTCGAACCATAGAGGATCGGCCCCAAAGCGTATAAACTCGCCTTGTCTTTTCCCCCTCTTTGCGATCCTATCGCCATGACGACCTCGCGTTGTAAACGGCGAAGGATTTTTCATTGGCTGACCTCCTTAATCTCCTGACCGATATCGAAGGCGTCGCCGTCGGTCATTCCACTGATCTTGCGCTCGGCTCAGGCGTCACAGCCATCGTCTTCGACGAGCCGGCGGTTGCCTCATGCACCGTTCTCGGCGGCGCACCCGGCGGGCGAGATACGGCATTGCTGGACCCGGCGATGACGGTCGGTACGGTGGATGGCCTCGTGCTTTCGGGCGGCTCGGCCTTCGGGCTTGATGCCGCGGGCGGCGTGCAGGCAGGCTTGAGGGAAATCGGCCGCGGCCTCAAGGTCGGCGATGCGCTGGTACCGATCGTGCCGCAAGCGATCCTGTTCGACCTCATCAATGGCGGCAACAAGGATTGGGGACTGCATTCGCCCTATCGCGATCTCGGCTATGACGCCTTCAAGGCCGCAAATAAAGGGGCGTTTTCGCTTGGAACCATCGGTGCCGGCACCGGCGCCACGACGGCAACGGTCAAGGGCGGGCTCGGCTCGGCCAGCGCCGTCAGCAGCCAGGGATACCGGATCGCCGCCATCGTCGCCGTCAATGCACTCGGTTCTGCCACCATCGGCGACGGCCCGCATTTCTGGTCCGCCCCTTTCGAGCAGAATGGCGAATTCGGTGGCCTCGGCATGCCGCAGGTGATTGATTCACGCCTGCGGCTGAAAGGTGCAGACATCACCGCCACGACCATCGGCGCTGTTGTCAGCGACGCCCAGCTCACCAAGGCGGAAGCACATCGCCTGTCCATCTGCGCTCACGACGGCTTTGCCCGCGCTCTGCTGCCGACGCATCTGCCGCTCGACGGCGATACCGTGTTTGCCGCCTCTACCGGCAAACACCCCCGCGACGATTTGCCTGGCTTCATGGAGCTCTGCCATCTCGCCACCATCGTCATGGCACGCGCGATCGCCCGCGGCGTCTACGAGGCGACGGCCCTTCAGGTCGAAGGCGGTCAGCCCGCGTGGCGGGATCGCTTCGCCAAGTCCGCCATCTAACCGGAGATCCCGCGCATGCAGATCCGCGCGCTGATCTATTTCAACGAGCTGGTGCGCACCAACTCGATGCGGCAGGCGGCCGAAAACCTGAACGTGGCGCCGACGGCGATCAGCCGCCAGATCGAGAACCTCGAATATCACTTCGGCACGCAGCTGGTCGAACGCAGCGCGCGCGGCGTCAAATTGACCGCTGCCGGCGAATTGCTAGCGGCACGTGCCGGCCGGACGCTGCGGGAGCTCGACCATATTCATCAGCTGATCGAAGACCTGAAAGGCCTGCAGCGCGGCACCGTCAGCATCTATGCCAACGGCGCGTCCGTCGCCAATATCCTTGCGCCGGCGCTTGCCGAATTCAGCCTGCGCTATCCGGGCCTGCGCTTCGAAGTGACCATCACCAGCGCGCGCGGCGCCATCGAAGCCGTCAACAATGCCGAAGCCGATATTGCGGTGACGCTGTTTGCCCCGCCGCTTTCCGGCACCAAGGTGAGGCTGCGCTCCGAGCTGATCTATGACGTGATCGCCGCTTCTTCGCATCCGCTTGCCGCCAATGGCGAGATCACCCTTGCGGCCCTCGCCGAACACGCGCTCGCCGTTCCCGATCGCTCCTTCGGCGCGCGGCAAGCCTTCGACCTCTTGTTCGAGCGCGAGGGGTTGAGGCTCGACCCGGTTTTCGAAACCGGCTCGCTGGAAATGCTGAAGGAACTGGTGCTGCGCGGCGCCGCGATCACAATGCTGCCGGCACTTACCGTTCAAAGAGAGATCGATGCGGGCCAGCTCGTCGCGCGCCCGATTGCTGGCAGCAAGGGTGTACGGACGCCGATCGACCTCTGCGTCGCGCCCGATCGCCAGCTATCCTTCGCCGCCGGCAAGCTGCTCGACTTCATCGAGCGTTTCATGCGCCAGCAACTTGGTGCCAAAGGGAGGCAGGATTGAACCGAGTGCGGTAAATCACGGGAATCAGTGTAGCGATTTCGGCTACACTGAGCACACATTTTCAGAATTGTGTGTGCGCATGTCAGATGACACTATCGTTGAAAAGACCGCGGGCCGGAGGAAAGCCGGACCAGCGGGCAAAAGCAAGGGAACCGAGATGACCAAGTTTTCACGCCGAATCCTCGGCGATGTCGCGCGTCGGCTTGCCTATGGTGCCGCAGTTTCTGCTGGTCTGCTGATGATGGGCCTGGCGCCGGCCGAAGCCGCCAAGACGACCCTCAATCTCGGCATGAGCGTCGAACCGACCGGCCTCGATCCGACGATCGCTGCCCCCGTCGCGATCGGCCAGGTGACCTGGCAGAACATCTTCGAGGGGCTGGTTGCGATCGACGAGAACGGCAAGATCGTGCCGCAGCTCGCCAAGAGCTGGGAAATTTCGCCCGATGGCCTGACCTATACGTTCAAGCTCGAGACCGGCGTGAAATTCCATGACGGCGAGGCCTTCGATTCCGCCGCCGCCAAGTTCACGCTCGATCGCGCTCGCGGCGCCGATTCTGTCAATCCGCAGAAGCGCTTCTTTGCAACGATCGCCTCGATCGACACGCCGGATGCGGAAACGCTGGTCCTACACCTTTCCTCGCCGACCGGCAGCCTGCTCTACTGGCTCGGCTGGCCAAGCTCCGTCATGGTCGGGCCGAAATCCTCGGCCAACGACAAGACGACGCCCATCGGCACCGGCCCGTTCAAATTCTCCTCCTGGACCAAGGGCGACCATGTCGACCTCGTGAAAAACCCCGACTATTGGAACAAGTCGGTCGACGTGAAGCTCGAGAAGGTGACTTTCCGCTTCATTTCCGACCCGCAGGCGGAAGCAGCGGCGCTGAAGGCCGGCGATGTCGACGCCTTTCCGGAATTTGCAGCACCTGAACTCATGAGTTCCTTTGAGGGCGATGCCAGGCTGACGACCAAGATCGGCAATACCGAGCTGAAGGTCGTGGCCGGCATGAACAACACGCGCAAACCCTTCGACGACAAGCGCGTGCGCCAGGCGCTGATGATGGCGCTCGACCGCAAGACGATCATCGAAGGCGCATGGTCCGGCCTCGGCACGGCGATCGGCAGCCATTACACGCCGAACGATCCCGGCTACAAGGACCTGACCGGCGCACTGCCCTACGATGCCGCCAAGGCCAAGGCTCTGCTCGCCGAAGCCGGCTATCCAAATGGTTTCACCTTCACCATCAAGACGCCGCAGATGGCATACGCCCCTCGAAGCGCGCAGGTAATGCAGGCGATGTTTGCCGATATCGGCGTGACGATGAATATCGAGCCGACGGAATTCCCGGCCAAATGGGTGCAGGACGTGTTCACCGGTCGCAACTACGACATGACCATCGTCGCCCATGCCGAGCCGATGGATATCGATATCTATTCGCGCGATCCCTATTACTTCAACTACAAGAACCCTGCCTTCAACGAGCTGATGAAGAAGATCCAGCTCACGTCCGATGTATCCGAACAGAACAAGCTTTATGGCGAGGCACAGAGTATTCTAGCCGAGGATGTGCCGTCGCTCTTCCTCTTTGTCATGCCGAAGCTCGGCGTCTGGGACAAGAAGCTTAGGGGTCTCTGGGAGAACGAGCCGATCCCCTCGAACGTGCTGACCAACGTCGCCTGGGAAGACTGATATCGTTTCTACGCGACGATGCCGACGGGCGGACCAGAGCCGCCCGTCGCTGGAGATCTCGATGCCGGCCTGCTCGGCCACGGACATGCTATGATCGTATTGCTCACTCGCCGGATTTTAGGACTGATCGTGACGCTGATCGCGGTCTCGCTGCTGGTCTTTGCCGTCATGGCACTGCTGCCGGGCGATCCGGCCGCGATCACGCTCGGGACATCGGCGACGCCGGAAACGCTGGCGGCACTTCGGCATGACATGGGTCTCGATCAGCCACTGATCGTCCGCTATGGGCAATGGCTTGCCGGTGCACTGACGGGTGATCTCGGCAAATCCTATACCTACGGCGTGCCGGTTGCCGGCCTGATTGCCGAGCGGCTTGCCGTCACACTGCCGCTTGCGGCCCTTGCCGTCCTGCTCTCCGTTCTCATTGCCGTACCGCTGGGTGTCGCAGCTGCCGCCAAGCGGGGCGGCTTCTTCGATATTCTCGCGACGCTATTCTCGCAGATGGGCATTGCCGTGCCGGGCTTCTGGGTCGGCCTGTTGCTGGTGCTTCTGTTTGCCACCTCGCTCGGCTGGATGCCGGCGGGCGGCTTTCCCGGTTGGGACAGCGGATGGTGGCCGGCCCTGAAATCGCTGGTGCTACCCGCCGTCGCCCTCGCACTGCCGCAGTCGGCGGTGTTGACCCGCGTGACGCGCTCGGCCGTACTCGACACGCTGCACGAGGATTTTGCCCGCACGGCGGTCGCCAAGGGCCTGTCGCGCAACCGCGTACTCTGGGGGCATGTGGTGCCGAATGCGCTGGTTCCGGTGCTGACCATTCTCGGTCTGCAATTCACCTTTCTGGTCGCCGGCGCCGTGCTGATCGAAAACGTCTTCACCCTGCCCGGGCTTGGCCGCCTCGCCTATCAGGCGCTCAGCCAGCGCGACGTGATCGTGCTTCAGGATGTCGTGCTGTTCTTTGCCGGCCTTGTCATCGTTGTGAACTTCCTGGTGGATCTATCCTATCTCGTCATCGATCCCCGGCTGCGGGCGGGAGGCGCACGATGAGCATTGCTGAAACCGGAGCTGCCACCCAGCCCTCCCGCCGTCGTTTTCGGGCATTGCGACGCGCGAACCTCATGATCGGCGCCCTTATCATCCTGGCTCTCGTCGCCGTCGCCGTCGTCTCACTGTTCTGGACGCCGGTGCCGCCGGCAAAGATGCAGATCACCCACAAGCTCGAACCACCTTTCGGCTTCGGGCTTCTCGGCACCGATCAGCTTGGCCATGACGTCATGTCGATGCTGATGGCAGGCTGCTGGAATTCGCTGTCGATCTCGGTGTCGGCTGTCGCGATCGGCGGGACGATCGGAACGATCATCGGTGTCTCCGCCGCTGCGCAACGCGGCCTGTTCGAGGCGCTCGTCATGCGCGCCTGCGACGTGATCTTCGCGCTGCCGCCGATCCTGTCTGCGATGATCCTCGGAGCGTTTCTCGGAACCGGACGCTCGACGGCCATCATCGCCATTGCCGTCTTCATGGTGCCGGTCTTTGCCCGCGTCGCACTCGGGTCCGCCTTGCAGGCATGGAGCCGGGATTATGTGCTGGCGGCGCGCGCCATCGGCAATACGCAGCTTTCCATCACGCTGCGCCATGTCCTGCCGAACATCATGGGCGGCATCATCGTCCAGGCGACGATCCAGCTCGGTCTTGCGATCCTGACCGAGGCCGGGCTTGCCTTCCTGGGCTTGAGTGTGCCGCCGCCGGCACCGACCTGGGGACGGATGCTGGCCGATGCGCAGACCTATTTCCACGTTGCGCCGTGGCTGGCCCTCCTCCCGGGGCTTGCCATCGCGCTTTCCGTGCTCGGCTTCAACCTGCTCGGCGACGGGCTGCGCGATCTCCTCGACCCCCGCGAGGCGGCGCGCTGATTGAGACATAAAGAGTATAGATCATGACCGAATCTACCGATCTTTCCATCCGAGACCTCCGGCGCAAGTTTGCCGACAAGAGCCTGTCTCCGAGCGAATACTGGCTGGCGCTCGAGACGCATATCGAGGCATGGGAGCCGACAATCGCTGCTCTCTACGCCTATGATCCCGAGGATGCGCGCAGGCAGGCGGCTGCCTCCACGGAGCGCTGGGCGAAGGGTGTGCCGCTTGGGACCCTGGACGGCATTCCGGTGACGCTGAAGGAGCTGATCGCCACCAAGGGCCAGCCGGTGCCGCTCGGCACGGCGGCCGTCGAGCTTGTTCCCGCTGCCGAGGACGCGCCGATCGCCGCCCGCATGCGCGAGGACGGCGCGGTGATTTTCGCGAAAACCACCTGCCCCGATTACGGCATGCTGTCATCGGGCCTTTCCAGCTTTCACAAGCTCAGCCGCAACCCTTGGGACCCGAGCCAGAACCCGGGCGGCTCCAGCGCCGGTGCGTCCGCCGCCGCAGCAGCCGGCTACGGGCCGCTGCATATCGGTACCGATATCGGCGGCTCAATACGCCTGCCGGCGGGATGGACCGGCATTTTCGGCTTCAAGCCGAGCAATGGCCGCATTCCGATCGATCCCTACTATCTCGGGCGCTGCGCCGGACCGATGACCCGCACGGTCGAGGATGCCGCCTTCTCCATGGCGACGCTCTCGCGGCCCGACTGGCGCGACTGCACCAGCCTCGCGCCTGATAACATCGACTGGATGGATCTCGATATCGACGTCCGGGGCATGAAGATCGGTTTGATGCTGGATGCCGGCTGCGGCCTGCCTGTCGAGGACGAGATACGCGATGCGGTCGTTGCCGCCGCCAAACGCTTCGAAGAAGCAGGCGCCGTCATTGTCGACGTCGCGCCGGTGCTGAACAGGCAGATGCTTGACGGACTTGATGCCTTCTGGCGCGCCCGCTTTTGGGGCGACATGACAGCATTGAGCGAGGAACGCCGCAACAGCATCCTGCCCTATATCTATAGCTGGGCGAAGGGCGGCGCCGATATCAGCGGCGTTAATGCCGTTCGCGGCTTCAACCAGACCTACGAGATGCGCAAGAGCTGCGGCAAGCTCTTCTCAGACGTAGACGCCGTGCTTTCGCCGAGCAATCCGATCGTTTCCTATCCCGCCGAATGGGCTTCGCCCACCAACGACCCGGCGCGGCCTTTCGAACACATCGCCTTCACCGTTCCGTGGAACATGTCGGAACAGCCGGCTGCGTCGATCAATTGCGGCTTCTCCCGCTCCGGCATGCCGATCGGCATGCAGATCGTCGGCCCGCGCTTCGGCGACATGCTGGTGCTTCGCCTCTCCAAGGCCTTCGAGGATTGGAGCGGCGGCGTGACGAACTGGCCGAAGCAACCGGGGTGATAGCTCACATCCCGTTTTGAGCTAGTCCAGGGACAATGGCACGGACAGTCCGATCTTCACCCGATCCATGGTGACGAGCGACTTGAATTTCGTGACATTCGGATTGTCGTAGAAGAGACGTTGGGCGACCGCCTCATAGGCCGACATGCTGGGCACGACGATGACGAGCACGAAGTCGGCCTCGCCGGTAACCCCGTAGCACTGCTGGACCTCTGGCGCTTCCAGGAAGCTGCGCTTGATGCCGTTGATCAGGTCGTAGCGTTCGTTTGCGATATGCACCTCAACAACGATGGTGATGGACAGGCCCACCGCTGCCGGATCGACAACCGCGATATTGGCCTGGATGACGCCGCTCGTCTGCATGCGCTTGATGCGCCGCTGCACGGCGGGGGCCGACAGATTGACCCGTTCGCCGATCTCACGTTGCGGAACGGTACTGTCCTTTTGAAGAATCTCGAGAATCGCCAGGTCGAACTCATCGAGATCGGCGGATTTGCGCATTTCAATACATCCTTACCGCAAAGAAGAAACAAAATTGCATGAAACTTGTCGCAATGGAGCCAAATCCTCTTTCCCTATGTACTAGCTTTGCGCCACAAATCACCTGACTTGCAAAGGCACGAGAATGTCACAGCCGGACACCGAATACGATATGCGCAGCCCGAGCCTCGAAGAAGGCGCCGATGCGAAGGGCTTTCTTCTTGGCGTGGTGGCGATGCTTCTGGCCGCACTGGCCATGAGCATTTCGCCGAGCCTCGTGCGTCTTGCCGACGTTGGGCCTTTCGCCAGCGCCTTCTGGCGTGTCTTTCTGGCGCTGCCGATCCTTTGGGTATGGATGCGATATGGCGAGGCGGCGGAGCCCAGGGCGCCCCGTGCCAGCTTTACACTGCCAACGATCCTCGCCGGGCTGGCCTTTACGGGCGATCTGTTCTTCTGGCATCTCTCGATCATGCGGACGACGATCGCCAATGCCACCTTCTTTGCGACGATGGCGCCGCTATGGGTCGTGATCTTCGGCTGGCTTTTGCTGAGGCAGAGGGTCGGTCGCACCACGCTTCTCGGGCTTCTCGTCTGCCTCGCGGGCGGCACGGCGCTGGTGGTGCAGAGCCTGGCGTTCAATCCGGATCGCGCCGTCGGCGATGCTCTCGCCATCATCACCGGCGCCTTCTTCGGCCTTTACTTCTTGGCGGTCGGTGCTGCACGTCCCGGAACGAATGCTGCGCGCGTCACCTTTGAATTGAGCGTCATCACCGCGACGATCCTGTTCCTCGTCGCCTTCTTTTTCGAACCGCGGATATTGCCGCAATCGATCTCGGGATGGTGCGTGCTTCTGGCGCTCGGCCTCATCAGCCACGCCGGCGGACAAGGTCTGCTTTCGATCGCGCTCGGACGACTGCCGACCGTTTTCTCCTCGCTCGTCATTTTTCTGGAATCGATCGCTGCCGCCCTTTTCGCCTGGTTCCTGTTCGGCGAAAACGTCACGTTGCTGCAGGCCCTCGGCGGGATCGTCATCGTCGCCGGCATCTGGATCGCGCGGCCACGCACGCCTTGAGGCGCGGACGTGAAGAAAATCGGGGGGTGCTACAAGGTGGCGGCACCCTTTTCGTGCATGTCGGCGCCGAGATCATGCAGCGCCTTTTCAATCACGCGCAAATCATCCTGAAGTCCGTCATCGGCGCTCATCGAGCTTTCGCTGCCGGCACGCTGGATAGCGCGAGCCTCGCTACGCAGCTCGCGCAGCCTTTCGATCTTGCCGCTTTTGCGCAGGTGATTGTCGAACAGAATGTCCTGAACCGTCTTTTCCATGGCCGTAATGGGCATGAGTTTCCTCCTCTCGGTAGGATATCTCGATCAGAGAGATAACGAGCGGGCGAAAAGACGGTTCCGGTGCGCAATCAGCCGATGAAACGGCGGTAGCCCGTCGGCCGTTCATAGAGCCAGCCGATGCGTTCGATAGCGGCGGCGAAATTCTCGCGAGCGACCGTCATCGTGTGGCCGTTGGCGTGAACAATGGTTTCCGGATCTTCCATGATCGCGACATGCCCCTTCCAGAAGACGAAATCGCCGCGCTTCAACTCCTCGCGGTCGATCGGCCGGCCGAGGCCGGCGGCCTGCATGTCGGTGTCGCGCGGCGCGGCGCGGCCCGTCATTGACAGCGCAAGCTGTACGAGGCCGGAGCAATCGATGCCGAGGCCGGAGCGGCCGCCCCACAGATAGGGTGTCTCCAGGAAGCGCAAGGCGACATCGACAAAGTCGCCGCCCCGATTGTCGCCGATCGGCTGGACGTGCTTGGCGAAGATCGCCGTGCCATCTTCGAGCACGACGTAATGATTGCCGCGCGCCTCAGCCGTGCCGGTCACATGCACGAGGCTGCCCATGGAGAGGACTGCGGCATGCGGCTTGCGCAACTCCGGCTCCGGATAGAGGAAGGTACGCTGCGGGATGACGACGTGGGTCGGCGCGGCTGCGCCTTCCTTGATTGCCGTCTCCGGGAGATAGCCGACATAACCGTCGGCTAGAGCCTTGACCCAGCACCAGCCGTCGCGGCGCTCGAACACCGTCACCTCTTCGCCCATCAGCAGCTCGGTATCGATGCCCGAGGCAAGACCCGGCTTCGGCCGAAGCGCGATGACCGGTACCGTGACGCGTGCACTGCTGCCCTCGACGAAGCGCTCGGCCTCGACTTTGCCCTTGAGGGAAGCTTCGGCGAGATCCGGCCTGAAAGCATTGAGACGGCGGTCGAGCGTCATGACGAAATTCCTGAGGTTACAATTTGCGGCCGTGCTCGATGACGAGATCACCGAGTTTTTCAAGATAGAGCGCGCCGGTGACCGTTCGCTTAATGATGACGTTGCGGCGATCGCGCTCATCGCGGACACGATCGACCAATCCCATCACACCCATGGTGTCAAGCGCCCTTGTTATGACCGGCTTGGTGACGCCAAGGGTCGCGGCCAGACCGCGGACGGTATGGGGTGGCGGCACGAGATAGATCTGCAGCAGGATCGCCGTCTGCCGCAGCGTCAAATCATGATCCTCGCGGCGCACCTGAGCGAGCGTCACGCCATGCCAGAGGCCTAGAGCCTGCGAGGCGGTGAGTTCAAGCGACAAGGGCAACCCCGAGATTCGTTACGCTGCCGTTCCAGTCTCGATCAAGATCATGGCGGTTTCAAGGGGAATTCATTGACCCCTTCTCCCCGCAATGCGGGGAGAAGGTGGGACCGAGACATTGAGCGAAGCGAAAGGTGGAGGGCTCGGATGAGGGGGGTTCGCTGGACTGCCGGCGCGAAGAGCATAGCCATCCTCTCGGTCCGGTTATTGTCGCTGGTCAGGTCAGCCCGACTTTGTTGCGCTTACGTGCCTGGCCCCTCACCCTAACCCTCTCCTCGCAACGCGGGGAGAGGGAATAACAATGACCTACCGCACGCTCTGCCTGATATGGTGATACAGCGCCCGGATCGCCTGCGCCTCGCCGCCGCCGGGGGAATGCGGCCGTTCGCTCGGCGCCCATCCGAAAATGTCGAAATGCACCCAGCTCGGTGTCTTCGTCACGAAGCGCTTGAGGAACAGGGCGGCCGTGATGGAGCCCGCCATGCCGCCGGCAGGCGCATTGGTGATATCGGCGAATTTGGTGCGGATATCCCTGTCGTAGCCCATATAAAGCGGCATCCGCCATAGCGGGTCATCCGTCTCCAGGCTTGCTTCCGTCAAATCACTGGCAAGCTCCGCATCGTCGGTGAAGAAGGGCGGCAGGTCGGGGCCGAGCGCGACGCGGGCAGCGCCCGTCAGTGTCGCCATGTCGATCATCAGATCCGGCGCATCCTCGTCGGCATAGGCGAGCGCGTCGGCAAGGATCAGCCGTCCCTCGGCATCGGTATTGTCGATCTGCACCGTCAGGCCCTTGCGGCTTTTATAGATATCGCCGGGACGGAAGGCATTGGCCGAGATCGAGTTCTCGACAACTGGAATGATGACGCGGAGGTCGACCTTCAGCTTGGCGTCCATGATCATCAGCGCCAGGCCCATGACGTTGGCCGCACCCCCCATGTCCTTCTTCATCAGCAGCATCGAGGATGCCGGCTTGATATCGAGACCGCCAGTGTCGAAGCAGACGCCCTTGCCGACCAGGGTGATGCGGCGATGGCCCTTCTTGCCCCAGCGCAGTTCCAGCAGGCGCGGCGCATCGGCGCTCGCACGTCCCACAGTATGCACGAGCGGGAAATTTTCCTTCAGCAGATCGTCGCCGATGATGACGGACATTTCCGCCTTGTAGTGCTCGGCAAGCGCTCGGAAGGCGGCTTCGAGCTGCTCCGGCCCCATGTCGTTGGTCGGGGTATTGATGAGATCGCGCGCCAGGAAGACGCCGGCGAGCTGGCGCTTGATATCGGCGGCATCGGCATCACGCGGGATCATCAGCGTCGGCGCCGCTGCTTTCTCCGATTTGTAACGATCGAAGCGGTAGCTGCCGAGACCGAAGCCAAGCGAGAGCCGGTTTGCCGTCAACGGCGCCGTCTCGATATGCCAGTCGCCGGCCGGCAGGCTGCGCGCCAGCTTGCCCGTGAGGAAGGGCTGCTCGGACGGATTGGAGCCGAGGCCGAACAAGGCTCCACCTAGATGCCCTTCGGAGGTCGGGATCAACAGCAACGATCCGCTTTCGGCCTTATAACCGGCCTTGCGAGCCCAATCGAGCGCGATGGGATCGATGGTGCCGGTCTCGATATGCGCCGGGGTAACGGCAAAGATCGGCAGGGTCGCGCCACCCTTCGAATTGAAAGGCGTCGCGCGCTCGATGAATTGATAGGGGGCCATGACTATCCTTTGACGATGACTTCAGGGAATCGGGGACTTCAGGGAATCGAGAGTTAACCGTCTGTTAGGGTTAACAGATTATTGCTGGAGCGAACATTGCGTCGAACCTTTCCCTGTTCCGATTCTAGGCCGGGCGCAAGACTACAAGGAATTCAGGGATCAGCGACATGCCCGCCGTCTCAACCACATCTCCGTTCAGAACCTTCCTTTTCCGGGGAGCTTCGGCCGCGCTTCTGGCGCTTGCGCTCGCAAGCTGCTCGACGACCGGAAAAGACCGGATGACGACGGGCTCGATTCCGAAGACATCGCAATCTCTCGATACGATGAACAGCACTGCTCTGGCGCAGGCAACCGCGACGTATGGCAAAGCCTATGACGCCAATCCCAAGGATCGCGATGCCGGCGTCAACTACGCCAACGCGCTGCGCATGAGCGGCCGCAACGACCAGGCGCTTGCCGTCATGCAGCAGGTGGCAATCGCCAATCCGAGCGATCGCGGCGTGCTTGCGGCCTATGGCAAGGCGCAGGCGTCAGCAGGGCAGCTCGACGAAGCGCTCTCGACCATCGACCGCGCACAGCTGCCGGACCGACCAGACTGGCGGCTGGTTTCGGCGCAGGGCGCCATCCTCGATCAGCTCGGACGCTCCACCGATGCTCGGGCCAAATATCGCGATGCCCTTGTGCTGGCCCCGAACGAGCCGACGATCCTTTCCAATCTCGGCATGTCCTATGTGCTGACCGGCGATCTCAAGAATGCGGAAAACTATCTCCGCACCGCCGTGTCCCAACCGGGTGCCGATAGCCGCGTGCGCCAGAATCTGGCGCTCGTCGTCGGCCTGCAGGGCCGCTTTGCGGAAGCTGAACAAATCGCCCGCCAGGAACTGACGCCGCAACAGGCCAATGCCAATGTCGCCTATCTGCGCGGCATGCTGGCACAGCAGAATTCCTGGCAGAAGCTTGCCGCCAGCGGCGACACCAGGAAAATAGCCCAGCAATAGAGCAGGAGAGCCGTAACGGCTTTCCCGCGCAGCTTTCGAAAACGGAAATCATCCGCCAATCGGTTCAGGCAAACGCCCGGCAACCGCAGGCGTTTAGCGCCAGATGTGGCGCGGCAGCCCCTCTACGACAAGCCGCGCGCCGAGCGCGCCCATCACAACACCGGCCACCCGATCTATCCATAACTTCGCACCGAGATAGATTGCGCGCGGCCGGTTCGAAGAAAAGGCCATCGTTACCACCGTGTACCAGCCCACTTCGACCAGGAAGACCGCGGGCGGAACCGTAAACAGCAGCCATGGGGCCGGGGCCGCCGGCAGAAGTGCGGCAAAGATACTGCCGTAGAAAATGGCCGTCTTCGGATTGCTGAGCTGCGTGCCGAGCGCAAAGAGAAAATTACGCATCACACCGCCTGCAGCCGGCGTCGCAGGCGTATCGATGGGAAGATCGTCTGCGGCGCCGCGCCAGATGCGGATGCCGATATAGATCAGATAGAGACCACCGGCGACTTTCAGCGCCAGATACAGCCATTCGACTTTCATCAGCAATGCGCTCAAGCCGAACAGGGCCAAGGTCGCGAAAATGACGCTGCCCGTTCCCATGCCGAAGGCCGCGGCAAGGCCTGCCTTGCGCGAGCGGGAAACTGCGATGCGCGAAACGAGCACGAAGCTCGGGCCGGGGCTCACCGCCCCGATGAAGACTGCTGCGATGACGCTGAAAAATATTGCCAAGGATGACATGCGAGACCTCCCAAGATAGTCGACACGAACGCCCGGCGCCTTTCGAAAACGATGCGCCTGACGCCAATCGGCGACATTGCATGGAAGATAATCATGCCCGCATGCCGCGAGCAAGTCGGTGGCTCAGAATTTGTCCATTGCCTGAATGATCGCCGGGCCGAGAATGACCGCCATCAGGACCGGCAGGAAGAAGACGATCATCGGTACGGTGAGCTTTGGCGGCAGCGCAGCCGCCTTCTTTTCCGCCTCGTTCATGCGCTCGTCGCGGCCTTCCTGCGCCATGACGCGCAAAGCCTGCGAGAGCGGCGTGCCATAGCGTTCGGCCTGGATGAGCGCCTGCGTAACCGATTTGACGAGCTCGATCTGCGTACGGGCAGCGAGATTGTCAAAGGCGGTGCGGCGATCCTGCAGGAAGGAAAGCTCGGCCGTGGTCAGCACCATCTCCTCGGCGAGCGCCGGGGATTGCTCCGCCATTTCCTCGGACACGCGATGCATGCCAGCCTCGATGGATATGCCAGACTCCACGCAGATCAACATCAGGTCGAGAGCATCCGGCCAGGCGCGCTTGATCGATTTCTGGCGCTTGGTCACCAGATTGGAGATATAGATGTTCGGCGCGTAGAAGCCCAGATAGGCGAAACCGATGACACCAAGCAGACGGATCGGCAGGGGCTTTGCGGCAAACCAGCCGAGAACGAAGACAACGACGATCGCAACCGCCAGAAACAGGAAGGGCAGCAGGAATCGCGCCACCAGGAACATGTTGAGCGCATTTTCCGAGCGCAGGCCGGCAGACCGCAAGCGATTGACGGTATTGGCATCGACAAGCGCATTGCGCAGGTTGAACCGCTCGACGATCTGTCTGACGTTTCGATTGTTGTGGCTGCGTAGCGATGCCTTGCCACCATCGGCGCTGAGCCGCGCGCGCTCGCGGGCGCGAATCTGTTCGCGCTCCGTCGACACGGCCTTCATGCGCTTGCTGAGATCTCCGCGCTCCAGCAGCGGTATCGCGATCATATAGAAGGTCGCGAAGACGGCAATGGCGACCACAACGGCAAGAAGGGTGCCGGGATCGGTCAAATTGGCAGCCAGATCGGACATGGGCTACGCGGCTCCTTCCGCTCAGATCTCGAAATTGACCATGTTGCGCATGATGAAGATGCCGATCGACATCCAGATGGCGGCTGCAATCAAGATCAGATGGCCGCGCGGATCGGTGAACAGGATCAACATGTATTGCGGCGACGTCAGATAGACGAGCAGCATCACGATGAAGGGCAGAGCGCCGATGATGACGGCGGATGCCTTGGCCTCCATCGACAATGCCTTGACCTTTGCCTTCATCTTCTTGCGCTCGCGCAGCACCTTCGAGAGGTTGCCCAAAGCTTCCGACAGGTTACCGCCCGCCTGGGCCTGAATGGCGATGACGATCGAGAAGAAATTTACTTCCTGGAGCGGCATATGGTTTGAGATGCGTGCGCAGGCATCTGACATGCTAAGACCGACCTGCTGCGCTTCGACCACCCGCCGAAACTCCGTCTTGACCGGCTCCCGCGCCTCGCCAGCGACCAACCGCACTGCATCGTTGAGCGGCAGGCCCGAGCGAAGCGAGCGCGTGATGACATCAAGTGCGTTCGGAAACTCTTCGAGAAACTTGCTTTGCCGGCGCTTGATGAGGAAGCCGATGACCCAGCGCGGCAGGCCGAAGGCGGACGCAAAGAACATTCCCAAAATGACGAGAGGCGGCGCACCAACGATGAAAAAAACCAACATGACGAAAAGGCCGAAGAGCACGCTGAAGATGTAGAAGCGAGACGGCGTCAACGACAGGCCGGCCTGCGCCAGACGTGCCTTCAGCGACTGCTTCTTCTTCGTGTTTTCGGACTGACGCCGCTCCAGATCCTTCAGCGTATCCTGCACCGATTTGCGCCGTTTGGACATTTCCTGGACGCGATCACGCGCAGCCTTGACCTTGACGCGGTCGGTTTCGGCCTGCTTGACCCGGTTGACCCGGCCTTGCGCCTTCTTCTGTGTTTCGATCCGCGAATAGAGAATGCCGTAGCAGACCGCGGCGGCGGAAACCGCCGTCAGCAGGACAATCAACAGCACTATCGGATCGATACCAAACATCGTAAACCCTATTGCGCCTTCTGTTCCATCTCATCGAGGGCGGCTGCCAGGCGCCGTTCCTCGTTATAGTAGCGGGCACGATCCCAGAAATGCGGCTTGCCGATGCCGGTGGAGACGTGCCGTCCAATGAGCCGGCCGTTCGCATCTTCTCCCTCGATCTCGTAGCGCATCAGATCCTGGGTGATGATCACATCACCTTCCATGCCGATCACCTCGGTGATCTGGGTGATACGGCGCGAACCGTCACGCAGGCGGGCAGCCTGAATGACGACGTCGACGGAGCTGGAGATGATCTCACGCACCGTCTTGGCCGGCAGGCTGAAACCGCCCATGGCGATCATCGATTCCATGCGGCTCAGGCATTCGCGCGGCGTATTGGCGTGGATCGTGCCCATGGAACCGTCGTGACCCGTGTTCATTGCCTGCAACAGGTCGAAAACCTCAGGCCCGCGCACTTCGCCGACGATGATGCGTTCGGGGCGCATACGCAGGCAGTTCTTGACGAGATCGCGCATGGTGATCTCGCCCTCGCCCTCGATGTTGGGCGGGCGCGTTTCAAGACGCACGACATGCGGCTGCTGCAATTGCAGTTCGGCGGTGTCTTCGCAGGTGATAACGCGTTCGTCGCGGTCGATATAGTTGGTCAAGCAGTTCAGAAGCGTTGTCTTGCCCGAGCCCGTGCCGCCTGAAATGACGACGTTGCATCGCACGCGGCCGATGATCTGTAGCAGGGTCGCGCCTTCCGGCGTGATGGCGCCGAAGCGGACGAGCTGATCGAGCGTCAGCTTGTCCTTCTTGAACTTACGAATGGTGAGCGCCGGCCCGTCGATCGCCAGCGGCGGTGCGATGACGTTGACACGCGAACCGTCGGGCAGGCGCGCATCGCAGATGGGGCTGGATTCATCGACGCGGCGGCCGACCTGGCTGACGATGCGCTGGCAAATGGAAAGGAGCTGGGAATTGTCGCGAAAGCGGATTTCGGATTCGACGGTCTTGCCGCCGACTTCGATGAAGGTCTGGCCTGCACCGTTGACCATGATATCGGCGATGTCGTCACGGGCGAGCAGCGGCTCCAACGGGCCATAGCCAAGCACGTCGTTGCAGATATCCTCGAGCAGCTCCTCCTGCTCGGAGATCGACATCGCGAAATTCTTGATTGTGATGATATCGTTGACGATATCGCGAATTTCCTCGCGCGCGGCCTCGTTGCCGAGCTTGGAGAGCTGCGACAGGTCGATCGTATCGATGAGTGCGGAGAAGACCTGCGATTTCGTATCGTAATATTCTTCGGTACGCGCTGTGCGACGCCGGCTGGGCGTCTGCATCGACGGCGGAGCGACCTGCTGACGCGGCTGAGCGGCATCACGCGACGGCTCTATAAGCACGGCCGGCGCCGTTGGCCCACCTGCAGGAGTGGGAGCACGCGCCGGTGCCGGCGGAGGCATTGCGCCGCCGCTCTTTGCAGGACCTTCACTTCCGCGCTTGCCAAACATGTCTTCGATCCAATTCTACTGCTGCTGCATGGCCTTCATGAAAGATCGACCTTTCGAAAGTCTATGCGAAATCATAGGGTTACTTTCGCTTCAAAAGGCCAAGCAAACCGCCCTTTCTTGCCTTCTTCAAAGCAACACGCCCGGTGACGATGTGGGATATCTGCGAGAAGGTTTCCGCGATCGGCGACTTCGGATCAGTCTCGGAGATCATCTGCCCACTGTTGGCGGCATTGCCGAAAAGGTTGATGTCAAAAGGTATGATGGCGATCGGGTCCGTCTCCAACGGCGCGCAGAATTCCGCAGGATTGATCTCCGGGCGCTTCGGCATGCCGACCTGATTGAGAATGAGGTGCGGCGCCTTGTCGTTGGGCCGCAGCTTGCGCAGAGCATCGATCAGGTTCTTGGCGTTGCGCAGATTGGCGAGATCAGGCGCGGCGCAAATGACGACCTCGTCTACGGCGCCGAGCACCGAGCGTGTCCACTCCGTCCAGACGTGGGGCACATCGAGGACCGCCACCGGAGCGCTGCGCTGGAGAACGTCGAGCACCGGCAGGAAAGCCTGCCCTTCGAAATCATAGGCGCGGTCCAGCATCGAAGGGGCCGCCAGCAGCGACAGATGCTGCGAGCATTTGGTCAGCAACCGGTCGAGGAAGACTTCGTCGAGGCGCTCCGGCGCATAGACGGCTTCGGCAATCCCCTGGGCGGGGTCCTGGTCGAAATCGATATTGGCGGTGCCGTAGGGCAGATCGAGATCGGCAAGGATGGTTTCGGTCGAAAAGAGGCTGGAAATTCCGAAAGCACAATTATGGGCGATGGTGGATGCACCCACCCCGCCCTTGGCGCCGATGAAAGCAATGCTGCGGCCCAGAGGCTCGGCATCGGGATCGATGAAGATCGACGCCATCGCCGTCATCAGATCGACCATATCGGTCGGCTGCACGATATATTCGGAGATGCCGTTGCGGATGAGTTCGCGGTAAAGACCGATGTCGTTGTGATAGCCGACAATGATGACCTTGGTGCTCGGATCGCAGACCGCGGCGAGCGGCTCGAGTTCCGCCAGCAGGCCGCGTGGATTGGCGCGCGTCTCCAGAATGATCAGATTCGGGGTCGGCGCCGAGGCGAACATGTTCGCCGCAGCCGCAACGCCGCCGCTGGTGATCCGGAGGCTCACCCTGGACATGCGCCGATCGTTGGCGCACTGGTCCATCACCTGCTGCAGCTGCTCGCTTTCACAGAAGGCATGTATGGAAATACGCGGCAGCGGCCGCAAATTGTCGAGATTGCCCGCGCGCGCGACCTCCTCCGCTTCCGCGGGAGTCGAGCCGATATCGTATTCGATGGCGTTCATGATTTCATCCCGTTGCGCCGACGCGTGAGTCCCATGATCATTGGCTAGTGCCGCCGAAACCGCCGAGCGTAGCGGTACTCGTGGGAACCGAGCCGTTGCGGTAGTTGTCGATTACCTTGCTGCGCTGATCGGTATCGATCGGCGATACAGCCCTGGGTGAGATCAAATCCGTCGGATTGGCGACCTGCGCCGCCAGGTTACGCTGCGTCGCACAGCCGAAATTGTAGTAGTTCTGATTGTCGAAGGCATTGTCGGAAAGATCATTCGGCCATTGGCCGCAGCTGTTGGTAAGAGCCGTCGTGGCTGTGAAACGCAGGCGGATCGGAGCTGCATCGCCCGGGTCGCCGGCCCCATAGTAGCTGTCGACGATGCGGGCCGACGGGATGCCGTTCGCAACCAGCTCCCTGCGGATTTGCTGACGCAACGTAGATGCCGCCAACGAATTCATCGATCCCCTGGGTGCAAGGATTTCGACCGTACCACTCGCATGAGCTCGATAATCCTGGACAAATCCGCGGACGGTATCGCGCATTCCCGTCGTCAGACGACGGTCGCTGGCGGCAACCGGGATGTCGAGATTGTGTTCCTTCTCCGTCAACACGATCGGATGACGCTGCCGATAATCGTCGTTGATGGCGCTGGTCGTCATGCGATCACGTGAATCGGCGCAGCCGCTGATGGCGGCAGCCGTCAGGATCAGGACCGGTGCGATCAGAGCCAGCCGGGAGAAACGGGGCCGGCCGATGCGAGGCGCATTACGTTCGGGGCTGGCCATTTTTAGATCTCTCGTTAATCCGGTTGAAAAGGCGCGCTTCATGGTCGGTGTCCCTCACTTGTAGATGAAGCCGACAGTGCCGTGGAAATCGGCATCGGCGACCGGCGGCCCGTCCTTGCGGCCGTAGATCTTGTTGACACGATTCATGAAGAAGCCGCTGATATCGTTGCTCGGCGAGAAATTGTCGTCAGGGCGGGCAAGCTGGCTGCGGGCGACCGGACGCACCAGATAAGGTGTCGCGATGATGACCAGCTCGGTTTCGTCGCGCTGAAAGCTCTTCTGGCGGAACAGCGCGCCAAGGATTGGAATCTTCGAGGCACCCGGCGTACCGTTGGTGGTCTGCTGAATGGTATCGCTCAAGAGACCGGCCAAAGCGATCGAGCCGCCGGACGGCAACTCCACCGAAGTATCAGCGGCGCGCTGGTTGTAGGTTGCCGTGCCGGCGTTAGCCGTGCCAACCGGATTGGAAACCTGGGTCTGTACATGCAGGGCGATTCGTCCAGCGGACAACACAACAGGCGTGAAGGCCAAACTGATGCCATAGGTGAAGGGTGTGACCGTGACACTCCCGTCCTTGTTCGTGACGGCGTATAGGGTCTGGCCGCCCGAATTGAAGGTCGCGGCCTGGCCGGAGATCGCCGTCAACGTCGGCTCAGCCAGCGTACGGACGGCGCCGGCCTGCTCAAGAGCATTGAGATAAGTACTGATACTGTATTTGCCGATGGCGGTTTTGAACAAGCTTGCAAGACCACCGCCGCCGGTTGCCGCCGTCCCATCCGAGACAGGACTGCCGAGTTGGGCGACCGACAGGCCAGAGGAGTTGCTGACAAGGTTGTCGAAGCCGATCTGTTTCAGCACGCTGCGCTTGATTTCGGCGACGGTCACCTTGAGCGTTACCTGATCTTCGCCTTCGATCTGCAACATGTTGACGATCTGTGACGTCTGCCGCGCTTCGGCGAAGATGGCGACCGCATTGTTGTCGCCGCTGCCCGAGGCAGTCTGGTTTCTGGTCGTCGCTTCGCCGCCTTTGAGGAAAGCCTGTGCAAGCTGCTCGGCGCGTGTCGCATCCTGCGGCGTACGCACCGTACCGGTCATGACGATGTTGTCGGAAACGATCTCGACGTTGATATCGGAGTCCGGAATGAAGCGCTTGAGATTGGCCTGCAGGCCGGCAATGTCGCGCTCGATCTGGAGATCGAGGCTGACGATCTCCTTGCCGTCGGCGCCGAAGATGAAGATGTTGGTCTGGCCGACCGTCTTGCCGAAAAGATAGATGCGACGCGACGTGCGTGTCACCGCATCCGCCATCTTGGGATCGGAGACAAGGATGTCGTGGGCATCGGCCGGCAGATCGACGACGAGCGCCTTGTTGAGACCAAGCTTCAATGTGCGCTTCGTGCCAAGGCCGGCTATCGTGACGATGCTGTCCGAGCCGCCCGCAAAAGCGGTGGGCGTGCGCAGAAAGGCCGGGACATCTGCCAAGGGCAGGCCGGCGAAGGCAACCGAGAAGGAGAGGCTCACGGCAAGGGGGAGGCTGGCTTTCTTGCTTGTCTTTAACATGGTCTCGCCCCTTCTCACTGCGGTTTCGGCCCGCTTGGGCCGTCGGTCACGATCGCTCCCGATTTGATGACCTGGATCATGCTGCCGCCATTGTCGCCGGCCAGCAAATAGTCGGCCGCTGTCGTATCGGGCTGCTGCGCGTCAGCAACGGAGCGCAATGCCAGTGTGAGGCGATCGGCCATCTGATGCGCGACGGCCAGGACCTTCGTCTGGTCCGGCGTCAGCTCCAGCGTCGCCGTTGCGCCGACGACGGCCTTGCTTCCGTCCTGCTTTTCCTCGATCTGCTGATCGACAGCCAGCACGCGAACGTTGCTGAGCACGGTTTCGGTGACAAGTTGCTGCTGCGAACCCTTGCGCACCATGATGACATCGACACGGTCATTCGGAAGGATGAAACCGCCCGCGCCGGTAGCGACGGAAATCTCGGTGGCGACGGCCCGCTTGCCTGCCGGCAGCAATGAGGAAAGGATACGGCTGTTGGAATCGGCGACCTTTTCCTCGCGGATCGGCTCACCCTCGAATATGGGTAGGCGAACAACCGCGCCGGTCATATCCTTCAGCGCACCGGGCCGCTCGCGTTCGGTGATTAAGCCTTTGACGATGCCGCTTTCCGGCCAGGGCATCCAATGGATCGATTGCTCATTCAGACGCGAACCGACCGGCAGATTGGCACCGGCAACGAGGACATTGATCGTTGCCTCCTTCTCCACCACCGCCGCAATCTGCTGGGGAACGATATCGCGCGAACCAGCCAGACGCATCGCGAGCAGACCGGCCATCCCGGCCGCGACGGCTGCCACTGCGAGTATCATTATGCGAGCGGGTTTCATGGTCATTCCTTGAGGAACAGGATTCTTCGCCCTGCAGAATGACCGGCAATTGGTGTAATTATGGTTAATGGGAGGTTACATTTATTGTTACTTAACCATGATTACTTGATGTATATTAGAAAATATATATGTTTGAGTTTAATTTTACTCGATAGGTTCCGGCTCAAGACATGGTGTGCGTCGCCGCGATCAAAAGCGGGGAAGAGGGAAAGGCCATAATGCCGCCGATGGCGATGGCAATGCCGTAGGGGATTTTTTTTGCAACCAACAATGAATTCGGCAATGGAAGCCCGATTGCCATGATGCTCGTCGCTTGCGAGCGAAGCAGAACGATCAGAAACGTGACCATGCCGCCGATAAACGCGACATAGGCGAGGAATTCCACCAGTGACGCATCAAAGCCGAACCAAAGTGTTGCAGCAGCTAAAAGCTTCGCGTCGCCTCCGCCCATCACATTTAATGCGAAAAGGGCAAAGCAGGCCAGGAAGACGGCTATGGCGCCGACGAAATGCATGCCGATCTCTACGAACGGCAGGCCGAAAACCGGCGCGAGCACCAGAAATGCGAGTGCAAGTACCAAAGAAACACGATTGGGTATCGTCATGGTTAGCAGATCAGAGATCGCTGCGATCGACATGCAAAGTGGAAAAATTAGCAATGTCGCGACTTCAAGCATGACGTTGTTCCAATTTCTCGTACCAGAAGATAAAACCGCCCATTTTACTGGGCGGTTTCCGGGATAAACATACCGTGTCGGTAGTTTTTCCGATCAGTGCGCGACCGAAGCAGTGTTCATCTTGGTCGAGATATTCTGGAAGGTCGTGCTCAGCGTGTTACCCAGGGTGGTTGCACCGGTGATGATGGCAACCGAGATCAGAGCAGCGATCAGGCCGTATTCAATTGCGGTTGCGCCCGACTCATCCTTCAGGAAGCGCGAAAAAAGCTTGGACATTAATTTAACTCCACTTTGTTGACAGCACGTCCGCCAACTGTTGCCGTTGATCGGATGAGTTGCACGGTAGCTTCCCGCCGTTTCCATCGCTTTAAAGAATTAGGTTAATGTGCTGTAAATACAGAGGCGAAAATAGAATAGTTAATGTGATATCCATGTTATTCCGTACGTTTTTAAAGAAAATCTTTAGCTGAATAGAAATTATTAGATGTATGAATATTAGCGCGATATACGATTTGGGTCGAAACAATACATGATCTGCGCAATCAGGTGGCGATGAAGGTCTGCGTGGGACACCTGCACCATAATTGCATGGTGGTGGACGACCTTAATCGTTCATTCACCATTCTTTCTCATTCTATCCAGAAATTCTTTCCACTATCGCTTTCCAAGAGGCCAAATCATGCCAATCGGCGGCAGAACAGCATTCCTTGCCGGCATTGTCGCCATGGCCGGCATGATGCCGCAGCTTTCACACGCTGCCGGAGAAAGCATGCTGCGCGTCTATATGGATCACGCGCGCGTATTGAAGCTTGATCGCCCCGTCAGCAAGGTCATCGTCGGCAATTCGCAAGTCGCCGACGCGACGGTCGCCGATCCGAAAACCATTGTGCTGACCGGCCGCAGCTTCGGCACGACAAACATCATCCTGCTCGATGCCGACGGCAATGCCATCGTGGACGAGCAGATTCTTGTGTCGATCGACGAAGGCAATACAGTGCGCGTTTTCCGCCAGACGGATCGCGCCGTACTGTCGTGCACGCCCAATTGCGAACAGCATGCCCAGCAGAATAATACGACAACGACCCCAACGGCTGCTGCCGGACAATAACTACATTCGATAACGCGAATATTCTAAAGTACTTTCAAAGAATTGGGCAGCAAACGATAATCCTAGTTTCCTCTAAATATGAAGAGAGAAGAGAAACGGATTATCAAGGAAGCAATTCTAGTGTCGTCCGCGTGTAAATCGCTGCGGACTTCCCATGACGCCAGACAATATCCTTCACGCGAATACAGGCCCTGTGCGGCGAAGTGCCCGCGGCAGCTTGCGTGAATTCGTGCGCTCTCGGGACGGGACAGCAGCAATCGAATTTGCCTTGCTTGCAATCCCCTATTTTCTGATTGTCTTTGCGATCATCGAAACCTTCGTCGCCTTTACTGCGGAACAGGTCGTTTCAAACGCTGTCGATACTCTCGCGCGCCAGATCAGGACGGGCCAGATTACAGCAGCCAACACGACTTCACAGCAATTCCGGCAGTCATTCTGCAACGAGATTGCCGTACTGATCACCTGCTCGTCGACTGAAGTCGCAACACCGGCGAACCTCTACCTCGATGTGGAGAGCTATTCGAGTTTCGCGTCCATGCCGACGACGATCCCGCGCAAGTCGTCGACCGATCCTTATTCCGATCTCAGCACCACCGGGTTCACTTTTACGCCCGGCGGCGCCAAGTCGCTGAACATGGTGCGCGCCTATTATCGCTGGCAGATCATAACGGATCTGCTGCGCCCCTATCTCACCAACGTGCATCCAACCGACGGCTCGGCGTCAGTCTATCTCATCGTCGCAACCGCGGCCTTTCAGAACGAGAATTATCCGTGAGCGGCCTCAAGAGCATGACCGGGAAAGAAAGTACGCGCGTCGGCATCCTGAGACGCTTCGCTCGTGACGAACGCGGTGTCGGCGCGATCGAATTCGCCATTCTTTTTCCCGTCCTGCTGATGCTCTATCTCGGTGCCTTCGAGCTTACCGTCGGCCTGAACGCCTCGAAACGTGCCAGCCGTTCTGCGGGTTCGATTGCGGACATCATCTCGCAGCAATCGTCGGTCACCAAGTCCGTGCTCGCGACGATGCCTTCCGTTGCCGGCGCGATCTTTGCGCCCTATAGCACGACCGGACTGACACTGAAGATCAGCGGCATTGCGATCGACACCACAGGCAAGGCGACCATCGCCTGGTCCTGGGCACAGGACGGAACCACGCCCTACACGGCTGGCTCGACCGTTACAGTGCCGGCCAACATGAATCAGGCGAGCACTTTCCTCGTCCGCAGCGAGCTTGCCCTTCCCTATCAGCTCATGAGCTTCGGCGCCAATTTCCTGCCAAGCGGCACCAGCCAGATCACCATCAGCCGGCAATATTACTACCGACAGCGCGTCGGCAATTCGATCAGCTGCAGCGATTGCTGAGAGCCCGATCGGCGAAACCGTAGCTGAAGCGCTGCTCCAAAACGGAAAATTGCCAAGTCGATGCCTCCGTTATATGGGTGACGTCCTATACCTCGGAAGACCTCCCCGGGGGACGACGACATTCTTATCGGGTGATCTATGGCGCGCGCCTTTCTCTTCGTTCTGGATTCTTTCGGTGTCGGCGGCGGCCCGGATGCGGCAAGCTATGGCGATGAGGGTGCCGATACGCTTGGCCATATCGCCGAGTTCTGCGCCGCCGGCGCTGCCGACCGCGACGGCCTGCGCCAAGGCCCTCTTACCCTGCCGGTCATGTCCGGCCTCGGTCTGCTGGAGATCGCCAAAGCGGCAACGGGCAGCTATCCCGCCGGCATGCCTTTGCCGGAAAAGCTATATGGCCTTTATGGCTGTGCGAACGAAACCTCCCGCGGCAAGGATACGCCGTCGGGTCATTGGGAGATCGCCGGCACGCCCGTTATGTTCGACTGGGGTTACTTTCCGGCCGAGGGTGATGCCTTCCCGCCGGAGCTGGTGAAGGCGATCTGCGAGGCAGCCGATTTGCCCGGCATTCTCGGCAATTGCCATGCCTCGGGCACGGATATCATTGCAAGATTGGGTGAAGAACACGTCCGCAGCGGCAAGCCCATCTGTTACACCTCGTCCGATTCCGTCTTCCAGATCGCCGCACACGAGCAGCATTTCGGCCTCGACCGGCTGATCGGCCTCTGCAAGATCGTGCGGACCCTTCTCGATTCCTACAATATCGGCCGCGTCATCGCCCGCCCCTTCATCGGCGAGACGGTGGCGACCTTCGAGCGCACCGGCAACCGCCGCGATTTCTCGGTGCTACCGCCGGAACCGACGCTTCTCGACCGCCTGGTCAAGGCCGAACGCACGGTGCATGCCGTCGGCAAGATCGGCGATATCTTTGCCCATCAGGGTATTTCCAGGGTCATCAAGGCCAATGGCAACATGGCGCTGATGGATGCGACGCTGAAGGCCATGGACGAAGCCGAGGATGGCGATCTGGTCTTCACCAATTTCGTCGATTTCGACATGCTCTATGGTCATCGCCGCGACGTGCCGGGCTATGCCGCAGCGCTCGAAGCCTTCGATGCGCGCCTGCCTGAGGTCCACAAGAAGCTGAAGGCGGGCGATCTCGTCATTCTGACAGCCGACCATGGGTGTGATCCCACGTGGCGCGGCACGGACCACACGCGCGAGCGCGTGCCCGTCATGGCTTACGGACCAGGCATTCGCTCCCGTTCTATCGGCGTCCGGCAGACCTATGCCGATATCGGTGAGACGGTCGCGAAACATTTGGGAATTGCGGCCGGGCCGCACGGGAGGAGTTTCCTTTGACATCGCATTTGAAGAAAGTGGAGCTGCACTGCCATCTGGAGGGCGCAGCCCCGCCGGCATTGACGCTGGCGCAGGCAGAGAAATACGGCGTCGATACCAGCGTCTTCCTGAAGGACGGCGTTTATCTCTGGAAAGATTTTGCCGAATTCCTCGTCTGCTACGACAAGGTTTCCGAGGTCTACCGCACCGAGGAAGACTATGCGCTGCTGACGGAAACCTATCTGGAAGAGCTTGCCGGCATTGGCACGATCTATAGCGAACTCATTGTCTCGCCCGACCATGGCGACCGCATCGGCCTCGGCGCCGACGCCTATATGGCGGGTGTTTCGGCTGGTATCCGTGCCGCCAAGGCAAGGACCGGCATCGAGGCCAGGCTGATCGTGACGGGCGAGCGCCACTTCGGCCCGGACCGCGTGGTGAAGGCGGCGGAATATGCCGCCAAGAGCGACAATCCGCTGATAACAGGCTTCAACATGGCCGGCGAAGAGCGCATGGGCCGCGTTGCCGATTATGCCCGCGCCTTCGACATCGCCCGGGAGGCCGGCCTCGGCATCACCATCCATGCCGGCGAGGTCTGCGGCGCCTTTTCCGTCGCCGATGCCGTCGAGCTGGTGCGCCCTGATCGTATCGGCCATGGCGTGCGCGCCATCGAGGATACGGATCTCGTCAAGCGCCTTGCCGATCTCGGCACCGTGCTGGAGGTCTGCCCTGGCTCCAACATCGCACTCAAGGTCTTCCCGGACTTCCACTCGCATCCGCTGCGCAAGCTGCGCGATGCCGGCGTAAAGGTCACGATCAATTCCGACGATCCGCCGTTCTTCCACACCTCACTGAAGCGCGAGTATGAGCTGGCCTCGACAGCCTTCGGCTTTAGCGACGACGAGATCAATGCGATGACGCGCACGGCAATCGAAGCGGCCTTTGTGGACGAGCCGACACGAGCAGCATTGCTTGCGAAGCTGTAAAACGAGGATTTTGGCCGCAGATTGGGGATGAAATCTGCCAAAGCGGCCTATTTTCTTGCACCAGAGGCGTTTTCCGTGGAAGAACCATCTCATATCACGGAATTACTGGAAGGCTGAAACCATGGACGGCGTCACTGTCATCGATCACCCGCTTGTGCAGCACAAGCTCACAATCATGCGCAAGAAGGACACGTCGACGGGCAGCTTCCGCCGGCTGCTGCGCGAGATCTCGACGCTGCTCTGTTACGAAGTGACGCGCGACCTCGAACTGACGATCGAGACCATCGAAACGCCGCTGCAGCCGATGGATGCGCCGATCCTCGAAGGCAAGAAGCTGGTCTTCGCCTCGATCCTGCGCGCCGGCAACGGCCTGCTGGAAGGCATGCTCGATCTCGTGCCCTCGGCCCGCGTCTCGCATATCGGCGTCTACCGCGATCACGAGACGCTGCAGCCGGTCGAATATTACTTCAAGGCGCCCGAGGATATCTCCGAACGCCTCATCATCGTCGTCGACCCGATGCTCGCGACCGGCAATTCCTCGATCGCCGCGATCGAAAAGCTGAAGGAGCGCGGCGCGCACAATATCCGCTTCCTCTGCCTGCTGGCTGCTCCCGAAGGCATCGCCAACTTCCGCAAGGCGCATCCGGACGTGCCGGTCTTTACCGCAGCCATCGACAGCCATCTGAACGAGAAGGGCTACATCGTGCCCGGCCTCGGCGACGCCGGCGACCGCATGTACGGCACCAAGTAACGTCCAGAATTATACTTTTTATCGAGCCCGGCAGTTATTCAACTGCCGGGCTTTTTATTGATTGCATTAGCGGCATTTCAGCAAAGCTGGCCTATAGATGGCATGGCCCGCTGGAGGGGCTTTGCCGATGCTCGTTCGCGTTCTTGTCTTTGCCGGTATTATTGCCGCTGCTGCGACCCAGGTGCCGATGCTGGTGAATAGCTATGGCGGGTACGCTGCAAAGCCTGCACCGGTCGAAGCGGTTTCGCTTGCACCGCCAAAGGTGGAGGCAGCTATTTCCTATGGCAGCGTTCAGCTGCGCGCCAATGCAGGCGGCCACTATGAGGGTGATTTCACCATCAACGGCCGGTCCGTACACGGGATGATCGATACCGGCGCAACCTATGTGGCGATGAACGAGAGCACTGCGCGCAGTCTCGGTTTCAGCGGCGTCGATCTCGACTATCGCTACACGGTCCAAACCGCGAATGGCACTTCCAAAGTCGCCTACATCAAACTCGACCGTCTGGAGATCGGCACGATCCGGGTTCGCGATGTCGACGCCGTGGTGGCAAAGGACAGCGCACTAAGCACGACGCTGATCGGCATGAGCTTCATGAAGAAACTGAATTCCTATGGCGTGCAGAATGGCACCCTGCTTCTGAAGCAATAAGACGACGCATCTCACGCGACTGCCAAGCGGCCCTAACACTGCCGCCTTCAGATCAAATCCTGCTGACAATGACAGGTGAGAGAGCAGGCGCCGTATCCGCGATGCGATAGTTAGCCGACAAATCGGCCGTAGCCTTCCGCGCACTTGCCTCGTCCGCCGCATGAACGATGGCGATGCGGTCGCCCCTGCTGATCTTCGTGCCGAGCGGCAGAATATCGCTGAACCCGACGCGATGATCGATCTTGTCCTGCGGACGCCGGCGGCCACCACCGAGATCGATCACGCTCATGCCAATTCCGCGCGCATCGCAGGCACCGAGCCAGCCATCGGCGACGGCCAGAACCGGCTTCTGCACCGGCGCGCTCGCCAGATAGCGATCGGGATGTTCGAGCAGATCGACCGGCCCGCCGAGTGCATGCACCATGCGGCCGAAGATCTCTGCCGCCTTGCCGGAAGCCAAAGCCTCACGCGCCCTGCTCTCCGCCTCGGCGGCATTCGCGGCGATGCCGGCCTGAACCAGCATTTCGGATGCGAAGGCTAGAACGACTGTTTCGAGGCGTGTGCCTGCCTTGTTACCCTTCAGGAAGTCGAGGCAATTTTGAAGTTCGACCACGTTGCCGGCGGCATCGGCCAACGGCTCGTTCATGTCGGTGATCAGCGCCGAGGTCTTGACCCCGCCGCCATTGGCTACCTCTACCAGCGAACGCGCCAACATTTCAGCTTCCTCCAACGACGTCATGAAGGCGCCGCTGCCGATCTTCACGTCCAGCACCAACGTTTCCAGCCCTGCGGCCAGCTTCTTCGACAGGATGGAGGCAGTAATCAAGGGTACGGAGTCAACCGTCGCAGTCACATCACGAACCGCATAGAGCTTACCATCGGCGGGGGCCAGCGCGCCGGTCTGGCCGATAATGGCGCAACCGATCTCGTCGACCACCTTGCGGAACCGTGCCGCATCCGGCGTAATTCCATAGCCGGGAATGGATTCCAGCTTATCGAGCGTGCCGCCGGTGTGGCCGAGACCACGGCCCGAGATCATCGGCACGGCGAGACCGCAGGCGGCTGCGATCGGCGCCAGCATCAGCGAGACATTGTCGCCGACGCCGCCCGTCGAATGCTTGTCGGCGATCGGCTTGTCTATCCTCTTCCAGGACAAAATATCGCCAGAGCGGGCCATGGCGAGCGTCAGGGCCACGGTCTCCTCCCGTGTCATGCCGCGAAACCAGACGGCCATGGCAAAGGCGCCGATCTGGCTTTCAGCCAGTTCGCCACGGCCCAATGCGCCGATAAATGCATCGATATCGGCGGCCGAAAGGATCGCGCCGTTACGCTTCTGCCGGATGATCTCCTGCGGGATCATGGGTCAGTAGCCTGAAGACGCCGTCTTGGACTCGCCGCCGGCCAATACGTTCAGAATGTCGTCGAGCAGGCTCGAGGCACCGAAACGGAAGGTCGAGGGCATGGCCCAGTCGGGCGCCATGATGGTCTCGGCAAGGCTCAGATAAAGAGCCGCATCGGAAACAGACCCGATGCCGCCGGCGGGCTTGAAGCCGACCTTGCGGCCACTGGCGCGGATCGCCCGCAGCATGATGTCGGCAGCCTCGAGCGTCGCGTTGACGGCGACCTTGCCCGTAGAGGTCTTGATGAAATCGGAGCCGGCGTCGATCGCAAGTTCCGACGCACGCCGGATCAGCGTGGTATCCTTGAGCTCACCGGTTTCGAGGATGGTCTTCAGGAGAACCGTGCCTGTGCATTCAGCGCGGATGGCCGCGACCATATCGGTGACTGCCTGCTCGTTGCCGGCCAGAAAGGTGCGATAGGGAATGACGAGATCTATCTCGTCGGCGCCGTCGGCAATGGCTTCACGCGCTTCGGCAGCGACATCGGCCACCTCCATGTCGCCGCCTGGGAAGTTCACCACGGTCGCGATCTGCACGGCGTGATCGGCACCGAGAATGCCGCGCGCCTGGGCGACGAAACGCGGCCAGATACAGATGGCGGCGGTATTGCCATAGGGCGATTGCGCGCGGGCGCACAGCGCCTCGATCTGAGCCGGCGTGCAGTCGTCCTTGAGATTGGTCAGGTCGAGAAGGGAAAGCGCAACAGCTGCCGTTTCTCTCAGGGAATGGCCCGTCATTCTGGGTCTCCTTCGTCCGCGATCATTTCTTTCAGGATAGCGGCGAGGCGTGCGCCGCCGACCGGAGCCATGTCCTTCGTCTCGTCATGCGAGAGCTCGCCACCGGTCATGCCAGCACCATAGTTAGTGATGACGGAAGCAGCGGCAACCCTTAAACCGAAAAGCCGCGCCAGGATGACTTCCGGCACCGTCGACATGCCGACGGCATCGGCGCCCAGGATTCGCGCCATGCGGATCTCTGCCGGCGTTTCGAAGCTCGGGCCGGAAAACCACATATAGACGCCGTGTGACAGCTTGATCTCGGCCTTTTCCGCCGCCTTGCGCATGCGCATGATCAGATCGATGTCATAGGCGCTCGTCATGCCGACGAAGCGCCTGTCGCTTTCCTCGCCGATCAGCGGGTTCATGCCGGAATAGTTGATATGATCGGTGATCTGCATCACCGAGCCCGGGGCCATCTCTTCTCGCAGCGATCCGGCCGAGTTCGTCAGGATCAGCGTGTCGACGCCGAGAGCCTTCAGGGTCTCGATCGGCTCGCGCATGGCATTGGCGTCGCCCTTTTCGTAATAATGCACCCGGCCGGACAACATGATGACCGGGACATCGCCGAGCTTGCCTGCGACCAGCGTGCCGGCATGGCCGGAAACCGCGCTGACCGGGAAGCCGGGCAGATCGGTATAGGGAATACGCAGGGCATCTTTGACCTCGTCCACGAGAGAGCCGAGGCCGGAACCCAGGATGATACCGTAGCGCGGCTTCAGTTCGCCGAGCTTCTCGGTGAGGATATCGACGGCCGCGCTCATCCGAGCACCTCCGTTTCGAAGCTGAATGGCAGCATCTCGTCCATGGTCATGGTCTTCTTCACGCCGGTTTCGTCGCAAAGATAGATCCGCGTTCCCTTATCTGCAAATTCGGCGATCTTCTGCCGACAGCCGCCGCAAGGCGGGCAAAGCGGCAGCTTCTCGGCGATGACGGCCATTTCGACGATCTTCTTGGCGCCGGCCATGATCATGTGGCTGATCGCAGTCGGTTCGGCGCACCAGCCCTGCGGGAAGGACAGGTTCTCGATATTGGCGCCGGTGTATATCTTGCCGTCCTCGGCACGGATCGCCGCGCCGACCGGAAATTTCGAATAGGGAGCATGGGCAAAGGCCATCGCGCCGCGAGCGGCCTCGAACAGATCATGCGACATGGTTTAGCGCTCCTTGGTATAGGGCACGCCACCGGCCTTCGGGGGCTTGGCGACACCGATAAAGCCTGCAAGCAGGATGCAGGTGAGGATATAGGGCAGCGCCTGGAAAATCTGTACCGGCACCTCGCCAATGCCCGGAACCGACTTGCCCTGCATGAAATTGGCGAAGGCATCGAGGAAGCCGAAGAGAAGGCAGGTGAACATGACCGGCACAGGCTTCCACTTGGCGAAGATCAGTGCGGCGAGAGCGATATAGCCCTTGCCTGCCGACATGTTGTTGATGAAGGCTGCCGACTGGGCAATAGCGAGATAGGTGCCGGAGAAGCCGCAGAGGATACCGGCAACGATCAGCGAGCGATAGCGCAACCATTCGACCGAGATGCCGGCAGTATCGACGGCGCCGGGATTTTCACCGACGGCGCGCAACCGCAGACCGAAACGGGTTTGATAGAGAATCCACCAGGAAATCGGCACCGCCAGGAAGGCGAGATAGGTCAGGATATTGTTGCCGGAGATGACATTGGCGTAGAGCGGTCCGATGAACGGGACCTCGCGAATGGCATCAGCGCCCGGCAGAGTGATGCCGGAGAAGCGCGCGGTAGCAGGCAAAGTCGGCGTACGGCCACCCTGGCCGAACCAGGCCTGGCCGAGAACGATTGTCAGGCCGGCCATCAGGAAGTTGATCGCGACGCCCGAAACGATCTGATTGCCGCGGTTGGTGATCGATGCGAAACCATGCAGCAGACCGACGAGGACGGAGACAAGAACACCGGCGCCAAGGCCAGCCCAGGGCGAGCCGCTGATCGAGGCGACGCAAGCCGCAGCGAAGGCCGACGCCAGCATCTTGCCTTCGAGGCCGATATCGAAGATGCCGGCGCGCTCGGAAAACAGGCCTGCCAGCGCGGTGAAGATCAGCGGAATCGACAGACGGATGGTCGAGCCCAATATGCTGATGAGAAGATCATAATAATCCATCGTCCGATCCTCACGTCCTGGCGAATGTCTGGTAGATGCGCACGAGCGCAGGTCGGAACATATATTCGAGCGCGCCGGCAAACAGGATGACGAGACCCTGGATCACCACGATCATGTCGCGCGTGATGTTCGGCATGTCGAAGGAGAGCGCATCGCCGCCCTGATAGAGAATGCCGAACAGGATCGCCGCCAGGATGATGCCCAGCGGATGGTTGCGTCCCATCAGCGACACGGCGATACCGACAAAGCCCGCACCAAGCACGAATTCCACCTGCAGGCGCGCAGAAGCGCCCATGACGGGATTAAGCGCCATCATGCCGGCAAGACCGCCCGAAATCAGCATGGCGATAACGACCGTGCGAGCATAGGGAATGCCTGCATAAACAGCAGCGGTGGGGCTGAGGCCGAGCGTGCGCATCTCATAGCCGAGCTTGGTGCGCCAGACGAGCACCCAGACCAGGAAACACATGACGAGCGCGATCAGGAAGGACACGTTGAGCGGAGCGGCACCGATGGTCGAACCGAATATTTCCATCAGCCAATCAAGCTTGGGAAGCTGACCGCCCTCGAGGAAGGTACGGGTCTCAGGCGCCATCTTGCCGGGCACGATCAGCACATGCACCAGCAGGAAGTTCATCATCGCCGAGGCGATGAAGTTGAACATGATCGTCGTGATGACGACGTGGCTGCCGCGCTTGGCCTGAAGCCAGGCCGGAATGAAGGCCCAGAGCGCCCCGAAGATCGCAGCACCAATGACCGCAAACGGCATCGTCACATACCAGGGCACGTAGCGATCAAGCGTCAGCGCCACGAGGGCACAGCCGAGACCCCCGAGATAGGCCTGGCCTTCCGAGCCGATATTGAACAGACCGGCATGGATGGCGACGGCGACCGAAAGACCGGTGAAGATGAAGCTCGTGGCATAATAGAGGGTGAAGCCGATGCCTTCGCCGCTGCCCAGAGCGCCCTGCAACAGTAGCACGAGCGCATCGAGCGGGCTCTCGCCGATGAACCAGACGACGAGGCCGGAAATCAGGAAGGCAACAATCAGGTTGAGAAGGGGGATCAGGCCGTAGGTGATCCAGTTGGGGAGCGGAACGGAAGCCGTGCTCATATACGCCTCACGCGGCAATGCCGGCCATCATCAGGCCGAGTGTTTGTTCACCGGCCTCAGCCGACTTTTCACCGACGATGTGGCCGGCGAACATGACGAGGATGCGGTCCGAAAGCGCACGGATCTCATCCAGCTCCACCGAAACCAGCAGGATGGCCTTGCCGGCGTCTCGCATCTCGATGATGCGGCGATGGATGAATTCGATGGCGCCGATATCGACACCACGTGTTGGCTGACCGATCAGAAGGGCCTTCGGATCACGCTCGATTTCGCGGGCGACGACGATCTTCTGCTGGTTGCCGCCGGAGAAGTTTGCGGTTTTCAACCGCGCATTCGGCGGGCGGATATCGTATTTCTCGATCTTCTCGATCGCATCCTTGCGCATGGCATCGAGATCGAGCATGCCGCCACGCCCGTATTTACGGTCGCGATGATAGCCGAGCATGGAATTCTCATATTCCTCGAACTTGAGGACGAGGCCCATGTGATGGCGATCTTCGGGAATATGAGCAAGACCAAGGTCGCGAAGTGCGGCGGGATCGGCATTGCCGATCGGCTTGCCATGGAGCAGGATCTCACCCGAGGCCGGCTTGCGGATACCGGCGATGGCTTCCAGCAGTTCCGACTGGCCGTTGCCGGCAACACCGGCAATGCCGACGATCTCGCCGGCGCGGACATCGAAGGAGACGTTGTCGACCATGGTGACGCCACGGCCGTCCTTGACGGTGAGGTTGCGCACCGACAGCAGGATCTCGCCCGGATTGGGCGCACCCTTCTCCACGCGCAACAGCACGCGGCGGCCGACCATCAGCTCAGCCAGCTCCTCGACGGTGGTTTCCGCCGTCTTGCGGGTGGCAACCATCTCGCCACGGCGCATGACCGATACCGTGTCGGTGATCGCCATGATCTCGCGCAGCTTGTGGGTGATGAGGATGATCGTCTTGCCCTGGTCGCGCAGGACGCGAAGAATACGGAAGAGGTTGTCGGCTTCGGCAGGCGTCAGAACGCCGGTGGGTTCGTCGAGAATGAGAATCTCGGCGCCGCGATACATCGCCTTCAGGATCTCGACACGCTGCTGCTGGCCAACGGGAAGCTCTTCGATCAACGCATCCGGATCGACTTCCAGGCCATAATCCTTCTCCAGCCGGTTAAGCTCGGCACGCGCGGCCGCGACGCCCTTGGCGAGAAGCGCGCCGCCTTCGGCGCCCAGCATCACATTTTCAAGAACGGTGAAATTGTCGACCAGCATAAAATGCTGGTGCACCATGCCGATGCCGGCTGCGATGGCCGTCTGGCTGTCGCGGATGGCGATGGGATTGCCGTTGATGCGGATCTCACCGCTATCGGCCTGATAGAATCCGTAGATGATCGACATGAGAGTCGATTTCCCAGCACCGTTTTCGCCGATGATCCCGTGGATCGAGCCCTTGGCGACGGTGAGATTGATATCTTTATTGGCGTGGACAGCACCGAACTTCTTGTCGATGCCCACGAGTTCGATGGCAAAGGTTTGGTTCACTATAGGGGCTCCAGAAACCGGTTTCCGGATAAGAAAAGGGCGTATGACGTTTTTGCCTCGTCATACGCCCTTGTTTCATATCAGTTCTTCGGGCAGGCGTTGTCGGTCAGATAGTCGTGAACCTTGATGGTACCGGCCACGATGCCAGCCTTTGCCTTGTCGACGGCCGTCTGGATTTCCGGCGTGACGAGCGGCTTGTTGTTATCGTCCATGGCAACGGCAACGCCGTCTTCCTTCAGTCCGAGCTCCTGGGTGCCGGGCGTGAACTTGCCATTCTTGGCGTCGCTGAAGGCGTTGTAGACGGCGAGGTCGACACGCTTGACGACGGAGGTCAGAACGGAACCCGGATGCAGGTAGTTCTGGTTGCTGTCGACGCCGATCGACAGCTTCTTGTTATCGGCAGCCGTCTGCAGCACGCCGAGGCCGGTCGCGCCGGCAGCCGCGTAAACAACGTCGGCACCCTGGTCGATCTGGTTCTTGGTAAGTTCGCCGCCGCGAACCGGGTCGTTCCAGGCCGCACCGGTCGTGCCGGTCATGTTCTGGAGGACTTCGATCTTCGGATTGGTGGCGCGGGCACCGAGCTCATAGCCGCACTCGAACTTGCGGATCAACGGAATATCCATGCCGCCGACGAAGCCGACCTTGCCGGTCTTCGAGGCCAGGGCCGCCATGACGCCAGCGAGGTAGGAGCCTTCGTTTTCCTTGAACTTGACGGAGCGAACGTTCGGCAGATCGAGGCTATCGTCGATCAGGACGAATTCGGTCTTGGGATATTCGGCAGCAACCTTCTGGAGAGCCGAGGTCCAGGCGAAAGAAACGGCGATAACCGGATTGAAGCCCTTGCTGGCGAAGTTGCGCAGCGCCTGTTCGCCCTGGGTGTCGCCCGTCGGCTCGAAGTCACGGTAAGCGATGCCGGTTTCCTTCTTGAACTTCTCGGCGCCGTTATAGGCAGCTTCGTTGAAGGACTTGTCGAACTTGCCACCGGTTCCATAAACGATTGCCGGCTTGATGTCGGCCGCAAGCGCCGTTGCCGACATGGCAGCCAGGGCGAAAAGGGTCAAAAGGGATTTTTTCATGTGTTGCAGCCCTATTGTTTCTATCTTGTTGGGTCCTCCCGCAAGCCCGTTGATCGGGCAAGTCTGCGGAACCGCCGGCCTCCCCCGAGGCCAAGCTGGCGCGCATCCTTGCATGGCTGCACGAAAAATTCACGAGAAATTTTTCAGTTGGTAAAGATTTGTGGGAATTGGTGAAAACCCATCCAAACGACCCGTTTTTTAAACAATTTCGGCCCAAAACTGCAATTTTATTGGTCAGAATAGCTGTCGATCGACTCTCCGCAATCGCCGGCTCCACTCGTTGCGACCATGCAATAGGCCGATCGTCGAATGCTCCCCAACGTCACCGAAATCCAGCAATGGCACAGGCCAGAGGGGCCGGCGATGTCCCGATCAGGCGCTGAAGCGGCCGGCGGCGGGCTGGCGCTTGTAGGCGACCATCCACAGCAACAGGGAAATCACCAGAAAGACCGCGAAGGCCGGCTGAAACAGGAGCCATTGCATCGCCATGTCATAGAAGCGGGGATGGACGTAATAGGCAATCGCCGAGCGAAGGCTTGCCAACGACGAAGGGCTGACATCGTTCCAGGCATCGCCCATCGGGGTCATGACCACGGCAGAAGCCGCAACGGATTGAATGGAATCGATAGTGCCGGCGATAACGGCCACCACCAGCGCGACAAGGCTCGCAAAACGCAACAGGAAACGCATAAACCCCTCCGGATACTCACCACGCCCGGCCTTTTCGGGCCGATCGGTCTTACGCCGCCTCATCTATTTCCTTAGATAAGTTGCGCGCCAAATAAGCGCAATGGGGAGGAGATTCGGAGTTTTGCGCCGACAAGTCAAAAATCTGTCAGATTCGGGTTGATTGCCAGGAATTCATCGGTATATATCGCGGCCGTTCCGACGATTTGCTTCCTGACCGGGTGCGAAACGCCAAAGGACAGGTGGCCGAGTGGTTTAAGGCGCACGCCTGGAACGCGTGTGTACGTGAAAGCGTACCGAGGGTTCGAATCCCTCCCTGTCCGCCATTTTATCCTTTCCATACCGGAGACATGGGTAACGGCTTATCCCTGAGAGATGGGAGGCAATTTCGTCCCGAACCATCGCGACGCGGCCGCTGCTGCTTCTCCCATGTCCGGCTCAGCTTCACCAACCCAGGCAACCACGCCGTCGGGCCGCACGAGCAGCGCGCTCAAGCCCAGCCGATCTTTTGCGTCGGTCGCGACATAGGTGATTCGGTCACTCCAGCGACTTGCTAGCGCTTCAAGCGGTGCACAGATATCAAAGTCCAGCAACAGGCCTTTGCCCGTTCTGAGGTGATCGCCAAGTTTCGTCCCATCGATCAGCTCGAAATCGGGGGCGCTGCGGCCGACCAGCGGATTGGCGTCGCCAAGATCGTAACGCAGAGAGACGCCCCAGACACGCTCGGCGAAATAGGTGGCGCCGTCGCACGTATCGACCAGATCGCGGATGATGGCTTCGAGCGCACGCGAACTGCGGCTTGGGCGCATGAGCGCGACCTGGGCGCGCGACCAGTCGAGCACCTGCGCGCCGACCGGATGCCGTTCGCTGAAATAGGTGTCGAGCAGGCCCTCCGGCGCCTCGCCGCGGATGGTGGCGGCAAGCTTCCATCCCAGATTCATTGCGTCGCCCAGACCAAGATTGAGGCCTTGGCCGCCCAGGGGGGAATGGATGTGCGCGGCGTCGCCGGCTAGCAGGACGCGTCCTCTTCTATAGGCTGTCGCCTGGTAGGCACGATCCGTCCATGTGGTGGCAAGCTTGAGCCCCGTCACCGTGACATCGGTGCCGGAAATGCGGCGCAGCACGGCCTGCACATGCTCGCGCGTGATTGGCTGGATCCGATGGAAAGCGCCGCCATCGAAATCGACCATCGCGATCGTCCCCGGCGGCGAATAGGTGTACATGCCCGTCGCAGTGTAATGGCGGCCGGAACGAAGCTCGTCCGGGTCCGCCATCTCGATTTCGGCGGAATAGCCGGTGAATTCGGGATCCGTCCCGACAAACTCGAAACCGCCGGCCTTGCGGACGCTGCTGCGGCCGCCATCGCAGCCGACGAGCCAGCGCCCGCGAAAGGTCTCGCCTCCGGCGCAGACAGTGACACCTTCATTCGACTGCGCGAAGCTCTCGACACCGAAGCCGCGCCTGATCTCGGCCCCCATCGCCTCCGCGCGAGCGGCCAGGATGGTTTCTAGGCCTTCCATCTCGACCATCATGCTGGTGCCGGCTGGGCTCGGCAGGCGATAGGGCCACTTCGAAGTATCAATCTTATCGTGGAAAAACTGGATGCCGGCGAAATGACCGCCTGGGCGACGCGACTGGTGCATCCAGTGCGCAGCCGATGAGGCGCGATCGCCCGAGCCGTCCTTCGCAGGCTTGGGCGCAGCGACGTCGTCCAGCAGGCCGCGACGATAGAAGGCTTCGATGGTCGGCGCGGAAAGGCCGCGCATGCCGAAGGGAAGGCGCTTCAGGGGCGCGTGCGGATCCTCGGCCCGCTCCAGCACCAATACGGAGAGACCGGCGAGACGCAGCTCACAGGCGAGAAACAAGCCGACAGGTCCGCCGCCGGCAATCAGAACATCATAAATCAAGACGGAACTCCTCAAGCGAGCGGCGCCGCAAGGGCGCCAGACATTCCCGCTTCGATCACTCTCGGCCGGCGCGAGTCGTTGGAAAAAGCCCAGCCCTATTCGGGCAGGCGACGGTCCGGTCACAGGAACAGCCATAAAGCCTGTGCCGATTGCACCGATTTTGTGATCGCAGCACAATTTTTATACTCGGTATAAATTTACCTATGGTATAAATATCTCCATGTCAAACCGAATCAAACTCCGGGACCGAAAGAAGGAGATGACCCGTCAGGCGATCTCCGAGGTCGCAACGCGCCTGTTCGTCGAACATGGCTTCGATAATGTCTCCGTCGCCGATATCGCCTATGAGGCTGAAGTCGCCAGAAAGACGGTGTTCAACTACTTCCGCCGCAAGGAGGATCTGGTCTTCGATCGCGAGGATGAGGTGCGGGAGCTGGTGCGCAAGGCAATTGCCGATCGCGGCCAGCAGCCGCCGGTCCGCGCCTTCCAGACGCTGATGCGGGAACTTTTGGAAGCGCAGCATCCCTTGTTCAGGATTACGGAGCGACCGATTGCGTTCTGGCGCATGGTGGGGGAGAGCTCGGCGCTGACGGCGCATGCGTGCGGACTGCAGGTGAGCCTTGCCGACGATCTCTCGGGAATGCTGTCCGACGCTGTGGGCCGACCCGCTTCCGATCCCGAAGCGCGGCTCGCCGGCACCATGCTGATGGCGACACTGGTGACGGCCTATGGCGAGGCGCTTCGCGCCTTTCGCGAGAACCGAAAGCCCGAGGCAGCGCTGTCGAGCGTCATGGACCGAGGCTTTGCCGGCGTCGACGCCGCACTTGCGGGGACGCCGTACGTCTGACCCTGGAAATCTCCAGATCGCAGCCTGAAAAGGCAAAAACCCGGCCGAGGGAGCGGCCGGGTTTTCGAATGCGTGGTCAGTCAGACCGTCGACCATCCGTGGATCAGCTTGCCGGCACCGGCATCACGCCGCGGATACCTGCAGCCTTGCAAGATCCTCAAGCAGCATCGGGCCGGTCGGCTCCCAGCCGAGCTTCTGCCGTGTCTTGGCGCTGGAGGCCGGCATGTCGTGGCCGGCGAACAGGGAGAGCCAACCGAAATAATCCTGGGCCTCTTCCTTGGCGACGGATTTGACCGGCAGGTTCAGACGCCGCCCGATGGTCTCGACGATATCGCGCATCGGCACGCCTTCCTCGGCGGCCGCGTGGTATTTGGCGTTCGGCTCGGCGCGTTCCACGACGAGGCGATAGAGGCGGCCGACATCGGTAAAATGCGCCGCCGGCCAGCGGCTTGATCCATCTCCGACATAGGCGCAGACGCCCTTTTGCCTGAATATCTCGATCAACGGGGTAATCAGGCCCTGGCTGACCGGATCATGCACCTGCGGCAGCCGCACCACCGAGACATTGACGCCGATCTCGCTTGCCAAAATTCCAGCTTCCTCGGTGGCTGCCCGGGGATGCCTGTCGGAGCGGGCGATCGGATTGTCTTCACGGGCCGGCTCGCCGGGGATCGTGTTGGCGATCGGCGTGCCTGAGGTGATGACCAGCGGACGGAGCGAGCCGGCAAGCGCCGCGGCGAGCGTTGCAATGACGCGGCGGTCATCCTCGCAATTCTGCGCGAATCTCGAGAAGTCGTGGTTGAAGGCAAGGTGAATGACGCCATCCGATTGCGAGGCGCCGCTTTTCAGGATTTCCGCATCCTCGATCGTGCCGTGAAGGACCTCGGCGCCGGCGGCGGCAAGCGCCACCGCCTTTTCTTTCGAGCGCGAAAGGCCGAGCACCTGATGGCCGGCTCCGATCAACTCCCTGACGACATGCGAGCCGATATTTCCGGTCGCACCGGTAACGAATATACGCATATGCACTGTCTCCTTATTTCGTCGGAGACAAATCTGTGCCCATCGTTTATTCTGGTAAAGTAGTGACCTTATCATAGTAAAGACACTAACAGGATGACCGATCTCATCGAAACCGAAAACGTGCTCGGGACCTATCTGAGGGATCGCCGCGCCAAACTCGACCCATCCGCGCTCGGCTTTGGCGGCGAGCGGCGGCGCACGCCCGGGCTTCGGCGCGAAGAGGTGGCGCAGCGCGCCAACATCAGCCCGACATGGTACACTTGGCTGGAACAGGGGCGCGGCGGTGCGCCTTCCGCCGACGTGCTCGACCGGATCGCCCGCGCGCTGATGCTGACGGAAGTGGAGCGCGAGCACCTGTTCCTGCTTGGCCTCGGCCGGCCGCCGGAAGCGCGTTACCGCAGGAATGATGGCGTGACGCCGCGCTTGCAGCGCGTGCTCGATGCGCTGGAGCCGAGCCCTGCCCTCATCCGGACCGCCACCTGGGACGTCATCGCGTGGAACCGGGCAGCACCCGTGATGCTGATCGACTACGGATCGCTGCCGCCGGAGGAACGCAATATCCTGCGCTACATCTTCCTCGATCCGCGCGCCCGCGCCGTGCAATATGACTGGGAAAGTGTCGCCCGTTTCGCCCTGGGCGCATTCCGTGTCGATGCGGCTCGCGCAGGCGCATCAAGCGAGATCGAGCCCTTCGTTGCCGAACTCTGCCGCATCAGCCCGGAATTCAGGGCCATGTGGCGCGAAAACGATGTCCCCGGTGCGCATACCGAAGCCGTCAAACATATACGCCATCCGATCCTCGGCCCGCTGGCGTTCGAATATTCGGCCTTTTCGGTCGATGGTCGCACGGATCTCAGCATGATCGTCTACAACCCCGCGACGCCAGACGATGCCGAGCGGATCAGATCGCTGCTGCCCGCCTCGCCCCCGCATCGTGCCGCTTCCGACAGCGCGCCACATGGGGAAGAGCAAGCTTCATGAGCATAGGCAGCGACGCCCGTTTCTGGGACCGGGCTTCACGCAATTACGCCAAGGGCGCGGTTGCCGACCCGACAGGATACGAGCGCACGCTCACCCGCACACGCGCCCTGCTAGGCCCGGGCGACAGGGTTCTGGAACTGGGTTGCGGGACAGGAACGACGGCGCTGCGGCTTGCCGGGAATGTTAGAGACTATCTTGCAACGGATTTTTCCGCGGAGATGATTGCAATTGCCAAGGAACGGCACGCCGCCGAACCGATGCCAACCCTCACCTTCCAAGTCGCCACCGTTGAAACGCTCACATCCGAACCGACGCGATTTAACGCCATTCTGGGCTTCAACTATCTCCATCTGATCCGCGATCTGCCGGGCACGCTGCGCCACATCCACGGCTTGCTCGCCCCGGAAGGCCTGTTTATCTCCAAGACACCCTGTGTCGGCGAGATGAACCCACTCATCCGGCTGGCCCTCCTGCCGGCCATGCGCGCGATCGGAAAGGCACCGTATGCCGGCGTCTTTCGGGCATCGGAACTCGGCGAGCAGATATCCGCGGCAGGCTTCGATAGCCTTGCCACGGAAAATCACGCAACCAAGGGCAACGACAACAGGCCCTACATTGTCGCCCGCAAGAGGTAACGACACCAGCCAGGGTCAATCTCCCCATTGACGCCGGTCTCGAAGCGGGCCTAAATTCCTTTCGTCGAAAATGGCTGGCTTGGTCTCGGTAGGCCCAGGCCCTTCTCCTCGGACGGAGAAGCTCTGTTCCGCGCCCGGCGCGGATACCCCGACAGTCCCTGCGCCTCGTGCGCGTTTCGGGTCTGCGCGGTAGCCATTTGACGATGCTCCCTCGGCAGACTCTGTTTGAAGGAGCCGTTTGATGTCCACTATCGATCAATCCCAGCCGATTCTCATCTATCTCGCCGCCGGCGTGCAAGGCAGCGCCGTCGTTCGCGCCGCGCTTCGACGCGGCCTCAAGGTCAGGGCGCTTGTCCGGGACCGAAGGCGCGCCTCGGCGCTCTCAGGCCTCGGCGTCGAGCTTGCCGAGGGCAACCTTAGCGACCCCGCCTCGCTTCGGGCCGCCAGCGCCGGCATCGCGCATGCCGTGCTGCAGATCCCGATCGGATCTCGGGAGGACATGCGCATCCAGGCCGGCAATGCGGTATCCGCATCTCTCGCCTGCGGTTTGAAATCCGTTGTCCTGAAGCTCGCCAGCGCCAGTCGCCAGCCACCTTGCGAGGAACCAAGCTTCGTCGCCAATGCCATGATCGAAGAGGTGGTTCGCGCATCCGGGCTGCCCTTTTCCATCGTCCGCCCGACCATGTATCTCGACAATCTCTTGAAGCCGTCGGCACGCATGGACATTGTCAGACATGGGGTCTTCGCGCCGCCGATTGCTGAATCCCAACGCATCGCGTGGACCTCGGTCGATGATTGCGCCCGCGCCGCCGTCACCCTCTTGGAACGGGGCATTTCATCCGGCGACCATCGCATCGCCGGGCCGGAAGGCGTTGATGGAAACGAGCTCGTCGCGCGGATCGGGGTCGGGCTCGGCCACAACATCGCCTATCGCCAGCAGCCCCTCGATGAATTCGAGCGGGATGTCGATGCGGCGATGGGGCCGGGAACGGGGCGCCGCGTCGCCTCGAAATTCCGCTTCTTCGCATCGCATCCGGACGAAGCGGATGCGATGCTGGCCACGCCCTTCAAGCCGCAGGCCGGTCTTGAGGATTTCCGTCCGACCGGCATCGAGGAATGGGTTCGGCAGCATCGGGCACGGTTCTTCGATGCGGAGCAAGTGCCATCAGGCGAACGAGGCTGATCGATAGCATGGGCTTCAATCGTAATAGGCTGGGGCCTGCATGAACCGAGGCCATGCCTCGGGATCATGCCCCGTGACCACCATGGCATCGGTCTGTTCGGCAAGTGCGCGCAGCTTGCCGACGGATCGCACCGTGTCGACGGCGGAGGCCATGAAGCCGGGGAGCGCCCTTTCGTTCCAGTGATCAAGGGTATAGGCGGCGTCGATCGCCAGTAATATCGCGCCGCTCTTTGGCAGCTGCACGAGGAAGGATTGGTGGCCGATGCTGTGGCCCGGCGTGAAGATCATTCGCAGCACTCCGTCGCCGTAGAGATCGTAGGTATCGGCCTCGAGGAGGTGCCATTTCAAGCCGGGCCGGTCGAAATCCCTTCGGGCATAGGCGCCGGCGGCGAACCAGTCCGGCGCGAAGGCATATTCATATTCCCGGCGTTGGACGATGTGGGTCGCGTTGGGGAAGCGGCCGATGGCACCGCTATGGTCGGAATGCAGATGCGACAGCGCGACGAAGCGGATGTCCTCACCAGAGATGCTGAGCCTTGCCAGCTGCGCGACGCATCCCTGCTCCTCCGTCATCACAGGCTGATAGCTGTCGACCACATCGCCCCAATAGCCGCGTGGATCGCCAAGGCCCTCGGCCGCCAGCCCGCCATCGATGACGACATTGCCTTTGGGATGGGTGAGCAGAAACCATGGCACCGGGATTTCATAATCGGCATCGCCGCCCTGGTTCATCCTGATGTCATGGGCCTTGCACCGCTGCGTGCCCGATTGAAACATGTAAAGCCTGATATCGCTCATGTGCCCGACCTGTGGTTGACGTTCGAGCGCCGTTTTCTGTTATCGAGGCCTCCACCACTAGGCGGCATCATTCACTTACATTTATCGGCTGAGCCGATATATTGCGCTCATGGATCTGCTAGTGGCGATGCGCGTCTATGTCAGGGTGGTGGAAAGGGGCGGCATGTCGGCGGCTGCTCGCGATCTCGGCATGGGCCAGCCCGCCGTCAGCGAGCGGATTGATCGGCTGGAGCAATATCTCGGCGCGCGGCTGCTCATCAGAAACACCCGCAAGCTTGCCGTCACCGATGCCGGCGCCGCCTTCTACGAACGAAGCAAGCAGGTGCTGGATAGTGCCGACGACGCGCTCGCCGTCGTTAACGGCGATCAGTCCTTGCGCGGCACGCTGAGGATTGCGGCGCCGCATGGCATCGGCGAGGTCGTCCTGCCCTCGATCCTGCTGCAGATGCGCAACCGCCATCCGCTGCTGAAGATCGAGTTGATCCTCAACGACAGGATCGTCGATCCGGTGACGGAGGGTGTCGATATCTCGTTGCGGCTGGGCGATCTCGGTGAAGGCAACTTCATCGCCCGCAAGCTCGGCCATATCGGCCGCGTGTTGGTGGCATCGCCAGACTATCTTCAGCGGAATGGGACGCCGACGAAGCCCAATGAGCTTGCCGACCACTCTTTCCTGCGGGTCGCGGGCCTCTTCAACAGCGGGCGGCTTTCGTTGATAGGCCCAGGCGGGCAGAGCGAACTCGCCACCATCGACATCGTTCTCAGCACCAGTCACTGGCGGCCTTTGCACAGCCTGCTGCTCGATGGTGCCGGCATCGGCGTCTTGCAGGCGCCAGTCTGCACGGAAGATCTGGCGAGCGGCAGGCTGATCCGCCTGCTGCCGGAATTCTCCGTGCCGGGATTCGATCTGCATGCGCTCTATCCGGCCACAAGGCCGATTCCGCCGCGCATTCGGGCAGTCCTCTCGCTGTTGGAAGAGCAATTAGGTCCCGTTTCCCTGCGCGAAAGCTAGATGGTAGCCCGATCGACGCTTTGCGTCGCCACCTCAGGCGTTGCCCGCAGGGTTAGCGCCCAGAAGAGCAGCGTTGCGAGGCTTATGGCAGCACCGGAAATGCAGACGCCCGTCCAGCCCGCATGAGCATAGATGATCGTCGATGTCGATGATCCGACGGCGCTGCCGATCGAGTAGAACACCATGTAAGCGGCGGTCAGCCTGTTTTGCGCATCGGGCCTCACACGATAGATCATGCCCTGGTTGGTGACGTGCGTCGCCTGCAAGCCGAAATCGATGACGAGGACGCCGAGGATCAGCCAGAGGATCGAGCGATCCAGCATGGAGATCGGTAGCCAGGCAAGCAACATCAAAGCAAGCGCAATACCCGTGGTGCGCTGACCGTAGCCGCGGTCAGCCCAGCGCCCTGCCCTGATGGCCCCGAAGGCACCCGCCGCGCCGGCAAGCCCGAACAGGCCAACTTCGGTGTGGGACAGAGAGTAAGGCGGCGCTGTCAGCGGCAGCACGAGCGGCGCAAGCAGCGTGGTGATATTGGCGAAGATGAGCATTGCGATGATCGCGCGGATGCGCAGCACCGGCTCTTCGACCAGCAGAGTGCCGAGCGAGCGGATAAGACCGAAGTAGGACAGCCCGCCCTTCGGCTTTTCCTGCCGCGGCAGCGCCCGGCAGAGGAGAAGTGCGATCACCAGCGTCAGCACAGCGGAGACGATATAGACAGTCCGCCAGCCGGAGAGATCGGTCAGCGTTCCCGCAACGCTGCGCGCCAAAAGGATGCCGAGCACGATGCCGCTGGTGACCATGCCGACGATATGGCCGCGCTCTGTGGGATGCGCCAGGCTCGCCGCATAGGCAACCAGCGCCTGCGTGACCACGGCCAGAAAGCCGACCGCAGCCATGGAGGCAAGCAGCATCGCCGCGCTGGAGGAAAGGCCGACACTGACAAGTGCCGCAACGCTCAACAACGACTGCACGATGATGAACTTGCGCCGATCGATCAGATCGCCAAGCGGCACCAGCAGAATGAGACCGAGGCCATAGCCGAGCTGCGTCGCGCCGACGATCAGGCCGGCAACCGTGCGCGACAGTTTGAGATCATCGGCCATGACATCGAGAAGCGGATGGGCGAAATAGGCATTGGCGACGGCAAGGCCGCTCGCGACGGCAAACAGGAAAATCGTCGCTCGTGTCAGCGGCGAATTGGCCTTTCCAGAATATTCGCTCCCCTCAAGTGAACTTTCTCGCGCGGAATGAAGGCGCACGCCATCCTTCGCGCTGCCGGCCGGCGGCGCGTCCTGATCGATTGTCATTGCAAAGCTCCCGATTATTCGGTTTAATAATGAAACCATCGATCGAGTAACATTATTGGTTTAATTATGCAACCATTCTTGCAGACAAAAGACCGGGAAGGCTGAGCGCATGGTCGCGCGGAAAAGCCTGAAGGGTGATTATTGCCCGAGCGCCCGCTCACTCGACGTGATCGGCGACTGGTGGTCGCTGCTGATCGTGCGCGACGCCTTCGACGGGCTGACGCGCTTTGGCGAGTTTCAAAAGAGCCTTGGCATTGCCAAGAACATTTTGACCGAACGCCTACGCACGCTTGTCGCCAGCGGCATCCTGGAGCTGGTGCCGGCGGGCGACAGCGGCACGCGTATGGAATATCGGCTGACAACGATGGGAAAGGATCTTTTCCCGGTCATGGTGGCGCTGCGCCAATTCGGTGAGCGCTATCTCTTCGCACCGGCAGAAGAGCATTCGCTGCTGGTGGACCGGACGACGGGTCAGCCGGTGCGGCTTGACATCCGGGCGCAGGACGGCAGGTCCGTCGGCCCGGACGAGACGGTTATCTTGAAGGTGCCGGAAGAGACCTAGGCGAAGAACCGGGGCCGCGCGAAGCGGTCAGTCCTGTTCTTCCGCCTCCCCGCTTCTTTCCAGCTTGCTGCGCAGAGCCAGCATGACATCCCGCATCGTTTCGATATCCTCGATCCGAAGCCCTTCCGCCAATTCGTTGACCCACGGCGCCTGCAGCCGCATGGCGGCATCGAAGGTTTGCTTGCCTTTATCCGTCAGCACGACTAGCTGCGCCCGCCGGTGATGCGGATTGGTCTCGAAGGTAACGAGGCCTTCCTTTTCCAGATCGTTGACGATGCGCTGGATGTTCTGGCGATTGGCACCCATGTCGCGTGCCAGCCACGCAACCGGCTGCGGCCTGTCTGCCGCGATAATGGCACCCAGAATTTGCCAACGCGCACTCGTCAGACCAAGCGGAGCCACCAGCCTGTCACCGGATGCAAGCACCCGGCCATGCAGTTTGAACAGCTCGAGAATCAGGCCGGTCAAAGCGCTCCCGCTTGCGGTTTGTTTCGCGTCATCCATTTGTCACCATATAATTTAATTGACATCATGATGTCAATTTACTAGATATGCACCACACCACATTGACATCATATAACCATATTGAACGGAGCACGCCATGTCTCACATGCGCCCAATGGACCCAAACTTTCCGATAGAGCGGCAAGTCGGCATCGATGCCGCCCCCGTCGTTCTTGTGAACATCTTCACCCTCGACAAGGCGGATGAGGAAGTCTTTCTCGAGGCATGGCGCGACGATGCCGCATTCATGAAGCAGCAGCCGGGCTTCATCTCGACCCAGCTTCACCGGGCGATCGGCGAAAGCCCGACCTATCTCAACTATGCCATATGGGAGACGATGGCGGATTTCCGCGCCGCGTTTACACATCCGGAGTTCAGGGCAAAGATTTCGCACTATCCGTCCTCGGCCGTTGCGTCTCCGCACCTGTTCCAGAAGGTCGCCGTTCCCGGCATCTGCGTGGCGTGAACGCGCGTCGGCAAGAACCCGGATCCATTGGATCGAACTCAAAAGACCTTAGGGAAAATTCCGATGCGGCTCCTCTTCAATATTCTCGCCATCTCGGGCTCGGCGATGTTTGCCGGCGTCATGCTCATGATCGGTGTGACGCTTGGCGGCTACTGGAGAAGCCTTCCAGCCCCAGATTTCCTCGACTGGTTCAGCCAAAACGGCCAGTTCATCACACGGACCATTCCGCTTGTCGTCGCTCCGACGCTCATCGGCCTGATCGGATCGCTATGGTCGGGCTGGGGCGAGGCAACGGCAAGGGCGTATTGGATTGGAGCGGCCGTCTGTATCGCCGCAGTGCTGGCTGTCACCCTTGCCTGGTTCCTGCCGACCAATGCGCAGTTCGCATCGAAATCGATCCCTGTGGATCAGGTACCGGCGCGGCTCGATACCTGGTTGATGATCCATGATGTGCGAATCGCGCTTGCCGCGATCGCTTCAGTGCTCGGGATCGTCGCGATCAGCCGATAAAGGCAACTGGTCCAACTCAGATGGTTCGAGCTTCAGACATGGGCCATGCCGCCATCAACCGTAATTTCCGCCCCGGTCGTGAAGCTTGCGGCGGGCGAGAGCAGGAAGGCGATTGCTTCGGCGACCTCTTCTACATTACCCCAGCGTCCCATCGGAATCATCCTCTCGACATAGCTGCGGATTTCGGGAACGGCGGTGGCCGCTTCCGTCAGCCGCGTCTCGATCGGGCCAGGCGAAACCACATTGACGCGGATGCGCCGCGCCATGATGTCGGGTGACGTTCCAAGATTGCGAGCGAAGGCGCGGATGAAGCCCTTGCTTCCGGCATAGAGCGCATCGCCGGGTTGGCCCTTGCGCCCGGCAACGGAACCTACGAAGACCACCGAGGCGCCATCCGCTAAAAGCGGTAATGCATGAACGAAGGTGAAAACGGCGCCTTTGACGTTCACATCCATCAGCCGGTCATAGCTGCCAACATCGAGTTCGCCGATGTCAGGTGCATTCGAAACGCCGGCATTGACCACAAGGCCGTCCAGGCGGCCGTGGCGGGATGCCACCTCGCCAACCAGACGGGCAATATCATCCGGTTGCCCAACGTCGGTCCGGATATATTCGCCCCTGGAACCAAGATCACCAGCCAATGCAATCAATCGACCGTCGTCTCTGCCAGTCGCGACGACATATGCACCGGCATCAGCGAGGCACAACGTGGTCGCACGGCCAATGCCGCTACTGGCACCCGTAACCAGGACGATCTTGTTGGGGAGATGCGCGGACGTATCTGGAGTCATCGGTCGGCCTCTGTTATCAACACTCGTTGATAATTCAGATAGAAGCGAACCAACGAAATGTCAACGAGTGTTGATAATGAAAGACGAACTCCCCGCCTTTCCGCGGCGGAAAGCCGCGCGCGCATTCTTGCGGCGGCGCGCGCAGCCTTCACCCGGGCTGGATACGATGCCGTCGGCGTGCGCGAGATCGCGGCAGCGGCTGGCGTCGATCCGGCAATGGTGCCCCGGCTGTTCGGCTCCAAGGAAGCGCTGTTCACGATAATCGCGGATGACGCCTTCGGACTGGAACCGGCCTTCGAGGGGCCGATCGAGGGCATGGGCGAGCGCGTGGCGCGCCATCTGATGGGGCCGATCGCCCATTCCGATGCGGAGGATTTTGACGAATTCGCCTTCCTGCTGCGGTCTATCGGCAGCCCGACGGCAGCGCCGATCCTTTCGGCCGCACTGCATGCGACCTTCATCAGGCCGCTGTCGGAACAACTGACGGGGCCTGCGGTCGAAGCGAGGGCAGCCCTTGCCACGGCCTATGTGATGGGCTTTGCAGTGCTGCGCGCCGGGCTCGGCTCACCGAGCATGGAGTCGGCGGGAGAAGAGGTGATCGTCGACAGGCTCGGAAGCGCCATTCAAGCCTGCCTGACACCCTAGACAATGTCCTTCGCCGGCGAACCGGAGCCGCCCTGACTTCAGAACACCAGCGATCGATGCAACTGCGCACCGGCCCAGGCACCATCGCCAACGGCGAGCGACACCGAATGCGGGACGCGGGCGGCGTCGCCACAGGCAAAGGCGCCCGAGACGGTGGTTTCCTTCATGGCGTCGGTCTGGATCTGCATGCCGAACAGCGTTTCTTCGATTACGCAGCCGAGCCGCTCGGCAATCGGGCTAGAAGGCAACACGCGCGTCGCGGTGAAAAGGCCGGCAAACGGCAGCAGACGTCCATCGGCAAGCCGCACATCGGCCTTTCCTTCCAGCCTTGTGATCGGTGCCTCCTCAATCGTTACACCCCGGGCGGCGAGATCGGTGCGTTGCGCCTCATCCGGGACAAAGCTGCCGTTGAGGAATAGGGTCACCTTGCCCCATTCCGGCAGCAATTGCGCCTGATGCATCGACATCGGGCCGGTGGCGAGGCAGCCGATACGGCCCTGATCGAGCTCATAGCCGTGGCAATACGGGCAATGGAAGATGCTCTTGCCCCAGCGTTCGCCGAGGCCCTCGATCTCGGGCAAGGCATCGGAAACCCCGGTCGCGAAGAGAAGGCGCCGGCCATCATGCCGCGCGCCATCTGCCGTGGTCACGACAAAGGCATCCTTCTCGCCCTCGGCCTGTTCGGCCATGCCTTCGATCCAGCTCAATGTCGGATAGGCGAAAAGCTGCTCGCGCGCCTTGCGGGCGATCTCGCCGGGATTGACCCCATCCTGGCCGAGAAAGCCGTGGGATTCCTCGGCGAAACGATTGCGGCGCTTGCCGGCATCGATGACCAGTACCTTGCGGCGGGCACGGAGAAGCTGGAGGGCGGCCGCCATTCCGGCGTAGCTGCCCCCGATGACGATGACGTCATGGGTCATGACAAGGTCCTTTCTGAGCGCCAATGCGCATGACGCCGCGCAAATTCGGCGGCGAGATCGGCAAGCGTGACATTTTCGAAGCGCTTGAGCAGCAGGGCCTCGGCCTCCGCAAAAGCATCGTCGAGCACGGAATTGACCGATTGCTCGACGAGGCACTCCGGCGTTTCGTTGCGATTGCCGATGGCGAAGACGGCGGGCTCGCCAAGCGCCTCATGCAACTGGCGTAGCGTGACGGTTTTCAGATCGGCGGCGATCGTCCAGCCGCCTGTATGCCCCTTGCTGGAGTTGACGATGCCAACCTCACGCAGCAATCCCATGGTGCGGCGCACGACGACGGGATTGGTGTGCATGCATTGCGCCAGGGTTTCGGAGGTCAGCGGTCCATCCTGCTCGGCCATATGGAGCAAGGCATGGAGAACGGAGGAAAGTCGGCTATCGCGTTTCATGTAACTTCAATTATTACGATTCGACGCGAGTTTCAAGAGCCGACCTCATCCCGGCAGTGGCGGGACCTTTGGCTAGGATCTCTTTCTGAAGTGAACGTCGCGCGCGGAGGCGCAGATCCCGATCTCGTCTCCCAACGACCATTCCGCGGCTCTTGCCGCCATGGCGGCGGGCACATCTTGCGATCCCGGCCCGGCCGGAACGTCATAGGTGGCGTGCGCGTCATGCGGCAGCAGCACGCCGTAGCCGCGCTCAACCGCTCCCCGCGCCGTCGCCGCCACACACATCTCGGAAAGCACGCCGCAGACTGCCAGTTCACGCACATCGAAAGCGGCGAGGATGGCGTCCAGGTCGGTGCCGTCGAAACCATCATCCTCCGTCTTCCGAATGACCACTTCGCCTGACAAAGGTTGAAAGTAGAGCTTCCATCCCGGCTGAAGTGGCTCGTCCAGCGCACCGGCCGGACCATCGTTCTGCAGGAAAATCACCAGCGCCCATGCCGACCGTGCCCTGTCCAACAGGACCTCGACCATCGACGTCAAAGTGGCATGGCCGGGAATCGCATTGGGGCCTTGCACGAAGGCATTCTGCATATCGACGACAAGCAAGGCGTCAGCAAGCGGATGGTCATCGGAAATCTCTTGCTGCTCTCTTTCCATCGATCGGTCAGACCCCACTTGGAACAAACTCGGAAGCATATGGGTACCCACAGGGCGACCCGGCAATATGAGACCGCCTCATAAAGCGGCTTTGACGATCATCTCGGCGCCAAGCACCAGAAGGCAGACCAGAAACCAGCGACGGAAGGTTGCCGGGCTGACGCGATTGCGGATGATCTGGCCGGCCCACATGCCGGCAAGCGCCGGGACGATCGCCAGAGTGGACAGCGCGAGATTGCCGATACGGAAGGCGCCATGCCAGGCGAGCGCTCCGGCGAGTGCCACGGTGGAGATGGTGAAGGAGAGGCCGAGCGCCCGGATCAGGTCCTCCTTCTCCAGTCCGAGTGACTGCAGGTAGGGCACCGCCGGCACGACGAAGACGCCAGTTGCCCCGGTGAGCAGGCCAGTGACCGCGCCGACGAGCGGCGATAGCAGCGGCTCGAACCTTGCGGGCACATGCAGTTGACGGGCAAGCAAAGCATGGCCGGCATAGACGATGAGCGCCGCACCCAGCGCAGCGGTCGTCAGACGCGTATCGCCGCCGGCGAGAAGATATGAGCCGGCGAATGTTCCGACGGTCACGGCAATAACCAGAAGGAGGAAACGACGGGCAAGCGCGCCAAAACTCGGACCTGCGAGCAGCTGCCAGACATTGGTGACGAAGGAAGGCACGATCAGCAGGCTCGCGGCCGAGAGCGGCGAGATCAGCGTGCCCAAAACTCCCATCGCCACCGTCGGTAGCCCCATGCCGGTGACGCCCTTGATCGTGCCGGCGACGAAGAAGGTCGCGAAGATCGCCGCGACGAGCCATATCGAATGATCCATCATTCCCTTTCACTAGCAGAGACGAGGGTGGGCACAATGCGGATGATGCGAAGTGAGCCTTCGGCTGTTCCGAAGGCTGGATATGCGGTAGTCTGCGCTCCATGCGCTTCGATCTGACCGACCTTCGCCTGTTCCTTGCCGTCGTCGATGCCGGCAGCATCACGCATGGGGCTGCCGATGTCGGGCTTTCGCTGCCGGCCGCCAGCGAGCGACTGCGCGACATGGAGGCGAACGGCGGCGTGCAGCTTCTGGAGCGCGGTCGACGCGGCGTGAGCCCGACTCCGGCCGGCGAGGCACTGGCGCACCATGCCCGGCTGATCCAGCGGCAACTGACACAGATGCGCGGCGAGCTTGGCGAACATGCAAGCGGCCTGCGCGCGACCATACGGCTTCTCGCCAACACCGCCGCGATCGTCGAATACCTGCCGCCGCGCCTTGCCGAATGGATGGGAAAGCACCCGCGAACCGATATCGACCTCAAGGAGCGCCAGAGCATCGAGATCGCGCGGGCCGTTTCGGTCGGGCTGGCCGAGATCGGCGTTCTGTCGGATGCGGTCGACACATCGGGCCTGATGTTGCGGCCCTTTGCGATCGATCGTCTGGTGGTGGTGGTGCCTCGCGATCATGCGTTGGCAGCGGCAAAGCACATTGCCTTCGCTGATATTCTGCATGAGTACTTTGTCGGCCTAGCGGGCGGGGCCTTGCAAGAACACATCGACGCGCAGGCTGCCCGGCTCGGCACTCGGCTGAAGATGCGCGTGCGGATGCGGACGTTCGAAAGCATTTGCGACATGGCAGGCCGGGGCATCGGCCTTGGCATCGTGCCGGAAGCGGCGGCACGTCGCTGCGGCCGATCCGCAAGAATCGCGGCGCTTCGCCTCACCGACAGCTGGGCCACCCGCCGGCTTTCGGTCTGCGTTCGCTCGCTCGAAGACCTGCCATCGCCGGCCCGCGATCTTTTCGAGCATCTGGCAACGATATGACCACGGCCTGTTGAAAAGACGCGTTGGGATCGACTAGTCTCGCCATATGGCTGTCGGGAGGAGACGGTGCAATGGGAGGTGGGCATGGAATTTCACGACGACGAGCTTCATCGCTTCGAAGCCGAAGGGGCTGCGCCATTGCCGCATACCGAGACGGAGGGTCACATCGATCATGATGGTGCCCGCATCTGGTATGCCTCCTATGGCAGCGGCGCGCCCGTGATCCTCCTGCATGGCGGGCTCGGAAACAGCGGCAATTGGGGCTATCAAGTGCCTGCGCTCATCGACGCAGGCCATCAGGTTACCGTCGTCGACAGCCGCGGGCATGGGCGCAGCACGCGGGACGAGCGGCCTTACACCTACGAGCTCATGGCCTCGGACGTTCTCGCCGTCATGGACAGGCTGAAGATCGAAAAGGCTGTGATTGCCGGATGGAGCGACGGCGCCTGCATCGGCATGGTGCTCGGAAAAACCCATCCGAAGCGTGTTTCCGGCGTCTTCTTCTTTGCCTGCAACATGGACCCGAGCGGCACGAAGGAATTCGTGGCGACGCCGGTCATCGAGCGCTGCTTCTCGCGCCACACGAAGGATTATGCGGCCCTGTCGGCCACGCCGGACAAGTTCGATGCCTTCGTCGAGGCTGTCGGCCTGATGCAGCGGACGGAGCCGAACTACACAATCGCCGATCTCGGCCAGATCAATGTGCCCGTCGCCATCGTGCAGAGTGAGCATGACGAATTCATCAAGCGCGAGCATGCCGATTATCTTGTGCGGCACATTCCCGGTGCAAAACTGATCCTGCTGCCCGGCGTCAGCCATTTCGCGCCGCTGCAGCGCCCGGCGCAGTTCAACGTCGCCTTGCTCGGCTTTCTCGCAACAATCCCAGCCTGATACGAGATTCAGTTGCGCACGTCCGATTGTTGGAATAAATGATGACCATCATCTTATTCGAACTCCCGAGACCGAATCGCCGCTGACAGGCCCTTCCGCCCCGGGGAGCATTTTTGGCTCCAGGCAGGAGAATTTTATGACAGCCACTTTGTTTTCGCCGCTTTCCATTGGTCCTTATGAACTTTCGCATCGCATCGTCATGGCGCCGCTGACCCGCATGCGGGCGAGCCAGCCGGGCAATGTGCCCTCGGCACTGAACGCTGAATATTACGCCCAACGCGCCAGCGAGGGCGGGCTGATCATTTCCGAAGGCTCGCAGATTTCCCGCGCCGGACAGGGCATGCCGGCAACGCCCGGCATCCACACAGCCGAACAGATCGCCGGCTGGAAGGCGGTGACGGATGCAGTTCATTGCAAGGGCGGCAAGATCTTCCTGCAGCTCTGGCATGTCGGCCGCATTTCCCATTCTTCGCACCAGCCGGGCGGCGCTCCGCCGATCGCTCCTTCCGCCATCGCCGCCAAGGGTGATGCCTTTACCGCCTCCTTCGAACGCGTGCCCTTCGAGACACCGCAGGCGATCGATATCGATCTGATGCCGCTTCTGATCGACGTCTATGCCCAGGCGGCCGCCAACGCCAAGCAGGCCGGCTTTGACGGCGTCGAGATTCACGGCGCCAACGGCTATCTGATCGAACAATTCCTGCAGGCCCGTACGAACCAGCGCACCGACCAATATGGCGGCTCGATCGACAACCGCACGCGACTGCTGCTGGAAGTGGTCGAGGCGGTTTCCGAAGTCTGGGGTTCGGAGCGCGTCGGCGTGCGCCTCTCGCCCTTCGGTATTGCCAATGACAGCGGCGAGGACGATCCCTTGCGTCTCTATGGCCACGTCATTCGCGAGCTGGACCGGCTAAACCTCGCCTATCTGCATCTGATCGAGCCGCGCGCCAGCGGTGCCGGCCAGGCGGAAGTCGACCACAAGAACGTGCCGTCGGCTGCGGAATTGTTTAGGCCCGCCTGGTCGGGCACGCTGATCGCTGCGGGCAATTTCCGACCGGATACGGCCGAAGCCATGCTCGCCGCCGGCCATGCCGATGCGATCGCCTTCGGGCGGCTGTTCATCGCCAATCCCGATCTGCCGGAGCGCATCCGCCGCGGCGCGCCTCTCAATCCCTATCATCGCCCGACCTTCTATGGCGGCGGTGCCGAGGGCTATACCGACTATCCGACGCTCGATGCCAGGGAAGCGGCCGAATGAGCACGCCAAGCGCAATTATCGTTGGAGTGGGTGCGGAGCAGGGTCTGGGTGCAGCACTCTGCCGGCTTCTCGCAGAGAAGGGCTATCATGTCGTCATCGCCGGCCGGACGGCGGCGAAAATCGATCAGGTGGCGGCCACCATCAATGCGTCCGGCGGCAGCGCCGAGGCGATCGAAACCGATGCGACGGATGAGGCGGCAGTCGTCCGGCTGTTCGAACATGCCTTTGCCGCGCGGGCGGATATTGCCGCGCCCGATTTCATCGTCTTCAATGCCGGCATCAATCGCCCGATCGGCTTTCGCGATCTGACGGCCGCTCAGTTCGAAGAATTCTGGCGCATCTGCTGCTTCGGCGGTTTCCTCGTCGGGCGTGAGGCGGCGCGTCATCTGGCGCCGCTCGGCCGCGGCACGGTGATCTTCACCGGCGCTTCCGCCAGCCTGCGCGGCAAGGCGGGCTTTGCGCAATTCGCCGCGGCAAAAGCGGGTCTTCGGATGATCAGCCAGAGCATGGCGCGCGAGTTCGGCCCGCTCGGCCTGCATGTCGCCCATACCATCATCGACGGCGGCATAGATGGCGAGCGGCTGCGTTCGCGCCGACCGGATGTCGATACTGATGGCCTGCTGAATATCGATGCTATCGCCGAGAGCTACTGGCACATTCACCGCCAGCATCCTTCGGCCTGGACGCAGGAGCTCGATCTCCGGCCCTACAAGGAAAATTTCTGAAGCCCATCGAACTGATGGTTTAGGGTTTCCAAACATTGCTCTAACAATTCCGCGACAGCGCCTTGGCGAAAGCGAGGAACTTCGGGTCTTCAAGCCCCGTGCGGTGCCCGACACCGATTTCGTTTTCGGTGTCCGATGTCTCGCTCGGTATCGTGAAAGACCACGCCGACGGCCGCTTCCGGCGGCGGAAAAGTCCTGCAAACCGGCGAAGCATGCTCTGCCTGCCGGCCCTGCCCTTATGTTCGGGCGACGGCGGATCGACGGCATTCGGATTGCAGGGATCACCCCATCGATCGTCGTAGAGATCCTTGAAGAGATAATTGGTCAGCATCGGTTCGTCTTTCATTTTTGAATCGATTCAATATCAGTTTGCACTGCTTTCTTGAATCGGTTCAATCGTACGCTTCGAAAACTCACTGTCAAGCAGAATTGAACCGATACAACTTCATTGCTAATATCCGTCGGGAACATATGGAGGATTCATTGGCCAAGGGCACCATCAGGCTCGCGGACGTCGCCAAGGCGGCGGGCGTATCGCAGGGAACCGCTTCCAATGTTTTCAGCCGGCCCGAAGTGGTGCGCGAAGAGGTACGCGAGCACGTGCTCGAGACGGCCAAGCGGTTAGGCTATGCCGGGCCGAGCCTAACAGGCCGTCTGCTGCGGGCCGGAAAAGTCAATGCCATCGGCGTCGCCGTCGTCGAGCCGCTTGCCTATTTCTTCAACGATCCCTGGGCCAGGGCGCTCCTGGCGGCCATATCCGAGGTCTGCGACGCCAGCGGCACGGGTCTTGCCCTGGTCTCGGCCAAGGACCGGCACAAGCTCGACTGGAACATCAAGAGCGCGCTGGTCGACGGTTTCATTCTGCTCTGCGTGGAAGGCGGCGAAAAACTCGTCCAGCTGACGCGAGAGCGGCAATTGCCCTTCGTCGCGCTCGCCCTGAATGATGAAGATGCCTCAATCCCCTCCATCAGCGTCGACAATCTCGGAGGTGCCGCCGTCGCGGCCCGGCATCTGGCCGAACTCGGCCACAGGCGTTTCGGCGTGCTCGCGACCGAGCTTTCGGACGACCATGTCGGACCCGTCAGCATCGCCGGGATCGGGCGGGCGATGTATTCCACCTCGCGCGATCGTGCGCTCGGCTATTGGCAGGCACTCGAAGCGTTCAGAATTGAGCGCAAGGACGTACCGATCTTTGAGACGCTCAACGACAAGCCAAGCGTCGAAGCCGGGCTCGACTATCTGTTTTCCGCGTCGGAACCGCCGACGGCGATCCTCGCCATGTCGGACAATATCGCCTTGCTGGCGATCAACTGGCTGCGCGCACGGGGCCTTTCGGTTCCGCAAGACATCTCCGTCATCGGTTTCGATGGCGTACCGGAAGGCGGCATGGTGGAGCCGGGCCTGACGACGATGGCCCAGCCCTTTACCGAGATTGCGCAGCGTGCGGTACGCGCCGTTCTTCATGATGCCGTACCAACCGAACGCGAGATGATCGATGTCACACTGATCGTGCGCGGCAGTACGGCTGCCCCGAAACCATAACAGGATCTAGAGCAGTTCACGGAATCCCTGAGCCGCTCCATCTCTTTGTTTTCACGCAATTCCTGACGGAAAAACACTGCGCACTTTTCCTGGAATTGCTTGTCTTATGGCTTCTAGCTCGCCTGCTGCGCGCCATCCACGTTCGCCGCTCGCATCTCGATAAGCTGCCGGGCAGCGGCAGCCGCGGCATCCTTGTCGCTTGCCACCTGTACGGTCGGAAAGGCGAACTGGATGCCGTTTTCGTCGAAGGACTGCTTGATCAGGGCCAGCGCGCTGCGGCGGATGACCGAGAGTTCGTTGGGCTTGGCGGTGATCGCCAGCCTGATCTCGATCGCGAAATCGCCGAACTGCTCGACGCCCTTCATCTTGAGCGTCTGAATGATGCTCGGCTTCAGATCCTCGTCTTCCAGCAGGCGCTGGCCGATATCCTTGACGATGCGCTTCAGCTTCACGAGATCGGTATCGTAGGTGACCTTGACGATGATCTTGTCGATGGCCCAGTCGCGATTCATGTTGTTGACCGCACCGAGCGAGCCGAAGGGGATCGTCGCCAGCGGGCCGCGCTGGTGGCGCAGCTTGACGGAGCGCAGGCTGAAGGATTCCACCACGCCCTTGTAGTGGCCGCTTTCGATATATTCGCCGATACGGAAGGCATCGTCCCAGAGATAGAAGACGCCGCTGATGACGTCCTTGACGATGGTCTGCGCACCAAATCCGACCGCCACGCCGACGACGCCGGCGCCGGCGATCAGCGGACCGATCTGAACGCCGAGGCCCGACAGTACCATCATAACGGCGATGATGCCGATGACGACGGCAAGGATATTGCGGAAGATCGGCAGCAGCGTTTGCAGCCGGGCGCGGCTCGCCCTCATTTCATCCGATTCGCCGGCGGCGGGAAGCGATTGCATCACCTTGCCGTCGATATAGGTTTTCGCCAGCTGCCAGACGAGATCGGCAACCAGGAGGATGATGATGCCGCCGAGAATGCCGCGAGCGACGCGGCCGACATTCGATTCGCTGCCGCTCATCATCGCGTGCGCCTCGACGCCCAGCATGTGGCCGAGCCACAAAGCCGCAAAGGTGATGATGAGCGCCCGCAAGCCACGGTCGAGCAATACAGCCGCGATCTTGCCTGCGCCGAAAATGCCGTCGGCCGCATCGTGCAGAGCCTCGATCGCCTGCGTGGATACCGAGAGGACACGCGGCAGCAATATCGCATAGATACCGATCCACAAAAGGCCGTCGAAGCCGGCGACCCAGAGACACCAGAGCGCCACGAAGAAAATCGTCAACAGCCAGGAAACCGTCCGCGCCCCACGCTTTTCCAGCGCGAGCGGCCTGGACCACACCGCCGCCGTAGCGATCAGAAACAGGCCGATGCCGAGCGTGTAACCGATGAGGTCGCGCGCGCCTGCGGAAAAGTCCAGCGACGTGACAGCCTGTATGATCGCCCAGCCGCAGGCAAAATAGATGGCAAACAGCGTGCATCGCCGATACCAGTAGGTCGCCACGCGTCGCCGTTCGGCGATGCGGGCGATGCCGCCATCCTCGTCCAGAACATCGTTGGCGCGACGCATCGCGATCAATTCCATGACAAGCTTGCCGATGGAGATCGCCAGCCTGATCGATACCATCGCAATGACGCAGGCGATGGCGAAATTTTCAATGGCCGGCGGCCAATCGAAGGCCAGAAGCGGAACGAGCGTCACCAGGCCATGAATGATGGCGGGCACGACGCCGCCCAGAAACTGGAAGCGCGCCGCCTGCAATTCCGTCTCGGTGCCGGCAGCCTTTTCGGTGCGCTGCATATGCTTGGTGTTGATGAAGCGCGCAACGGCGAGTTCGGCCACCAGCCCCAGGAAGAAGAGGAGGACAATCTGGATGATGATGCGCACGAGGCCGACCGACTTGCCCTCGCCCTCCAGCTTTTCGGATGCGGTCATCACCTCGTAGGGCAGCGTCATCGCGGCGCCGGAGACCAGCTCCAGGTGGTGCCGCGTATGGCCGAGCATGCCCGACAGGACCGACATCTGGTCATTGCCCGTTGCCCCGGAATCGCCGGCGGGCGCGGGTTGAGGGTTGAGCTGCGTGGTCAGCCATTGCCTGACATCCGGCTCGTTCATCAGCTGGATCAGCTCGCGGACCTTATCGGGCGGCGGAGTGGCCGGTTGCGGCACGGCCGTATTCTGCGCGAGCGCCGCGACAGGCGACGCCAATGCGAACAGACAAAAAAGCAGGCCTCTGATCGTCCACCTGCCGCCCCCGACATTTCTCATTTGCACTGCCCTTCCCGCAATCGGACCATCCAGCCCGTTCCCGCAGACTATACGCGTTTTTTATACGGGCAAGCAGGCACTTACGGCGCCTAATCCCCATTAGGCCGGCATTGCCCCGCAAGGGCAGCCGCGCTAGGTTCTGCGGCAATACCGTTCAGTACTCGGGGATGCGCGTGTTCAATTTCCTGAAAAGGCTCTTCGGCAAGGCCAAGCGTGCGGAGATGCGTCGCGGCCAAACCTTCTCGATGCCGGAGCCCGAGAGCGCGGCCGCCACCAAAACGCTCGATCTCAATATTCCCGACGAAGCCTTGCAGGATGAAGCAGCCTTTGCCGCCTATCTGCAGGAGCGGCTGCCGTTCTTCGGCGACCTGATCCGCGTCGACTACGATCCTGCTGCCGGCAGCCTGACGCTACACAACCGCAACGGCGACACGATGACGAAATTCCTGAGCAATGCGCTACTGGCTCTGCGCGAAAAGCGCGGACAGGCGCGCGCGCAGGCACTCCTCAATTACCTCAACATGACGGAAGCCATGGTTGACAGCGGCGAGCTCGCCAAGGTGCTGCCAGTCCTGAAAGCACGCGATTTCGTCGAGGTTGCGCGGCAGCAGATGATGCAGGCCGTCAAGGACGAGCCCAATCCGCCACAATTCGTCTATCTCGACGAGGCCGAAAACCTGATCAAGCTCTTTGTTGTCAATGGTGAAACCACCGTCAATTACGTGATGTCGACGGCGCTGGATGACTGGGGCATCGATGCCAGGGAACTCGCCGAGATGGCGCAGGCCAATCTGCAGAAATTTCTCGCCAAGACCGGCGTTCAGATCGCCAAACGCAGCCGGTTCCAATATGTCGAAGTGGATGGCCAGTTCGAATCCAGCATCGCTTTCCTGCCGAATTTCTGGGCTCAGGTGCAGGAGCAATCCGGCGGCGCCGCGCCGATCGCCGCCTTCCTGTCCCGCGACAAGGTGTTCTTCACGCATGAGAATGACGTTGAAGGCCTGCAGCTTCTGGAGCTGATCAGCGCCGACCTCAGCGACGTGCCTTATGTTATTTCGCCGGATCAGTATCGCTGGGAAAACGGCCGCTGGACGCTTTTCCGGCGCGTTGCCCGGATGGAAGCCGCCATCCGCCACTAGCCGTTAAGGCGACTTACCCGCAAAAGCCTCAGACAAGTACTTCCTGATCGACACGATCTTCCGCGCCGAAGAACTTCAGGTAACGCTCGACTTCCGCAGGCTCGCCGGTCGCCTTCTGTGGATTGTCGGAGAGCTTGACGGCCGGGCGACCGTTGGCCTCGATGACCTTGCAGACGATCGAGATCGGGTTGAGGCCCTTGAGTTCGGTCGGCGCGCAACCGGCGAAATCATTGGTCAGGTTGGTGCCCCAGCCGAAGCTCATACGGACGCGGCCGTCGAAATGTCTGTAGGTATCGATGATGGCATCGACGTCGAGGCCGTCGGAAAAGATCAGCAGCTTCTGGCGTGGGTCGCGGCCCATCTTCTTCCACCAGTCGATGATCTTCTCGCCGCCTTCGATCGGAGGAGCGCTGTCGGGGCGGAAGCCGGTCCAGTCGGCCACCCATTCCGGCGCGTTGCGCAGGAAGGAGGCGGTGCCGAAGGCATCCGGCAACACCACGAGAAGATTGCCGCCATAGAGGCGATTCCAGTCACGCAGCACCTTGTATGGCGCCTTGCCAAGCTCTTCGTCATTCTTGGCAAGTGCAGCTGCGACCATCGGCAGCTCATGGGCATTGGTGCCGACGGCTTCGAGATCGGAGTCCATGGCGAGCAGCACGTTGCTGGTGCCGGTGAAAGCATGGGGCACGCCTTCCTTCAACGCCTCGACGCACCAGCGCTGCCAGAGGAAGCTGTGGCGACGGCGGGTGCCGAAATCCGAGATGCGCAGGCCCGGCAGTTCCCGCAGCCGCTCCACCTTTTCCCACATCTTGGCCTTGGCGCGGGCATAGAGCACATCGAGCGTGAAGGGGCCGAGCGCCTTCAGCGCCGTGCGCGAACGAAGCTCGTTGATGATGGCGAGTGCGGGGATTTCCCACATCGTCGTTTCCTTCCACGAACCGTGGAAATCAAGGATATACTGCCCGTCGCGCTTCGACAGCTCGTATTCCGGTAGCTGGAAATTCGACAGCCAGGCGAGGAATTCGGGCTCGAAGATCTGGGCACGACCGTAGAAGCTGTTACCCGCCAGCCAGATCATCTCCTTCTTGGAGAGGCGAAGCGTTCGGGCATGATCGAGCTGCTCGCGCAACTCCTTCTCGTCGATCACTTCGGCAAGACGAACGCTCTTGGTGCGATTGATGAGCGAGAAGGTGGCGTCGACATCCGGGTAAAGCTTCCAGATCATCTGCAGCATCAGAAGCTTATAGAAATCCGTATCGATCAGACTGCGAACAATCGGATCGAGCTTCCAGGTATGGTTATAGACGCGGGTGGCGATATCCGTCTTGGTCATGTCGTTCCTGCCCCGTCTCCTGCCCTGCGGACGTCATGCTTCTCGCCGGCGTCGTGCCGGCATGCGTATCTAGCGCCCTGTTATCAAAAAATGTTGAGCGAAAGTCCAGTCGCTGAAAGAAAATTGATACCAGAGCAAATGGGTCGCATTTTGCCGGCAACAGTCGAGGCATCAGGCTCCGATCACCGCCATCCGAGGATAGACTTAGTAACCCCGGCTGCGATCTACCAGATGCTGCAGCAGTTCACCGCGTTCGAAGCGGGCGATCTGTTCCTCGACATGGCGCATCAGTGCCTTTTCGTCCGATACAGCGGAGTCATGCGGCGTGATGATGACATTTTCCAGGCCCCAGAGCGGATCGTCCGCCGAAAGCGGTTCGACGGCGAAGACATCGAGCGAGGCACCGCCGAGAATGCCGGTACGAACAGCCGAAGCGATATCGGCCTGAACCTGGCTCTTGCCACGGCCGGCGTTGATGAAGACCGGCTTGCCGAGCGGTCCGTTGCGGTGCAGCTTGGAAAAGAGCGAGGCGTTGTAGATCCCGGTCGTATCCGGCGTCAGCGGCAAGAGGCCGACGAGGATATCCGTGCGCGCCAGAAAGGCATCGAGCCCGCCGGCGTCGAAGGTTTCCATGCCGTCGATCTCTTTCTTGCTCCGGGACCAGCCGATGGCGTTGAAGCCCATGACTTTCAATTTCGCGGCGGCATCGCAGCCGAGAACGCCGAGACCCATGACGCCGACGGTGACGTCAGCGGCTTCCGGACCATGCTGCGGCGCCCAGACGTGCTGTCGCTGGTTCCTGAAGTGCCCCTGCACGTCGCGCAGATGCATCAGGCACTGCATGACGACCCATTCGCTCATGCGCACCGTCAGGCTGCGATCGACGAAACGGACCATCGGAACGTCAGGCAGGCCAGCGATCGACATCATCGAATCGACACCGGCGCCACCCGAGAAGATCACCTTGAGATTGGGTGCGCGCTCGAAAAGATCGGCATCCGGCTTCCACAAAAGCGCATAATCGACATGGGAGAGATCAATGCCCTTGCTGGCGGGATCGGCCAGATTGATGCTGCCGCGATCGGCAAAGGCCGTTTCGAGCGACTTGGCAACGGTTGCAGGGTCGAACTTGAGATCGACAAGAACGGGGCTTTTGGCCGGCATGGCGGTGGCCTTCATTGCTGGATGGCGGCGGTCGGCACCGCCTCGATGTTGAATGCAGCGGCGAGAAGCGCCTTGGTGTAATCTTCTTTCGGCGCGCGGAAGATATCGGCCGAAGCGCCCTGCTCAACCACCTTGCCGAAGCGCATGACGATCAGCTCATTGGCAAGCGCCTTCACCACCTTCAGATCGTGGCTGATGAAGAGATAGGCAAGATCGTGCTTCCTCTGCAGGTCGCGCAGCAGATCGACAACCTGTGCCTGCACGCTCATGTCGAGCGCCGAAGTCGGCTCGTCCAACATGACGAAGCGCGGCTTCAGCACCATGGCGCGGGCAATGGCGATGCGCTGGCGCTGGCCGCCGGAGAATTCGTGCGGGAAGCGCCAGCGGGTGGAGGGATCGAGACCCACCTCCTCCAGCGCCCAACAGACGCGCTCGTCACGCTCGTCGGCCGAAAGCGACCGTTCGTGCACCTTGAGCCCCTCGGCGATGATTTCGCCGACCGACATGCGCGGGCTCAGCGACCCATAGGGATCCTGGAAGACCACCTGCAGCTGGTTGCGCAGCGGCCGCATTTCGCGGAACGAATAGCCCGCTATATCCTTGCCGACGAAGGCGATACGGCCTCGCGAGGAAATGAGGCGGGCGAGCGCCAGACCAAGCGTCGTCTTGCCCGAGCCGGATTCGCCGACGACGCCAAGCGTCTGGCCGGCCCGGAGCTTCAGATCGATGCCGTCGACCGCCTTCACATGATCGACGACCTTGCGCATGAAGCCGGCCTTGATCGGAAACCAGACGCGGATGTCACTGCCCTCCATGATCACGGGCTTGTTCGCATCGCTTACCGGCGGTTCGCCGCGCGGCTCGGCGGCCAGCAGATGACGGGTATAGTCATGCTGCGGCCTCGTGAAGACGTCCTCCACCGTGCCGGTCTCGACAATGTGGCCCTTGGTCATCACGCAGACGCGGTCGGCGAATTTGCGGACGATGCCGAGATCGTGGGTGATGAACAGCATCGACATGCCGTGCGTACCCTTGAGATCGCGCAGCAGCTCGAGGATCTGCGCCTGCACCGTGACGTCGAGCGCCGTCGTCGGCTCGTCGGCAATCAGCAATTCCGGGCGGTTGGCAAGCGCCATGGCGATCATCACGCGCTGGCGCTGGCCGCCTGACAGTTCGTGCGGATAGGCCTTGAGGCGCTTTTCCGGCTCGCGGATGCCGACCTGATTCAGGAGTTCCAGCGTGCGATTACGGGCGGCCTCGCCCACCATGCCCTGATGCAGGGCCAGAATCTCGGTGATCTGCTTCTCGATCGAGTGGAGCGGATTGAGCGAGGTCATCGGCTCCTGAAAGATCATCGTGATGTCGTTGCCGCGCACGGCGCGCAGTTCGTTGTCCGATGCCTTTAGCAGGTCCTTGCCCTTGAACAGGATCTCGCCGGAGGGGTGGCTCGCCGCCGGATAGGGCAGGAGCTTCAGGATCGAGTTGGCCGAGACCGATTTGCCGGAACCGGATTCGCCGACCAGCGCCACGACCTCGCCCCGATGGATATCGAAGGAAACGCCGTCGACGGCGATCGAGGTCTGCCCACCCTGATGAAAGGCGACGGACAGATTGCAGACGGACAATAGCGGAGTGGAGTTTTCGCTCATCGGAACGTCTTCCTCGGATCGAAGGCGTCGCGCACGGCCTCGCCGATGAAAATCAGCAGCGACAGCATGATCGACATGGTGAAGAAGGCCGACAACCCCAGCCATGGAGCCTGCAGGTTGGATTTGCCCTGGGCGATCATCTCACCCAGCGACGGCGAGCCGGGCGGCATGCCAAAGCCTAAGAAATCCAGCGAGGTCAGCGTGGAGATCGAGCCCGACAGGATGAAGGGAACGAAGGTCAGCGTCGCGACCATCGCGTTCGGCAGCAGGTGGCGATACATGATGGTGCGGTTGTTGACGCCGAGCGCGCGGGCGGCGCGCACATATTCGAAATTGCGCGCCCGCAGGAATTCGGCGCGCACGACGCCGACGAGCCCCACCCAGGAAAACAAAAGCAAGATGCCGAGCAGGATGAAGAAGCCGGGCGGCAGCACCGATGCTATGATCAGCAGTATGTAGAGCACCGGCATGGACGACCAGATCTCGATGAAACGCTGCATCAGGAGATCGGTCCAGCCGCCGAAATAGCCCTGTATCGCACCGGCGCAGACCCCGACGACGGCCGAGCAGATGGTGAGCGCCAGGCCGAACAGCACCGAGATGCGGAAGCCGTAGATCAGGCGAGCAAGCACGTCGCGGGCTTGGTCATCGGTACCGAGCCAGTTGAAATTACTCCAGTTGCAGTTCGGATCGGCAGTGCCAGCTGCGTAGCCCGAGCAGCGCGTCTCCTTGCTCATCGCCCAGAAAGGCGGGGTCGGCGCTGACATTCCCGCGGGAAGGTTGGAATTGGCGGTCTGGTAGGAATAGTGGATCAGCGGCCAGATCATCCAACCATGGCTGTTGATCTCGTCCTGGATATCCTGGGCGCGATAATCCGTCTGCGCCAGGAAGCCGCCGAATTTCTCCTCCGGATAATCGACGAAGACCGGCGTCAGGATCTCACCCTTGTAGGAAACGAGGATCGGCCGGTCGTTGACAATGAATTCAGCACCGAGGCTGAGAATGAAGAGAACCAGGAAAATCCAAAGCGACCAGTAGCCGCGGCGGTTTGCCTTGAAGTTCTCCCAGCGGCGCGTATTGGTCGGCGAGAACAGGCCCTTGCGCGGCGGCTTCACCGTCGTCGGAATTGCCTGCTGGTTGGCTGCGTCCATCACACGTCCCTCCGCTCGAAGTCGATGCGCGGATCGATCCAGGTGTAGATCAGGTCGGAGACGAGGCTGACGACGAGGCCGAGCAGCGAGAAGATGAAGAGCGTCGCAAAGACCACCGGATAATCGCGCTGGACGACGGAGAGATAGCTCAAACGTCCCAGGCCATCGAGCGAGAAGATATTCTCGATCAGCAGCGAGCCGGTGAAGAAGGCGGAGATGAAGGCGCCGGGAAAGCCGGCGATGACGATGAGCATGGCGTTGCGGAAGACGTGACCATAGAGCACGCGCCGTTCGGAAAGACCCTTGGCGCGGGCGGTGATGACATATTGCTTCTTGATCTCTTCGATGAAGGAGTTTTTCGTGAGCAGCGTCGTGGTGGCGAAGGCGGCAAGCGACAGCGAAATCAGTGGCAGCACCAGATGCCAGAGATAATCGAGGATCTTCTGCCACCAGTTGAGGTCGGCGAAATTATCCGAGACGAGGCCGCGCAGCGGGAACCAGTCGAAGAAGGAGCCGCCGGCAAAGAGCACGATCAGCATGATGCCGAAGAGGAAACTCGGGACTGCATAACCGATGATGATGATGCCCGACGTCCAGACATCGAAGGTCGATCCATCCTGCACCGCCTTGCGGATGCCGAGCGGAATGGAGATGGCATAGGAAAAGATCAGGATCCAGATGCCGAGCGAGATCGACACCGGCAGCTTCTGGGCGATCAGGTCGATGACCGTGGTGTTGCGGAAGAAGCTCTCGCCGAAATCGAAGCGGATATAGTTCCACATCATCTGGCCGAAGCGTTCGAGCGGCGGCTTGTCGAAGCCGAACTGCTTGTCGAGCTTGGCAATCAGCTCGGGGTCGAGTCCCTGCGCGCCACGATATTTCGAGCTGCTGTCATCCAGGGATTGCTGGGCCAGCATGTCGGTGCCGCCGGACAGGCGGCCGGTGGCATTGTCGCCCTGCCCGGTCAGCTGCGCGATGACCTGCTCGACCGGGCCGCCCGGCGCAAACTGCACGATGGTGAAGGAAATGGCCATGATGCCGACGATGGTCGGGATCATCAGCAGGAGACGTCGCAGAATATAGGCGCCCATCAGTCCGCCGCTCCCCTGAAGAGGGGTATGCTCCGCCTCGCCTCAATCCGTCTCTCGATCAAATCATATTCCCTTCCACCGGATTTGAGACCGGCGCAGTCATGTCAGCTTGAAACCATCCCGAATCAACCCCGAGCATTTGGAGCCTAGCGGCCCCTTATTGCAAGAGAGGCTCACTTTCCGGCGCTTTTCGACCACCAGACATCGGGAAAGCCGATCGAATATTCAGGCAACTGTGCCGGATGTTGGAACTTGTCCCAATAAGCGATGTGGAAGCTGGTCGTGTAGAACAGCGGCACCACATAATGGTGGGCGAGTAGGACTCGATCGAGGGCCTTGGCGGTCGCATCCTTTTCTGCAACGTCCTTGGCGAAGATGACCTTCTTGATGAGGGCATCGATACCGGGATCGGAAATGCCGGCAAAATTGCGTGAACCGGAACGAGTGGCGGAGGCGGTGCCCCAAAAATCGATCTGCTCATTGCCGGGATTCAGCGTTTGAGCCCAGACCGTCCAGATCATGTCATAGTCGAAATTTTGGACACGGTTGATGTATTGCGATGAATCGACCGTGCGCACGGTGGCGTTGATACCGATCTTCTTGAGGTTCTGCGTGTAGGGAAGGACCCATTTTTCCACGAAGGGGCTACCGAGCAGAATTTCGATGGAGAGCGGTTTGTTCGTCTGGGCGTTGATCATCTGGTTGCCCTTGAGAACGTATCCTGCCTGCTTGAACAGATCGAGCGCCTTGCGCAGATTGTCGCGAGACTTCTGAGGATCACCGCCCACAGGATTGGAATAGGGGGTGGTGAAGACCTCGGCGGGAACCTTGTCCTTAATCTCGTTCAAGATATTCAACTCATCGCCCTGGGGCAGCCCGGACGAGGCCAGCTTCGTGCCGAAGAAGAAGCTGTTGATGCGGCTGTACTGATTGAAAGCGATCGTGCGATTGAGCTCCTCGAAATCGAAGGCATAGTTCAACGCCTCGCGAACACGCTCGTCCTTGAATTGGTCGCGACGCATATTGGGCACCAATGCCTGCATGACGCCGGTGGCACGCAACGGATTGGGCACTTCCTCGCGCTTGATGCGGCCGTCCTTGGCAGCGGGGAAATCATAGCCGGTGACCCAGCGACTTGCGACGTTGTCCTGCCAATAGTCGATGGTACCGCCACGGAAGGCCTCGAACTCCACATCATTGTCGGCGAAGTAGGTGTAGGAGATCGACTTGAAATTGTTCTCGCCGACATTGACGGGCAAGTCCTTGCCCCAATAATCGTCGCGCAATTCATATCGGATGGTGGAGCCAGGCGAGACCGAAGCGATTTTGTAGGGTCCGGACCCCATGACTGGCTCGAGCGTGGTCCGGGAGATGTCGCGCGGCTTGCCATCCGGCCCCGTGCCTTCCCACCAATGCTTCGGCACGATCGGGAATTGGCCGAGAATTGAAGGCAGCTCGCGATTGTTCTTCTCATCGAAATAGAAGGTCACATCGCGATCGCCGGTCTTTTCGGCACGCGTCACATGGCTGTAGTAGCTGGTGAAGAGTGGATTGAGTTCCTTCGCCTTGTCGAAGCTGAAGACGACATCCTCAGGCGTCACCGGCTGCCCGTCAGCCCATTTTGCCTCCGGCCGCAGGCGGAAGGTGGCGCTGGCAATATCGTCCGGATAGGAGACGCCTTCCGCGAGCAATCCGTAAGAGGAGGAAATCTCGTCATCAGCCGACTTCAGCAGGCTATCGAAGACAAGGCCCGCACCCAGCGCGCTTATGCCCGCTACCTGATTACCTTTGTACAATACCGGATTGAGGGTATCGAACGTGCCGTTGCTCGAAAGCTTCACCTCGCCGCCCTTCGGCGCATCCGGATTGACGTAGTCGAAATGCTTGAAGCCCGGCTGGTATTTAAGGTCGCCGAGAATGGCCGTGCCGATGCGGAATTGCGGCTCTTCCGCTTTCGACGATACCGGCATTGCCAGCAGGCAAAAAAGAGAAACGACCAAGCCTGCTTTCAACCGCGACAATGCCATTCATGATCTCCTGTGATTTTTCGAGAATCAGCATAAGGCAAATGAGGGCAAAAAACAGGACGCAACAACTCATCTCTTTGCAACGACACCAAAGATCATCTCCTGGAATCAGCCCTTTGCCGCCGCTTCCTCAAGGCGTTTGCGCAGCATCAACCGCAATTCGCCGGCCACACGGCGGTCCTCGACAGCATCAGGCTCAGCGGCGACGACGACAACGATGCGCAGCAGTTCGAGCACGAGGCCCGACATCAACACGACATCGTCCGATATCGACGGCTCGGCCTGCCGCAGGACATCCGCGATCAGTTCCTTCAACTCGACACGCGAACGCGCCTTCCGCTCCTTGGGAATATCGCGGCGGCCGGCGAGCACCGAAAGCTCCGGATACTTTTCCATGAAGACACCAAGCGCATCGAAGATCGCCTCGCCGCAATCGGCTGCCGAAAGGCCGGCGCTGCTTTCCGCCACTTCCCGAAGCCCGGCCTTCAACCGCTCAAGGCGTTCGATATGCAGCGCCTCGGCAAGCAGGGGCTTGGTCGGAAAGAACTGATAGAGCGAGCCGATGGAAGAATGCGCCTCGGCGGCGATCTCCGTCATCGTTGCAGCGTCATAGCCCTTGCGCGCGAAGACCCTTGCCGCCGCGTCAAGCAGAATGATGACGCGCTCATGGCCGCGCTGCCGCTTCGGCGTGCGCGTCTTCAATTCTTCACTTGATTTTTGTGAGGTTGTCCTCATATTTTCCATTGTGAGGATATCCTCATGTTTTTATCGGAGCCCCCAGATGCCATTTTACGATCCCAAGACCACCGCTCTTATTTCCATCGACCTGCAAGGCCTCGTTCTTAGCCGGCCGCTCGCGCCCTATCCCGCCCAGCAGATCGTCGCCAATACGGTCGCCATCGCAAACAAGCTGAAAGCCGATGGCGGGACGACCGTTTTCGTAACGGTCGGATTTTCCTCGGACTATGCCGACGCTGTCAATCAGCCGACTGACGAAACCTTCGCGCTTCCCCCAGGAGGTTTGCCGCCGGCCGCGTTGGAAGCGCCTGCCGAGATGTCGGCGCTGACGCCTGACGTCGCCATCGTCAAGCGCCAGTGGAGCGCCTTCTATGGCACGGAACTCGATCTGCAGCTTCGCCGCCGCCGCATCAAGACGCTGATCCTGACGGGTGTCGCCACCAATTTCGGCGTGGAAGCGACCGTGCGCGACGGCTATGCGGCAAATTATGCCGTGATCGTCGCCGAAGACGCGGTGACGACCCTCTCGCAGGAGATGCAGGATTTCGCCTGCACGAAAGTTTTGCCGCGACTGTCGCGCATCCGCAAGACGGCGGAAATTCTGGCGAACTGACCCATACGAAGCCGCGACCATGCAAGCGAAGGCGGCCGCGCGTCGGCCATCTGTGATTGCCGCGGATTAACTTCCGTCCTTTTTCAGGATAGTCTCGCCGCAAATCACTTCGGATAATGCCGACCGCCTTTCAAGGATATGCATGGCTTCACTTCTGGCTCGCGCCTTTCGAACGATCGGCAAATTCTCTCTCGCGACAATGATCGGAATGGGCCTTGTCGCCAGCGATACGCTGGCACAGCAGGCCATCCCTTCACCCGGCAGCGCCAAGGCCGTTTTCGGCGCCGTGACGCTGCCGACACAGGGACCGCCGCAATCGATCGGCTTCTACGCCAAGGGCTGCCTTGCCGGCGCCGTCGCGCTTCCGGCTGACGGCCCGACCTGGCAGGCCATGCGCCTGTCGCGCAATCGTCGCTGGGGCCGGCCGGAAACGATCGGCCTCCTGGAGCGGCTGTCGCGCGATGCGGCCAAGAATGACGGCTGGCCGGGCCTGCTTGTCGGCGATATCTCGCAGCCGCGCGGCGGCCCGATGGCCAACGGCCATGCCTCGCACCAGATCGGCCTCGATGCCGACATCTGGCTGACGCCGATGCCACGGCGCAAGATGACGGCCGAGGAGCGCGAGGCCCTGCCCTTCACCACCATGCTCGCCAAGGACAAGTTCCTGACGATCAACGACAAGGTCTGGACGCCGGCGCATGCCCGCCTGCTGATGCGCGCGGCGAGTTACCCCGAAGTCGAGCGCATCTTCGTCAATCCGGCGATCAAGAAGAAGATGTGCGAGACGTGGACGGGCGATCGCAGCAATCTCGGCAAGCTGCGGCCGGAATATGGGCACGACTCGCATTTCCACATCCGCCTTCGCTGCCCTCCCGGCTCGTCCGGCTGCACGGGGCAGGCGCCGGTCGCCGCCGGCGACGGCTGCGACAAGACGCTCGCCTGGTGGTTCGGACCCGAGCCCTGGGCGAAGCCGAAGCCCAGCACCAAGCCACCGGTCAAGCCACGCGAGGTCATGGTTTCCGATCTGCCCAAAGCCTGCCAGGCCGTGTTGGCGGCACCCTCGGTTGCCTCCGCGCGCCCTGCCACCTCGGGTACCAAGGGTGCGGCCGCTTCAGCCGATACGAACGCAATGCCGGTCTCAGGCGATACGCCGCCCGGCCAAATCCCGCAGCAATGAGGTCCAAGCCGTCATTGCCGGGCAGTCTTTCAAAACGCAGTCCCTTGGTATAGAAGGCGGATAAATCGATTGAAACCATTGGCTGGAGCAGGGATTTCATGGCCGGCAGCAAATGCATCGCGCTGATCGCGCATGATCAGAAAAAGGATGCGATGGCGGAATTTGCGCGGCGCAACGAAGCGACCCTGGCCAGCTGGAACATCGTTGCCACAGGCACGACCGGCGGCCGCGTGCTCGATGCAGCACCCAGTCTCAAGGTTACCCGCCTGAAAAGCGGTCCGCTCGGCGGCGATCAGCAGATCGGCGCCCTTATCGCCACCGGTGAAATCGACATGCTGATCTTCTTCATCGATCCTCTTACGCCCTTGCCGCACGACGTCGACGTGAAGGCATTGACGCGGCTTGCCGTTCTCTACGACATTCCGATGGCGCTCAACGAATCCACCGCCGAGCGGCTGATCAAAACACTGAACCATTAATCCGCCTTGCCGGCGGCAGACCACGGACCTGGCCATGCCCGAGCTCAATCACAGCGATGCCCCCCTGCCTTTCCCCATCCTGATCGGCGATATTGGCGGCACCAATGCGCGTTTCTCCATTCTTGCCGATGCGGACTCCGAGCAGGAGCATTTTCCGGTCGTACAGACGGCGAACTTCGCGACAATCGACGATGCGATCAAACTCGCTCTTGAAAACAGCAAGGTGCAGCCCCGCTCGGCAATTCTCGCCATGGCCGGCCCCGTTCAGGGCGATGAAATTCCGCTGACCAATTGCGACTGGGTGATCCGTCCGAAGACCATGATCGCCAATCTCGGCATCGAGGACGTGCTCGTCATCAACGACTTCGAGGCGCAGGCGCTGGCGATCGCCGAGATTTCCGACGAGCATCGTCAGACCATTGGCCAGGCATCTGGGAACATGACCGCATCGCGCGCCGTGCTCGGCCCCGGCACCGGGCTTGGTGTCGGCGGACTGGTCCATACCCAGCATCAATGGGTGCCCGTGCCGGGCGAAGGCGGCCATATCGATATCGGTCCGCGCACGGAACGCGACCTGCAGATCTGGCCGCATCTGGAGCCGATCGAAGGCCGCATTTCCGCCGAACAGGTGATCTGCGGCCGCGGGCTGCAGAACATCTATCATGCCGTCTGCGCGGCTGACGGCATTGAGCCGAACCTGAAGGAACCGGCCGACATCACCAACCACGCGCTTGCCGGCACCAATAAGCAGGCCGAAGAGACCTTGACGCTGTTCGTCACCTATCTCGGCCGCGTCGCGGGCGATATCGCCATGATCTTCATGGCGCGCGGCGGCGTCTATCTCTCGGGTGGCATCCCGCAGAAGATCCTGCCGGCGCTGCAGAAGCCGGAATTCCGCGCCGCCTTCGAGGACAAGGCGCCGCACACCGAATTGATGAAGACGATCCCGACCCATGTGGTCGTCAATCCGCTGGCTGCCCTTTCCGGACTTGCGATCTATGCCCGCAAACCGGCAAGCTTCGGCCTTGCGACAGAGGGCCGCCGCTGGCGGCGTTAACCGCCTCGCAAACAACCGATGGCGCGCTGAAATAGCCGGCGCGCTATCCCTTTTTGAAGGGACCGCCTTCCTCTATAGTGAGGCCGGCTCCGTGATCGGCCTTAACCAGCGCGGCAAGCCATGTCTAGCCAAAGCCGTGCTAACTCTTTAATAGAGCCGCGCAAGCACGTGCCATATGCGGCTCGCTTGGTTCAAGACAGGAAGCCGATTATTGAAATTGCCTGACCCGAAAAGCAAAAACGTCGACAGCGAAGCCATCACCGGCATGCTGAAGCGCATTATCGCCGAAAACGGCCGCGATCACATTCGCGGCTATGCCGTCGCGATCACCTGCCTGATCCTCGTTGCGCTTTCGACTGCTTACATCGGCTACATCGTCAAATCGGTCATCGACAGCGCCTTCATCGCCCGCGACATCGTCGATGCCTGGAAGATCTGTTTCAGCATCTTCCTCGTTTTCGTGGTGCGCGGCTTTGCCGGATATTTCCAGTCGGTCATCCTGTCGAAGATCGGCAACAACATCATCGCCCGCTATCAACGGCGGCTCTACTCGCATCTGATGACGCTGTCGGTCGGCTTTTTCAGCGAAGCCCGTTCAGCCCAGCTCGCCGCCCGCATCAGCCAGAACGTCTCTGGTATCCGCGACGTCATGAACCTGACGATCACGTCCACAGCGCGCGACCTTCTGACTTTCGTCGCCCTGCTCTGCGTCATGGTCTTCCAGGATCCGGTGCTCAGCATCGCATTCGTCATCATCGCACCGCCGCTCTTCTTTGCGCTGCGCTATATTTCCAAGCGGCTGCGCGCGGCGACCCGCGATGCCATCGTCCTGAACAGCCATGTGCTGGGTGCGATGCAGGAAACCATCCAGGGCGTTTCCATCGTCAAGGCCTTCACGATGGAAGAGGAGCTCGAGCGCAAGATCAACAAGCTGATCACTGCTGCCGAGCACCGGCAGAACCGCATCGCCCGCCTTTCGGAGCGCAACGGCCCGCTGATCGAAACCGTCGCCGGTTTTGCGATCGCCAGCCTCTTTGCCTATGCCGCCTATCGCTCGATCTACGACAATGTCTCGCCGGGCGTGTTCTTCTCCTTCGCAACCTCTCTGCTGCTCGCCTACGATCCGGCTCGACGCCTCGCCAAGCTGCAGGTGCAGCTGGAACGCGCCGTCGTCAATGCGCGGATGATCTACGAGCTGCTCGACATGGAACCGCGCCAGCGCGATCTGCCGGATGCCAAGCCGCTCAAGGTGACCGAGGCCCGTATCGAGTTCCGCGACGTGCATTTCGCCTATGGCGACGAGGCGGTTCTGTCTGGCGTCAGCTTCTCTGCCGAGGGTGGGCAGACGACCGCGCTCGTCGGCCCTTCCGGCGCCGGCAAGTCCACGGTCATCAATCTCATTCCGCGCTTCTACGACCCCAAGGCCGGGAGCATCTTCATCGACGGGCAGGATATCGCCCATGTGACGAAACAGTCGCTGCGGGAACAGCTCGCCTATGTTTCGCAGCAACCCTATCTCTTCGAAGGCACGATCCGCGACAATATCCGCTACGGACGGCCGGACGCGACCAACGCCGAGATCGAGGAAGCGGCGCGCCTTGCCTATGCACATGATTTCATCGAGGCGCAGCCGATGGGCTACGATACGCCGGTCGGCGAAAACGGCGTGACGCTTTCCGGCGGCCAGCGCCAGCGCCTGTCGATCGCCCGCGCGTTGGTGCGCAACGCGCCGATCCTGCTTCTGGACGAGGCGACCTCGGCACTCGACACGGAATCCGAAGCAGCCGTGCAGAAGGCGCTGGAAGAGGCGATGAGCGGCCGCACGGTCGTCGTCATCGCCCACCGCCTGTCGACGGTTGTCCGGGCCGAGAAGATCGTGGTCATGCAGAACGGCCGGGTTGTCGAAGAGGGCAACCACGAGACGCTTGCGACGGCCGACAATGGTCTTTACGCTCGGCTCAACAACCTGCAGCTACCGGCCATATCAAGCAATTCCCGCAAATAGACGATAGAGACGACATGAGCGACGATGCGATGAAGCTGGTGGTGGTTGGCGCGGCAGGCCGCATGGGACAGGCTCTCATCCGCCTCATTCATGCAGCCGACGGCGTGACCCTGCACGCGGCCGTCGCTCGTCCCGGCTCCGCCTTCATCGGCAAGGATGCCGGCGAAATCGCCGGGTTGGGGCCGATCGGCGTTGCCATCACTGACGATCCGCTCGCCGCTTTCCTGCATGCCGAAGGCGTCATCGATTTCACGACGCCGGCAACCAGCGTCACCTTTGCCGACTTGGCCGCACAGGCACGCATCGTCCATATCATCGGAACGACCGGATGCTCGGACGAGGATGAAGCCAAGTTCAAGGCGGCCGCACGCCATGCCCGCATCGTCAAGTCGGGCAATATGGGCCTCGGCATCAATCTCCTGAGCGTGCTTGTCGAGCAGGCCGCACGCGCACTCCCCTCGAACGACTGGGACATCGAAGTGCTGGAGATGCACCATCGCCACAAGGTCGATGCGCCCTCGGGCACGGCGCTCCTGCTCGGCCAGGCGGCGGCGAAGGGCAGAGGCATCGATCTCAACGACAGCTCCGTGCGCGTGCGCGATGGCCATACCGGCCCGCGCCCGGCGGGCACGATCGGCTTTGCGACCCTGCGCGGCGGCGGCGTGGTTGGCGATCACTCGGTGATCTTCGCCAGCGAAAGCGAGCGGCTGACGCTGTCGCACAATGCCGGCGACCGTTCGCTGTTTGCCCGCGGCGCACTGCAGGCAGCGCTCTGGGCGCGCGACAAGAAACCCGGCTTTTATTCCATGCTCGATGTTCTCGGGCTTTCCACACGTTGATGCGATCCCGGAGCGGATCGGCTGGGAACTGCCGCTCCGCTCCGGCCTTTTATTGTCCTCGCAATTCCTGACGGAAAACCGCTGCGCGCCTTTCCTGGAATTGCTTTATCAAGGAGAAATTTTATGAGCGGCACTCTCGTTCTCGTTCGCCACGGGCAGAGCGACTGGAATTTGAAGAATCTCTTTACCGGCTGGAAGGACCCCGATCTGACCGCGCTCGGCATCGAAGAGGCCAAGACGGGCGGCAAGGCACTGGCCGATTACGGCATCAAGTACGATATCGCCTTCACCTCGGATCTCACCCGCGCCCAGCACACGCTGAAAATCATCCTCGACGAAATCGGTCAGCAGGGCCTCGAAACCATTAGGGATCAGGCGCTGAACGAGCGCGATTACGGCGACCTCTCCGGCCTCAACAAGGACGACGCCCGCGCCAAGTGGGGCGAAGAGCAGGTTCACATCTGGCGCCGCTCCTACGACGTTCCCCCGCCCGGCGGCGAAAGCCTGCGCGACACCGGCGCCCGCGTCTGGCCCTACTACCTGACGGAAATCCTGCCGCGCGTTCTCGCCGGTCAGAACGTGCTGGTCGCTGCCCACGGCAATTCGCTGCGCTCGCTCGTCATGGTTCTTGATCGCCTGAGCAAGGCGCAGATCCTCGAGCTCAACCTCGCGACCGGCGTGCCGATGGTCTACAAGCTCAAGGCCGATTCTACCGTCGCCTCGAAGGAAGTCCTCGGCGACATGTCCGGCGCGCATTGAGTGCGTCTAACTAATTATCTCTGAAATAGTCCCTCACCCTAACCCTCTCCTCGTTTTACGGGGAGAGGGAACGACCTTTTCTGTGGTAAATTCTCGATACCAACGAGGTTGAGAGGTAACAGATGGTGCCTCTTTTCCCTTCTCCCCGCACGCGGGGAGAAGGTGGGCGCCCTTCGATGAACTCAGGAGGCCGGATGAGGGGGCGAACCCCTACCATCAATTCTCGACAGTGAAGCGCACCCTGTCGGCGGCGAAGCGGGAAATTGAGTATTGCACCGGGACATTGTCGAGATCGGCGTTCAGCGCCTGGGCGACCAGAACGATGGCGCCGGGGGACAGCTGCAGATCGGTGAGATCGCCTTCGTCGGCATGCGTCGCGGTGATTTCGGTGACGACGCGGACATAATCCGGTACGCCAAGCTCCTTGAATGCCTTCGTAATTGATCCGGTCGTCCGATAGATCTCGGCGATATCGCCGAAACGATCGGCCGGGAACCAGCTGGTGGCGCGCGATACCGGGCGATGATCCGCCTGACCGAGCGTTTCGAGCCGCACGAGGGGAGCACCGGTTTTGATCTTGAGCTGCCGGGCCAATTCCGTGGTCGCCGCCTCTTCGCCCGCGGCAAGCAACACACTGCGGGTTTCGCGCACCTGATCGCCGATCCCTTGCGAAAATCGCGTGCGCCTCGAAATCGGGAAGCTCAGTCGCTCCTTACGCTCGATCAGCGTGCCGCGCCCCTGCACGGCCCTGACGATCCCTTCCTGGGCGAGTGCCGCAAGAGAGCTTCGGATCGTGTGCCGGTTGACGCCGAACTGCAGCGCCAGCGTCGTTTCCGGCGGCACCATGCCCGTTTCGTCGAAATCCCCGTGATTGATGGAGGTGCGAATCCGGTCGGCGATCTGCCGCCAGAGCGCCACGCCCGTTTGCCTCTGTATCTTCTGTCCTGCCATCTTGCCCACTCGCCCTGTCACACGCTTGTCACGACTCACTAATAAATATAAAACTATCTTGTATGGTTGTCTATATCAATAGACATTTAGAGGAAAGCGCGATGAATTCAGCACAAAGGCAGGAAGCGGCCGCACAGGAGCGTCGGGAACGCAAGCGCGTCGCCGATCTTCTGGCGCAGGCAGAACGCGACGAGCTAGAGGCGGCCTGGGAAGCATTGCCGAGCAAGCCAACAGTACAGCCGGTGCGCGGCCCCGAGACCGGGCTTGTCATGGTGCGCGGCCGCATCGGCGGCGGCGGCTCCCCCTTCAACCTCGGCGAAGTCACGGTGACGCGCGCCACCATTCGACTGGCATCCAACACCATCGGCCACGCGCACGCGCTTGGCACCGATCGGGAAAAGGCCCGGCTTTCGGCCATCTTCGACGCACTCTGGCAACAGCCGGCCACGAAAGACTTCGTCGAAAAGGCGCTTCTGCAGCCGGTCACCGAACGCATCGCAGACTATGATCGCAAGCGCGCCGAAGAGACGGCCGCCACCCGCGTCGATTTCTTCACCATGGTTCGCGGAGAAGATTGATGAGCCTTTCCAGCACCCCGACCTTTGGCAACGAGGCCTTGACCGGCGGTTTCACCGATCCGGTTTTCGATGCGCAGAGCGTCTTCAAGATGACGATGGATGCCATGGCGCGTCCGGGCACCCTGCAGACTGTCACGGCTGATATCGCGCCGCCGCCGCCGCTCGGCATTGCAGCCGGCGCCATCGGCCTTACCCTTTGCGATCATGACACGCCGGTCTGGCTTTCCACCAGCCTGGCAAGATCGAGCCTGCCGGAATGGCTGGCCTTCCACACTGGCGCGCCGATCATATCCGAGCGGCTGGAGGCGCATTTTGCATTTATCGAAGCCGGCATGGCGCTTTCCTCTTTCAGCCAGTTCGGCATCGGCACCCAGGAATATCCCGATCGGTCGACGACGGTGGTTCTGGAAATCGAAAGCCTGGAAGGCGGCAAGGAACTGGCGCTTTCCGGCCCCGGCATCAAGGACATCAACATGATCGCCCCGATCGGGCTGCCCGATGCGCTGCTGCGTATCTGGAACGACAATCGCGCCCTCTTCCCGCGCGGCGTCGATCTCATCCTGACGGCGGGCCGGCAATTCCTCGGCCTGCCGCGCACCGCCAAGATCATCGCGACGGAGATGTGACATATGTATGTTGCCGTAAAGGGTGGCGAAGCCGCCATCGCCAATGCTCACAGGCTGCTGGCCGACCGTCGCCGCGGCGACCGCTCGCTACCGGCTGTCGGCATCGACCAGATCGTGGCGCAGCTGGCGCTCGCCGTCGACCGTGTCATGGCCGAGGCCTCGCTTTATGACCGCACGCTGGCAGCGCTTGCCGTCCGTCAGGCGCGCGGCGACATGATCGAGGCCATCTTCCTGCTCAGAGCCTATCGCACGACACTGCCGCGCTTCGGCTATTCCCAGCCGCTCGACACTTCAGCGATGAAGATCGAACGCCGCATCTCGGCGACCTACAAGGACCTGCCGGGCGGCCAGCTTCTCGGCCCGACCTTCGACTACACGCACCGCCTGCTCGACCCGAGCCTCCTGACCGACGAGCCAGTGGACGAACCGATGCAGCGGCCGGCCGAGCAGGGCCGCATCATGCGCGTCTCGGAAATCCTCGGCCAGGAAGGCCTGATCGAGGGCGACGGCACTATGCCTGTCGATCACGAGATCGGCGACCTTACGCGCGAGCCGATGGAATTCCCGATGACCCGCGACCTTCGCCTGCAGGCGCTTGCCCGCGGCGACGAAGGCTTCCTGCTGGCGCTCGGCTATTCGACCCAGCGCGGCTACGGCCGCAACCATCCCTTCACCGGCGAAATCCGCATTGGTGAAGTGGAAGTCGAATTCGATGTGCCGGAACTCGGCTTCGCCGTCTCGCTCGGCCGCATCCAGGTGACCGAATGCCAGATGGTCAATCAGTTCAAGGGTTCGGCCAAGGCACCACCGCAGTTCACCCGCGGCTATGGCCTGGTCTTCGGCCAGAGCGAGCGCAAGGCCATGGCTATGTCGCTGGTCGACCGCGCGCTTCGCGCCGAGGAGCTCGGTGAAGACATCGTTGCACCGGCTCAGGACGAGGAATTCGTCATCTCCCATTCCGACAACGTGCAGGCAACCGGCTTCGTCGAACATCTGAAGCTGCCGCATTATGTCGACTTCCAGGCCGAGCTCGACCTGGTGCGGCGCATGCGCCGCGATTTCGAGGCCGCTCGCGAACGCGGCATGGAACCCATGACGGAGGCAGCCGAATGACCGCACTCGCCACCTACAACTTCGCCTATCTCGACGAGCAGACCAAACGGATGATCCGTCGCGCCATTCTGAAGGCGATTTCCATTCCCGGCTATCAGGTGCCTTTCGCCTCTCGCGAAATGCCGATGCCATATGGCTGGGGCACCGGCGGCGTGCAGCTGACCGCATCGATCATCGGTCCCGATGATGTGCTGAAGGTCATCGACCAGGGCGCCGACGACACGACCAATGCCGTCTCCATCCGCGCCTTCTTCCAGAAGGTCGCCAACGTTGCCGTCACCACCCGCACGGAAGAGGCGACGATCATCCAGACGCGCCACCGCATTCCGGAGGCCAAGCTGGGCTCCAATCAGGTGCTGGTCTACCAGGTGCCGATCCCGGAACCCTTACGCTTCCTGGAGCCGCGCGAGACCGAAACGCGCAAAATGCATGCGCTCGAGGAATACGGCCTCATGCATGTGAAGCTCTACGAGGACATCGCCCGCAACGGTCGCATCGCCACGACCTATGATTATCCGGTCAAGGTTGCCGGCCGCTACATCATGGATCCGTCGCCAACGCCGAAGTTCGACAATCCGAAAATGCATCTCTCCGACGCGCTGCAATTGTTCGGCGCCGGCCGCGAGAAGCGCATCTATGCCGTGCCGCCCTACACGGAAGTCGTCAGTCTCGACTTCGAGGATCATCCCTTCGAAGTGCAGCGCTTCGACAAGCCCTGCGCGCTTTGCGGGGCCGAACAGGTCTATCTCGACGAGGTGATCCTCGACGACAAGGGCGGGCGCATGTTCGTCTGCTCCGACACCGATTTCTGCGAAGACCGTCGCGCCCACGGCCATGCCGGCTCAATGTTGGCGTCAAATGGGCTGGCGTCAAATGGGCTCGCATCCGATGGATTGCCTGGTGGCAAGGAGGCTGCCGAATGAGTGACTCACCTCTCCTGAAGGTCAAGGACATCTCGAAATTCTATGGCAGCCGCATCGGCTGCCGGGACGTATCCTTCGAGCTCTGGCCCGGCGAAGTCCTCGCCATCGTCGGCGAATCCGGTTCCGGCAAGACGACGCTGCTCAACTGCATCTCGACGCGGCTGCTGCCGACGACGGGCAGCGTCGAATATCACATGCGCGACGAGACCTATCGCGACCTTTTCCGCATGAACGAAGCGGAACGCCGATTCCTGATGCGCACCGACTGGGGCTTCGTGCATCAGAACCCGGCCGACGGCCTGCGTATGACTGTTTCGGCCGGTGCCAATGTCGGCGAGCGGCTGATGGCGATCGGCAACCGCCACTACGGCAATATCCGCAACACGGCCATCGACTGGCTGGAGCGGGTCGAGATCGACGCCGACCGTATCGACGACCAGCCGCGCGCCTTCTCGGGCGGCATGCGCCAGCGCCTGCAGATCGCCCGCAACCTGGTGACCGGCCCCCGCCTCGTCTTCATGGACGAACCGACCGGCGGTCTCGACGTATCCGTGCAGGCGCGCCTGCTCGATCTGGTGCGCGGCCTCGTCAACGATCTCGGCCTTTCGGCCATCATCGTCACGCACGACCTCGCCGTTGCCCGCCTTCTGTCGCATCGCATGATGGTGATGAAGGATGGACAGGTGATCGAGCACGGTCTCACCGACCGCGTGCTCGACGACCCGCGCGAACCCTATACGCAACTGCTGGTCTCTTCGATCCTGCAGGTCTGAGGAAGAAACATGGCAACCCCACTCGTCGTTTCCGAAGTCTTCAAAAGCTTCACCATGCATCTGCGCGACGGCATTCGCCTGCCCGTCGTTGCCGATGTCTCCTTCTCCGTCGCCTCGGGCGAATGCGTCGTGCTTGGCGGTCCATCGGGCATCGGCAAGAGCTCGCTGCTGAAAATGATCTACGGCAACTACGCCGTCGACAGCGGCCAGATCCTCGTCATGCACAAGAGCAAGATCGTCGATCTTGCGACTGCCGATCCGCGTACGGTGCTCGACGTCCGTCGGCAGACCATGGGCTATGTCAGCCAGTTCCTGCGCACCGTGCCGCGCGTCGCCGCCATCGATGTCGTCGCCGAGCCGCTGCTGGCCCGTGGCGTGACGGTCAATGATGCCCGCGACCGGGCGGCGGAACTGCTCGCGCAGCTGAACCTGCCGGAAGAGCTCTGGCAACTGCCACCCGCCACCTTCTCCGGCGGCGAACAGCAGCGTGTCAACATCGCCCGCGGTTTCATCACCGACCACGCCATCCTGCTGCTCGACGAACCCACGGCATCGCTCGATGCCCGCAACCGGGCCGTCGTCGTCGACATGATCGAACAGAAGAAGGAGGCAGGGGTCGCGCTTCTCGGCATCTTCCATGACGAAGAGGTGCGCGAGGCCGTCGGCAGCCGCATTCTCGACGTCTCGCAATTCTCGCCGCGAAAGGCTGCCGCATGAGCCGCAAGCTGGGCGAGACGCCCTTCATCAGCCCTTCGGCGAGCGTCAACAATTCGACGCTCGGCCGCTACACCGAAGTCTCAGATCGCTGCCGCATCGATGAGGTCGAGATCGGCGACTATTCCTACATCATGCAGGATGGCGCCGTCTGGTGCGCGACGATCGGCAAGTTCGTCAATATCGCCGCCGCGGTGCGCATCAACGCCACGAACCATCCGACATGGCGCGCCACGCTGCATCACTTCACCTATCGCGCCGCCGACTATTGGCCTGACGCCGATATGGAGACCGATTTCTTCACCTGGCGACGCGACAACCACGTCGTGATCGGCCATGACGTCTGGATCGGTCACGGCGCGACCGTGCTGCCCGGGGTCACGGTCGGCAACGGCGCCGTCATCGGTGCGGGTGCGGTCGTCTCCAAGGATGTCGCGCCCTACACGATCGTCGGCGGCGTGCCGGCGAAGTTGATCCGCGAACGCTTCACGCCCGAGGTTGGTGCGCGCATGGACAAGCTCTCATGGTGGGATTGGGATCACGACCGCCTGCGCACGGCGCTCGCAGACTTCCGCGCCCTTTCGGCGGAGGAATTTCTGGACCGCTACGACGCCTAGCGCAATTCCAGGAAAAGTGTGCGGCGGTTTTCCGGCCGGAATTGCGCTGAAATGGAAAGCTGGGCCGTTTTCCGCCCAAACCATGCTTGCAAGGCGTTGACCAGCGATCCAGCTTTCAGACGATCCTTGCAAGGACGGGATCGGGAGGAGTTTCCATGGCAAAGCAGTTTTCCAGCATCGACGACCGGCTGCGCGATTTCATCGCGCGGCAGCACATCTTCTTCACGGCATCGGCAACAGCGGATTCCCGTGTCAATGTTTCGCCACGCGAGACGCTGTGCCTGCGCATCATTTCCCCGAATGCCGCCATCTACCTCGATCGCACCGGCAGCGGCAATGAGACCTCCGCGCACATGAAAGCCGACGGACGGATGACCATCATGTTCTGTGCGGTCGAGGGACCGCCGATGATCCTGCGCCTCTATGGCCGCGGCCGGATCATCCATCGCTCAGCGCCCGAATATCGCGAGTTGTTGCATGACCATTACGCGGGCGAAGAGCCGCTCGGGGCGCGGCAGATCGTGCGGCTGGACTTCGATCTCGTGCAGACGTCCTGCGGCTTCGGCGTGCCGCTCTTCAGCTATGAAGGCGAGAGACCAAGCCTCGATCAGTGGGCCAAAGCCAAGGGTCCTGACGGCATTGAGGAATATTGGCACGAGAAGAACAGCGTCAGCATGGACGGCCTGCCGACCGGCATGTTTGACGGCTAAACTTAAGGAAAACCCTCAGCCGGCTAATCTTGCAAAATCGGCGAGAATTGTAACAGCAGTTACATAAAACTGACATTGGAGCTTCATGAAGCGGGACTAATCGGTTGCCTTGTGGTTGGCGCCAGCCCCCTCGAAACTCCCTTCGAGGCAGGGGCATGCGCCCATTCTTAGCACCGGTAACGCTGAAATTTTTGCAGCCCGGCAGCCGCGAAAGGGAAGCATTATGTTCGAACTCAGGAATGTCTCGCGCCGGTTTGGAAACAAGCTCGCTGTCGATTCCGTGACTTTGGACATACCGCAGGGACAGATGGTCGGCGTTATCGGCCGTTCCGGCGCCGGCAAGTCCACCCTGCTGCGCATGATCAATCGTCTGGCTGACCCGAGCTCCGGCTCGATCCATTTCTCCGGCACCGAAGTCTCCAAGCTCACCGGCCGCGCACTGCGCAGCTGGCAGCGCGACTGCGCCATGATCTTCCAGCAGTTCAATCTGGTTCCGCGCCTCGACGTGCTGACCAATGTCATGCTCGGCCGCCTCAATCATCGCTCGACGGTCATGAGCCTGCTGTCGGTCTTCACCCGCGAGGAGCGCATTCAGGCGATTGCCGCACTGGAGCGCCTCGGCATCGAGCAGACGGCCCTGCAGATGGCCGGCACGCTTTCCGGCGGCCAGCAGCAGCGCGTCGCCATCTGCCGTGCCCTGATGCAGCAGCCGAAGATGATGCTGGCCGACGAGCCGATCGCCTCGCTCGATCCGCTGAACGCCAAGATCGTCATGGACGCGCTGCGAGATATCAACGAGCGTGAAGGCATCACAGTCATCACCAACCTGCACACGCTGGATACGGCCCGCAACTATTGCGAACGCATCATCGGCATGGCCGCCGGCAAGGTCGTTTTCGACGGCAAGCCTACGGATCTGACGGCCGCCGCCGTCAAGGAAATCTACGGCACCGACAAGGACGGCGCCGGCATCGACGAGACCATGACGTCCACGTCGATCAATATTGTCGATCCGGCCGCGCAGACCGCGGCAACCGAATCTGCTGGCCCGCAACCGCTGGCACTGGCCGGTCTCTGAGAGGGACGGCCGGGATCGAAGGCCCGCGTCAAGGGCGCATTTCTTCTAGACCGAAGGCATCCGGGGACACCGGTTAATCAGGAGACGAACCCATGTTGAAGAAAGCACTTTTTGCGGCTACGGCGCTCGTCGCGCTCGCAGTCGGCGCTGCTGCCAACGCTGCAGACCTCAAGGAATTCCGCGTCGGCATTCTCGGCGGTGAAAACGAAGCCGACCGTCTGCGCAACTACGCCTGCCTCGCCGACCACCTGAAGAAGGAATTCGGCTTCGAGAAGGTTTCGCTGTTCCCGGCCGCCGACTATGACGGCGTTATCCAGGGTCTGCTCGGCGGCACGCTCGACTTCGCAGAACTCGGTGCTTCCGGCTACGCTGCCGTCGCCATCAAGGACCCGAAGGCCGTTACCCCGATCCTGACCACGCAGCAGACCGACGGTTCGACCGGCTACTACTCGATCGGCCTCGCTCTCAAGTCCTCCGGCATCAAGACGATCATGGACGCCAAGGGCAAGAAGCTCGGCTATGCCGATCCGGATTCCACCTCGGGCTACCTCGTTCCGCTGACGCAGATTCCGAAGACGACTGGCGTACCGAACGACAAGTTCTTCGCCTCGACCCAGTTCAACGGCGGCCATGAGAACAACCTGCTCGCCGCCTACGACGGCAAGGTCGACGTTGCTGTCGACGACTCCTCGGGCGTTGGCGATTTCAAGGACGGCTTCACCTCCGGTACCTTCCGCAAGGAAGTCGACAAGGGCGCCGTCGACCCGAACAAGCTCGTCGAAGTCTGGCGTTCGCCGCTGATCCCGAACGGCCCGCTCGTCGTTCGCAACGCTCTCGGCACCGAATGGCAGACCAAGCTTTCGGACTTCTTCATGAAGCTCCCGACGGCTGACGCCAAGTGCTTCAACGCTGTCGAAGGCGGCGACTTCAAGGGCTACGTCAAGGTTACCCCGGATTTCTACAACGCCGTTATCGACGTTCGTAAGGCTGCCATCGGCGGCTGATACGCATCCCGATAATTGGGCGGCCGGCAACGGCCGCCCTTTTGCTATTCACAAAGGCTGGATTTCATGACGATCGCCGATACGCACCCGAACATGCAAAGCGCGCCGCCGAGCGCCAAGGAGATCGGCGACGCCTGGAGCAAGATGGTGGCCAAGCGCCGCCTCTATACCGGCATCGGCCTTGTGATCCTGCTCGTCGCTTTCGTCAGCTCGGTGCGCTTCGCCGACGAAAGCAATGCCGGCCATTTCTTCGAGCGCCTGCCGCATCTCTTCGATTTCCTGAGCTGGCTCATCCCCAAGGACTGGAACGACGTCTACCGTGCCCTCTTCGACCTGCCGAGCCCGAACGGCGCAAACGGCGCCGGCGGCGAAGAATTCAATTTCCCGCTCGGCCGCGTCTATGTCTGGGGCAATTTCTACATCCCCGAATATTTCGAGCTGATGATCATCACGATCAACGTGGCACTGGTATCGACCATCATCGGCTTCGTCTTTGCGGTGCCTTTGGCTTTCTTCGCCGCCCGCAACATGTCGCCGTCCCATCCCGTCCGGCTGGTCACGAAGCGCATCATGGAATTCCTGCGCGCCTTTCCGGAAATCGTTATTGCCGGCCTGTTTTCGGCGATCCTGTCGATCGGTCCGATCGCCGCCATCATCGCCGTCGGCCTGCACACGATCGGCGCGCTCGGCAAGCTCTTCTACGAAGTCGTCGAGAATATCGACATGAAGCCTGATGAGGGCATGCGTGCCGTCGGTGCCAGCTGGACCGAGCGCGTCCGCTTTGCCGCCATGCCGCAGGTGCTGCCGAATTTCGCTTCCTACGCACTGCTGCGCCTTGAGATCAACGTCCGTGCCTCCACCATCATCGGCGCCGTCGGCGGCGGCGGTATCGGCGAGGAGCTGAAGCTTTCGATCTCGCGCGGTTTCGGCGCCAAGACCATGGCGCTGGTGCTGCTGCTCTTCGTGACGATCATCGCCGTCGACCAGTTTTCCGCATGGCTCCGCCGCCGTCTCGTCGGCGAACATGCCTTCCTTTTGCAGCATTGAGGTTGACCATGTCCGTCATCGACGCCGGCCGTATGCAGGAAATCGAAGCGCGTTACCCGGAGGTTCTTCACCGATCCTTCCGCCAGCGCTTCGGCGCGCTGATGATGTTCATCGGCGTCATCCTCTACGGCATCTATGCCGTATGGTTCTTCGACCTCCCGAAAGTCATTTCGGAAGCGCATTGGGAGCGCGTCGGCATCTATCTCAGCGAATGGATCAGCTACGACGTGCAGCCGGAATTCCGTATTTCCGGCGACAAGATCAGCATCAAATATCCGCGCTTTTCGCCGCTGGGCGACAATCCGAACCCTGACTGGGTGAAGACCAATCCCGATGGCAGCATGACCGTTTCCGTCAGCGGCACGAGCCGCACCGTGACGGTGACGAAGACGCAGGCGATCGTCACGGCGCATGGCGTCACGATCCCGATCGATATTACCGGCGACGCGCCGAAGCTTGTCGGCTCCGAGCCGGTTCCCAGCTGGATGACGGTCTATGACGACAATATCCTGGTCAATCTCGGCTTTGCCGGCGATGCCAGCATTTCAACCGACCGCGTCAAGATCCGCAAGCGCTTCCTCGGCTGGGCCAATTTCGTTTTCGACACGCATTCGCCCTTCTTCGACAAGCCCGCGAGCGAAGTCATCAGCCTGATCGTCTCCGGGCCGCGGCTGGACCCGGCCCAATCCAATCTCTCGCTGGCCTTCGACAATATCTGGAACAACGGCGCCTGGCAGCATGGCGATGTCTGGACCAAGCTGTTCCAGACGATCGTCATGGCCTTCCTCGGCACGCTGCTCGGCTCGCTCGCGGCCTTTCCGCTGGCCTTCCTGGCCGCCCGCAACATCACGCCGAACCGGCTGCTCAATCAAATACTGAAGCGCTTCTTCGACTTCCTGCGCTCGGTGGACATGCTGATCTGGGCGTTGTTCCTGACCCGCGCCTTCGGCCCCGGTCCGCTCGCCGGCAGCGGCGCGATCTTCCTCACCGAGACGGGTACGCTCGGCAAGCTCTATTCCGAAGGCCTCGAGAACATCGACAACAAGCCGCGCGAGGGCGTGAAGTCCACCGGCTCGCCGACCATTCTCGTGCATCGCTATGGCATCATGCCGCAGATCGTGCCCGTCATCGTCAGCCAGACGCTCTATCAGTGGGAATCCAACGTGCGCGGCGCCACCATCATCGGCGCGGTCGGTGCGGGCGGTATCGGTCTCAAGCTTTGGGAAGCGATGCGCACCAACGCCAACTGGGAAAACGTCGCCTACATGGTGCTGCTGATCCTGATCGTCGTCTTCCTGTTCGATGCCGCTTCCAACGCCTTGCGCTCGCGCCTGATGGGTACACGGGTCAAATAAAAAAGAACCAGAAAAAATCGTTCCGCATCATCATTCTGTCACGGGAATCCGGTAGCGCAGGCCGGCAAGACCGTAGCGGTCCAACCGGCTTTAGCCGGATTCAGGCCGTTGCTGCCTTGCTGCTCTTGCGGTTTGTCGCAAATCACCCAACAGTGTCCCGCGCAGCCGATTTTTCCAAGGAATGCAGCCTTGCGCTATGCTCTCTATTTCACGCCGCCCAAAGACGATCCGTTGACATCGCTTGCCGCCCGCTGGCTCGGCCGCGACGCATTTTCGGGCGAGATTTTTTCAGACAAGGCCATGGCACCATTGCCCGAGGGGCATGCCGAACTGACGGCCGATCCGCGCCGCTACGGCTTCCATGCCACGCTGAAGGCGCCTTTCGAGCTTGCAGCTTCCGTGACCGAGCGCGATCTCCTCGATGTCGCCACTGAATTTGCGGCGCAGACCAAGGCCTTCACCATTCCGGAACTGGTGCTTGGCCAGCTTGGCCATTTCTTCGCGCTCGTGCCCGGCACCCTCTACCCGCCGCTGCAGGATTTCGCCTCGCGCGTCGTGAAAACCTTCGAGCCGTTCCGCGCACCGCTTTCCGATCATGATATCGTACGACGCAAGCCAGAAGGCCTGACCGAACCGCAGCGCGCCAATCTGCTGCGCTGGGGCTATCCTTACGTCAATGACGAGTTCCGTTTCCACATGACGCTCACGGGACGCGTGCCGACCGAACGTCAGCCCGAGTTGCAGAACATCCTGCGCGAGCGCTTCGCCGAGCATACCGGCAAGCCGCTCGACATTTCCGGCCTCGCCATCTTCGTCGAAGACGAGCGCGGCACACCCTTTACCGTCCGTTCCTGGCTGCCGCTTGCCGGCGCCTAATATGAAAGACCTGACATGACCAAAGAAACCGTCCTTTCCAACGCCCGCATCGTCCTCGAAGACAAGGTCATCGAAGGTTCCGTGCTGATCCGTGACGGTCGTATCGCCGCCATTTCCGAGGGCAAGTCCGAGATCGGCGAGGATTTCGAGGGCGATTTTCTGATCCCCGGTCTAGTCGAGCTACATACCGACCATCTGGAAGCGCATTACTCGCCGCGGCCAGGTGTTCGCTGGAACAAGACGGCCGCGATTCAGGCCCATGACGCCCAGATCGTCACCTCGGGCATCACGACAGTCTTCGACTGCCTGCGCATGGGCTCGGACGAGGACGGCGGTTTCGAAAAGGGCGAGATGCGCGACATGGCCGACGCCATCCAGGCCGCCCAGCGCGAAGACCGCCTGCGGGCCGATCACCTGATCCACCTGCGCTGCGAGGTCTCTTCCGACAACGTGCTCGATCACTTCCAGGATTTCGAGAAGGACCCCTACGTTCGCCTCGTCTCGCTGATGGACCACGCGCCGGGCCAGCGCCAGTTCCAGACCATGGACCAGTACATCTTCTACTATCAGAAGAAGCGTGGCCTGAGCGACGAGGCTTTTGCCAAGTTCGTCGCCAAGCGCCAGGAAGAATCGGCCAAGTATGCCACGCCGCACCGCGATGCGATCTCCAAGGTCTGCTCGGAGCGCGGCATCACGGTTGCCAGCCATGACGATGCAACGCTCGCTCATGTCGACGAAGCCATCAACTATGGCGTTCGCCTCGCCGAGTTCCCGACCAGCATCGATGCTGCCAAGGCCTCGCACGGTGCCGGCATGAGCGTGTTGATGGGCGCGCCAAACATCGTGCGTGGCAAGTCGCATTCAGGCAACATCGCCGCTCGCGATCTGGCCGAACTCGGCGTTCTTGATGTGCTTTCCTCCGATTACGTGCCGCTCAGCCTGCTGCATGCCCCCTTCATCCTTGCGGACGAAGTCGAGGGCATTTCGCTGCCGCAGGCGATCGCCATGGTGACGGCGACGCCGGCAAAGACGGTCAGTCTGAATGATCGCGGCCGCATCGCTGAGGGCTTGCGCGCCGATCTGGTGCGCGTCCGCCGCGATCATGGCGTTCCGGTCACGCGCTCCGTCTGGCGGGAAGGACGCCGGGTCGCATGAGCGCGGACGCCAATATCAAGCCGGCTAATCTCGGTCTGGCGGATACGACGGCGGGCACGCTTGCCGTCGTCGTCGGCCCGAGCGGTGCCGGCAAGGATACGCTGATGAACCTGGCCGCCCTGCACTTTGCCGGCCGTCCCGACGTGCACTTCGTGCGCCGCGTCATCACCCGCGACGGCGATGCCGGCAATGAGGATCACAGAAGCGTTTCCGAAGCGGATTTCGATGCGATGGAACAGGCTGGCGCCTTTGCCGTCTCCTGGGAGGCGCATGGCCTGAAGTACGGCATTCCGGCCGACGTCTTCGATGAGCTTGCGCAGGGCCATCTGGTGATTGCCAACGGCTCACGCTCGGCGCTGCATCACTTTCAAAGCGCCTTCCCGCGGCTGAAGGTCATCAATATCACCGCCACGCGCGAAGTGCTGGCCGAGCGCCTGATGGCGCGCGGACGCGAGAGCCGCGAAGACGTGCTGAAGCGGCTGGAGAGAAGCTCGCTGACCGTTGAGGGCAGCTACGACGTCGTCGATATCGACAATAGCGGCACGCTCGAAGAGGCCGAACGCGCCATCATTTCCGTGCTGGAAACGCTGGTCCGCAAGTAAGCTTATGCCAATGGCGGTGATCGAAGATCATTCGACCCGCCACACATCCTCATAACCCTGATCGTCGATGATGAACCGCGTTCCCACCGGAAGACGGAGGTATTTGACGACGGCGGGCAATAACTCGCTCAGATGCGCCGTGTGCACGGGTTGATAAAAGTCCTTGGCGTCGGAATATTCGCCACAATAGAAAAACCAGCTGATATTGCCGTCCTCGGGCGCGGCCTGCCGCACCCCATGGATCGGCATGCAGCCGAGCGTCGACAGGGCGAGGGCCACCATATCTTCCGGCTCGGTTTCCGACTTGCCCGGTTCGAGCTCGCTCCCGCTCAGTGCGCCTCATCCCAGTTATGAGCGGCGCGGGCGTCGACCTTCAGCGGCACGGCCATGTCGACCGCCGGCATGGCGGCGTTTTCCATGACCGAGACGATGATCGGCGTCGTGCGCTCGACATCGGCATCCTCGACTTCAAAGATCAGTTCGTCATGCACCTGCAGAAGCATGCGCACGCGATCGCCAAGGCCGGCTGAAGCCAGCGCCGGCTCCATCTTGATCATGGCGCGGCGGATGACGTCGGCGGCCGATCCCTGGATGGGCGCATTGATCGAGGCACGCTCGTTGAAGGCGCGGACGGAAGGATTGGAGGAGCGGATTTCCGGGAAGTGGATGCGGCGACCGAAGATGGTCTCGACATAGCCCTTGTCGCGCGCCGCCTGCTTGGCGCCATCCATGTAGTCGCGGATGCCCGGGAAGCGTTCGAAATACTTCTTGATGTACTCGCCGGCCTCCGAGCGCTCGATCGAGAGCTGGTTGGCGAGACCGAAGGCGGAAATGCCGTAGATAATGCCGAAGTTGATCGCCTTGGCGCGGCGGCGCACCTCGCTCGGCATACCCTCCACCGGCACGCCGAACATTTCCGATGCCGTCATCGCATGAATGTCGATGCCGTCTTCGAAGGCCTGCTTGAGCTGCGGGATGTTGGCGACATGTGCCAGCACGCGCAATTCGATCTGGCTGTAGTCGGCCGAGACGAGTTTGTGACCCGGCGTCGAAATGAAGGCGGTGCGGATCTTGCGGCCCTCCGCCGTGCGTACCGGAATATTCTGCAGGTTCGGCTCGGAGGACGATAGGCGTCCGGTCGTGGTGGACGCCAGCGAATAAGAGGTGTGAACGCGCTTCGTCTCGGGATGGACGTAGCCCGGCAAAGCATCCGTATAGGTGGATTTCAGCTTGGTGAGCTGGCGCCAATCGACGATCTTGCGCGGCAGTTCGAAGCCGGCGGCCGCCAGATCCTCCAGCACCTGCGCGGACGTCGACCATTGCCCGGTCTTGGTCTTGCTGCCGCCCGCCAATCCCATCTTGCCGAAGAGAATGTCGCCGAGCTGCTTCGGAGAGCCGATATTGAAGCGTTCACCGGCCAGATTGTAGATCTCGTCCTCAAGGGCGGCGGCGCCCTGCGCCAGCTCGCCGGAAAGGCGAGAAAGGATCTGCCGGTCGATGGTGATGCCACGCTCTTCCATATGGGCAAGCACCGGCACGAGAGGCCGCTCCAACCGCTCGTAGACGACTGAGAGTTTTTCTGCCGCAAGTCGTGGTTTCAGCACCAGCCACAGACGCAGCGTCACATCGGCATCCTCGGCGGCATAGGCCGTGGCGCGATCGATATCGACGAGATCGAAGGTAACATTGGACTTGCCGCTGCCGGCCACATCCTTATAGGCGATCGGCTTGTGGCCCAGCCAGCGCTCGGACAAGCTGTCCATGCCGTGCGTGGCATTGGAGCCGCCATCGAGCACGTAGGACAGCAGCATCGTGTCATCGAAAGCCTTCGTCTCGATGCCGTAGCGCTTCATCAGCAGGTAGTCGTATTTCAGGTTCTGCGCGATCTTGAGGATGGAGGCATCCTCCAGCAGATCCTTCAATCTCGCCAGCGCATCACGTAGCGGAATCTGATTGTCGGCCAGGCCGCCGCCGAGCAGATCGCCGACGCCGGTCTTGTGGGTGAGAGGCACATAGGCAGCACGGATCAAAGCGCCCGTCGGATCGTTGCGGTTGTCGGCGATCGCCAGCGAGAAGCCGACAATCTCGGCTTGCATGACATCGAGCGACGTCGTTTCGGTGTCGAAGGCGACGATGCCGGTCTCACGTGCATCGGCGATCCAGCGGTCGAGCGTGGCGATATCGCGAATGGTCACATATTTCGAATGATCGATCGGTGCGGTGGCAAAGCTTGCAGCACGCGCATTGGCAAGCTCCGCCGGCTCCGTCAGCCCTTCGACAGCCAGACGCGGCTTGACCGCCGGCGCCGGCACGGAAGCACCTTCAGCCGAAACCTCGCTGCCAGCCACGAGTTCGACATTTTCGCCGACATCGAGATCCGGGCCATGCGCGGTCTCGGCCAGCTCGACCTTGACGACGGCGGGTTCGATCGCCGCCGGATCGCAATCGCAGGCATCGGCCACGCGGCGCGTCAGCGAGGTGAATTCCATCGCCTTGAGGAAGCCGATCAGCTTCGGACCGTTCTGCGGCTCGAGCACCAAGGCGTCGAGGCCGAGATCCAGCGGCACATCGGTCCTGAGCGTCACCAGCTGGCGGGAAATGCGCGCAAGCTCGGCATTGGCGATGATGTTTTCGCGGCGCTTCTGCTGCTTGATCTCGTCGGCGCGTGCAAGCAACGTATCGAGATCACCGAATTCTTCCAGAAGCTGCGCCGCCGTCTTCGGGCCGATGCCGGGAATGCCAGGCACGTTGTCGACCGAATCGCCGGTCATGGCCTGCAGGTCGATCATCTTCTCGGGCGGCACGCCCCATTTCTCGATGACGTCGGGAATGCCGATCTGCTTGTCCTTCATGCTGTCATACATGTGGACCATCGGCGTGACGAGCTGCATCAGGTCCTTGTCGGACGAAATGATCGTCACATCGGAACCGGCGGCTTCCGCCCGGCGGGCATAGGTGGCGATGATGTCGTCGGCCTCGAAACCGTCGGTCTCGATGCAGGGCAGGTTGAAGGCGCGCGTCGCCTCGCGGATGAGGCCGAATTGCGGGATCAGCTCCTCCGGCGGCGCTGAACGATTTGCCTTGTATTCCGGGAAAATCTCCTTGCGGAAGGTCTTCGAGGAATAATCGAAAATGACGGCAAAGTGGGTCGGCGTCACCCCGACCGAGGTGTCGCGCGCCGAGGTCAAAAGCTTCCACAGCATGTTGCAGAAACCGGAGACGGCGCCCACAGGCAATCCGTCGGACTTGCGCGTCAGCGGCGGCAGGGCGTGAAAGGCCCGGAATATGAAACCGGAGCCGTCGACGAGGAAGAGATGATCACCTTTTTTCATGGAAGCATGGATAGCGTGACGCACTTCCAACGTCCATATAAACTTCAGTTTTGCAGGCTGGAACGCTTCGGCTTTTCTTCGAATCGCGGAAACGCTCCATCTTTTGTTTTTACGCAATTTCGGACGGAAAACCGCGATACACTTTTCCTCGAATTGCTTTGATGAGAGGACCAAATCTCTCACCGAAACGTTACTAACTTTTAATCAATCTAATCTGCGCATTCCCTTGAAAAACCACATTCGGAACCACAAATTCTACTCACCGGCGATTGATACGCCGCGGGTCTGGCAACCGGCCTGTCCCCCGCCATGTCAGACTTGGACAAAGGCCTATCCCCTCTCCGGGCCTTTGTCCCCCCTTTCATGAGCCGCCATGGCGTCCCCTCCAGGCCATGGCGGCTTTTTCATGCGAAAAGTACAACCTATAAACGTGAAAAAATCGGCTGAAGTTGCTGATTTCAGAGGAGCTCTACCCAAATAATTGCTGATTGTCTTGACCTTGAATTATCGGCATATTTGCAATCATGGGATTTAATCGGATGGACTCCGCAGCCTACCTTGCCAGTCAAATGGCGAAGGGATTCGCTCGCTCGTTACAACAACGCGCGGCGAAGCTTGGCTTTTCCCCCGGTCAGTTTCCGATCCTACTGGAACTATGGTCCGAAGACGGGCTGACGCAGAAGCAGCTGCTCGAAAGGGTCGACATCGAACAGGCGACGATGGCCAATACACTGTCGCGCATGGAGCGAGACGGGCTGGTGGAGCGCCGCCCGCATCCGTCGGACAAGCGGGCGCAGCTGATTTTCCTCACAAGCAGGGCTGCGGCCATGCAAGCGGAAGCGATCGAGGCCGCCATGGCCGCCGACACGGATCTTCTCAAAGACTTTCGTCAGTTCGAACGCGAACTGCTGCTGGAATATATCCGGCGCGTGCTGGAGAATGCCAAGCAGCTCTAGCGCGATCATGGGAAAGAGCACCGCAGCTTTCCGCCTTTGATTGCATCAAAAGAATACTACCCTTCAAAGCAGCGAATGCCCTAGCCCCGCCCGACCACCTTATCCAGCGCAATATGGTATTGGCTGGGTCCGACATCCGGCTTGCCGAAGAATATGCCTTGAAGCTGCGCACAGCCTTCCTCGATGACGATGCGACGCTGGGTTTCCGTTTCCACACCTTCCGTTACGACCGGCATGTTCAGGCTGTGCCCGAGACCGATGATGGCGCGCACGATGGAACGCGCTGCCGGATCATGCTCGAGGGCGCCGGTGAAGCTGCGGTCGACCTTAATCTTGTCGAAGGGGAAGGCGCGCAGATTGCTGAGCGAGGAAAAGCCGGTTCCGAAATCATCCATAACCACGCGGACGCCGAGGCGATGCAGCCGCTGCAACGTCGCGATGACGGCCGTGCGTTCACGCATCAGGGCTGCCTCGGTAATCTCCAGTTCGAGGCGCTGCGGCTCGAGGCCGGTCTTGCGCAAGATCCGCTCGATCTGGTCATAGAGGGTCGGGATCATGAATTGCAGCGGCGAAAGGTTGACCGCGACGCTTGCGGGTTCGCTCCAGCGTACCGCCTCCTGGCATGCCTGCTGCAGCACCCATTCCCCGATCGCCACGATCGAGCCGCTTTCCTCGGCAATCGGAATGAAGGTTTCGGGATCGATCACGCCCCGATCCGGATGCGCCCAGCGCAACAGAGCCTCATAGCCGCTGACCCCATCGCTGCCGACATCATAGATCGGCTGATATTCCAGAAAGAGCTGGCGGCGAAGAATAGCCTGGCGCAGATCGTTCTCAAGCTGGCGGCGCGTGCGCACGGCCTTATCCATTTCCGCATCGAAGAAACAGGCATGGCCACGGCCCGCATGCTTGGCGCGATAAAGCGCCATATCCGCATTGGCATAAAGTTGCTCAGCGCTCGCGCCATCACGCGGATAGATGGCGATGCCGATGCTGACGCCGACGGCGGTCGGATCTCGAGCCGTATCCATCTCCATGCCGAATTCCGCAAGAATGCGCTCCGCGAGACGCGTGGCCCCCTCGGGTTGCCGCCGTTTGGGCTGGATGATGGCAAATTCGTCGCCGCCGAGCCTTGCCACCGTATCGCCGTCCTCGATCGCGCGCTGCAGGATGCCGGCGACCTTGCAGAGGATACGATCGCCTTCGGCATGACCGAAGACGTCGTTGATCGCCTTGAAACGGTCGAGGTCCAGACAGAAAATCGCGACTTCGCCGCCCCGCCGATTGACCATCTGCAGCGCTTGGCGCATGCGCTGGTCGAACAGCGAGCGGTTGGGAAGATCCGTCAATATGTCATGGTGCGCCAGGTGCTCGATCATCTGCTGCGCCTGGCGGCGCTCAGTCAGGTCGCGCACGACAAGCACGCTGCATTCGTAGCCGCGATAGGTGATGGAACGCCGCACGGTTTCGACAGGGATTGCCTTGCCGTCATGGCCCGATAGCGTCGTCTCCAGCGGAATGGCGACTTCGGCATGGATATCCATGTCGATGGTGAGGAAGACTTCGGGCGCAACACCGATCACCTGCTGTGCCGACCAGCCGGAAATGGCAAAGAAGCGCTCGTTCGCATCGATCACCCGACCGTCACGGACGATGAGCAGCCCTTCCAGCGAAGCATTGGCGAAACCGCGGAGGTCAGTCAAATGACGGTCGATGAAGATGGCGCCGAGAGCAATGAGGATCAGCCCCATCGCTGCAGCCATGACGATGCCGGCAAGGATGCTTCGATCCATGGAGAGAGCAGCATCCGATGCGCCCACTTCGGGGGTGAGCGTGACGCCGCTCATCGCGGTGAAATGCAGGGAGCAGATCGCAAGCAGCAGAAGAAGAGCGCCAGCCATAATACGTCTGAAGCCGTGAAGGCTGCGAAACATGAGGAAGGCCAGCGAGGAGAAGATGGTGCCGATGGCGACGGAAGCGATGACGCGCGGTATATCGAAGGTAAGCTCTGCCGAGGCTTCGATGGCCTGCATGCCTGTGAAGTGCATGGCGGCTATTCCAAACGCTATCAGCATGCCGCCGACCGCAAAGGAAACGCGATTATCCCATTCGAAGGCGACGGCGATGGCGAGCCATGAGCCGACGATGGCAAGAACCACCGAAAGCACGGTCAGCGAAACGTCATAGGAGATCGGAAGGCTGCTTTCATAGGCGAGCATGGCGATGAAATGCGTCGCCCATATGCCGACGCCGCTGGCGAAAGCCGCAGCAACAATCCAATAGCGACGCTGATGCGACTGGCATTCCTGCGCACGCGAAAAAAGAAGCATGGTGGCAAGGCTGCCGATGAGGCAAATGACTGCCGCCACAACAATAAGCCTGAAGTCATGATCGTCACGAATACATGCAATCACTGAAAACATTACGCGTCTCCAGAATACGCTTCTGGATTGAGGTTATTTCTAATAATCTAAAAAACTTGTAAACTACATACGCAACTAATCACATAAGAGCGCACCTCGATCGAAAGACGCAAGCTACGGTAAATTTTCAGTTTTAACGCCTCGAAACCGACAGGCCTTTGGTCTATCGTCCCTCCAAATCTCATGCAAGGAGTCGGACATGACCGATCTATCGCCCGTTCTCGATCGCGCCGATCAGAACCTGCCTTCCAGCCTCGACAATCTCTTCGAACTGCTGCGCATCAAGTCCATCTCCACGGATCCGGACTACAAGGCGGAATGCCGCAAGGCGGCGGAGTGGCTGGTTGCCTATCTGAACTCGCTGGGCTTCAAGGCCTCCGTGCGCGACACGCCCGGCCATCCGATGGTGGTCGCCCATCACGATGCCGGCAGCGCAGATGCTCCGCATGTGCTGTTCTATGGTCACTACGACGTGCAGCCGGTCGATCCGATCGAGCTTTGGGAAAGCGATCCTTTCGCCCCGGCGATCAAAGACGTGGGCAATGGCCGAAAGATTCTGGTCGGCCGCGGCACCTCCGACGACAAGGGCCAACTCATGACCTTCGTCGAGGCGGTACGCGCCTATAAGGAAACCAGAGGCACGCTGCCGGTGCGCATTACCATTCTGTTCGAGGGCGAAGAAGAATCCGGCTCGCCCTCCCTCAAACCCTTCCTCGAAGCCAATGCCGCCGAGTTGAAGGCAGATTTCGCCCTCGTCTGCGACACCGGCATGTGGGACGGCGATACGCCGGCAATCTCGGCTGGCCTGCGTGGATTGGTGGGTGAGGAAATCGTCATCACCGCAGCTGACCGCGACCTGCATTCAGGTCTCTACGGCGGTGCCGCCGCCAATCCCATCCATATCCTCACGGATATCCTCGCCGGCCTGCATGACCAGACGGGACGCATAACCCTTGCCGGCTTCTACGAGGGTGTTGAGGAAACGCCCGCCAACATCAAGGCCTCCTGGGAGACGCTCGGGTTGACGGCCGAAAAATTCCTCGGCGACGTCGGCCTGTCGATCCCGTCGGGCGAAAAGGGCCGTTCGGTGATGGAGCTCACCTGGGCGCGCCCGACGGCCGAAGTGAACGGCATCACCGGCGGTTACACGGGCGCCGGCTTCAAGACGGTGATTGCGGCCAAGGCATCGGCCAAGGTTTCCTTCCGTCTCGTCGGCCAGCAGAACCCGGCAGCGATCCGCGAAAGCTTCCGCGCCTATGTCCGCTCGAAAATCCCAGCGGACTGCTCTGTGGAATTCCATGAGCACGGCGGCTCGCCCGCCATTCAGCTTTCCTATGATTCACCGTCACTCACCAAGGCGAAGACAGCGCTCTCCAACGAATGGCCGAAGCCTGCCATCGTCATCGGCATGGGCGGCTCGATCCCGATCGTCGGCGATTTCCAGCGGATGCTCGGCATGGAATCCCTACTCATCGGTTTCGGCCTCTCCGACGACCGCATCCATTCGCCGAACGAGAAATACGAGCTGCGCTCCTACCACAAGGGCATCCGCTCCTGGGTCCGCGTGCTCGACGCGCTTGCCGACTAAGCGATCTGCGGGTGCGCATGCGCACCCACTGCCATTCCCGACGGATGGCACGGAATGCCGTCATCCGGGGCCAAGGGCCAAGGCCGCCATCGTGTCAATTCATAGCCGCCGATGAGATAAAACATGGGAATCTGGATCGATACCGATATGGGGTTCGATGACATCGCCGCCATCCTGGTGGTCGCGCATTCGGATCTCGCCATCGACGGCGTTTCGCTGGTCAGCGGCAATGCACCATTGTCCCATGTCCAGGCCAATGCGGCGAGTGCGGCAGCGGTCTTCAATTGGACGTTCCCGATCCATACCGGCCGTGAGCTGCCCGTGCTTTGCAAGCTGGAAACGGCACAGAGCATTCTCGGCCAGACAGGCATTCCAACGACCGGCAGAAGCCTGCCGCCAGCCGATCCGCTTCACGTGAGCAATGCCTTTGATGCCCTCAGCAATTGGCTTTCCGACGGCAACGGACCGAAACGCATTCTGGCGCTCGGGCCGCTCACCAACATCGCGGCGCTGGCGCTCGCTCGGCCGGATCTCGCCGCCCGCATCGACGAGCTGACCTGGATGGGCGGCGGCGTCACCTCGGGCAATCATACAGCATCGGCAGAGTTCAACGCCTTCGCCGATCCGGAAGCGCTCGCCATCGTCCTTGCCCACGGCCTGCCGTTGCGCATGATCGATCTCGACATCTGTCGCAAGGTGCTCGCCTGGCCCGAAGATGTCGCCCATTTCCGGAAGATAGCCGGCGAAAAGGCGCAGCTGCTCGCAGACCTGCTCGAGGGCTACGTCAACATCGCCATCAGCCGCGGCAGGCAGGCCATGGCGATCTATGATCCGACAGCGGCCGCCATTTTTGTCGAGCCTGACATCGCCACTCTTCGGCATGCTCGGATCAACGCGGAATTGCAAGGGCAGCATACACGCGGGCGCACCGTCGTCGAAATGCGGGGGTCGCATGGGCAATTCAATGCCCATTTCGCCGCCGAGATCGATGCGGAGAAGGCGCGGTGGATCATATTCGACGCGCTGCTTCGGGAAGCCGGTCGCTAGTCCCTTTGGTCCGGAACAGCGATCGTCGATCCCTGCTCTCCAGGTGCTCTAGGCCAGCCCCAGATGCTGTTTCACAAATCGCGAGACCTCCCCGGCCAGTTCGCGATCCTCCGGCGCGCCCATAAAGCCGCCATGCGGCATGGCTTCGAAGACGTGAAGCTCGACGGGGACGTCTGCGCGGCGCAGGAGACGATGCATGCGCACCGCATTGGAGAGGAACAGGTCCCGCGTGCCGCTCTGCAGGAACGTCGGCGAAAAACCCTTCGAGAAATCGCCGAAGAGCGGCGAAAGATAGGGATGAGCGAGATCCGCACCCTTTGCATAAAGCAGATTGTTCGGCATGAGCGACCCCGGCAGAACGACATCGACAAGCCGATTGACCTGAAAACTGTCTCCCGACTCCGTCAGATCCAGTTCCGGCGAGAGGAGAACCAGCGCGGCCGGCAGCGGCAAGCGTTCATCGCGAGCGCGTAATGTCATCGCAGCCGCAAGATTGCCGCCGGCCGAGCGTCCACCGATGATGATGTTTTCCGGCCTGTATTGCGTCAGCAAATGGCGATAGACCGCCATGCAATCGTCGAGCGCTGCGGGATAGGGATGCTCCGGCGGCATGCGGTAGTCTATGGCGTAGCAGCGGATGCCGTGCTGGTCGGCCTGGCTCTGCGCCCCGGCGCGGCAGGCAGCTCCGCCACCGACGACCAGCGCGCCGCCATGAAGATCGATATAGGCGCAGTCTTCCGGGAAAGTGCCGTCAGGCGTCGCGATATAGACGCAGGCGCCCTCGATCTCAACCGTCTGCACGCTTGAACGCACTTGCGCCACCAGCCTCTCGGCCGCTGCCTGATAATAGACATCGGCGAAGGCCTTCAGCTTCATCCAGCCATCGAAATCGTTGACGTCAGGCATAACATGCAGCGCATTCAAGGGGGTTCCGTCTTCGCCGACGGCCCGCCGCAGCGCTGTCTGCGCCTCCGCACTTATCGACGTCGGAAACGGCACCGTCCGCTCCGGCAGTTTCACTCCGTTGTACTTATCGTTCATGATGTCTCTCGGCAGGTTCGTCTGCGAATGGCCGCCGACGTCTTGATAGTGATCCCGGTCAGGCCTGCAATTCCTGTTCGACCAGCGTCGTCCAGAAGGCCACGCCCGAAGCGATTGCTTCGTCGTTGAAGTCGTAGGCGGTATTGTGGTGCAGGGCACCATCGACAGCCGGGCCATTGCCAAGCCAGACATAGCAGCCCGGAGCGTTCTGGCCGAAGAAAGCAAAATCGTCGCCGGCGGTCGATGGCGGAAAGTGGGTCTGCACGTTCTCGCCAAAGACGGCCGTCGCAGCTTTCAGCGCCCGCGCTGCGGCATCGGCATCGTTGACGACGGGCGGGATGCGGCGCTCGAACTGGTAATCGACGGCAATGTTGAACATCGCAGCCGTACCATGCGCCAGGCGCCCGATTTCCTCTTCGAGCTGATCGCGAACCTCCGGCGTATAGGCGCGCGCCGTGCCGCCGATCTCGACCATATCGGGAATGACGTTCAGTGCCTTCGGATCGCCCGCCTGCAAAGAGCAGGCGCTGACGACGGCCGGCTGCAGCGGATCGACCACACGCCCGACGATGGTCTGCAGCGAAGACAGGAAGGTCGCGGCCGCCGTAATCGGGTCCTTGCCGAGATGCGGCTTGGCGCCGTGGGTTCCCGTGCCGCGAAAGGTGACGCGCCATGTATCCGACGAGGCCAGCTGCGGCCCCTCGACGACGGCCATCTCATCAACTGCAAGGCCCGGCATATTGTGCAGCCCGTAAACGGCATCGCAGGGGAAAAGATCGAAAAGACCCTCTTCGACCATACGCCTGGCACCGCCACGACCTTCCTCTGCCGGCTGGAAGATGAAGTGTACCGTGCCGGAAAAGCCGCGCCTGGCGGCAAGCTGGCGTGCGGCGCCGATCAGCATGGTCGTGTGACCATCATGTCCGCAGGCGTGCATCTTGCCGGGGATGGTGGATTTGTAGGGCCGATTGACCTTCTCTGGCATGGCGAGCGCATCCATATCGGCACGAAGGCCGATGCGGCGCGTGCCGTTGCCGACCTGCAGCGTTCCCACCACACCGGTCTTGCCAAGGCCGCGATGCACCGTCAGCCCCGCTTCCTCCAGCAAGGTGGCGACGATGCCGCTGGTGCGCTCCTCCTCGAAGCCGAGTTCAGGGTGGGCATGAAGGTTGTGGCGAAGCGACGTCAGGAAGGGGAGATCGGGCTCGATCTCATCGGGAAAGGACATGGGAGATTCCTTCGGCATAGAGCACGATGATGGCGTGCCCTATCTTCCCCAAAGCCGTGCCCGCTTCAACCCAAATGACGCTCAGGCACCGAGCTTGTTGAAGACATGTGCCTTTCCGATAACGGTCACCGAAACCATGCTGCCGATTTCGGGCAGGCCGACGCCGGAACTCTTGATGTTCAGCGTCTCCGAACCATTGGCATCGGAGAGCACGACCGTGACAGCGCAGACGGCGCCGCCAAACTCGATTTCCGTTACCTTGCCGATGCAGGCAGCACCTGCCCCGGCCTCATCGATGGCCCCGAGGCGCAATTGCTCGGGCCGCAGCATGATGTCGGTGCGCCCCTGCCGGCTCTCGGTATCGACCGGAATCTGTCCCAGGACACATTTTGCCGATCCGTTGTGGAGATCGGCCGGCAGCACGATGGCATCGCCCAGGAAGAGCGCCGTCTCGCGATCCCTGGGCGTGAGATAGAGGGCTTGTGGCGTTCCCGCCTGAATGAGCGTGCCTTCACGCAACACGGCGACCTGATCGGCAAAAGACAGAGCCTCCGCCTGGTCATGCGTCACCAGAACCGCCGTGATGCCGGCGATCTGCAGCACGCGGGCGACGGCCTTGCGCATGTTTTCGCGCAGGCCGGTGTCGAGCGCGGAGAAAGGCTCGTCGAGCAGCATCAATCGCGGCTTGCGGCCAAGCGCGCGGGCAAGCGCAACGCGCTGCTGCTGGCCGCCGGAGAGCTGGTGCGGGCGGCGGTCGAGCATGCCGCGATCGAGTTCGACCATGTCGATGAGGGCGTTGATGCGCTGCTCGCGGTCGCGCGCGCCGCGCTCCATGCCGAAACCGATATTTTCGGACACGCTCAGATGCGGAAAAAGGGCGCCATCCTGCGAGACGATGCCGATGCCGCGACGATGTGCCGGCACGATGGCTTCACCATCCGCCAGGGTCTCACCCTGCAGCACGACCTGGCCTGCATCGGGCACCTCGAAGCCGGCGATGATGCGCAGCAGCGTCGTCTTACCCGAGCCGGACGGGCCGACGATGGCCGTGCGGCTGCCGGCGGCGACCGTAAGATCGATATTGTCGAGCGCATGCACGGGGCCATAGTGCTTGCTGATATTCTTGATCGCCAGAAAGGTCATTGTCCGGCCGTCCGCTTGGATTGCACGTAAAGGAGAAGGGTGAGCGGCAGCGACAGGACGACCATCATGAAAGCGTAGGGTGCTGCGGAAACATAGTCGATCTCGCTGGTCAGCGACCAGAATTTCGTCGCCAGCGTTTCCGTGCCGTTGGGGGAGAGCATCAGCGTTGCCGTCAGCTCGTTGGTGATGCCGAGTGCTACGAGCGCCACGCTGGCGGCAAAGCCGGGAGCGGCAAGCCGCATGGTGATCTGCCGCACGGCTTGCGCCGGCGTGCGGCCGAGCGCCATGGCGGCGCGCTCGAGCTCAACGGGTGCCTGGGCGATGCTGGCCCGCAGGCCGACCATGGCGCGCGGCAGGAACAGCAGGATATAGGCAAGCAGCAGGGTTGCGAAGGTCTGGTAGAGCGGCAGGACAAGCCGGACGGTGATCGACACCAGCGCCAGCGCGACGACGACGCCCGGCAGCGAACCGACATAATAGTGGCAGGCTTCGAGAATGCGCTGCAGCCGGCCCGGCGCACGCACCGACAGCCAGGCCATGGGAGCTGCGGCAATAGTGGTCAGAAGACCGCCGGCAACGGCCAGCGCAATAGTCTGCAGCAGGGTGGAGCCGACCGTATCGATCCGCCAGACGCCGACACCGCCAAGATAAAGCCAGCGCGCCAGGGTGACGAAGGGAACGCCGAGCGTCAGTATGGCGGTCACGACCGGCAGCGCGATGGCGGGAACCATGAACCAGCCAAGACGGCGGCGATCCGTCGGCCGCGCCGCACCGGAACCGACGCGAGCATAGCGTTCGTTGCCGCGCACCAGCACCTCGATGCCGAGCAGCAACAGGCAGCAGAAGACGAGAACGCCGCCGAGCATGTTCGCAGCCGGGCTGTTGTAGGCCGACTGGAACTGATCAACGATCGCTGTCGAGAAGGTATCGAAGCGGATCATCACGTAGAGACCGTATTCCGCCAGGAGATGCAGGCCGATCAGCAGCGAACCGCCGCAGATGGCAAGGCGAAGCTGCGGCAGGATCGCGCGGAAGAAGACGCGCCAGGGGCCGAGGCCGAGCGAGGCAGCGGCATCCTCGATTGCCGGATCGAGCCGGCGCAGGGCGGCGGCAACAGGCAGATAGAGGAAGGGATAATAGGCTAGCACTGAGACCAGCACGCCGCTCCAGAGCCCGCGCATGCTCGGCACGAGGCTGACCCAGGCATAGCTGTGCACGAAAGCGGGCACGGCAAGCGGCGCAACCGCCAGCCACGACCAGATGCGCGCGCCGGGAATATCGGTGCGCTCCGTCAGCCAGGCGAGCGTCACCGCCAGCAGGATGGATAGCGGGATGGTGCAGACTTCAAGCAGGACAGTATTGACGAGCAGTTCGCCGACGCGATTGCGGAAGATCAGGGCGATGACCTCGGCCCAGCCCGTATCGATCGTGATCCAGATGATGAAGCCGAGCGGCACCAGGCTCAAAAGCGCGACGACGGAAGCAAGGGCGACGACGGAAGCATGCCGGACACGGCTGCGGGGAGCGGCCGTCAACGGGGGCATTCGCATGGCGGCTGGCTCGCCGGCGTATGTGTTCTTCTGCAGCAAATCCGAGCTGCCTTTCACGCCCTGAAATAGGAAGGCAACCGCCGCTTGCGGCGATTGCCCGATCGATTAGCCTAAAGGCCATCCGTATGCCCCTAGCAGGGCATAGGACAAGGATGCAAGAGCCAAGCCCGTCCGAACGCGCTCTAAAAGAGCCGCGGCGCGGACCCTGGGGTTAGATGAGGCCTGCTTCCGTCATCAGGTCGGTGACCTTCTTGCTGTTCAGCTTCGAAGGCTCGACCTTCGGCGCCTGCAGCTCGGAGATCGGCACCAGCTTCGCATTGGAAGCCTCGCCGTTGCCGACGGCATATTCATAGGAGTCGCCATCGCGCAGAACGGCCTGGCCGCCCTTGCCGGTGATCCACTTCAGGAAAGCCTGTGCTTCCTTCTGATGCTGGCTGGATGCCAGCACGCCGCCGCCGGAGATGCTGACGAAGGCGCCAGGATCCTGGTTCTTGAAGTAGTGCAGCGAGACGTTCTTGCTGTTTTCGCCGGTCTTGGCCTGATCGCCGAACCAGTAGTAGTGATAGATCAGCGCACCCTGGATCTCGCCGGCGTTGACTGCCTTCATGGCAACGCTGTTGCCCTTGTAGAAGCTGGCATTTTCTTTCATCGCCTTCAGCCAGGCGCGGGTTGCATCCTCACCCTTCAGCTCAAGGAAGGCGCTGACGATTGCCTGGAAGTCGGCACCAGCCGGCGAAGCGCCCCAGCGGCCCTTCCACTTGGGATCGGCGAGATCGAGCATCGACTTCGGCAGATCGGCTTCCTTCAGCTTGGTCTTGTCATAAGCGAAAACCGTGGAGCGGGCGGCAACGCCGACCCAGTTGCCATCGGCAGCCTTGAAGGTTTCCGGCACCTGGGCGAGCGTCGCGGCATCGACCGGGGCAAAGAGCTTGTTGGCATCGACCAGCGTCATGCCCGGAGAATTTTCCGTCAGGTAGACGTCGGCGGGGGAGGCCGCACCTTCCTGGATGATCTGGTTGGCGAACTGCATGTCGCTACCATTGCGGATCGTGACCTTGATGCCGGTTTCCTTGGTGAAGCCATCCGCCCAGGCCTGCGTCAGCGCCTCGTGCTGGGCGTTGTAGACGACGATGCCTTCGGAGTCGGCGGCGTTCGCCATCATCGGAGCAACGGCAAGGCCCGCGGCAAGCGCCAGCGCACTGGTAAGATGAGAAAAGGAAAAAGTCATAAAGTCCTCTCGCGTGAAAAGCACCGCCACCAGGCAGCAATGCGATAGCCTATATTTTTCCTGAGCATTTTTTTCAAGTTTGCACTCAGGTCGCTTTATCACAAAAGTTTGAAATCAGAGTCAAGATTTCGCCGCGATCTCCGCAGCGAGGTCGAGCCAGGCGCGGCCGGCATGCGACAGATAGCCGCCGCGCCGCCAAATCCAGGCCATGTGCCACTCCATGCCCGGTTCGACGACGAGCGCATGGGCGATGCCGGGGCGCTGGCGCTGTTCGGCGATCAGCCGCGGCAGGAAGCCGACCCCGAGTCCCGCGGCGACCAATTCGGCGATAAAATTGATCTGGCTGGAGCGAGCGGCGATACCAGGCGCGAAGCCGGCGGTGCGGCAGGCATCGAGAATGATGCCGTTCAGCGCAAATCCGGTTTCGAACAGGAGGAATGAATTACCCTTGAGCGCCGCGAGCGGCACCGCTTCCTGCCTGGCAAGCGGATGGGAAGATGGCAAAAGCACATGCATGGGCTCGCAGCGCACGCTTTGCCATTCGAAGGCGTCGGGCGTGGGTAGAAGCGAAGCCCCGAGATCGACCTCGTCGGCAAGCACCATTTCCTCGAGCCGTTTCGCCCCCTGTTCGATCAGCCTGATCTCGATACCGGGATAGCGATTGCGGAAGACGGCGAATACCGGTGCAAACAGAGCATCATTGCCGATCGGCGGCAGGCCCAGGCGCAAAGTGCCGCGCGTGAGGCCGCGCAACTCGGACAATTCGGCCAGCAGATCGTCGCGGCCGGCGAGGATCGTGATCGCCCGGCGATAGACCACCTCGCCGGCATCCGTCAGCGTCGTGCGATGACCGATGCGGTTCAGCAGCGACAGGCCGAGCTCATCCTCCAACTGGCGCACGGCCTTGCTGACGGCGGATTGGGTCGTGAACACCACCTTGGCGGCTTCCGAAAAGCCGCCCTGGCGCACTACCTCGACAAAGGCTTTCAGCGTCCGAAGCTCCATCACTATTCCATATAGGACTGAATTTCATGAAATCAATTCATTTTATTCATCTCGCAGCAGGGCTTATCTTCAGGCCGTCCGATTTTCCCGAGTTTCCCCATGCGTATCGACCTACAGAATCATCCGAAACTGGGCCGGCTGGCCCAGATCCTGTTGCTGCTCGTCTTCTGGCAAGCGGGCGAGACCATCGTGCGCCTGACGCATCTGCCGATACCCGGCGCCATCGCCGGCATGTTGCTGGTGCTGGCGCTATTTGCGAGCGGCAAGGTCAAGCTGACGAGCATGAAGCGCGGCGCAGAATGGTTTCTTGCCGAAATGCTGCTGTTCTTCGTGCCGGCGGTGCTGGCTTTGCTCGATCATGGCGAGTTCATCGGTATCGTCGGGCTGAAGGTGCTCGCGGTGATCTTTGTCGGCACCGTGATCGTCATGGGCGTGACCGCCATCGCCATCGATATCGGCTACCGCCTGATGATGCGCCAGGGAGCGTCCAGCCATGCCCACGATTGAAATCGTCGCATCAGGCCTGTTCTGGCCGCTGGCGACGGTCGGCCTCTACTACGTGTCGAAGGCGCTCTACCGTCGCTGGCCTTCGCTCTGGCTATCGCCGCTGGTGGCCGTGCCCGCAGTCCTGATCGTCATCGCCCTCATGCTGCATGCCAATTACCAGGACTACATGCATGACAGCCGCTGGCTGCTTGCCCTGCTCGGGCCGGCGACCGTCGCCTTTGCCGTGCCGATCTATGAGCAGCGCGATCTCATCAAGCGCTATTGGCCGGTCCTGCTGTTCGGAGTTGCGGTCGGCAGCACCACGGCGATGGTGTCCGCGTGGGGGCTTGCGAGCCTCCTTGGCCTTGATGAGAGCCTGCGGCTCAGCCTGATGCCGCGCTCGATCAGCACGCCCTTTGCCATGGTTGTTTCGGGCGATATCGGCGGTGTACCCAACCTGACCGCCGTCTTCGTCGTCATCACCGGCCTGTTCGGCGCCGTTGTCGGGCAAATCCTGCTGCGGCTGCTGCCGCTGCGATCGGGCATGGCGCGCGGAGCGCTCTATGGCATGGGCGCGCATGGCATCGGCGTCGCGAAGGCTCACGAGATCGGTCGGGAAGAAGGATCGATCGCCGGATTGGTCATGGTGCTGGTGGGGATGACGAACGTGCTGGCGGCGCCGCTGATCGCCTGGCTCGTGCATTGAGTTTGAACGAAAAGGCCGCGGCACTTTCATGCCGCGGCCTTTTTCAATTCAAATATTCCGTCTCAGTTATCGCGCGTTTCCAGCGTCTTGCTGAAGAAGATCGCGACCAGCGTGCAGACGACGCCCGACAGCAGATAGAGGCTGGTATAGACGAGGCCGAACTGGCTGGAGAGGGCAAGCGCCACGAAGGGCGCAAAACCGGCACCGATCAGCCAGGACAGATCCGACACGAGGGCCGAGCCGCTATAACGATAGTTCTGGCTGAAGCGCGATGCACTGGCGCCAGCCGCCTGACCGAAGGAGAGGCCGAGCAGCGTGAAGCCGAGCACCACGTAGATGTGACGGCCGGTCGCGCCGCCATCGAGCAGCCAGGGCGCAACGAAGGCGAAGCAGGCGATCAGCACGGCGCCGATAGCCAGCTGATTGCGGCGGCCGATACGGTCGGCGAGCATACCCGAACAGATGATGGCGAGAATACCGCAGATCGCGCCAAGGAACTCCATCAGCAGGAACGAGCCGGGGGTCTGCTCGCTGTAGAGCGTAACCCAGCCGAGCGGGAAGACCGTGACCAGATGGAAGGTCGCAAAGCTTGCGAGCGGCACGAAGGCGCCGATCAGCACGTCGCGGCCATGCACCCGCAGCAGTTCCGTCATCTTCACGGGTTCGAGCTCGTGGCGCTCCAAGAGCGTGCCGAATTCCTCGGTCGCCACCAGACGCAGGCGGGCGAAGAGCGCAACGACGTTGACCGCGAAGGCGCAGAAGAACGGATAGCGCCAGCCCCAGTCCAGGAAGTCCGCACTCGTGAGGCTCGTTACGAAATAAGCGAACAGCGCGCTTGCCAGCATGAAGCCGATCGGGGCACCGAGCTGGGGGATCATCGCGTACCAGCCGCGATGGTTCGTCGGTGCGTTGAGCGCCAGGAGCGAAGCCAAGCCGTCCCAGGCACCGCCGAGCGCCAGGCCCTGGCCGATGCGGAAGATGGCAAGCAGGATGATCGCATAGACACCGACCTCGGAATAGCCGGGCAGGAAGCTCATTGCCGCCGTCGAGCCACCAAGCAGGAACAGCGCGATCGTCAGCTTGACGCCACGTCCATACCTGCGGTCGACCGCCATGAAGATGAACGAGCCGATCGGGCGGGCGATGAAGGCGAGCGCGAAGACCAGGAAGGAAAGGAGCGTGCCATGCAACGGGTCGGCGAAGGGGAAGATCAGCTTCGGGAAGACCAGAACCGATGCGATGGCATAGACGAAGAAATCGAAGAATTCGGACGTGCGACCAATGATCACGCCGATGGCGATATTGCCGGGGGCTACGGAGCCGCCCGCATGCATGCTGCGGGCATCGCTCTCCAGAGTAGAAGATGTGGGGTTCAGTGATTCATGCGTAACGCTGACCATGCGCGGGAGCCTCCCTCTCCGAGCACGAATTCCTCCACGAATTCGTGCATAATGAAAATGTCGATCAAACGTGCGAACATATCAAGTATCGAGCATGAAATAATTCGCAAATTAGCGATCAAATCGGGCCATTTCCGCGTTTGACGCCACATTTCAGATCAGACGGGAACCGCCGCCGATAGCCATTTGTTCCGATCCAGGTATATTGGCGGCGATAAAAGCGAATGGCCTCATGGAAAACCTTCTGGATTTCTGAGGGTTTTCCCGATACGTGAGACAGCATTCCATACCGCAATGCACTCAAGCTTGCTGCGGTGCGACGAAACACCTCATATCGTTCATGACCGCCGTCCTTTAGTCGCGGTAGGGTCGAAACAAAAAGAGCTTTAAGACGTGCCAAGACTATCGAAGATTTTCAGCCGTTTATCCGTCATCCCATTGTTTTTGCTACTTTCAGGTTGCAATCTTGTGGTGATGGCTCCCTCCGGCGATATCGCCATGCAGCAGCGGGACCTCATCATCGTCTCGGTCGTGCTGATGCTGATCATCATCATCCCGGTGATCTTCCTGACGCTGTTCTTCGCCTGGAAATACCGCCAGTCGAACAAAGAGGCGACCTACGAGCCGGAATGGCATCATTCGACACGTCTGGAGCTGGTCATCTGGTCCGCTCCGCTGGCCATCATCATCGCGCTCGGCGCCGTGACCTGGATCAGCACCCATCAGCTCGACCCCTACCGCCCTCTCGACCGCATTGCCGCCGACAAGCCGCTCAGTGCCGACGTGAAGCCGCTGACGGTCGAAGTGGTGGCACTCGACTGGAAATGGCTGTTCTTCTATCCGGAATACGGCATCGCGACCGTCAACGAGATGGCGGCGCCGGTCGATCGCCCGATCAATTTCAAGATCACGGCTTCGGCTGTCATGAACTCCTTCTTCATCCCGGCGCTGGCAGGTCAGATCTATGCCATGCCGGGCATGGAGACGAAGCTGCACGCCGTCATCAACCATCCCGGCGAATTCCAGGGCCTGTCCGCCAATTACAGTGGCGCCGGCTTCTCGAACATGCGTTTCAAGTTCCATGGCCTCAATCAGGCTGACTTCGACCAGTGGGTCCAGAAAGCCAAGAGCCAGGGCACGGCACTCGGCCGCCCGGAATATCTGGCGCTTGCCAAGCCGAGCGAGCGCAATCCGGTGCAGTATTTCAACGCCGTCGATGATGGTCTCTACAACGCCATCCTCAACATGTGCGCCGATCCGAGCAAGATGTGCATGAGCGAGATGATGCATATCGACGCCAAGGGCGGCGGCGGCAAGGAAAGCCACGAAAACCGCGAGCGCCTGATCTACGACAACCGCGATGGTGCCTCGGCCGAGGTCACGCCCGTCAAGGCTGAAGGCGATGCTACTCATACCATGCAGCATGGGGACAACTCGATGCAGGGCATGGATATGGGCAACGGCTCTTCTTCCGATTCGTCGACCGGTTCGGCGCAGCATCAGGGTCACTGATCCGGTGCGCTCAATAACAAGACATTCATAAGGGACAGAGGCAATCCATGTTTTCCAACCCGGACCTCTATAAATTCATCTTCGGTCGGCTGACGCTTGACTCGATCCCGTATCACGAGCCGATCCTCGTCGTGACCTTCCTCGGCGTCGCCATCGGCGGTATCGCCCTTCTCGGCCTGCTGACCTATTTCCGCCTCTGGGGCTATCTCTGGAAGGAATGGTTCACCAGCATCGATCACAAGAAAATCGGTATCATGTACGTCGTGCTGGCGCTGATCATGCTGCTGCGCGGCTTCTCCGACGCGCTGCTGATGCGCCTTCAGCAGGCCATCGCCTTCAACGGTTCCGAAGGTTATCTGCCGCCGCATCACTACGACCAGATCTTCACCGCCCACGGCGTCATCATGATCTTCTTCGTGGCGATGCCCTTCGTCACCGGCCTGATGAACCTCGTCGTGCCGCTGCAGATCGGCGCGCGCGACGTGTCCTTCCCGTTTCTTAACAACTTCTCGTTCTGGATGACGACGGCCGGCGCGATCGTCATCATGATCTCGCTCTTCATCGGCGAGTTCGCCAAGACCGGCTGGCTGGCCTATCCGCCGCTTTCCGGCATCGCCTACAGTCCCGACGTCGGCGTCGATTATTACATCTGGGGCCTGCAGGTGGCAGGTATCGGAACGACGCTTTCGGGCATCAACCTGATCGCCACCATCGTCAAGATGCGCGCGCCGGGCATGACCTTCATGAAGATGCCCGTCTTCACCTGGACGTCGCTCTGCACCAACATCCTGATCGTTGCCAGCTTCCCGATCCTGACCGCAACGCTCGCTCTGCTGACGCTCGACCGCTATGCCGGCACGAACTTCTTCACGAACGACCTCGGCGGCAATCCGATGATGTATGTCAACCTCATCTGGATCTGGGGCCACCCGGAAGTCTACATCCTGATCCTGCCGGCTTTCGGCGTCTTCTCGGAAGTCGTCGCCACCTTCTGCGGCAAGCGCCTCTTCGGCTACGCCTCGATGGTTTACGCCACCTGCGTGATCATGATCCTCTCCTACCTCGTCTGGCTGCACCACTTCTTCACGATGGGCTCGGGCGCCAGCGTCAACTCCTTCTTCGGCATCACGACGATGATCATCTCGATCCCGACGGGTGCGAAGCTTTTCAACTGGCTGTTCACGATGTACCACGGCCGCATCCGCTACGAGCCGCCGATGCTGTGGACCGTCGGCTTCATGGTGACCTTCACCATCGGTGGCATGACCGGCGTCATGCTGGCGGTTCCACCAGCCGACTTCGTGCTGCACAACTCGCTGTTCCTGATCGCCCACTTCCATAACGTGATCATCGGCGGCGTGCTCTTCGGCATGTTCGCGGGCGTCAACTACTGGTTCCCGAAGGCCTTCGGCTTCAAGCTCGATCCCTTCTGGGGCAAGATGAGCTTCTGGTTCTGGCAGATCGGCTTCTGGTTCGCCTTCATGCCGCTCTACATCCTCGGCCTGATGGGCGTTACCCGCCGCGTCAGCCAGTTCGACGATCCGTCGCTGCAGATCTGGTTCATCATCGCCGCCTTCGGCGCCGGCCTCATCGCCATCGGCATCGCCTGCTTCCTCATCCAGCTCGCCGTCAGCTTCATGAAGCGCGAAGAGCTTCGCGACCACACCGGCGACCCCTGGGGCGGCCGTACGCTGGAATGGTCGACCTCGTCGCCGCCGCCGGCCTACAACTTCGCCTTCACGCCGATCGTCTACGATCACGACGCGTGGTGGGACATGAAGAACCGCGGCTACGTCAGGCCGACGGAAGGCTTCATCCCGATCCATATGCCGAAGAACACCGGCACCGGCATCATCCTCGGCGTTCTCTCCATCGGCTTCGCATTCGGCATGATCTGGTACATGTGGTGGCTTGCCGCCATCACCTTCGTCGCGATGATCGTCATTACGATCGGCCATACCTTCAACTACAAGCGCGACTACCACATCCCCGCCGACGAGGTCGTCAAGACCGAGAACGAGCGTACGAAGCAGCTCGCAGGACAGGTGTAAGACTTATGACCACCCAAACCGCACACGCTCCCAAGGATGGCGAAACGCCCGCCTTCTACATGACGGAAGAGCATCATCCTGAAGGCAGCACCATGCTGGGCTTCTGGATCTACATCATGAGCGACTGCCTGATCTTCGCAGTCCTCTTCGCCACCTTCGCCGTACTCGGCCACAGCTATGCGGCCGGCCCGTCGCCGGCCGACCTGTTCGAGCTGCCGCTCGTCGCCCTCAACACGGCGATGCTGCTCTTCTCCTCCATCACCTATGGCTTCGCCATGTTGGCAATGGAGAAGGACAACAAGTCGGGCACGCTGATGTGGCTGACGATAACGGGCATCTTCGGTGCCCTCTTCATCTTCTTCGAACTCTATGAGTTCTATCACCTGATCCTCGATGGCGCCGGCCCGCAGCGCAGCGCCTTCCTGTCGGCCTTCTTCACGCTGGTCGGCACGCACGGTCTGCACGTCACCACCGGTATCGTCTGGCTGATCACGCTGATGGTGCAGGTTGGCCGCTACGGCCTGATCCCGGAAAACAAGCGCCGCCTGATGTGCCTTTCGATGTTCTGGCACTTCCTAGACGTCGTCTGGATCGGCGTGTTTTCCCTCGTCTACCTCATGGGAGTTCTCGGATGAGCTCGAACGCAAACCATTCGCATCATTCCGGCGACGCCCACGGCCACGACCACCACGGCGGCCACGAGGCGGCACATGGCACCTTCAAGAGCTACATGACGGGGTTCGTCCTCTCCGTCATCCTGACCGCCATTCCCTTCTGGCTGGTCATGGCCAAAGTGATCCCCGATCCCGCCGTCACCGGGGCGATCGTCATGATCCTCGGTGCGATCCAGATCGTGGTGCACATGATCTACTTCCTGCACATGAATACCCGCTCGGAAGGCGGCTGGAACATGATGGCGCTGATCTTCACGATCGTCATCGTCATCATCGCGCTGTCCGGCTCGCTCTGGGTCATGCATCATCTCAACGCGAACATGATGCCCATGTCGCCCGAGATGATGCGCAACATGCCATAAGATCGAGCGGCGGGCCTTCAGCAAAAGGCCCGCCCTCTTCCCGGCGCGAAAATTCCGCCGGATGCTGCGCAGCGCATCCCTGAAAATGCGAGATGCCGCAGCCGATTTTCAGACCACGCATGATCTTCCGCGAAGAGAATTGAACCTCCCGAAATCATGCGGCAGCGCGTCCCTGGAGACCAGCGCCATGACCGACATTTCCTCAACCGCATCTCAGGGCAAGTCGCGTTCGACACTTACCCTTGCCATCTGGGTATCGGTGCTTCTGCTCCTGACCGCGCTTCTCATCGGGCTCGGCACCTGGCAGGTGAAGCGGCTGCACTGGAAGCTGGATCTCATCGCCCGGGTCGATGCGCGCGTGCATGCCCCGGCGGTTCAGGCACCCGGCCCGGCGCAATGGGCTGAGATCAACGCCGAAAACTCCGAATACAAGCATGTTCAGGCGAGCGGGACTTTCCTTAACGGCAAGGAAGCGCAGGTCTATGCCTCGACCGCGCTTGGCGCAGGCTACTGGGTGCTGACGCCACTGAAGCTTGCCGATGGCACGATCATCATCGTCAATCGCGGCTTCGTTCCCACAGAGAAGCGCAATCCGGTGACACGCGCCGAAGGCGAGATTGCTGGCGAGACCTCCGTGACCGGCCTGCTCAGGATCAACGAGCCCAAAGGCACGCTGCTGCGTTCGAACGTGCCGGCGGACGAGCGCTGGTATTCGCGCGACGTGACTGAGATCGCCGAGGCCCGCGGGTTGCAGAACGTGGCGCCCTACTTCATCGATGCCGACGATGCGAAAAATCCGGGCCGACTGCCCGTGGGCGGGCTGACACAGATCACCTTCCACAACAGCCATCTCGTCTATGCCATTACCTGGTACGGACTGGCCGCCATGACGTTTGGCATGGCCGGATATCTTGTCTACTCCGAACGCAAGCGGGCACGGGCGGCCGGCTGATCGCCATCCCTTTGCTTTCGGGCAATTTCCGACGCCGAAGCCGCAGCTTTGTGGGAATCGCTCTAGATCGTCATCTTGGGAAAGCGAAGCTGCCAGCGCCGGCCGTCACTCGTCATTTCGACAATCCCGAACGGCTCGACATCAACAGCCCAGAATGCTGCGGGCGGCGCCTGCAGGGCCTGCAGAACGGCAGCGCGAATGACGCTCGCATGGGTGACGACGACGATATGGCCGGCATCCTCGATGTGATTTCCCATCCATTCAGCGACGCGCTTCATGACCGCCGACAGGGCTTCACCGCCATGCGGCGCGACCGAGGTATCCGTCATCCATAGCGCCAGAGAATTCGCATCCCTTTCATGCAATTCTGCAAGGGATTGCCCCCGCCAGTCACCATAATCGCATTCCCGCAAGCCGACATCCGGGATGGCATCGAGACCGAGGACCGTGGCTGTCTGGCGCGCGCGCAGAGCCGGACTGGTCCAGACCCGATCGATCGTCTCGAGGCCGAAGGACAATGATTGAGCCTGCTGCACTGCCTTCGCCTCCAAGGGTTCGTCATCCGGAAAGCAGCCGTTTCGATTGGCTCGCGTCGCCCCATGGCAAATCCAGCTCAAACGCGTTTTCATAAGACTGTCCCAACTCCATCCCCTGCCGCGCTCTTGTCGCGATTTCGCATCGCAGTGGCGCTTGATTGACAACCATCTTTACAAATAGATATAAACTTGCACTTGCACTTGCGGGTGCGGAAGCCGGTGGAATTCCGGCGCGGTCGCGCCACTGTAATCGATGACGGAACCTTCGCCCTCGAGAGCCAGACCCTTCCCGCAAGAACCCTTCCGCAAATGGAACGCGCTTTTCTTTAAGAGGGAAATACAATGTCCGACACCACTTTCGCGCCAACCGCAGTTCCGCAGCCGATTCCGCTCGGTCAAATCCTGCCCTGGGCCATTTTTGCCGGCCTGCTGATGCTGCTCGCGATCTATTTCATCGGTGCAGAAGAGGGCGCAACCTCGCTCATCTCGGGCATGTATGTGCATGAATTCGTACATGATGCCCGTCACCTTCTCGGCTTCCCCTGCCACTAAGGGGTCAAGCACATGGTTGGACGCCTTTTGCTCCGCGGCATGATCGTCGGGGCCCTTGCGGGTATTCTCGTTTTTGCCTTCGCCCACATCTTCGGCGAACCGCTGGTCGATTGGGCCATCGGCTTTGAAGAAAAGGCCGCGCAAGCCGCCGGCGAGGCGCCTGAGCCGGAAATCGTCAGCCGCGCCACACAGGCGGGCATCGGCCTCTTCACCGGCAGCGTGATCTTCTCGACCGCAATAGGCGGATTGTTCGCGCTGGTCTTTTCCTTTGTTTACGGTCGTGTCAGCCCTCTCGGCGCACGCGGCACGGCAGCCCTGCTCGCCATCGCCGCTTTCGTGACGATTTCTCTCGTGCCCGACATCAAATATCCGGCAAACCCGCCGGCTGTCGGCAATCCCGATACGATCGGCGCGAGAACCGAGCTGTTCTTCATTATGATCGTTGCCTCCGTCGTCGGCATGATCGTCGCCGTGGGCTTCGGCCGTCGGTTGGCAGCGCGATATGGTTCCTGGAACGGTGCGATCATTGCCGGAATCGGCTACATCGTCTTCATCGCGTTGATCCAATATCTGCTTCCCTCGATCAACGAAGTGCCCGAGCAATTCTCCGCCGTGGTGCTCTGGCGCTTCCGCATCACATCGCTTGGCATGCACGCCATCCTCTGGACGACGCTCGGCCTTGCCTTCGGAGCCTGGGCGGAACGCCAGCTGCCGCAGACACGCTACGGCAGTGCGACCCTGCGCCGGGCTTAGCATGATAAGTAGCTCGCATCCCGCGCATGGCAACATGCGCGGGAAACGCCAGCATCCAAGCAGCGTCCTTTTTGCACTCTTCTGGCTCATGCTGTCGAGCTGGCCGGCTTCTGTTGCTGCGCATGGCGGCGGCTCTTCCGGCAGCCAGGCCGGTATCCCGATCCCTAGCCTCACCCATGGCGAGATGGCTGTGATCGCTCCCTATTACGGGCGGATCGTCTCGCTTGCCGAGAGCACATCGGATACCGACGAAACCTTCCGTCGCCTCTTGAACTTCGCGCAGATCCAACGCGCCTATTGCCTCTGGGGCCTGATGCCGGACAGCGTCAGCGACGAGGAAAGCCCTTTCAATGAATGCTCCCACGCCTACCTCGCGGCGGCAAAAGCGGTGTTGCTGCAGATGCGGGTAATGAAGGTGGAAAAGGCATCGGTCGACGACCTCGTCTCCGATATCGACGCGACACTCGTGCGCAACAACCTCTCGCTCATCCTGTGCAAATTCAGCGGCGAGAATTTCAATACGGCCGATCTCATCCGGCCGAAACTTGCCGACATCGCGCTCCATGCGAAGAGCCTTGTTGCGATTTTATCGGCCAGCCTGCTCGTTCTTTCAGGCCTATGGCTCGGAGCGCGCGCATTGCGGCCCCAAACCCAGCCTTAGAGCAGTTCAGCTTTTCACGGAATCTCCGAACCGATTTAGCTTTATATTTTCACGCAATTCCGGACGGAAAACCGCTGCGCACTTTTCCTGAAATTGCTCTAAACAAAACACCGCCGCAAGGCGCGGCGGTGTTTCGGGTCTTACCAGTAACGCGGGCGATCACGCCAGCGGTCATCGCGCCAGCCGTCGCGATGGTGGCGATGGCCGTGCCAGCCCCATGGCGGCGGCGGTGGCGGCCTGTAGTAACCCCAACGCCGGGGCGGCGGACCCCAGCGATTCGGGCGGCATTCGCCCCAACGCGTCAGGTGCCAGCCACGACCGCAGGCATAGTCGACTTTCACGATCGGCACTGAGGCCGTTGTCCCAACGGCTGGGATAGGCATTGCCTCTGCCGAAGATACAACCAGGCTGCCGAACAAGGCAGCGATGGCAATCACGGACGATCTCATTTTGATGGCCCTCTATCCAAGTCCCTTACATCAGGGATTTAACCCTCCGAGGTATGAACGCCGGCTGAACCGAAAAAGGCCTTTTGACGGCGAAATCAAGATCAATCCAAACGCCTGTCCGCAGCCGAAAGAGCATATTGTCGCCGGTATTTGCAGCCGGCCGCAACCTACTCGCGCGTCACGAGAGCTTCATGAAGGAAGCTTACACCAGCGATATCAATTGCCATAAAGGAGTTTGGGATGGTCGACCTCGCTTCAAACACTTCGGAGGGTGGCAATGCCAACCATCCAATTCACGGTGCCGGTAGTTCGGCAAAATGGTTTCTGCCGATCTTTGGCGTCCTTGTCCTGGCTGGCCTCGGTTATGTCGGTTATGCGCTCGGTAGCGAGCTCGCCGATGCCGCTGCTGTTCCGTGGATCCTGCTCGGCCTTGCGCTGCTGATCGCGCTCGGCTTCGAATTCGTCAACGGCTTCCACGATACGGCCAACGCGGTCGCCACCGTCATCTACACCCGTTCGCTGCCGGCGGAATTCGCCGTCATCTGGTCCGGTTTCTTCAACTTCCTCGGCGTTCTGACCTCGTCGGGCGCCGTCGCCTTCGGCATCCTGGCGCTGCTGCCGGTCGAGCTGATCCTCCAAGTCGGTTCCGGCTCCGGTCTTGCGATGGTCTTTGCCCTGCTGACCGCTGCCATCATCTGGAACCTCGGCACCTGGTATCTCGGCCTGCCGGCCTCAAGCTCGCACACGCTCGTCGGCTCCATCATCGGCGTCGGTCTCGCCAACCAGTTCCTCGCCCCTGCCGGCTCCGCCACCAGCGGCGTCGACTGGTCGCAGGCAAGCAGCGTCGGCATGTCACTGCTGCTCTCGCCGATCATCGGCTTTGCCATGGCTGCGATCTTGCTGCTGGTCGCCAAGGTGCTGATCCGCAACAAGGAGCTCTATGAAGCACCGAAGGGCAATGCGCCGCCGCCGGCATGGATCCGCGGCCTGCTGATCTTCACCTGCACCGGCGTCAGCTTCGCCCACGGTTCGAACGATGGCCAGAAGGGCATGGGTCTGATCATGCTCATCCTTATCGGTCTCGTACCGACGGCTTTCGCGCTGAACCGCACGCCCGACGTCAACTATCTCGAAGCTTACAAGGCTGCCTCCACGCAGGTCGAGACCGTGCTCGGCAAGTATGTGAAGCCGGGCGTTGCCGCTCCGGCCGATCCGAAGGCTGCGGTCAGCGATGCCGTCAAGACCAAGACCTGGACGGACGCAACAACGCCTGCACTGCAGGCCTATATTCATGCCACCAGCGCCGAAATCGCCGCTTATCCGAGCGTCGAAAAGCTGCCGAACGGCCTCGTCGGCAACGTTCGTAACGACATCTACCTGATCGGTGAATCGCTGAAGCTGATCGACAAGCAGAAGCTGCTGCCGATGAACGCCGACGACCTGAAGGCCGTGACCAACTATCACGCCGCCGTCGATCACGCGACCAAGTTCATCCCGCTCTGGGTGAAGGTTGCCGTCGCATTGGCACTCGGCCTCGGCACCATGGTCGGCTGGAAGCGCATCGTCGTCACGGTCGGCGAAAAGATCGGCAAGACGCACCTGACCTATGGCCAGGGTGCCGCTGCCGAAGTCGTCGCCATGCTGACGATCGGCGCTGCCGACCATCTCGGCCTGCCGGTCTCGACAACGCACGTCCTGTCCTCCGGCGTCGCCGGCACCATGGCGGCAAACGGTTCCGGCCTGCAATGGTCGACGGTGCGCAACATGCTGATGGCCTGGATACTGACGCTGCCGGCCTCGATCGCACTGGCCTTCGTGCTCTTCATCGCGCTGCGTCAGGTTTTCTGATCATCGCCGATAACGACTTCGGACATCCTCGACAAGACAATGGCGCCCCTTATAGGGCGCCATTTCATTTGCAGCATCCCGCCGGCAGACGCGGCACCACCGCAAGCGTCGCAAAACGCATGGAAACCGCTCGCGGGTCCGCCCGAACTCCCCCGAAGCGCCGAAGCCATGCCGTCAGGAACGCCGGAAGCGTCCGTTTCCGAATGGCTTCAGGCGACGCTTTCCCTCTTGTTGCCATTCGCACCGAGGCCGGAAATCTTCGCGAGTTCCGAACGACGGTTGGCATAATTCTGCGCAACCATCGGATAGTTGGGAGCAAGTCCCCATTTCTGTCTGTACTCCTCGGGTGTCAGACCGTAATGCACGCGCAAATGGCGCTTCAATGTCTTGAAGCGTTTGCCGTCTTCGAGGCAGACGATGTAGTCGTTCGTCACCGATTTCTTCAAATCCACTGCCGGCACCAGATTGCTTCGATCGACGATCGAAGCCGAACCATCCAATGTTTGCAGCGCCTCGTGAATATCCTTGATAAGCCTCGGGAGGCTGTGAACAGGGATGGCATTATGGCTGACATAGGCAGAAACGATCTTCACGCAGCCGTCGAACAAGGAAGGCATCTTCTGGGGTACGGGGTCTTTTCTCTCGCTGAAAGAATCCATGATCTTTTCCCGGATCTCATTTGGTTCCTCGTGCGCCGCCCCGCTCGAATTGCATCATGCGCGATACCCGCAGCCGGGCAGCGCGCCGTTTCGATTTGCGCCCTGTTCCAGGAGCGCGATCCCGGTTTGGTAACCGGGGCAGAATGCGTCCGCATGAAATGCGTGCGCAATCACAGCCGGTAGCTTTTCGCTCCGTATCCCATATCCGCAGCAGTCTGCGGCAGTTCGCCGGCTGAGTCCGAAAAGTAGACCGCCAGCTTGTTGCAAAGAGTGACGAGCGGCATGCCGAGCATGAATGCCGTGTGAGTGGGATCTCCGCCGCAATGATGCAGCGTCTGGAGAATAAACTTGCGCTCGACATCCTCCATCGTCTGGCCGACAAGGCTGCCGATGGCGGTATCGACCGCTCCCTGCAGCAAACGGCCATCGCCAAGATGGAGAGTGATCTCCTCAATCAATCGATTTTCGCTTGCGGTCACGATAACGACGTCATCGGCATGACCGCCGAGCTCGCACAGCACATAGAGGCCGGTCTCGGCATCTATGGCGACGCGGCCAATCGCTTCGGCCGCCCGATCGCAAATAAGAACATGCGGGTCAGCCCCGCCGACGAATGTGGCCGACAACTCGCCGCTTCCGGAAAAGACAATGCGAAGTCGGCTCACAAAAGCGCGCAGCAACGTCTTCGTCTTCAGCTCGTTTGCCGCTCGGGCCGCCGAGATCTGATAGGCCGATGTGAAAGCCGGCTGCTTCATCATGGCATCACCTGCAAGCCCCTGATGGCAGGCTTCGGCGAAAGACCGGCAGATATACGCCATGCACAACGATTGGAGATTGCGACCATGTCCGGCGGGACAAGAGCAGGAATAGTCATTCCACCCCCCGCAAGACGGCTTTACGCTTGTAGCGCCGGAGTTGCGCCAATGAAACCGGCTTCGACAACAGAAAGCCCTGCACATGCGTTGCGCCCGCTTCCCGCGCCACATCGAGCTGTGAGCTGGTTTCGATACCCTCGACGACGACAAATGGAGCAAAACAGGCGGCAAAACCGACGAGATGAGAGAGGCTGTCGCGGCCGTCGCGGCCGCGCCTGTTATCCCACACGAAGGCTGCGTCGATCTTGATGATATCCGCCGGCACCTGCAACAGCGATGCCGGCGTGGCAAAACCCGACCCGAAATCATCGATTGCGATACGACAGCCGAGATCGCGGATCATCTTCATACGCTCGATGGATGCGCCAACCACGGGATAACTTTCGGTGACCTCGATGATGAGGCGCGAAGCAAGCTCCGGACGGCGGTTAATTCGCCCGAACACATCAGCAAACCGATCGAAGTGCGACAGGCTGGTGGCGGAGAGATTGAAGCCGAGAACCAGCGCCTCGTCCGCGGCGAGATCGGATAACACCATATCCAGAATACGCAGATCGAGATCGAACCAGCGATCCTGCCGCTCAAGGAGCGAAACGAAGGTACCGGCCGTATGTACGGTGCCGTCCGAGTCCGTTACGCGCGCCAGGCTTTCCGCGTAGAACACCTTGCCGACATTTCCTGCATCATGAATCCATTGCGCCGCGAAACCCAGGCCACCTTCGGCGATCGCCTTCAAGATCAGGGCTCCATGCCCCTCCTCCTCGCGGCTTGCACTACCGTTCATCGGACTTCCCTTTCGGGGCGATACGGCGATCGAGAAACATCCAGGAGCAGGAAACAGCGGGTGATAAACGGCGCGCTTCGCTCCGAAACATCGGATTCCGGTGTGTATAATCCACCTCTTCCATCTTCCAGACACCCTCAAACCTCAATCATTGAGGCCCCCTTCATCGAGCTGGAAATATTGCGCCGAAGACCGTAGTCAACCCGGCACGGACATGCCTACGAGATAGTTATTTAATAATTGCTAATACACTAATTAACTCGCGCTGCAAAAGTCAATCTCCATGCAGCCTTCCCCCATACAACTAAACTAAAATATTAATGCTCTTCAACAATTATTCACCACTTGCCGCGTGGACCACCAGCCACGTTGCCGCGCCGCCTGCAGAGCCAAATCCAGAGGCGGCAGATCCTGGTGCCACAATCTTTCCCACTCCAGACTCATGATGCCGGCATAACCATCGGCATCGAGCGCTGAGCGCAGCGCCGCCATCGGGAATTCGCCGGTGCCGGGCAACACATAACTATAAGGCAGTCTCGGCCCCGGCCTGGAAACGCTGTCCTTGATATGGAGATGTTGCGTGTTGTCTCGAACCTGCTTCCAGGTTTCGACGGGATCTTGCCCGCCCTTGCGCCAGGTGTGATGCGTATCCCAGATCAGCGCGCAATCGGGCGCTATTTCAAGGAAGCGTGGAATAGCGTCCGGCAATGCGAGGAAATCATGTGTCTCGATGACCATAGCGGCGTGAAAGCCTTCACGCTCCGCGGTCTCACGCCACCATTGCAGCGTCGCCAGCGCTTCGGCCAGCTCGCCCTTATCGGCGCTTTCGCCGCCGTCGAAAACCCTAAGCGAACGAACGCCGGCGGCCTCCGCCCACGGAAGATAGCGTAGGAACTCTTCCTTTGCCTGCGCTGTCGGACCGACAAGACGCAGCGACGTATTGAAGGCGCAGATGCTGACGGCAGAAGCCTCCAGCACTTTGGCCAGGACGGCCGGAGAGCCGAACCTTTCGGTAAAATGCTTAGCCAGATCGACGGTGCCGCCAAGGGCGCGGATTTCGATGGCGTCGATGCCATGGTTTTCGGCCAATCCGAGGGCTTCGCTCAATTCGAACTCGGCACATCCCAGCGTGGAAAATGCCGACATTATCCGCGACCTGTCACTATCAACTGCGATCACCAGAGCCTCCTCCGCCCGATTGCCGCCCACTCAAGGTGCGGATGGACACACTCTACCCTTCCGCAGCCTGTGGCTCGACATAAGTAACCAAACGGATAATTAAGGAGCTGGCTTCAGCCGTCAAGCTCGGATCGCAGTCGACGTCACAGGATAGCTCACCAGCGCTCGACGGCGCAAAGTGGGATATTCAGAATAAAGAAGACGGATATCCTTCACCAGACAATCGGATGGGTTTCACCGGTCGCGACATTGACGAAGCCTTCCGGCGCCCTTTCGGAGGGAGCGACCAGAACCCAGCGCCAGGGCGCGCAGGTGAGTGTGGCGAAGGAAAGCCGCTCGGGAAAACCCGGCCACCAGCGCGGCGAGAAGGTTGGCTCATACATCCAGTCGATGTCAGCTCCGGCCTTATACAGCGCCTGCATCTCGGCATCCAGCTCTTTGGCCGAGCGCGCCGTCATCAGGCCGCCGACTTCATAGCGGACGCGGGCAACGACCTTGCCGCCCGAGACCAGCACCCAGCCACCCTGCTGCTCTTTCAGCGCATTGGCGACCATGGCCATCGCTTCATCGGAGGATCCGACGACCCAGATATTGTGCTTGTCATGCCCGAGCGTGGCGCCGAGAGCTGTATCCGGCGTGCGCGGCCCAGTGCCGAGCCAGAACATGCGGGCGACCTTGGCCTCGCCGGAAAAGCGATCGACGATCGCGAATTTCGTGACGTTGCGATCATGATCGCGCTCAACGGCGCCATCGCGGACAGGCAGATCCATGGTGATGAAATCATCGGCCCAATGGAAGGGGCGCAGCAGCGCCGCCTTGGCCGTGGCCGCATCCGAAGGAGCGGCAATGCGAAAATCTTCTGCCGTGACGGTCCGATCGATGCGAACCGTCTGCGTCGCCCAATCAGGCCAGTCGATCTCGGGCCGGATGCCGACGAAGGCCTTGCCCTCGGATGCCGGCCGACCGTCAGCCCAGACCTTGGCGATCGACAATGTCTTCACATCGTCCAAAAGCACGATATCGGCAAAGCGGCCGGGCGCAATCGAGCCGACCCAGGGCGTCAACCGCATATGCCGGGCGGGATTGATCGTCACGCACTGGATGGCGATTTCCGGCGACAGCCCATTCTCGATCGCAAGCCGGACATTGTGATCCGTCGCGCCGATCTTCAACGTATCGCTGGCGCTGCGATCGTCGGTGACGAAGGCGATCTGCGACCAGTCGGACAGGCCCTTCTCGATCAGCCCCTGGATGACCTCAGGCAGGGAATGCGGCCGGAGTTCGATGAACAGGCCATGCGTCAGCTTTTCCCAGATCTCATCCAGGAACCAGCCTTCGTGATCGGAGGCAAGACCGGCGCCGGCAAAGGCATTGATGGACGGCAGATCGCGCAGGCCCGCGCCATGACCTTCGACCACGCCGCGCTGTTCGAACGTGGCGCGGATCATGCCCCAGAGGCGATCATAAGCCGGATTCTCCGGATTGCTGACCGAGGGCCAGTCCATGACCTCGTCGAGGCCGGCCACCATCAGGCTTTCGCTCAGAAAGGATTTCTGCTCGTCATAGCCGAAATGACCGCCGCCCCATTCGTAAGCGGTCGGCGGCACGGCGGAGCCCGGCAGGGGGAAGATCTTCATCGGCGAGCCGCGGCGGCGTGCTTCCAGCCAGAATTCCAGATTGCGGGCGCCATTCACGTTGGAAAACTCGTGACTTGCCTCGCAGGTCCAGGTAACGCCATGCGGCATGACCAGAGCCGCTTCCCATTCCGGCGTAAGATGCGAGCTTTCGATATGCTTGTGCGCCTCGCCGAATCCGGGAACGGCAGCAAGACGCGGCTCGTGCACACGCTCGCCGACCTCGCCCTTATAGCTGCCGGCCGGGCCGACATAGGCGATACGCCGACCCTTGATGACGATTTCCTGGTCTTCCAGCCAGGTGCGGCTATGCACATCCAACAGCTTGCCGACACGCAGCAGGCGATCGGCAGGCCGGCGGCCGAGCGCGGTCAGCGTCAAATCCTGGCGGATCAGCACTTCATCCGCCGCATTGACAAGCAGATCGTCGGGAAGGGTTGTTTTTGGGGATGTCATGAGATGCATGCCTGCCAAGAAATTCGATCAGTCGAGGGTAGAGATGACGGACCGGCGTGTAAAGCCGGCTGGCTCGCTTGCGGAAGGCGAATGATCTCAAGCTTTTGCAATGGCCGAGTGCCGCACGCGACGACGCAGAATATTCATCCCACCAAAGGCAAAAACTGCCACCCTGCCCATTTGTTGGGCTTGTAAAGCCGATGCTCGAAAAATAGTATCCTGCAAGCTTGAAACATATGCCCGATTTCATTGACCAAAAGGATTTCGAGAATGAAAGGCCTCACCCTTGCCCGCGCCGCGGGATTTGCTCTCCTTGCCGCGGCAACCAGCATGCCGGCCTTCGCCCAGGCAAAGACGCTGACTGTTTCCTGGTGGGGCTATAATGGCGAGAAGATGCAAGCCAACATCATCGAGCCCTTCAAGAAGATCTGCGGCTGCGATGTCGTCTTCGAAACCGGCAACAATGCCGACCGCCTCAACAAGCTGAAGCTGCGCGGCGGCAAGGGCGTCGACGTCATCTATCTCACCGACAGCTATTCGCAGCTCGGTATCCAGCAGGGCCTCTTCCAGGAAGTCGACCGCAGCAAGATCCCGAACCTTGCCGACCTCTACGACATCGCCAAGGCACCCCAAGGCAATTACGGCCCCGCCTATACGATCGGCCGCGTAGGCATCGTCTACGATACGGCCAAGGTAAACCCGCCGATCACTTCCTGGAACGATCTCTGGCGCGACGACCTGAAGGGCGCGGTTTCTCTTCCCGGCATCACCACGACGGGCGGACCTCTGACCGTTCTTCAAGCCGGCAAGCACGCCGGCGTCGATCCCTACGCCGATGCCGACAAGGCGTTCGAGGCCATCGGAGCGCTGAAGCCGAATGTGGTCAAGAACTACAATACCGGCTCCGAGCTGGTGAACCTGATCTCGACAGGCGAGGCCAAGGTGGCGATGACACAGGATTTCGTTCTGTCATCCCTGCGCGCGGCCGTTCCGACGATGGCCTGGGCCGATCTGAAGGAAGGCGATATCGCCGTCCTCAACACGGTCAATATTCCGAAGGGCTCTGAAAACGTCGAGCTTGCGCACCAGTTCATCAACTTCGTCCTGTCCAAGGATGTGCAGCAGGCCGAAGCCGAACAAGGCGTCGATGCGCCGGTCTCGACCAAGGTGGTGCTGCCGCCTGAAAAAGCCAAGCTCTGGACCTACGGCGCCGACATGATCGCAAAGCTCAGCCGCATCGACTATCAGAAGCTGATCGAGGCGCAGTCGGACTGGGTCGATCGCTGGAACGAGATCTTCGGCATGTAACAGGGCATGCCGCACACTCCTGCGGCATTCTCACGGAATTCGGTTGATGAAGCATTTGATGAAATGGGGTTTGGCGACGCCGGCGATCCTGGCCGTAACGCTCTTCCTGCTCATTCCCGTGATCATTACGATCGCTGCGACTTTTGGCGAGCCCAAGGGGGTGTTTTCCCCCTATGTCGCCTTCTTCAGCAGCGGCTTTCGCCGCACGGTGCTCTTCCGGACGATCGAAGTGGCGCTGGTAACAACGGCGATTTCGCTGATTATCGGCTTCATCGCCGCCTATGTCATCGCGCAGATGCCGGGCCGCGCCAAAAGCGTGATGATCATTGCGGCGGTCTTTCCGCTGTTGACCGGCGTCGTCGTGCGCTCCTTCGCCTGGCTGATCATCCTCGGCAAGAACGGCATTCTCAACACCATCCTCATGTCGATCGGCATCATCAGCGAGCCGCTCTCGATGCTCTACACCGAGGGCTCGGTGATCGTCGCGATGGTCTATCTCTTCGTGCCCCTGATGATCCTGACCCTTGTCGGCGTGCTCGAAGGCATACCGCAGGACCTCATTCAGGCGGCGACATCGCTGGGGGCAACGCCGGCCGCAACGTTCCGCCAGGTCATCCTGCCGCTTGCCACACCCGGCCTCATCGTCGGCGCCGTGCTCGTTTTCACCGGCAGCTTCACCTCCTATGCCACGCCGCAGCTGCTCGGCGGCGAAAAGCAAATGATGATGGGCACCTTCCTTTATCAGCGCGCCATGGTTACCTTTGACTGGGTCGGGGCCTCGACGATCGCCGCCATCATGGTCGTGGTGACGATCGGCATTGTCGCCATCATGAGCCGTCTCGCGCGGCGGCTGAACCCGATGGCGGTGTGACCATGACAAAATCCGTCCACCCCGCGCTCATTGCCTTCACGGCTCTTGTCTTCCTGTTCCTGCTGGCGCCGCTCGTCATCATCATCGGCGCTTCCTTCAGCGACACGACCTATCTGACCTTCCCGCCGCAAGGCCTGACGCTGCACTGGTTCTCGAACATTTTTCAGATCGAAGCCTTCCGCACGACGGCGATCACCAGCCTGCAGCTCGCCTTTCTCGGAACCGCGCTCTCACTTCTGATCGGCGTCCCGGCCGCCTATGCCATCAGCCGATACAGGGTGGAGCTGCCGCGCTGGCTTTCGACACTCTTCGTGCTGCCGATCCTCGTCCCGGAAATCGTCTTCGGCTTTTCGCTGATGAAATCGATCACGATCGGCCTCGGGCTGCCGATCTTCCCGAGCCTCCTGATCGGTCACGCGCTGCTGGTGCTGCCCTATTCGGTGCGCGTCGTCAGCGCCAGCCTTGCGAGCTTCGACTTCTCGATCGAGGAAGCGGCGATCAGCCTCGGTTGCCCTCCCTTGAAAACGTTCCTGACCGTCGTGCTGCCGAATATCCGCGCCGGCGTTATCGCCGCCTTTATTCTCGCCTTCATCACCTCGATCAACGACGTCTCCGTCTCGGTCTTCCTGACGGGGCCTGGTATCTCCACCCTTCCCATCCAGATCCTTGCCCATATGGAGCAGTTCTTCGACCCGACCATCGCTTCGGTCTCCGTGCTGCTGATGCTCGTGACCGTTGCCGTGATGGCTATCGTCGAAGCCACCCTGGGCCTCACCTTCCTGACAAAGTAGCCGCCCGTGACCGTATCGCTCTCCATCAATTCCATCAGCGCTCATTACGGCAAAACGGCCGTCCTGCAGGATCTTTCGCTTTCCGTCGCAGCCGGCGAACTGGTTTCGCTGCTCGGCTCCAGCGGCTGCGGCAAGACGACGACGCTGCGGCTCGTCGCCGGCTTCCTGCAGCCGAGCAGCGGCACCATCAAGCTCGGCGACCGCGACCTGACGACGCTGCCGGCCCACGCAAGGGATATCGGCCTGGTCTTCCAGAATTACGCGCTGTTTCCGCATCTGACGGTGCTCGAAAACGTCGCCTTCGGACTGAAACAACGCCGGGTGCCGACGCAGGAACGCCGAAAGAAGGCAGCTGCCATGCTGGAGCGCGTCGGCCTTTCCGGCCTCGGCGACCGTCTGCCCTCGGCACTTTCCGGCGGCCAGAAACAGCGCGTCGCGCTCGCCCGCGCGCTCGTCATCGAGCCGCCGCTCCTGATGTTCGACGAGCCGCTTTCCAATCTCGATGCCAAGCTGCGGGTCGACATGCGCGTCGAAATCCGCCAGCTGCAGCGCGCCAACGGCACGACATCACTTTACGTGACGCACGATCAGGAAGAAGCCTTCTCGATCTCCGATCGCGTCGCCATCATGAATGCCGGCCGCATCATGCAGCTCGATACGCCCGAGATCCTCTACCGCAAGCCCGCCAACAGCTTCGTCGCCCGCTTCGTCGGCTTCGAGAACCTGCTGCCGCTGCGCGTCGTCGAGCGGGCGGGCGTATTGGTGACGGCGGAAGCTGCTGGTGGCGCAAAGATCGCGATATCGCAGGAGGATTTTGGGCCTATCCCCGACAACTTCATTCTTGGCTGCCGGGCCGATGGGCTTTCGGTGCAGCAGAGTGGCAATGGTCTGTCTGCGGTGCTCGGAACAAGAACCTATCTCGGCCGCGCCTACCAATATCAATGCAAGACGTCGGCTGGCGATATTGTTGCCAATGGCGCACTATCCGAGCCGCTGACAGCGGGGAGTGCCGCCGTGCTTGTACCTGTGCCCGAACAATGCTGCGTCCTCGCCTCCGAGGAATAAGGGGCGCATGACGCCATTATTTGTCATCGCTTATCCGATGGTTATGGCCTTTGGGCCATTTTTTTATGCACGTAGGGTGCTGTTCTGTTTTGGCGCGGTTTTGTGGCTAGTTCTGTTTTGTTTGTAAGCGCGATTTTCCATGCGCATTGACGGCCTGACCGGTGAACCGCCCTCGCATCTGTAGCGATTATTCCGGCTCTGTTAGGCGGCGGCAGAGGCTTTGGAGAAGTTGATCGGCAACAGGTCACCTATGTCGGCCGCTTCCGTCCGCTGCGGCAACTCGATGAGCACGTGGCGCAGCCATGCCAGCGGATCGACGCCACAGGCGCGGCAAGTGAGCATCAGACTGTAGATCACGGCACTGGCCTTGGCTCCGTCGGCGGTGTCGCTGAACAACCACGATTTTCTTCCGGTCGCAAAAACTCTGATCTCGCGTTCCAGAACGTTGTTATCAATCGGCATCCTGCCATCGCTGGTATAGCGTGTCAGGTAATCCCATTGATTCAGAGTGTAAGACACAGCGTCGCCGAGCTTGGTATCCGGCACGACCTTCGGCGCGATATTGTCGAGCCACGCCTTGAGGGCATTCAGGATGGGCAAGCTGTGTTGTTGTCGGAAGCGGCGAATGCAGTCGGCCTGCGTTTCATTGGCGCCGTTCTTTTCGCTTCGGGCCTGCCTCTCGATCCTGTAAAGCTGCTCGAAGAACCGAAGCGCTTGCTCCGGCGGCCCGCCGCCGTTCTTTCTGGCCTTGAGCGCGTCAACGAAGCGTCGCCTGGAATGGGCCATGCATCCGACATGGGTTGCACCATTCAATGTGCGCCATGCAGTGTAGCCATCGCTCACCAATATGCCGCGGTAGTCTCCGAGGAAGGTCTGAGGGTAAATCTGGCCGCGGCCGGGCTGATAATCGAGAAGCACGATTGGCTCGTCGCTGTCCTCGCTACTGCGATATGCCCACATATACGACGTGCTGGTGGCTTCCTTGTCCTTCTCCTTCAGGACTTGAACCGTCGTCTCATCGCCATGAATGAGAGGCTGCGATCGCAACCGCAGTTTCAGCGCATCATAGATGCGGTGCAGATGCTTCTCGCTTGAGCCGATCACCCAATGAGCCAGAGCGCCACGGCTGATCGGAACACCGGCCCGCTCAAATGTTTGCGCTACGCGGTAGAGCGGTGTGCCATCGACGTATTTATGAACGAGCGCGAAGGCCAGCGTCGAGGCCGTGGCGATGCTGCCAGGCAGGGGCTGGGTCGGCATTGGCGCGATCACGACAGGCGTGTTGATCCCGGTGCGGTCGCAATGACGGCAAGCGTACTTGAACCGCACATTCTGCAGGACCTTCGCCTTGACCTCGATATGGAGCTGCTCGGTCACGGCCTCGCCCATGCGATGCATTTGATGACCGCAGCAGGGACAGGTCTTCTGGTCTTCGGGAAGGTCGTATTCGACACGCTGGCGCGGCAAATCTGCCGGCAGAGGCCTGCGGCCACGCTTCTTGCCCGTCTGACCCTCTATCGCTGGCAGGCCAGTGTCCGGAAGCTTGACGACGTCGTCGCCGGCATCACCGTCGCTACCGTCATCGTCGCCCACCGCCTCTTCGGCTTCGTTGAAGAGGCGGTCGATGTGCTTTTCGCTGCGAGGAGCAAAACGATGGAGCTTTGCGAGTGCCAGTTCCTCTTCCAGCTTGACGACCCGAAGCGACAGCGCATCCTTCTCGGCTTTGAGCGCGGCGATTTCGGCAGCATTTGCCGCCAACTGTGCCATCAGTTCTGCAATGCTTGGCTCGCCGGTTCTCGTCATCAGATTCTTGAATCTGAACCGGCCCTGCGCGTCAACAGCTCAATTCGCCATCCTCAGCCGGCGATCTGATATTGCCGAACCGGATGGCGCACCATCGCATCAATATCGATGCCGTCCAGGATCCAGTGGAGCTGCTCGGTCGAGAGTGTCACCACCACAGTCTCTCGGCGGGGCCACCTGAACTTGTCTTCCGTCAATTTCTTCAGGACCATAACAAACCCGGACCGATCAAAGAACAAAAGCTTCACCCGGTCACGCCGGCGATTGCAGAAGGCAAATACCGCAGGAGTAAACGGGTCCAGCGCCATCGTCTCCTGGACCAGGACTGCAAGGCTGTTGATGCCTGCCCGAAAGTCGATCGGCTCTCGGTGCAAATAGACCTCAAGATCAGCGCCCAGTCTGAACATGACCCAGCGCTCCTACGATTGCGACCAGTCCATTCACATCGTCGTACTCAACGGTCAGGCTAATCCCATTCGGCAGGAGCGCACTCACCCTGGATGCATGAGAGTGCTTGCCCAATGGCTCGGTCTTCGCCAGCAAATCGCCGCCAGAGGCCGAGGAAATATCTGCAGCAATCCGAACCGGAACGAACCCCGAGACCAGAGGCAAAGGACGTCCTTCTTTGGCTCTCTTCACCCATTTCCGAACAAGATTAGCATTAACGCCGTGCTCCAGCGCCAGACGCGAGACCGAAACGCCGGGTTCCAGGCAAGCCGCGACAAGCCGATCTCTCCACGCAGGGTCATATCGACGACGGCCGTCGCGACCAACAAGCCGCACTTGTAGTTTAGGAGCATCTTCATCCATGATTTGGTGTCCACCTATTTTTGGCGGAAACTTCATGCATCAGAGCACCGCGCTTCAGAAGGCGCACAGAAATTCGCGCTTAC
>NZ_FMAC01000021.1 GCF_900094555.1 Martinezella hainanensis
TCCGCGCTCACCCATAGGACCCGCCACACTGGGTAGACGCGTAGGCATATTCGCCTTTTGGGATATACAAAACTAATATAAGGGATATTCCGGTCTCAAAAGATAATTCAAGCCTTCGGGATAAATCCTTGCGCTTCGGCACCTATATATGACGGTATCGTCACCCACTGATCCGTAGGCGGTGACGGCTGAGGGTTTATATGTGCTCCTGTCTGCATGGACAGAGGAGGAGCGCTATGCCCCTTCCAAGATCCGCAGATTGGCCGAAAGACCCATCACTTCGCGCAATCCTGAAAAACTGGGCTCGCGGCTATTTCAATCATGAAATGACCGTCGCGCTGACGTAGGTAAAGTCCTGCTTACAGTGCTCCACGCCAACGCATTGGACGAACTTCGTCGCTGTGGTTCCGATCGACGAAAGCCTTTATCGCAAGACGAGGCTTTGGAAGCTGAGTGAGCGTGAATCGGCACGTTGATTTGGGGCAAATCGGCGTCACAAGCTATTGATATTTCAAAGATGGACGGGTCATTCGGCGACCCCGGTTCACAACCCGGCCATCTCTGCTCACTGTGCCGCCGGAGATCTTTCGCTTGATGACGAAGCTACGCAAGTCGTTCTCCGACGCATTGGTGTTGAGCGGGATTTCCGGCCGCTGACAGGTCTTGTCATTGCAAGCGTCTGAATGTGGGAACCCAATTCCCGCGGGAGCAGAGTGACTGTTTCGCAAGCCGCCGCTTCTAAGCGGACCCAAGGATTGCTTACAGATATCGGTATTGACCTAAGGCGGAGAAATAGCCCAACGCGCAGCCGACAATATAGCAATAGCAATCAAAATAGATCCAAGGCTCTTCAGATAGATAATACTGACGGCTTTCGCTTCCATTCAGATCCAACCTTTTTGCAATCGACTCATGCCATATCTCAGTCGCCGCGTGATCGCCATGCCGGCAGCTAGCCCTTGTTCTCGGATTTGGTCTTTTTGGAGAATACGCACCGGCACGGGCAACGATCGCCGAGGGCGCGATCTGTCGTCGCGCCGATATCCAGCATCATTCGGCGCCGCGTCGCGCCAAAGTCGAACCAATCGCTGTCTGCCGGAACTGCAGGACAATCCTGAGCCGGTACTCTCGCAGCCGTATGCTGCGAACCGATGCAGTCGACCATAAAATCGGCATTGCCAGAAAATCTGCCCCACTTTCCGCCTTTACGCACGCGGGGCAAAAGGATGAGAACGCCGGCGCAAACCGGCAAGGATTAGATCGTACAAGTCCATTGCGATAAAGGAGTAGCGATCCAGATCGGCCCCGAGTCATGCCCGGTCAGCCGCTCTTCGGTCATTTCTAAGCGCCTCTCGAAACAACTATGCCCGCGAACCGGAGCCGCTTGATGCCGTTTCTTCTGACGCCTTTTTGCCTTCTTGGCTTGGCGCATCGCCGCGTACATGCTGAGTGGAATCCGGCAAAAGACCAGCCAACAACTGCTCAAGGCGTGTTTTCGAAATCGGCGGGGCGGATAAGCGCATGAACGGGCCTCACTTTTGACGGCTCGATCGTGCCAACGGACGCATATGCGAGCAATGGTGAGAGGGCATCATCCCCAGGTATTTCGCCACAGTTCTGTCAACCGACGCAGACGAAGCGGGCAGTCTCGTTCTGCCTACGCCACGGAGCTATCTTCCAGAGCCAGAAAACCTCCCGATTGCCGCCGCCAAAGCCGTGCATAGAGGCCATCACGGGCGATCAGTTCGTCATGCCTCCCCTCCTCCACGATTTGCCCCTGGTCGAGCACGATCAGTCGGTCGAGCTCAGCAATGGTGGAAAGACGATGCGCAATGGCAAGCACCGTTTTGCCGCGCATCAGCCGGTGGAGTTGAGCCTGGATCGCGGCTTCGACCTCTGAGTCGAGCGCCGACGTCGCTTCATCGAGCACTAGGATGGGAGCATCCTTGAGCAAAACGCGTGCGATGGTGATCCGTTGGCGCTGGCCGCCCGAGAGCTTCACTCCACGCTCGCCGACACGGGAATCATAGCCTGCGCGACCTTCCTGATCGGAGAGTCCCACGATAAAGTCATGGGCCGCCGCTTGCTGGGCCGCGTTCTCGATTGCTTCCCGGTCCACCCCCGTGCGGCCATAGGCGATGTTCTCATGGATGGAGCGATGGAGCAGCGAGTTGTCCTGCGTCACGACGCCGATATGACGTCGCAGGCTATCCTGCGTGACGTTTGCAATGTCCTGGCCATCGATGAAGATGCGCCCCGATTGGATCGGATAGAGGCGTAGCAGGAGATTGACCAATGTCGATTTGCCCGCACCGGAGGGGCCGACAATTCCGATCTTCTCTCCCGGACGAATGACGAGCGATAAATCGGGAAAGACGGGCTTGGCACCGCCGTAGCGGAAATGAACGTGGTCGAAGACAATCTCACCGCTTGGAACAGACAACGTCCCGGCGGTGGGCGCGTCGACCAGGTCGTGCGGCTTGGCGATGGTGAGCATGCTCTCCTGCACCGTACCGATATTGTCGAAGACATCACGGATCAGGTACATCAGCCAGCCAGACATCTGCACGAGACGCAGCACTAGGGCAATCGCTGCTGCCCCGGCGCCGGCCGTCATGGCACCACGGCTCCACAAATAGAGCGTCAAGCCCGCGGTGACCACGATCAGGATGCTATTGAGGATCTGGAGGACGAGGCTCGCGCCGAGGATCAACCGCATCAGGTCGAGGAAGGTATCATTCCAGTGTTTGAGTGAATCTCTTACGGCCGCGCGTTCGAGATCGCCACGCGCGAAGAGTTTTACCGTCAGGATATTCGTATAGGAATCGACGATGCGGCCGGTGGTCGAGGAGCGGCCGAGGGAGTTGGCCTCCGAACGCTCCAGAGCCCGCGGCACGAAATATCTAAGCAGCACCGCATAGGCTACCAGCCAAATGATGACCGGCAGCATCAACCAAACATTGACGGACCCGAAGAAACCGATCGTGACCGAGGCGAAGATCAGAGCGTACCAGAGGTCGCCGATCACGGCGATGACGGCCGAGCGGACGGATTGCCCTGCCTGGATGACGCGTGCCGACAGTCTGCCGGCGAAATCGTTCTGGAAATAGGTCAGCGAGTGGCCGAGCGTGTAGATATGATTACGCCAGCGAATTTGATTTGTAAGGGGCGGCACCACGATCTGGTTGGTGACCACCTGCGTGACGAAAAACAGGATCGGTCGTAGCACCAGAATGATGAACGCCGCGCCGGCAAGAAGCCAGCCATAGTCCTGAAAGATCGTCTGTGGGGACTGCTTGTTGAGCAGGTCGACAAACCAGCCGACCATCAGATAGATCGCCGCTTCGACACCGCTGAAGGCGAGTTCGATCAGCATGATGGCGGCAAGCCACCCCTTGATCCCCTTGAGATGATGCCACATGAAACGCCATACGCCCGTTGGCGGCGTCTCATCCTCATCGAAGGCGCTAAAAATATCGATACGGCTTTCCAGGAAGCGGAACAGTCGAGCAAACATCAAAAGTGACCTTAGCTGAATAAAATCATCGGCTGGAGCCAATGACCTCCGAGAAACAGCCGGCTAAAGCCGGTTTATCGCGTGCCAATCGACAGGAATGTTGCATTCATTGTCAGCGTTGATCTCATTCGATGACGTTTCCGTCGGTCGATGAGACGAAGTCGTGACCGCGGAAGAGCCCCGATCGCATTGTTGGATGGCGAGAAATTTACGCTGGCAGGCGCGCAGCGCCGGTCAGAACTCTCAATGCTACTCGGAGGCAGACAACGGTATCGCGATTGTGGAAGACGGTGAGACGCACTTGAACGCAGATTGTCATACGGCGAATCGCTCTACGCTTGTGCCAAACACGTACCGAGATCATGGACGGGAAGCAAGTTACAAAGTTGGGACGATTAAGGAGAGGCGCGACCTTTTCTTTGAAACGGCTGCGGCACTTCAACTCTACAAAAGTCCATCTACCAGAGAGCGATTGACGAAGAACGGGGAATCGACCTTGGTCGCTTCAGGACGAAAATCATCCTGCTGGACGGATTTGCCGAATTCCCTGCGTCGACCCACGTCGATGGGCTCGGCGAGAGGTGCGTGCTGTCAGAGAACTGCAAACAAGCGCTGTCCAAATCAAGGAAGTTCTTTGGAACTTCGCGCCGAAATTGTACCATGGTGTATATTGATTTCATCATTTTGAGAGCAGTCATGGACAATCAGGCGCAACAGCCAAATCGGGAACATCACTTTTACGTCTCGACCGCCAAGTCTGTGTTCCACCATCCCGAATATGGCATTGTGGTTGCGCATGATCCCATCAGACTCGCGGACGCTGAGCGATATGGACTGAGCCCGATTTTGCTTTACGGCCTCACCGTCGCCGGCCTTCCAATCCGCTGGCTGACATTCTCTACGCTTACCCATCGCAGACCGTTTCGCGAAGTGTTGCTGACGGCGTGGGGAAACGCGGAGGGATTGCGCGGTCTGCCGGATATTCTCCGTGTGAACCGCTATCTTGCGCAGGCCGATCCATCGCTGGCGGCGGATCTCGCCAAAATCGGAGTCCGGCTTGAGGTTGCCGACGCCAAGGATAAGACAGTACCCGCATCGCTGCGCTCGGCCCAGGACGCTTCTCGATGGTTATTGAAGAAGCATGATCCCGCTGATCCGTCTCTCAACGCGTCAGTCGAGGCCCTGTGCCGTGATGCACATAGGGACCACGACTGGAGGGCGGACCAAGGCCCTCTTGGACTCAGCAACCGAAAACTGGAGGAGAAGATCGAGCGGTGGCTGGAGTTGCCAATGCGCAACCCGCCATCCATTCCCCTCGAAGAGGTTGATTGGGAAACCGGTCCATGGCTTTCATCCTGGGAGACATCCCTTCCACCCGATCAACCGCGTTATTTTGATCACGACAACATGAGTGGCAGAACCTGGCTACGTTTGAGGAAGGCTCCATCAGAGGATATCGACGATGATGACAATGACGATATCCCAGCCTACGAAGAGTACGACAATACGGCGGAAATCGCCAAAAATCTGGTAGCATGCTGGCCCAATCCGCCGAAAGAGATCGCAGCTGCGATCGGGATTACGCTCCGACAACTCCAATGGTTTGTCTCTGGACGCTCCCCCTTGGACAAATCGGCCTGCGACAACCTGAGGCAGCTGATGGGCATCCTCTATGACGAGCGGATGGGCAGCTACACTTCTTGGGGACCTTATGTTCTCATCGCCAGAAAAGCCCAGGCCCTCGAAGCGATCTATCACGAGATCTCCGGTGGTGGTGATGCTTGCCCTTGTGAACTCGTTCCGGCTCAAGGAGAGGTAGACCCGAGCTGGCGGTACGTCCTGATCAATGCGCATAGCACTCCGCCGACCCTTGTCATGGCCCCCCGCGGCGAGGCAATCACGCAACGCCTGTCCGAGTTGATCATGAACTACGAGGGCATCCGGCCGGTTTCGGCGGCCTTTTACCGAGACGTGGTCACCACCTGCGCCCGCGCCTGCCGGACACCCCAGGCCAATATTCGGGAGATGACAGAATTCGCAAAACGATATGAACGGCACTGGGTTGATTGCGCATGGCTACCGGACTGAGCTTTCTGGTGGCGCCCAAACTCTGATGTTTGATCGTGTTCGAACATACCTGTGTTTCGGCGTGGAATATTCCAAGCCGATTGACAAGGGCGTATCCGGGAGCGGCAAGACTTCAGTTGATACGGAACTACAGCGGCGCGGTTATCACGTTCTCCACGGTGACCGCGAGCTGGCTTACAAAGGCGATCCACTAACCGGACGACCGCTCGACTTCTCGACGCTGGATCCGAGTAGCCTGGATATGGCCTTCCGTCATAATCATCACCTTTGGGACGTTGAGAAGGTCAAGTCGCTGCTGGCCTACAAGGGGCACCGACTATCCTTTTTCTGCGGGGGCTCCAGAAATTTCCATAGGTTCATCAATTTCTTCGATGAGGTATTTGTTCTTGACCTCGATGTCGACACGTTGAAGGGGCGGCTGTCTGAGCGACCCCAAGACGAATTTGGCGGCAAGCCTGTGAATGGGCGTCACCGAATGACCCCGCGCATCTTTGAAATATCAATAGCTTGTGACGCCGATTTGCCTCTAATCAGCGCGCCGATTCACACCAGTTCTCAGGTTTACTCCGATACGTTGGTTGCAACCCAATAATTTGCTCAACGTTCAGTGGCCATTCATAATGAGGCATTATTGTCATTTCTGCTTGGGAACAGCCCGGCGGAGATCTCATGAGAAACGACACCCTTTTCGCCACGACCTTTGTAGCGTCATTAGCCTTTGTCGCCCCGGCGCATGCGGACTACACAATCGGCATCATCGCACCTCTGACAGGGCCTGGCGCCGCAGATGGCAATAAAGTCAGAAGCGCAATGCAAGCAGCCGCCGACGAAATCAATAAGAACGGTGGCATCCTCAACGATAAGCTTGTCTTGAAATTCGGCGATGACGCCAGTGATACCCTGAAAAGCTCGTCGGTTGCCAAGGACTTTCTTGATGAAAAAACCAACTTCGTCATTGAAGCGGCGGTTTTTGATCCTCCGCCCCCTATTCAGATACGCCGCGAAGCGCCAGCAGATATTTTAGCGCCCTCGGGTACTATAATCCTTCATCTGACAAAGACCTTTCCGCCGATCGATCTCATCGACGGAGGGCGGACCAGCAATCTCGCAAGCGAATGCTACCGCGCGGATCCCCGGCAAGGGGTGATCGCCGCAAACTATGTGCTGCGGAATCTCAAGGGCAAAAAGATCGCCATCATGGATGATGGGAGGAATTACAGCAAACCTCTCGTGGACGCCTTCAAGGCGACCATCAACGAAGACGGCCTTACCGAGGCGCTCAGGATCTCCGTCGACCCTGGCGCATATGACTATCGGAAGGAGGCGGAGAAACTGAAGCGGTCAGGGGTAGAGGTCATCTATTACGGGGGTGCTTATTCCGAAATTGGCGTGCTTGTCCGGCAACTGCGAGACATCTCAGTCAAACCGCAGATCATTGGCGGCGATGCCTTGTCCAATGTCAATTACCGGACCCTCTATAAAAAGGAAGCTGATGGCACCATCTTCACCGACGCGCCCCATGAGACGCTGACCACCGATTTGGAGAGCGCTCGGAAAGCACTGAAGGCGCATGAGGTCCAGGCTGAGGACCTGACGCTGCGTTCCTATGCAGCTGTCCACCAGGTAGCGGCCGGTATTAAAGATGAACTGTGCTACGGACATTACCAGTTCAGCCTCATCACCGATATAAAAGATGGCAGGCCAATGGTCTATCTCGATCCCCGGGCCGTTGCAGTCAGAATGAGCGCGGACGAGGCTATCCCGGCAGAAATCGATAAGGCAACCGGAAACAGGGCGCTGCCGACCTTCTCAATTTATATGTGGAAGGCAGGCAAAATTGTTCCTATCAATGAGGTGCCCAAGGGAAACTAACGCTGAAGCTTCAGCAACGCAGATAACCGATGAAGATTTGCCTCTCTACTCAATTGATTTCATTTGGCGAATTATTCCAGCCTAACGCCTTGGTCCGATTCGCCGCTCTCTTTACTGAAAATTCCGGCTTTTCAGTTTCGGCCTATCGATACGCCAATCACGTAAGGTAACATTTCCGTACCCATAGCAAACGACCCCATCTTCACTAAAATCAGAGCGAGCGAATGTCCGAAGGGTTACTAGTCGACGAAGCGATGAGTTTAGGACTTCAGGCCGAACTACTAGGGATGCTCGACGGGAGCTCCCAGTACTTCGATGCTCGCTTCTTCGAGGACCTGGATCGTCATTCCAGGCGATTGCGGTCGATGACGCTCTTGCATCTGCAGTTCGCTGTTACCTTCAACTATACCGGTTCGGAGACGCGCCACATAACTGTCGGAAAGATCATACACAGCAGCTACCCTGACTACTTCGAAGCATGGAAACTTGCCGGGATTCCGGGGATGTCGGTGTATCTGCTGGGGAAGATGATCGAGGATTATCGATCCCGCTCGGCACCCAGTGCTGATCGATGAGTGCGATGGCCTACCTACCGCGGCATGCACATTGCTCCATCGCACGCATTGGCGAGACAGATGCAGATCACTTTTGAGCGGGATAGTATATGTGCTGGTGATGATGTTCTTGCTCCAAATGCAAGAGCTGTGACCTTTCCAGCAAAGCCTCTCATAACTGAAATCTTGCACGAAACCGGGCCAATCGTCGACTATTTGCCTTGCGTGCACGGATCGCGAACTCATTGGCTTGTATTGATCGACGAGGAATGTGTCGCCAAGATCGGTTTTACCTGTGAACCGTGTCGTTTGCTTGCCGTCACGATACTGGTGCCTGATCGGCACGTCGAAGCGGAGCGGGTCTATTTTAGCGCTGCAGGACAAGTGCGCATTTAGGTAAGGTTGTCGTTTGAATGTCGTCTTGGGTCGAAGGTATCGTCCTTCTACTGAAAATTCCGGCTCTTCACCTTCAACCTATCAATAAGCCGATCCGGCTCGTAAATCTCCCGCGCCTTCATGACAGCCTTCTCCCTGGAGTCCGGCGTCCCTGGCGTCCCATGCGCGAACTCATCACCGCGCCCGGTCGGCAGCCTGAAGGCTTCATCGCGGTCCGCAAGCCCGGACAGATCGCTCGTCAGATCGAACAGCTGCTGGGCGACGAGATGCACGACGTCGCCTTCCCGCTGGATGCGGCCATTGATCGCCATCATGCTGGAGCCGAGCACGACCTGCCTGCGGCGTTCGAAGAGGGCCGGCCAGACCACGACATTGGCCGGTCCGGTCTCGTCCTCGACGGTCAAGAACATCACGCCCTTGGCCGAGCCCGGCTTCTGGCGCACGAGCACGAGGCCCGCCGTCATCAGCCAGCGGCCGTCACGCGCCGACATCGCTTCTTCGCAGGTAACGATATTGCGGACGGCAAGATCCTTGCGCAAGAAGGCAAGCGGATGCTGGCGAAGGGTCAGACCGATATGACTGTAATCCTGAATGACGTTGTGTCCCTCCGTCATCTGCCGCAGGCTGACGTCTGGCTCCCACTGCTCGGCGATCGTTCTTTGCTCGCGTTCGGCCGCCGCGGCAAAGAGCGGCAATGGCTCGTCACGCAAAGCTTTGATCGCCCAGAGCGCATCGCGGCGCTGCAGCTTGAGCGACGATAGGAAGGTGTCGGCGTCGGCAAGTTCGACCAGGGACGCCGCCGGCACACCGGACCTGCGCCACAGATCATCGACGCTTTCGAACGGCTGATCGGCCCGCGCAGCGATGATGCGGGCGGCATCGACCTGGGCAAGTCCATGGACCACGCGCATCCCAAGGCGAACGGCGTGGCGATCACTGCCCTCGATCGGCTCCAGCGTGCAGTCCCAGCGTGAGCGATTGATGCAGACCGGGCGGACCTCGACGCCATGTTTGCGGGCGTCGCCGACGATCTGGGCCGGCGCGTAAAAGCCCATGGGCTGAGAATTCAACAGAGCCGCGCAGAAAGCATCGGGATAGTGGCATTTTACATAGGATGAGGCATAGGCGATGAGGGCGAAGCTCGCCGCATGGCTTTCGGGAAAGCCATAGGAGCCAAAGCCTTCGAGCTGGGAGAAGGTCTTTTCGGCGAATTCGGGGGTGTAGCCGTTCCTGACCATGCCGGAGACGAGCTTGGCCTTGAACTTCGAGACACCGCCGGTGAACTTGAAGGTCGCCATCGACTTGCGCAGCTGATCGGCCTCGCCGCCGGTAAAGCCTGCACAGACCATCGCCACCTTCATGGCGCTCTCCTGGAAGAGCGGCACGCCAAGCGTCTTGCCGAGAACGGCTTCCAGTTCCGGTGTCGGATAGTCGACCGGCTCCTTGCCCTCCCGCCTCCGCAGATAGGGATGGACCATGTCGCCCTGGATCGGACCGGGCCGGACGATCGCCACCTGGATGACGAGATCATAGAAGGTGCGTGGCTTCATGCGCGGCAGCATGGACATTTGCGCCCGGCTTTCGATCTGGAAGGTGCCGAGCGTGTCGGCCTTGCGGATCATCGCATAGGTGGCAGGATCCTCCTGAGGGATCTGAGCCAGATCGAGATCCAGATGCTTGTGATGCTGGATCAATGCAAATGCCTTGCTCATGCAGGTGAGCATGCCGAGCGCCAGCACATCGACCTTCATGAACTTCAGCGCCTCGACATCGTCCTTGTCCCATTCGATCACCTGGCGGTCGGCCATGGTCGCCGGCTCGATCGGTACGAGATCGTCGAGCCTGTCATGGGTCAGCACGAAACCGCCGGGATGCTGGCCAAGATGACGCGGCGCGCCCATCAGCTGCTGCGCAAGCTTCAGCGTGAGAGCCAGCCGGCGGTCGTCCGGATTGAGGTTGAGCTCACGCAAGCCGCGATCGGTCACCAGTTCCTCGGACCACGACCACATGCCTGATGATAGCGCCTTGACCACATCCTCCGGCAGGCCGAGTGCCTTGCCGACATCGCGGATCGCGCCCTTGGCGCGGTAGCGCGTCACCGTTGCGCAAAGAGCCGCCTTGTCATGGCCATAGGTCTTGTAGATCCATTGGATCACCTCCTCGCGCCGCTCATGCTCGAAGTCGACATCGATGTCGGGCGGCTCGTCGCGCTCTTGGCTGACGAAGCGCTCGAAGAGCAGGTTATTGGTCTCGGGATCGATCGAGGTGATGCCGAGGATATAGCAGACCGCGGAGTTGGCGGCAGACCCTCGCCCCTGGCATAGAATGCCCTGGCTGCGGGCATAGCGGACGATCGAAAACACCGTCAAAAAATAGGGGGCGTATTTCATGGTGCGGATGAGATCGAGCTCGTGGCGGATCACCTTCAATACCGATGGTGGCAAGCCCTCCGGATAACGGTTGGGAATGCACTCCCAGACATAATGCTCGAGGGATTCCTGGGCGGTCTTGCCCGGTACGATCGCCTCCTCCGGATATTGGTAGGTGAGCTTCTCCAATGAGAACGTGCAGCGCTCGACGATCTCGAGCGTGCGGGCAATTGCTTCGGGATAGCGGGGAAACAGCCGCGCCATTTCCTCCGGCGGCTTCAGATAGCGGTCGGCATGCCGCTCGCGTTCGAAGCCGATATCGTCGATCGTGGTGTTGTTGCGAATACAGGTGACGATATCCTGCAGTTGGCGGCGCGATGGCTCGTGGAAGAGAACGTCATTGGTGACGACCGTCTTCACCTTGAAGCGCGCGGCAAGATTGGAGAGATCATGCAGCCGCAGCTGATCATTGGGCCGCCGGCGCAGGCAGAGCGACAGATAGGCGCGATCGCCAAAGAGATCTGCCATTTTTCTGAGCTGCAGGGCGCAGGTCTCGTCGGCAAGATCCGGCACAAGGATGCCGATCAGACCCTCGGCATAAAGGGCGACGTCTTCGAGATTGAGGATGCAGTTGCCCTTGCCGCCCCTGCCCTTGCCAAGCGTCAGAAGCCGCGTCAGCCTGGAATAGGCGGCGCGGTTGGTGGGATAGACGAGGATCGACATGCCGTCGGTGAGATCAAGGCGGCAACCGACCACCAGGCGCACCCCGGTCGCACGCGAGGCCTCCAGCGCCCGGACAATCCCGGCCAGCGAATTGCGGTCGACGATGCCAAGTGCGGAAATGCCGAGCTCCTTTGCCGTCCGGAACAGATCGTCGGCCGACGACACGCCGCGCAGGAAGGAAAAATGCGTGGTGACCTGCAGCTCGGCGTAGCTCATGCGAAGATCCCGTGGCAAAACCAGCGATGCGAGCCGGTGGCAGCATCGACACCATCGCCGGAGCGGAAGATCCACAGGCGCTCGCCGGTCTCGTCCTCGATCACGAAATAATCCCGCACCGCATCGAATTCGGAACTCCTGGTCCACCATTCCCCGAATATGCGCTCCGGCCCATCGGCGCGTCTGACCCGTCGGCGCTTGCCGCGCCAGGTGACGGAGACCGGTGGATGATCCGGCAAAAGCGCGATGACCTCGATCAATTCCGGCCGCGCCAGCAGCCGCACCGGCCGCGGCCAATGCAGCGACCAGGCGGCGCCGGTCTTCTCCGCCATGGCGGCAATGCGAGCGACGCTGCGTTCGGGCACGTCGCTCGCGACCGGCACTATCCGATAGACGCGCTGGCCGCGATTGCCGATGACATCGATCAGCGGCGCGATATCGGCAACCTCCTCCTCGATCAGCGAGGATGCCTTCTGCACCTCTCCGAGCGGCTCGGTCATGACGGCGACCAGCGACAGCTTCTCGATACCGAAGCCGGGCTCGATCGTCTCAATCCGGTCGCGGAAGAGTTTTGTCAGCCAGGCGACATCGCGCGCCGCCTTTGCCGTGCCGGCGCGGATCGCCTGAATGGAATTATCCACCCTGTGGACGATCAGATCGGTGCGGCGGACACCGAGACCTTTCTTTTCAAGAGCCTGGCAGAGGGCCGCCACCAGACGGGTCAGATATTTGTCGATGGTTTCGGAGGCGCCGATCGGCTCGGCAAAGCTGCGGCTGACTTCGATTACGTCGGCCGGCCGGATGGGATCGATCGGTTCGGCCAAGCGGCCATGGATCTGATCGAGGCGCCGGCCGATCTCCGGGCCGAAGCGCAGGGTGAGCGGTGCGCGCGGGGTGGCGGACAGCTCACCGATGGTGCGAAAGCCGAGCGTGCGCAGGCTCGTCACGATATCCAAGGGCAGCCGAAGCGTTGTCAGTGGCAGGTGCTCGACGAAACGGGCGATCTCGCCTTTCGGCACAATCACGGTCTCGCGGCCATCTGCCCGGGCGACGGCGTGGGCGGCACCCCAGCTGTCGGCGATGGCGACCCTCGCGGTCAAGCCCCTGGCGTGAAAGCGGTTGACGATGCCCGATAGCATCAGTGCCTCGCCGCCCTGCAGATGATCGGCGCCTTCGGTGTCCATGACAATGCCATCGGTGCCGTCGACAGCGACGATCGGCGAATAGTGCGTCAGCGCCCAGAGCGCGATGCGCTCAAGTGCCGCCGCATCGGCTGCAGGATCTGCCTCAACAAACTGAAGACCACGCACCATCGCCTGCGCCTTGGCGGCTGGCATGCCCACACGGATGCCTGCTTCCCTGGCCTTTGTATCGGCCGCGGACACAAAACGCTTGGAACCGCTTCTGGCAACCGTGACCAATGGCCGCTCAGGCGATAATTCTTCTCTTTGATCCATGCGCCTGATCCGCTCGATCGGCAGGTCCGGCAGATAGATGGATACGACCCGTGGCATCGCACGCCCTCACGATAAACTCAGCGCACTCACCCGCCTTCACCCTCATCAGTTCCAGCAGCCATCGCGGCCGCCCGACGCCTGGAACCGGCAGCTCCTCCGACGGCAGGACGCTCACCCGCCACCTGGTCGTCGACGCCGTCGGCTGCCCGAAATCCGAGGCCTCCACCTGCCGGCGCCAGCGCCTGACCACCAGTCCCATCGTGCCGGTCTTTTCCGCAGCCAGCTGCAGGCGCCTCGACGCCACCATCGGCAGGCGGACGACCTCGCCGACGACGGCGCCAAGCCCGCCATAGGAAAGCCCCTCCTCCATACTCTCCAGCACATCCTGCTCGCGGTCGGCTTCGGCAAAGATCACCCGGTCTGGATGAAGTCCCGCCTGCATCAGCGCCGGAAAGAACAGATCGGGACGCGTCAGGCACCAGAGGACCTGTCCCCTGGTGCGCGCGGCAATGCCGGCAACACAAAGGGCAGCGGCCGCTCCGTCGACGGTGCCTGCGCCACCGCCGGCAAACTCATGAATGGCGCCATAGGCAAGACCACCGCCCGGAAGCACCGCATCGATCTCGGGTACACCGAAGGCCAGGCAGCCGCTCCTCTTGCCCGCATTCCCTTCGAGTAACGCGATACGGTGTTTCAGCTCGGATATCACCCTATTGCGGGCAGCAGTCATCATTCACGGGTCCTTGTGGAGGTCGTGTTGGTATCGACGTGATGTCGGTCAAGTGCATATGTTCACTAAATGTTCCATCTCACTTTACGTGTCAAGCAACCCGAAATAGGAATATTATCCCTCTATTTTAGTGGACTTTAAGATTCGCATTGGGAATCATGGAGATGACTTCGAACGTCCAGTGATGGAGCTTTCGAAAAAGTTTCGAAGCCGATCCATTGACAGCCATCAATTGGCGTTTCGGCGCTTCGTCGGCTACGATGTCTGTATGCTTCAAGGGAGATGGAGCGTCGATGTGCAACTTGTACCGCATGGAAGACAAGGACTGGGTGAACAAGTGGGCTCAGGATGCCGAGAGCCTGATCAACCTGATGCCGGCCTATCAGATGAACCCCGACCAGCTGGGACCGATCGTCCGGAACACAGCTGATGGCAAGAAGCAGCTCGTTCATGCACGCTGGGGCCTCCCCTCTCCACCCTTTGTTCTCGTGAAAGCAGCCGAAGCCAAGGCTGAGAAGCTTCGGGCGAAGGGGAAGGGGGTAGATTTCGAGCAGCTGCTGCGCGAACAGGTCGACCGCGGCGTCACGAATGTCCGTAATCTCAAGCTCCCGCATTGGAAGCGCTGGTTTGGCGTCGAGAACCGCTGTCTCGTCCCGGTCACAAGCTTCGCCGAGCCGGATCCTGCCAGCCAGGAGACAGGCGGCAATGTGCCGAATGCCTGGTTCGCGCGCGGCCCAGATAAACCGCTGATGTTCTTTGCCGGTATTCATGTTCTGCAATGGACATCGGTGCGCAAGGTCAAGGATGGGCGGACGACCGACGACCTCTATGGGTTTCTGACGACCGATGCGAACGATCTCGTCAAGCCTATCCACGACAAGGCCATGCCGGTGCTGCTGTTGACCAAGGAAGAGACCGATGTCTGGATGAGGGCGCCTTGGGAGGAGGCCAAGGATCTTGCGCGGCCATTGCCCAATGACGCCCTGACCGAGATGTCCCGCGAGCCCTATGGATCGACCATCGTCACCAAGGAAGGTGAGCTGGTCGGTCCATCAAGCTTGCTGTAACCATCGACGTTTCGGCAGTTCAATGAACGGACAATTGTTCGGACAAGAGGAGTTCGTGCACCGCCGCATCGACGATTTCCTTCAGCCTGCGCCATCCGTAGAGGTTCCGCTCGCTCACCCGCTCCTCGATCGCGGCAATCATCCAGCCGGCAGCAGCTGCATCGTCGGCGTTCTTATGGACGTTGAAGTGCTGCAAGCATGCCTCGATCCGTGGGCGTGCCGAACCACCGTGACGATCTATTGTCGTCATAAGTGAACGCGCCTCGCGGTAGGTCTTCGCTATATGTTGCTTACCCTCCACTCCGCTGTCGACAATCTTCCTGACGGCAAAGAGCAGGGCCATCAGCATGTCGGCCGTTTCGTCGGGCACTACCGTCATACAGCTCCTCCGTCTTTGGTCGGATTAGTCTCGCGAGGCGGCGGGCGCTACCTCTGGTTCGTTCAAGATCCATATTCGTGGTTCTATAATACGTGGTTTTATCAACTGTCAAATGTTGTGTTTCCGCCATGGATGCACGGCAGCGAGTGGCACTGAATCTCAGGCGAATACGGGTTATGCGGGGGATCTCGCAGGACAACCTCGCGCTTGAGGCCAATGTCGAGCGCGCCTATGTCGGGTATCTTGAGCGGGGCAGTAAGAACCCAACGGTCACTACCCTCGAGAAGATTGCCGCAGCGCTGTCTTGCGATATTTCGGAGTTCTTCGCTCCGGTGGCCGACGATATAGGGGAAATTAAGCCCTTGAAGAGTGGGCGGAAGGTCGCGCGCGGCTGATATTTACCTCCGCTCAACCGCGAGCGTAACAGGCACGAACTCGATTGGTGAATCTCCGGAGACCGCTCACGGAGCTTTTGGCGCTTCCGATGTTTCCGTGCCCAAGTAACAGTAAGGCAAACCGATTTAACTGCCCGAGACGTCGGTAAGCCAACTCCCACGCGAAGCGGGCTGGGCATTGCATTTGGCGGGCCAGAGATTTTCAAGTCAAACCGCGTCCAGCAAAGATGGGTCCCTTTTTTAGATTTCGGTCCCGTACCCGTCAAAGACACGCCGAAAGTTGAGCGAAATTAACGATCACCTAATAAATTGAAGGCAATCCTAATACTACCCCCAGGAAGAGATACCCTAAAACGCTTCGCGTTTTCGGTCGTGTCTTATCGATGCAGCTGTCAACTCCTGGATGGACTCGAATGAGCCTTATCTCCCATGTCTTCAAGCTGAAAAGCCAGTCCCATATCCTGATCGCTCGCCAAACGAGCCAGCTCACAGCTTGTATCGGAGACAGGAAAGAGACTCGTGATCGACAAGCAAGACACCGCATTGTGATGTTGATAGGGGCGTTTGTATTTGGATTCCTGCTGATCGGCGGCCGCCTCGTTCAATACGCTCATACTGAGCAGGACAGTACCGACGCGCTTAGCAATCCTTATGTAGTCGCTTCTCGGCCCGATATCGTTGATCGCAATGGCCAGCTCCTTGCTACTGATTTGAACATGGTTTCGCTATATGCCGATCCTCGACGCATCGTCGATGCCGACGAAGTGGTGGAGAAATTAGCAGCCATTCTCCCGAATCTCCATTGGAGCGAGACCCACAAGAAGCTGAAGCTGAACAGTGGGTTTCAGTGGCTGAGACGCCAGCTAACTCCTAGGCAGCAAGCCGACATTCTAGCTCTCGGAATTCCGGGCATCGGCTTCAGACCGGAAAAACGTCGTTTCTATCCCGGCGGTCGGACGGCGGCCCATATTGTCGGACACGTGAATATCGACAACCTCGGCCTTGCCGGCATGGAGCGTTACCTAGACCAGCAGGGTCTCGCCGACCTCAGAGCTAGCGGCATGACCTCAAGCGCTTCGCTGGAACCTGTCAAACTTTCGATCGACATCCGCGCGCAAAACATCATCCGCGAAGTCGCCGCGAAAGCGATGAACGTCTACAAGGCAGAAGCCGCGGGCGCCGTGATCCTAAACGTCAACACCGGTGAAGTGCTGGCTATGGCATCCGTCCCTGACTATGACCCTAACAAACCATCGCGCACGCTCGCAGACGGGAGTGTCGACAAGGACTACGAGAAGGGCTGGTTCAATAGGATCAGTAACGCCACGTTCGAGATGGGATCGACCTTCAAAAGCTTTACGCTGGCCATGGGCCTCGACGCTGAAAAGATCACCTTGAACTCCGTCATCGACGCGTCGCGACCAATTCGGATGGGTGGTTTCACGATCAAAGATTTCAAGGGCAAAAACAGACCTTTGACGATCCCAGAAGTTTTTCAATATTCGTCTAACATTGGCACTGCAGCCGTTGCCGACATGGTAGGCATTGAAGCCCATCGGCAATTCCTCACAAAGCTTGGCCTTTTGTCGAAAATGAACACCGAGATGCCAGGCATTGCAACGCCAACGCAGCCTCGCACACGTCCGGCACGCCGACAGATATAAGCGTGCTGAAGAGTTCGCCGACGTCATAACGGGGCTAAACTAGGCGTTTAGTGACGATTATAAACGAATACAATTCCACAGATCAAAGTTGCAGATGATAAAAACACAATTAAAAGCAACAACTCCTTAACCCGTGAGCAATAGGTCAATTTCTCTGACTAGGAGAATGGCTGCGATTCAATCGCGAACCAAACGTTTTCACCGTAAAGAAGCTGCCCCAGACCAATGTCGTTTCTTTCAAGAATCATTCTGCATAAAAGTAAAGCACACTTCTCGTCGCGTAGGCTTCGGGAAACGATCCCGAACCAGCGCCAAGCGAAGCACTTCCTACGGAGGCGTGGGCGTGTAGCAATCCTGGCCGCCGGGTTTACGATTGTCTATGGCGTGATCGGCGCCCGGCTGGTGCAGTATGCAGTAGAAGAAAACCCTGTTTCGGGAGTGATGCCACCGCTGAATTCCGTGGCATCTCGCCCGAATATCCTTGATCGAAACGGACAGCTACTCGCTACAGATATACGTACGGTTTCGATGTATGCGGAGCCCCACAAGATGGTCGATGTTGATGAGGCAATCGAGAAACTCGCGACCGTCATACCCGACCTCGACATGAAGGACGTTTACGGCAAATTATCGGAGAAGAGATCGAGATTCACCTGGATCAAACGACAGCTCACGCCCAGACAGCAAGGTCAAATTCTTCGCCTGGGCATACCTGGTATCGGATTCAGGCCCGAGATGCGGCGCTTTTATCCGGGTGGTTCTACAGCAGCTCATATCCTCGGCTATGTCGACATCGACAATCGCGGCGTTGCAGGCATGGAGCGGTTCATCGACCTACAAGGTTTCTCAGATCTCTCCGCGGCGGGACTGACATCAGGAGCCGAGTTAGAGCCCCTAACACTTTCCATCGATGTGCGGGTTCAAAACGTCGTTCACGACGTGGTGGTCGGGGCCATGAAGAACTATCGGAGCAAAGCCGCAGGTGCCGTCGTCCTGGACGTGCGGACAGGGGAGGTAATCGCCATGGCTTCCGCTCCTGATTTTGATCCGAATAATCCGGCCGCGACGGGAGCCGACGGGTGGCTGAACCGGATGTCAAACGGAACGTTTGAAATGGGGTCTACATTCAAGACATTTTCGATGGCACTTGCTCTCGATACCGGCAAGGTCACATTGAAGGACAGTTTTGATGCAACGAAGCCGCTACGTCTCGGTGGATTCACGATCCATGATTCCCACGGCGGCATGCGTCGATGGCTAACGGTTCCCGAGATTTTTAGGTATTCGTCGAACATCGGCACCGCAAAAATGGTCGATATGGTTGGCGCGGAGGTTCAGCGCGAATATCTCACCAAATTTGGCCTTCTCACGCGAATGCGGACTGAGCTTCCGGAGGTCAAGTCGCCGTCACAACCAAAGGTCTGGAAAAAGATCAATTCTATTACGATCTCCTTCGGCCATGGTGTTTCGACGACACCGCTCCAAACGGCAGTGGCGGGTGCAGCTCTGGTCAACGGCGGCCTGCTCATATCACCAACCTTCCTACCCCAGAGCCGCACCGAGGCGACAGCGTCAGGAAAACGAGTTGTGAAGGCGTCGACTAGCGACGCGATCCGGTATCTTTTCAAATTGAACGGTGAGCAGGGCTCAGGTAGAAGGGCTGATGTTCCTGGCTTCCACGTCGGCGGGAAGACTGGCACCGCCGACAAAGTCGTCAATGGTCGTTACGATTCCCGCTTAAACTTCAATGCATTCCTCGCGGCCTTTCCGATTGATGATCCGCAGTACGTTGTCCTTACCTTCTGTGATGAGCCGCGCACGGGCGAGAATAACCTCACGATGGCGGCCGAAACCGCAGCGCCGATGGTGCGCAACATTGTTAGACGAATAGCGCCCATGCTCGGGGTTGAACCGAAATTTGGCAACGGCAATATACAGTCCGCAAACGTGCAGGATTACTAGCACTAAAAGCAAAACGCCATATTCTTCGAATGAACGACTCTTCCCCAGGCAGCTGATGCGAGTACGAAAGTTTGCTATCACGCCTTGAAGGGATCTGAACCGTTGGCGCTCACCTTAGATAAGATAAGTCCTTGATAGAGTGAAATTTACGCTATGACACCAGCGACAAAAAGACGATTGCTAGATGTTTTGGACAACCATCGGTGCCGCGCCCTGAACCATCCGCGCCACATCTTGTAATCAACTCGGCAGCGTCGATCCCAAACGCCGTTTGAAATCCCGAATGTAGGCAACCGCAAATGCCGAGTAAGGCGCCTTTGGCGATGCCAGAGCGGACATTTCATCCAGGATCCTCGATTGCAGGTGGATGAGGTTACCAATCGCCTCATTGACCTCGCCTACCCGGCGCAGTGCCTCCCCTATTCTCTTGCGTTCCGTCGAAATCCGGCTTTCGATCCTGCGCGATATATCGTCCGCTAGTCGCTTGAGAAGAAGGTACCAGCATCCTCCAAACTCCAAGGTCGCGAAATCGACTGCCGTCAAATTTACGCCGCGGTCGAATTCGGACCTCAACAGGCTAAGGTAATGCCGAAACGCATCGGCACGGGCATCAACGAGTTGGCTCCTGTTGAGATCATACACATCGATCGTACCCCTTCCCATGACGGACATATCCTGGAGGTGTCCAGACAAATCGACGCTGAGGTGGCGGCCATAATCCTTTTCGCGGCAGGGATCGATGAGCAGCGGTGAGTCGTGGTGCTTCCACCGCCAAAGTCCCAGCTCTTCTCTTGCAAAGGCCTCCATTTCTGTGCTGCTGGGAAGCCGGCCTCGGCCTCTGCTAACCGGGAAACTCGATAATAAAGTTGCTTATCGCAGCGTCCCAGGCCGATATCTCACGTTCGCGGTAGCACCATGCAACCAGGTATGCGACAATCACCGGAATATCACCGATGGCTTGCTTGGCATTCGAGTTCAGCCAGTCTCGCGCCTCTTCAGCGAACGCCCACTTGGTATTATCGGCGGGATGCTGCCGGAATAAGCTCTTCCTGTCCTGTCGCTGCCGCTGGAGGCTTGAGCCGGGATACTTCTTTTCGCGCCAGCGGGTTTTCCCTTGAGCCTCTCCGAATGGCACATAGTAGGGCCTATCCGGGCTTCCCCCGACCGGCTTAAAGTATTCTTCCATGACCTGACGTTCGATCCCGCCGCCGAACTTCACGGCATCGCCAGGATCGTTGCTGATTGCTGCACCGGTCCTCGCCAACGCAAGCACACTCATTAAAGCGGGATGCGTGTGCTCGAACATATATCTTATTAACCAGAGCGGCTACTTTCACGTCGGGCACCGCGCCGTCGACGACTGTTTCGCCCTGCTGGAGGTGCTGGCGCTCACCCGTGGTGACGCTGAGCAAACCCCCTTTGCCGAGCTATACCAAGCAAGCCAGCGTTCGCGCGTGCGCATCTTCGCGGAAAATGCACCTTTCGATCTCAAGGACGTGCTCAAGGCAAGGAGCTATCGCTGGTCTGATGGCAGCGACGGGCGTCCGAAATCATGGTGGATCGAGATCGCCGAAGAAGCCATGGACCACGAGCTTCGGTTCCTGCGAACCGAGATCTACCGCTGGCAGGATGCCGATCCGCCAGTTCAGCGGTTGACGGCATTCGACCGGTTCAAGAGCCGGAGGTAACGTCTCCACGCTGTTTCTGGGTCGCCACAATAAGCCCTCACTTCGTCGAAGAGATGTTTGTCCGGCAAAAGCGGTGGCTGAAAGTCGACGATCAACAAAGGTGTTACTGTCTGGAGCACCTCAGCTTGAGCCGACCAAGCCCGCCAGGTGCGTCAGTCCGTCTCGTTAAAACCCCCGCCCGCCGCGAGGCAGCATCTTCTCACTCAATAGCCCCATGATCTTCGCACCAATCCCTTCCCTACTCGGCCTCATTATCCTCTTTGTCCTGCCGCTCGTCGGCGTCGTGAGCACAATTTTGCTCGTGGGCGGCGCGCTGGCGCGTTTGGCCGGCAGAAGACGATATCGCCCGCTCTCGCGGAAAGCGCTGGCATGGGTGTGGGCGTTTGCAAGCGTTAGCCGACGCGATGAGGATGTCCAGAGCGTCCCGCACGACAGTCTGCGCCTCCTTGGCGCGTTCAGCCTCCATGTTGGTGATCGGTGAAGGAAACAGATGATTTGCCGCGTCGCGGCCGCCCAAGGGCTTCAATTCTTCACGGCCGGCGGTACCTGCCTCGCCATCCTCGTGAGAGACTACGACTGTTGATTTGGATGGCAATCGGCGTGGGGTTTAGCGGCAAGCCCGTATTACAAGCTGTCAAAATTTCGAGGATTCGCGGGGCTAGTCGGCAACGCCATTTCAAATAAACAGGATCAACCATCAGCCCTCTGTCGTCGCGAGCAGGGTAGGGCAGACGGCATAAACGCCCATTCGACTTACGATTACATATAGGACAAGAGGTGTTCTTTTCATATATGCAATCTTTGGGCGATTTTTGTTGCGTTGAAATCGGGCCCGGACAGGTCAAGGAACGCATGAACGACTTAGCGAGTGGCCTCAACCGCCGACGTTTGCAAGCTTACGGGACAGGCATCATTCTTGTCGAACTTTTTGAGTTCGTGATGTTATTTATAGTTGCATTACAGACTCAGTTTTAGTAGCATATTCTTATATGGTGTGGCGAAGCGATCAACTCCATCCAAGATCCAGATACTCCCTCATTGATTGTATTTTTATGACTATTTTTGGCATATCCAGGCATTCTCAATCATAGAGGCTGGAACGCTACTGCCGTCTCATTGGGTATTCACCCTTCACCGCTGCAAGCCGCAGTTGGAACTGCGTTACTGACTGATATGCGATAGGGCCAACCTTGGATCAATATGACGGAGCTGGCGGTGGACGTAGAGTTCTCAACAATTTCGAACGTGATGTTCGACTTTTTGACAGAGACATCTAGCGCTCAGGACAAGGATAAAGTGTTGTCATCTTTGGGCAAGATTTCTGGACATTTCGGCTTCAACTGCTTTGCAATTTCCGGAATACCATTGCCGAACGAGCGCATCGACCCCTACTTTGTGTTAAGCGGCTGGCCGGTGGAGTGGTTTGATCGCTATCTGGAAAACAATTACGTACACATCGACCCAGTGATCCATTTTAGCAAAACCCGCGACAGAGAATTCATCTGGTCGGAATTACTGCGGGATCAGAAGCTCGATCGCCATAACCGTCGTGTCATGAACGAGGCCAGTGAATTCAAGATGGTCGATGGCTTCAGCATTCCCTTGCACACCGCGACCGGATTTCAGTCGATAGTTAGCTTTGCAGCAGAAAGGGTAGATCTCTCCACCTCTGCTCGAAGAGTTCTGTATGTCATATCAGCTTACGCACATAGCTTGCTCCGCGAGCAAATTGCGAAAGAAGCAAAGCAGAAGACCAAGGACTCGCCGAGGATCACGCCGCGAGAACGCGAGATCATTCAGTGGTGCGCCGCAGGTAAGACCGCCATAGAGACCGCCAATATTCTAGGACGGTCGCATCGGACAATCCAAAACGAGATATTCAATATTCAGAGAAAACTTGATGTTGTGAATACCCCCCAGATGGTTGCCGAGAGCTTTCGGCTACGAATACTGCGCTGAACTTGGTTGTCTAATGTTCCTGTCGATTCATCTCCATCCCAGCACAGGGTGAAGCACGTCATTGTCCTAGCAAGCCGAAGTAGACGTCACGGTCATCGCTCGCGATTGGCGATATGGATTACCCGCTCAAGGCGGGAGATTCCTCAATGCGGCCGAATGGGAGTGGTGCGAGGCACCCAACCTGATGCGCAAATCGACAGGCTCGTTCCTCACAGGTGAAAGACTAGAAGTCCTCCTGTGATCCCCAAAACACCACCGGCTCAAGACGCAAAGTCCGAGGCGACCACAAAGCTCGCGCTCACCATAGCCACCGCATCAGACGAAGCGATGGCCGGAAACTTTGTCATCGAAGAAGGCTCCGGATACGAAAGTCGCGAAGACAGCCCACAAAGCGAGATCGACCACCCTTTCGATGCGCGTCATCACGTCGACGAGGGTCTTCTTCTCCCCCGTCGACGTCGACACGAAGCTGGTGTGAGGCTTGAATCTTGCCCCGGCCACCGGCGACCTCAAGTTCTCTCCAGCCCAGGGTCAGAGGCCATCCACAAAGTCAACCGGATTGTTGTTCCCTTGAATGCGACCGCCGGCGCATGGCTCTATCAGGCATCGTTCACCGCCAGACAGCGCCGCCGAATTGGCCAGTCGCGTCCTTCGGCGTGATCCCCGAGAGATCGCAATGATTGGGGTTGTCTGGGACCGAAGCTTGCAGCACCCGCGCGCTTTTCACCGGCGCCTTGATGACGCAATAGGCGTTGAAGCGCGCAGGCAGTCCTGGCAGCGTGGTGGCGAGATTTCCACTTGGCTTGCAGTTAACGCTCGCTCCGAGCATGCGGCCGGATGGATCCACCGGCTCGCCGCTGAAGTCGCAAGTCTTGCCGGTTGACGTTCCAGGCGCACCAACAGGGCCAGACAGTGTGACCCCGCGAATAACCACGCCGGTGTCCACAGGTGTTACGCCGGCCTTGGCCTTGTGATGCTCCTCGGCCGTAGCAGTCTGTGCCGCGGTCAGCATCAGCGCGAAAGCGGAGAAGCGTCCGAACATTCGTATTGTCATAATCATCATATTTTCTCCTCTTGATGAACCGTTCAGATGCAATCGCCAAATCCGCTGCGCAGTCTTTAAGGAAGAGGGCCGACGAGATTGCCTCCCTTGTGTCATCGAAACTTGATGAGGTAATTGACCGCGATGTTCTTCGGACGCGTTTCCGAAGACGCGCGCGCGGGGGTCTCTGGCGAACCTGTCTGCTTGCTCGAAATGGATGTGCCCGCAGCGTTGCCCTGCTGCGAAATACCCGCCGGCGTCGTCACGTCATAGGGGTGCGTATGGACCTGCATGGCATCGCATTGGAGCGAGCCGACGACATTTGCGACATTATTGCCGGTCGGATCCGACCGCTGCTTCGCATCCGGGTCCATGCCGGCACCAGCATCAAATCCGCGCAGGAATAGACCGCGATAGTCCGGTATGCGGAATTCCAGATCGCGACCCGCATTTCGTTCGCCATAGAGTCCGCCAAGAACGGCATAGAGCTCCGGGTAAGAAATAGCCGCCAGATACCGCCCGTCGCAGAGCATCCAACCTTGGGCCTCAACATGGCTAAGAGGCGCGTCGGCCTTTGTTCCCGGTACTGCGCCTGAGCTAGCGCAGGCCGCGTTTGCCCAGATTGTGTTGGGCGAGCCCGAGACAGGATCGACCTGGCCCGCAAAAGGGCACACTGCACCGATGGGAGGTCCTGCGAACATTACCCGCGTCCTTTGATGAAGATAAATCATAGGAAGTGGGGCGCCTTGGCCATGCTTGCCTTTGCCAGCAAGGCCAGGCGCTCCCTTTCCCGTGGCTCCGGCTATCAGCGTCGGAGCAAGCGTCAACGACCCAGTCGTCAGGCCGGGTTGACGGTCCAGCTATTGTCTTCCTGCAGAGTGCCCACCAGATTGTAGACGGCTGACGGGAATTTCGCCTCGTTGGTCTGGGTAATCGTGTCGATGCTGAGAACCGTGCCGATGCTCACGTTCGTTCCCGCAGCGATCCAGTAGCTCGGCGTCGGTGTGAAGGTGTGTGTCAGGTTCGTACCCGCCTGAACGACGTAGGTGCCCGTCCCGGACATGCCGATCCCGACCGAGAAGCGACTATTTGGGACGTTTGCCGCGTCCTTGATCACCAGCGAACCGGCTGGATCACCCCTGACCGGATTGCTGAATCCGGGGCCGCCGTCCAAGGAAAACGTGGTCGTGTTCGCGCCGCTGGGGCTGCCGTCCTGAACCCCGGACGCCAGAAATTCCACGCCGGGAATCAGCTGCCCGGTGTCGCTCCAGACGAAATTGTAGTCGATTTCCCAAGTGAATTTGATCTGATTGCCGACCCGGATTTGATACGGCGAGCAAAACCAGGCCAAGGAGAAGACGTCGGCGACCTGTTGCGGCATCTTCTGATAGACGTAGAAGGTCCACGGCTGGGCCGACTGGTTCTTGAGCAACAGCGAATACTGGGTCCCCTGTGTGAGCGCCGCGCTTGCCGACTGCGAAGCACGTGCATGATCAGTGATTTCCTTGTTTGCATAGCTGATGTGCAAGGTCATTTGGTTCTCCCTTTCTAGGTGAATATTTTGACGTTGGGTTGATCCAATTAACTGCAGCTAGTTGAGATTGGTGAGCCACGAGAACTCAAGCGTATCGAGTTCTTGTTCACCCGCAGCTGCCATCCATCTGCTATCGTCTTTGACCGGCTAGGTAAATGAGTAGATATACTCTGTCATGGAGCGTAGCCATTGCCGGCATACAGGGAGTGCTTTGCCAATAAGTTGGACCGATGGATATCGATGGCGGAATCGATCATATGATTGCAAGCGTGTATAGGCCTTATCGTCAATCTGGATAGCGCGGTGCTGGTCATAAACATTCATGGAAAGCAGGGCCTCTGGATAGAGCGATCCTGTCGCGCTATACCTTCGATCTGCTGGAACTAGGTATTCCTACTCATTTTTGAGAACAGGAAGATCATGCATACTGATCCCGAGGGCAGGTAGAGCGATGATCAAAATTTCCATTGGACATGCAGATGTAGACAACGTCATCATGGAAAAAATCTGGCGATTCCGGCATCAGCAATTTGTGGAACGGTGCGGCTGGGAGGTTCTACGCAAGGGTGATGGAAGGGAAATCGATCAATTTGATCACGGCGCCGCCATACATTTTACGCTGTTCAAGAATGAGACGGTAATTGGATATTCCCGATTACTACCCACGATATACCCACATCTTCTTTCGCATGTATACCCTCAAATCATGCAGGGTCAGAAGTTGCCTCGGTCATACGACATCTTCGAGTGGACGCGATGCGCGGTCAGAAACAGTGATGAGACGATTGATGGTGTTCCCGTATCGCGTGTTCTGATGGTCGGGGTCATGGAATTTTGCCGTATTGCTGGCATATCCTCGCTAATCGTTGAGACGCATCCAAAACTGATAAGCTCATTGCTGTCCAATGGATGGCAAGCATATCTCCTATCAGGGATCACAGTCTACGAAAATCAATTGATCGTGCCGTTGGAGGTCAGACCATCTCTATTGCCGATAGATATATTCTATAACCTATCTTCAATAGAGGAAGATAAGCACGATCATGTGGCTCAACGAAGAGAAGGCTTTGTTCACAAATACGTCGTTCATCGTGAGGTTGGATGTTTGACGCCAACTTATTAAGAGCGGCTGGCATTGATCATCAAGTCGAGCGTATGTTTGCATATAGCGACTCGCCGCTAAAGAATACACATCAAGACGGAGAAATCATCGCGATCTGTGACCGTGACGAATCAGTGTATTTATGGCGTCCAGACGAACTTCGATACAGGATGGCCACGGAGCGTCGGGCATAGTTTCATGGACATCCGGCTGAGGTACGATCCAAAAGACAACACGGGAAGTGGAGAAACTATGCAGACAGCCACGTTCATGGAACCGCTTGACCGGATAACACCAAAGCAGATGTTCTCGCAGGCTGTGCCACCATAGATGCGGAATGACGCAGTCAGCTGTAACCAACCACTCGCGTCATCGGCATGGTCGCCAGCATGGCGCAGTGGGTAACCCCAAATGGAGGTTCACATCATGGAAACGACCACTGCTCCGAAACATACGGATACCATCGGCAGAGAATTAAGCGTGTTTGCCAGAGCACCCCGCGTCGGGCGGACGCCTTCCACAACGGAAATCGCCGCTATGATCAAGGGTGGCAAGCCAGGCGACATGGACAAGCTTGACGTCTAACCTTTGGTCGGTGACCGTCGCAAAGGCGGCGGTCACTGGCAACGGAGTTTTCTGCTATTGGAACGATTTCCATGTTCAAGGGAACAATCAACCGAGATTACCTAGCGCCCGCCTGCAAAGCGCGGCGGCATTCTTCGCAAACCGCGATTGCCTCAATCGAAACCCTAAATCATCCCTTGCTTGAGAGTTTCCGATGGGAAATCGGCGAACATGTCGTGTTGATATGTCGTGAGCGCTGTTCCGGAGCCAATGAGCTTCCTGTCGCACAGCCGGATTGGACAATTGAGCAAGCGCAGGATTTCTGCTCTGCACATCGACAATGGCCATTGGATTATCAGACCGTTTATATGGATCGCCACTCCGGCACCGTCACTTTCTGCGCGGGACACGGAGGTGTCGCACCCCTCTATCTCAGGGTCACTGATACGCGTATCGACCTCTCATGGTCCGTGGCGGATTTTTATCCTCACCTGACGCTCAGCGAAGTTGACGTGGAGCGAACTGGACTACGTTTGATCGGGACCCTTCCCTATGCCGCGACGACGATGTTTCGTGGCGTCTTCATGCTAACCGAGCGCGCATCACTTTCCGTCCGCAGCAACGGCGTCGTCGAGACGCACTATCCACCTCCGGCACCCTATTACATCCCTACTCCTCTCCTGGATGATGCTGATGTTACCGATGCGGGATGCCGGTTGGTCGACACCTTGTTGCGTCGCTGGCCGCTAACCCCTGCCATTATGGCCAGCGAATTCAGCGGCGGACTGGATTCAGCAATCGTTGCCGCCATCCTGGCGCGGCAGCATCCTGATGCCTTGCCAACTTATGCCTTGCAGATCGAAGGGATAGCGCGCAATCAGAAGATCACCCGGCGCGCATTGGCGATCAAGCACTTCGGCTTCCGCGACCACGCGCTCGATGTTGACAGCATACGGATGGTTCCGACTGCATTCGGCGAGGATGGCGACTACGTCGCCGCCCCTTACAATGCTGATCTGCAGCGACCGCTCCAGCCACTGTTGAAAACGCTTGCGACCCCACGAGCGGTGGCAACGGGCACCGGCGGTGATGAATTGCTGATGGCCCACGCCTTCGAACAGGATCGCGAGCAATTGGCTCGCAATGTCAGCGATGCGTTCCTGCCCGCGATCCTTCCTTCGCCCATTACGCCGGCTCTAAAAGCCCGGTTGCCGGATTACGCAGCAAGCTGCGATCGAGCACCGTTTCCAGTTCTGCCAATTTCGGTGTTGGAGGCACAGGCAGCACGGTCGCCGTTGTTTTCAGCCCACGGCATATGGCCGATCAGCCCATTTGCCCAGCCAGAGGCAGTGCGGTTTTACCGAAGTTTGCCTTTGGTTTGGCGGCAGCAAAAGAGACTTCATCGCCAAATGTTGAAACTTCTCGGATACCCGGAGCGCTTCCTCGACATCCCGCTCAGAGAAAATTTCGAAAGCTATCTGGCAAGCTCGCTCGTTGCGGCTTCAACCGAGATCGCACGTCTCCTGTCGCGTTGCTGTCTTCTGCATGAATTGGGGTTGGTCGATGTTGATCGCCTGATCGCTGCGATCAGAGAAGTTCGACAGAATTCCCCCCTTGCTGATCTCGGCTTTATCTTCCACGCCATCAACCTTGAGCACATGCTACGGCGCATAAATGAACCTCAAGGGAAGCCATCGATCTAGCGGCAAGAGGTTGTCGTCTGGATTTTAGCCATCCCAACGAAGTCAGCGAGAAGTCGACATTCCAATATGTACGCCTTGATGGGAACTGAACTTCCGACCCGCTACATCGGATAACAGCAAGCCACTGATTATCTGTGATAACGTCCTTTATCTTCCATGGGAGTTGCCTGCCGATGTCGAAATACGGACGCCTGTCCGGCGACGAACTTTCGCTGACAATCGATCGCACGCTGGTCGTGATCGAAGGTGAAAGGCTGATCATTTCCAAGCAGGTTGCCAGCGCCGTCGAATTTCTGCATAGTGTCGGTCATCGGCAACTTGCTGACACGCATCTGCCGTCGCCCGCCATGCGCGAGCCGCATCTCGGCGCTATGGAGGAGAAATGACCATGCCGCAAACTACAAATAGCCCCACTGAAAATCCTGATCGGCACTTCTCTTCTTACCGTCCCCAGAGCATGACTATGGCCAATCCGTCGCTTGCCGCCTCGGAAAAGAAGCGTCGCATGGGACCGAAGAGCCATTTGTGAACAGGATCATTCCCGGTTGCCCGAATGAGATCGGCGTATTGTTCCTCCGTTTCGACCGCCAGTCTCTCAGCAATCTGGCCAACTAGCCATCTTCCAAAGAAAGCCACGCTTGGATCACCAGAGCCATCTTTCTCGGTTTGAAATTCTCCGGTTGCGATTTGCGATAAGGGCGGAGGCGCGCTGGCGAAGGCGAGGAGCCCTACTGCCAAGGATTGTTCTGTATTGAGAGTGGGAGCGTCTTCCAGCTGGAGGTTACCCAGAATCGCGTACCAGGCGCTCTTTGCTTGCACTGTAGCTAACGACCCCCTCGCCTCGTCCGAAACGGCGTAGAGACTTCCAAACCCGCTCATGTCAAATTGCTCCTAGTCTTCATTTCATCGAATTGCCGGCTCACTGTCACCGACTTGCCTTGCGCTGGTAGATCCTCGAGGCTGCGGTTGGACCAGCCATGCCTACTTCGGCTTCGACGTCCACAATCGGGACAAATCCCGGTCGCGGATCCAGCTGCAGAAACAACCCAACCGTCGTCAACAGTGAGCGCGACAGCCAGAATCTTGACTCCTGGGCCGGGCGACCATTTCGATTTCGTTCGCACCCCGCCCATAGCGACACTGCCCCTAGCGGCAGATGAACCACACTAAGTGAGGAAGAGTCCGATTACGTGCCAAGCGACACGTCAATCAGAAACTCGAGAACCAAAGAACCGGCCCCGATAGCAGTGCCCTTCAAGCCTTAGGGATAAAGCCTCGGTGAGCTTTCGCCTACGATTAGTACACATCCATTGGAAGAACTTTCAGGCCGGCCGCCCTTTCTGGACTAGGAGAATTTCGGATTGCATCAATATACTCCTTCGAAAATTCCATATCGATTTTGTAAAGCCCATTGTTAAATTGAAAGCTCTTCAAAACGAATTGATTTGTTAAAAATGTGCAATTTGGAAATATTCTTGCTTTGAATGGATCAATATTATAGCCCGCTTCATAACAAAGAATAAGTCGCTCAGTCAATTCTGGATCAACACGCATATTTGTAAATTCATGAGCTTCGATAATCTCGCGATCCTCTGGACCAAGGTTAGACTTGATGACAGGATCCTGCAAAGTTCCTCTCGTCCCATGGATTGGGTCCACTTTAACAAGATTTGCACCGCGCCAAACAAATTGCGTTCCACCAGGCACGTAGTCGGGATTATCAAGTACGCTAAGTCGATATTCGTCCCCGCCAACTCGCTGACTGGGGATTACGCCAGCTTTGATTTTCCCAATAGCGCGATATTTGAGAAAGTTGGATGATGTGAATGCACAAAACAGCTCCGGAATACGATTGAGATCAACGTCTTTCCACTTTCCATCATGACTAAAAATGTTAAAGAAACACAGTTCAGTAGTCGTGGTGGCTTGGGCCAGAGTAAACAAATCTGAACGAAGCCTTATATTGAATATATCTCCTGAATTACGAGTTACTCGCTTCATAAAAAAAACCTCATCTCTTCCGCCATTTCTCCAAAGCTATTTTATAGCGACCTTTGCTTTTATTCCTTGGTCCAACGGGATTCTGCTTATTTGCAGTTCCATCAAGACCCCCGAGTTTTTCGAATTGGTCTTGCTCCAACCCTCGGGCAACATCCCGATCTGGTCCTTCGTAAAGAATTACAGGCGGTTGAGCATCCTGAAAGCGCGAAAAATTACTGCTGTAGCGGTAGTTTAATACATCAGCTCCGCTGTCGAACGGACCACTCGCAAACCCGACATAAGGCTTGCCTGTTGCCGCATCAATACCTTGATAAGTGATATAAGTTGTGCCTGCCAGTCCCCAAGGATCCACCCAGCTATTAGGATTTTCAACGTAGGCCTGTGGCCTTGATCCTCCGAATAGTCCGACCGGGTCAACGCTGAGATACTGCGTAGTGAGGGGATCGTAATACCGATAGCGGTTATAAAATAGTCCGCTTTCTTCGTCCTCCCATTGCCCCTGAAACCGGATTGGGCATTCAGCTCTCGCCCGGGAGAACTCTTCCGCTTCGCTCAGCGCCAGGTTCCCGTATGCGGCGTAAATTCGTTCCTCCGCATGAGCCCTCCGGAGGCCACCGCTCGGATAGACGGAACGCCCGTTGTCGTTAGCAGGCCGAGCCTGCCAAACCCGGTTCAATGCGCCCCATAACCGATATTCCGCCGCCCATTGCTTCGCGCCTCTTTCGTCGAACATCTCCCGCGGCGAGCCGAGATGATCACAAACCACGTAAAGCAGACGGCCGGGTAGCTCGTCATAGCGACCTTCAGCATTCAGAATGTGGCTTGGTGCCTCTTGCTTGGCCAGAGGCCGGAAAGAGTCAGGCTCATAGTGCCAGCGCTCGGCATGATCCCATTCGATGGAACCATCGAGCCGGAGCGGCGCCTCCTCGATCACCTTGTCCCCATCCCAGCCATAGGCCAGTCCGACAACCGGTGGCCTGTCGCGATCGGCGGGTTTTCCTCGCGCCTTCGCTACCATTCCCTGTTCGGTAGTGTCGTCGAACCATTGCGTCCGATCCTTGATGCCCGTCAGATCAACCTTTCCCGCCATATGCGGCAGGGACCGACGCACCTCGCCCGAGGTGAGCTCCTTGACCTTCCACACCCGTCGTCCGAACGGATCATAGCCGTAACGCCATACCTCGCCGTCCGGCGTCAAACAACGTACGAGCCTATCCTTCGCATCCCAATCATAACGCCAGATCTTTGGACGGAAGCCGTCCCGCTCAATCTTACGCTCGATGGTCCTCCCGCGGATGTCGTGTCTGAGTTGGATACGCTCCCCTTGTGGGCCGCGCGCCAATCTTACCTTGCCTCCATCGGAAAGCTGCCAGCCGAGGAAGCCTTTACTATCCTCCGAAGGCCGCCATGCCGAACCGGCGATCTCGGGAGATAGCCCGAGCCCATCCTCACGCCCGGAAGAACCTGCACTATCGGCGAATGCGTCGACATTGTGCGCGGCATCATAGCGAAAGCGTTCGGCAGTACCGTCACCATGACGCGCCTGCGTCACCTGACCATTGGCGTCATGATTATAATGCGCGGCACCCCAAAATCCGTCCTCGACCCCGATTGGCGAAAAGTCGCGGTCCCAGGAGAACCGGCGCTCCACGCCTCGGGACGGCTGCGCCTCGCTCATCGCGGATCCGAGATCACCCCCCTTGCCGAAGCGTCGGTCCGCGGATGCGGTTTGTAAGCCGACGCTCTGGCTCAGCAACTGGCCGACGGCATCGTGGGTCTGATTGAGCGCAAAACCTCCAGCACTGGCGCGTCGTGTCTCCCGTCCCAGCCGATCGTGTTTGAAAGCAAGCGGCTGATGTCCATCAATGATAAGCCGTTCCACCTGTCCAAGGGGATCGCGCTCGATTGCAACGAGGTTCGACGTTCCGGGACTTTCTCCGTTGATCCGACGCTCGATCCGCAGGCCGTTCGCGTCATAGCGACTTTCGACTCGTCGTCCATTCACCGTCTCCGCTGTGATCCTGCCATTGCCATCACGCTCATAGGCCACCAGCGCGGCCTTGTTTTCCGCCTGGATCAGCAAGCCTCGGTCGTCATACCAGTAGCGGGTGACATCCTCCGCTTCTGCCTTGTCCTTTTCCTTGCCCGCTTCCAGCGGGCCAAAACTTTCCTCCCTGATCAGGAGGCCGGATCTGTCGTAGGCGAAGTCACGTCGCGCTCCATCCGGATAGCGTGTTGACACGACCTGCCCTGCCGCATCGCGTTCATACACGATCCTTCGACCATCATAATCCAGCTCCTCGATGACCTGGCCGGCTGCGTCACGTGTAAAAATCCAGCTCTGTGAGTTGGCGTTGGTAACCGTGAGGAGACGCCCTTCGCTATCGTATTCGAATGCCAGGCGTCCGCCTTTGGGGTCGATGATCGCATCAAGAACACCGAAAGCGCCACGCTGGTAGGTCCATTGCCGTCCTTCGCCATCGGTGACGCTTGCAAGCGTGCCTTCGCGATCGTAGGAGCGCGAGATCGCGACACCGTCCGGCCGCGTCAACTGCGAGGGCGTTGCAAAGCCACCCGCACCGGCACCGTAGGCAAGGCGCGTCACTCCTCCCATCGCATCGGTGATCGAGACGATCCGCCCGAAGGCATCGTGCAGGTATCGAGTCTCACCGTTTTTGGCATCGATGATGGCGACGAGACGATTGTGCTCATCGTAGACGCGCTGCTCTACAGCCCCATTGGGCCGGGTGAGCGCAATCGGGCGTCCAAGCCCGTCATAGCTGAGGGACGTGACATGCTTTTCGGCATCGGTCACACGGACAGGACGCGCCTTGTCGTCATAGGCCATACGCCGGGCATGACCGGCGCCATCGACGACCAACGCCAGTTGCCCGCGTGGTGTCCATTTATAGAGCGTCGATCTGCCTTCGCCATCGGTGACGGAATGAATATTGCCGTATTCGTCATATTGCCTGACAACGGCATTGCCGTTGGCATCCGTGGTCGCGGTTTCCCGGCCGAAGACGTCAAAATCGTGCCGAGTCAACGAGCCAAGCGCGTTGATCTCGGCCGTGACGTTGTATTGGTCGTCATAGGTAAAACGCTCCGCCCGCTTCTCGTCGCCGCCGGGCACATAGACAGTTTCGCGCCGGTCTCTGGAATAGCGGAAGCGATCGTCATTCCACAGACCCGACGTGGCCGTGTGGACGACCCGTTCCTGAGCATCATATTGGAATACCGTCTCGCTGCGCTGGCTGAGATTGGTCCAACGCTTGAGCAAAGGTCGGGTGGGGGACCACGCGTAACGGACCGACATACCGAACGTGCAATCGGCGGAAATCATCCTTCCTCGTGCATCATAGGCATAGCGAGCAAGCGAAATTTGCGAGCCATCCGTGCCTATGAGGGTAATGGCGGTACGCCGCCCGCCGGCATCGTTCTCAAAGGTGAGCGACAGCCCGTCCGGTCCGTCGAGCCCGGTCAGCACGCCGGTTTCGGAACGATGAAAGGTAGCTCGCAACCCATCGAGTGTTTCGATGGATTCGAGGCGATATATCCTGTCGTCATATTGCCGGAAATGCTTGACGATCCGCCCCTCCTCAAGGTGCAGCTGCCGCAGCCACGGGGCGCTCAATGTCAAGCCTGGAAACGCTGGATTGATCGACTCAAGGATATTGAACGGCCGTTCGAAGCCGATCTCCTCGCCGGAAGCCCTGAAATAGGTCAGTTCGCCGCGCCGGGGATTGGTAAAAATCTCGTCGAAGGCTGAAATCTGGCAAAGACCCAGCGGACTTGTGTAACGTGCAGGCAAGCCGAGCTTGAGACCCAAGTAGCGCGAGCCGTCAAAGGGGAGTGTGCCGGGAACAAAGAAGTCTTCCCAGGTTTCCAGAAATTCGCCTCTGGCGACCGAAACAGGTTCACCTTTTTTGATAACGGAATTGCCGGTATTCTGAGTTCGTGGCGGCGGCTCGTCTGGCACCGGCCGTACAGCAGGCGTCTTTGGCGGTACTGCCTCGTCGGCCGGTGGTTTTGCTACTGGCTCTACCGGTCGTGCGCCACCCGCGGTCGATGGGCGAGCACGCATTCCCAAACCATTGCCTTCGACGCCTGCCCTCGCTCCAAGTGCACCGTAGGCCAATCCCGTCACGACGTCCGCTAAAGCGCGCCCCTCAACTGTATCCGACTGCAGATTTCTTTGAATCCAATTGAGTTGGGTGTTTTCGTTGACATCCTTTTTCTGCTGGCACCGTTTCAGGACAAGACTTTCATAACCTTTACCATAGCCGAAGTCCGGACCTTTCAATTTGGCCATGTTTTCGTCGAGACCATCCATGAAGGCCAAATGTCCTTGCGGCGTTCCCTTCAGGAAAAACGAATCCGGCAAATTGGCTGTATTGTCGAGGTCCCTTTGCAGAGTTTGATACCCATCATCAGCCCGGAGAATCGCCTGAAACCCTTCAGGATCCGATGTTCCGGGACGTCCGTGCCACACATCAGACCATGACTTCAGTCGATCGCCATCTGGATAGTTGCGCTGAAGGTAGGAGTTGATGTTGTCTCTTTGCTTTTGTAATTCCTGTTCTTTCGCCGCCTTCGCATCGGCCCTCAATTTTTTCTGATAATCGGTCTCCGGGCAATCGAGCGGCTCCGGCTTCGCCGATGCTTCCGTGTTAAGTTGGCTTGAACCATTGCCTTTGGGCGATGTTTTGCCGGTGCCGTGTTCCGCACGCGCCGGGGCGGGCTGGGGGGAAGGTCCTCCCGAAGAATTGCCGGCACCTTGTGATGGCTGTTCCTGCGGTTGGACCCCGTCCTGCGCCATCGTCAGCTCCGGTTCTTTTCGATGGGAGTGAAGGGCTCGGTTGGTCCTTCACTAGCCATGTTGATCGAACCGGGGTCACGATGACGGCAAGAGGCCCAGCCGGACGAGTAGACTGTAGAGGTCGTCTCGACCACATGGGATAGGCCATAATAGCCTGGCACAACGACGCCCCTGCCTGTACCGGGCTTGTGACCCTTGTAGTACGGGGCGCGGGAGTTGAGGTGAAAATCGGGGATTTTGTTGTTGAAGACGCTGTCGGAGATGCGAATGGAATCCTTCAGCTTGGCCACCGAGAAATAGGCCACCGGCACCATGGAACTGCCACGCGGTGTCCAGCACACGTCTGGACCGTCCGAAACGAAATAATGTTCCGTCGTTGCTTGCGAAGAAACTCTGTCGCTCACGCGTAGTATCCTTCCCTGATGCGTTGTTTCACCGTCGTACTGTCATCGCCATGTGTTCCGCGGTGAACACTGGCTGTGGCATAGCGCTCCGGCTCGAAGCGCGTACGCCAACTTAGATAAATGCGCCTGCAACGAGGATTGGCGTCTGCAATATCCAGAAATACGGTATCGAGCTTCATCTCCTGGCGAATGCTCTCACCATCCTCGGTCGCAAAATCCACCACCAGTTTTTCGCCCGGCAAGCGAAAGGAAAAGTCTGCTCGCTCCGGCAGGAGATTGATGAGGTGGACCCGCTCCTCCCCGCCGAATTGGTTATCGACAATTAGGTCCGGGTGGGCGCTGTTATGGTACGCAAAATCGTAGTCCGCGGGCCATAGCGGCCAGACATTGGCCTTCCACTCATCATCATAGGTACCGCCATACGGATAGCGCGGCTCCCAGGCCGGCGGGATCGGTCCGAGGCTTTGTGGAGCATAGATCTTGAAGGCGTCAGCGATCGGTTCGTCCGCGGCTTCGATTTGCGGTGCGGGATGGGCCACGGTGTGATCGGTCCACTCCCTGTCGATCCAGCCGATCCCGAGAGGATTGTAAGGGTTGGTATCCATAACCGCTTCGCCGTTCTCGTCCTTGCCCTTGGCAAGAAGACCGCCATAGGCATGCTCGTAGCGCAAGGGCAAGTTAGCGATAGGCTCCGGTTCGGAAAGGCTCCAGTGGTCGAACCAACGTCTATGCTTTTGCCATTCCTGTTTCTCACGTTCGGCAAGCGCTCTTTTCCACATGGGTTGCCATTGACGCGGGCCTGTCACACGCAATCGCTTGGCGTGAGACACCTGGGCGCCTTCGATCTCAATTCCGCATAGCCAGGACGGCAAGGGTTTGCCACCTGGCGCGCAGGCTACGGCGTTGACGATAACATCCGCCTTTGGCTTTACCGGAACCAGATCGGAAGGGTGCCAGAGCGAAGTGAGATTCACCTCCCCATGACATTCGTCATCGAACATCATGGGCGCTTGTTCTTCCGCCACCAGCAAGCGGCCACTCGGCGCGAACTCAAAGGTCGCCTTGACGATGATGACGCCGAACTCCTGTCCACGATTGTCCTTGGCATAGAAGCGAAAATTCGGGAAAGGCGTGAAATTCCTGAGCTTTGGCATGATCGATGTTCGGCGCCTAATTGTGATGAACGATATCTGATTGCTGCTGGATCAACCTCTCACCCTCAACATAGATCTTGAGTCCCCGGAGCAGGATGTCGCCATTCTTCCTCATGACCAGAAGCGCCTTTGGAGGGCTGGTGTTGCCCTGTCCGTCGACGCTGGCGCCGACTCCGATCACCAGTTCGTCGCCAATATCGATGTGATACGTGTTACCGACCTTTTGCTTGAACACATGACCAACGGTCGACACTTTCGCCGTTCCGATCTGCTCGGTTTTGGCGACGCCGACACTGGTATTGTGGGTGAGGCCTGCAAGCATGTTGTACATGCCTGGGCCGATAAGGGAGGCGAGTGCACCGAGCGCTTGGGTACCCGCAGCAGCCATGGGCGCACCGCCCACGCTGCGCAGTGTTGAAGCCCCTACGGACGTGGCAGCCGACAATGCGCTATCGAACCCGCCCGCTGCGGCACCGAGTGCTGCAGTGCCAAGCGCTGAGGCGAAGGTGCCTGCAACGCCGCCCTGGCTGGCGGCGCCTGCCGGCGCCACTGCCGGCGCGATAGCCGCAACCCCCTTGAAAGCAGCTCCCGCCGCATCCCCTGCATTGCCGGCAGCAGAAGCGGGACCAAACCCGGCTGTAGCTGCGCCTGTTACGGCACTTGCGGCAGCACCGGCCGTCTTTGTGGCGGCATCGCCTGCCTGGCCAGCCATCGCCTGCGCGGCAATCCCCATGGCCTCTTGCAACATGCCGGCACTCTGCCCCATCAATCCGGACAGCGTCCCACCCATCATCGCGGCGGCGCCCATTCCCGTGGTTGCTCCCACCACCTGATTCAATCCACCACCTACCTGGTGGTTCATATTGGCGCCTACTGTGAGTTGGTGTTGCTCGCCATAGCTGTGCAGGGCACTGGCATCCACCGTATGAACCTGATTGTTCAAGACCTTGGTGGTCATGTCCTTCTGCGCATGGGTGTGCAGGTTCTCCGCACCCTTCTCGTCCTCGAAGGAGAGCTCGTTGAAACCCGCACCCTTGTGGGTGTTCGTTCGGAACACGGTCTTGGTCTTGTTGCCGGGCAATTCATAGGGCACGGTGTGTTTCGCATTGGGCGCAAGCCCGAGGACCACCGGCCGATCCGGATCTCCTCCGATGAAGGCAACCATCGCCTCCTGACCGATACGCGGGATGGTCTGCCCCCCGAAATCGGGTCCCGCCCACGGCTGGGCCACCCGGATCCACGGACTGTCGGTTCCGTCCTTCTTGGCCTTGCGGTCCCATGGCATCCAGAGTTTGATGCGGCCGTGAGGGTCGGTGTGAATCTCTTCTCCCTCGGGTCCGGCGATAAAACCGACATGCACACCGTCGATGCGCGGCTTGGAGGTGGTGCGATGCGGTGTCGCCGGCACCCGGGCAGGCAGGGCGACGAAACGGTTGGAATATTCCGGCGCATCCTGGTCGGCGGCCTCGTACGAATGGTCGCGGGCGCTCACCTCCAGCTTGTAGACGACCATTTCCTCGAACTTGTTCGCGGGATTGGCAACATCATACGGCTGGAATTTCTGGCCAACCTCCAAGGTGCGGACGGTTGAAGAGCCTTCGGTAAGATTGTGATCGACTTCGGTGGCCTGCATGCGCCACCTCGATTGCTTCTCCACTTCGGCGTTGTCGATGCCTTCCGACGCGGAACCGACACCATAGCCGCCCACCACTGAGCCGAATTCGAACAGTTCGTATTTCTGGTTGCCATTCAATTCGATCAGCGAAGGGGCATTGGCTGTCGGAATGTCGACATGCAGGAAGTTATAGTCGGCACCCGTCCGGCGGCCGGGGGAATATTCGAAGCGCTGAAGCCAATTGTTAATATGGTTACGATCGGAGCTGCCGAGGGCATACCGGATCTTCCCGTCCGCCTCGTCCTTCGGTTTGTCGTAACCGGATTGATGGTCGGCGAGCACAAGAACATGCCTGGCAGAGACCGAACCTTTCTGACCGCCCTCATGTCGGAAGTAGTAGAAGATCCCGTCAGCCTCTAGGCGGCGAGTAAGATAATCGAGATCGGTCTCGCCAGCCTGCACGGCATAGACCATGGGCTTGGGCTGATGGATCACGCCTGATACGTCCGGTGCTGGCAGGCCATGTTCGGAGAGCAGCGTCTGCGCAACATCGACACTCGACAGATGCTGCCACGTGCGCCAGTCCGATTTCTGGCTGAGCAGGAACAGTTGGGGCCTGATCACCAGCGTGTAGGCACGCCCGCCTCGTGTCAGCGGCGGCCCGGCGGTCACACCCTGTATGAGGCCGTTCCAGGCCTTCCGCTGACCCTCACCGATTTCCAGCGACACGTCGGCAAGGGTGGCGATCAGGCGTTTGGGATCGATCTCGCCATACTTGGCGCGCACTCCCACTCGCAATTCGAACAGTTCGTTGATGCCGGCTCGATAATCGAGGCGTTCGGCGAGAAGGACATCCGCTCCCAAAACCGTTTCAATCCGGATGGTTCGATCGACCTGCGAAAAACCTTCGCTCGTGAGCGTGTCGACAAATTCGTCAAGCGCCATTGCCAGCGTGCCCTTCTTGAATTTCACAACGTAGGATCAGCAAGGCTTGATTTACGATGCGAGTGCCACAAGTGTACGACGCAATCAAAGATAGGTGGCATATTGGAAAATCAAGGCCGCGATGAACGAAGATTTTATGGCTCGACAGCTCGGCCTGATTGCAACGCGAGCGCGAATTCGAATTCTGAAGATGGCACTCACTTCTATGCCCTCAAGCGCCTGCCACCTCGGGGTAGCATAGCGGGCGCATGGCGAGTGATGCTGCGTCGACAGGGGCGACATATCAGTCGCACCTTCAAAGATACTGCTTACGGATCTGCCGAATCTGCCTTCGAGCAGGCACGCGACTATCGCGACGCAATCATGCACGCGTTGCCGCCAGTGACCTTAAGGGAGAAGGCGAACTGCCTGAGAAGCGACAACACCAGCGGTGTATCCGGTGTCTACAAGGCGCATGATCCTCAACCTCGATGGATCGCCTACCTCTCCTCCCCCGACGGAGTGAGGACAAAGGGGTACTCGGTGTCGAGATATGGCGACGAAAAGGCGAAAATCTTCGCCATCAGGAAACGGCAGGAATGGCTTGCGGACATTCCATCAGCTTTCCACACGGTTAACGAGGAGGCCAAAGCGGTCGCGCGATGGCAGTTCCCCGACCGGCTCAACCACATTCCGAGCGTCACGAATAGTCATTTGATGCCGCCGGAGGCAATAGATGAAATCCTTACCAAAATTGACCAGGATTTCGATGCTCGTCGCCCCCTGCGGCTTCGAGTCACGATTCGCGGTGACGCCAACGATCGCCTACGCGCCATCGTCGTGTTCAATAAGACCGGTGCGCAGATCAAGCAGATCAGCATAGGCACTCGAAGCCGTTCCTTGGCCGAGTCCCTTTCGCTGATGAGATCGAGCCTTCAGCGTGCACTGCTCGAATTTTGCGGCGAACCGGTGGTCCGAAGATTCGAGGCAGGATATGCTGCGCGCCTGCTTGACCCTGTCTCTTTTGATCGCGTGCGCGGCTCAGAAATAGCGATGTACATTCCGCGTCACACAACATACCTCAGCGGACAAGATACATCGCAAAGCGAATGATCATGAAGCCGTTTTCGCTGTGGCGTCGATACACGGCGATAGCGTGGTTGCCTTCAAAACCGGCGAACGTCTCGACGGCTGCGGACAGAGATGGCTTCAGACCAGCTTGGCATACATCTCCATCAACGCGTTGAATGACGGAGCAACCGGCATGAAGAAGCCATGCTCGATGAATGTGCCAATGAGCGCATCGGGCGTTTTGGTCCAGTCGATCCCAGCAGATTCAAAGTAGTGCCCGTACAGTTCGCCGTCCGTGTACATGATCTCGCCAAGCTTTGAACCTTCTGTAATTTCGACAAAGGTGCAGAAGTCACCTCCGACGGCAATCGGCGGCGCGAAGGTAAGCAATTCTCTTCCGTATCGGTCCATCCTCGGAATGATGGTCAGGAGATCAGCATAGTCACGCCCATTTTCGACGCCGTAGAACGTATTTATATCAGCCAAAGCGCCGCTCACGCCGACCTGTCTTACCTCATCGAAGTCGAACGTCGTGCTCAAGCCGTTGCAGCGGGTCAGAAAGCGTATGTAGTCCTGCGACAGATATACGCCGTGTTCATTTACCAGGCGTTCGAGCGCTGCTGGGGTTGCTTTCCCGAAAGATTCGATCCTCGTGGATCGGACGAATGCATCCAATGCCGTCATAAACTCTCCTTTGCCCAGCTATCTCGAAATTTCAGGCCTTCACATATGATCAAAACACTAGGCGCAGAATGCCAGCAGTTTTCAGGCTATGTCTTATGCCGTGCCGATATGGCGCTCCCAGATAACAGTCAGCCCAGGCTACAAAACAGAAGTGCGAGCGTGGTCGCCGAGACGGCCTCGCGTCACGAAGTGGCGAATTTCACCGCAACCCCGCGTTGCCGAAAGTAGGCCTGCATCAGTTTCCTGCCAGAACGATTGTTATGCGCGAGCCTGGTTGGATCGAATACCGCTTCCTTCAAACCCGCTCGCGCTAAGGCTGCCTTGAGATTCGCGATATGCAAGTCGATGTCGGCATTGTCCGCCTGGAGCGATTCATAAATGCGATTGACTGCGTCTGCTACGGTCGGTTCGGTCACTCTCATACTCCTGTTACGGCTTCGCTCGCACTTACCATATTTCTCGGCGTGACCTTATTGTGGTGAAGTATATCCAGGTCAATGATGGAGTGGAACGCCGCATACCCAACGACTTCAAAGCTCCTGAATGGGATGCGAACTGTCGGCCCAGAAATTCGAACAACCCGTAAACTCGCTAAGCCTTCGAGAATATTACGCTTTAGATCGGGTTAGGTGATGGAATTCGTCTTTCGGCGTTTTGAATAGCACTACGGAGCCTACGGCCGGTCACCTTGGTTTAACGTCCTCAAATCTGAGATCGAAGCGCGCAAGATATTTCGTCAGGCGATCCGCGTCGTTGCTGCTTTTCTTTTCCAGTCGCGAGATCGCAAACAAGGCTCTGCCGGCAGAGCTCGCCGTCGCATGCTCACGGCAAGTCTGAAGAACGGTTGCAAGCTGCACGGCATCAAAACGATCAAGGCGGGCGGCAGCTTCTGCGCCCAGCACATCTTCAATGATCGCATCGGTCCCATCATCATCGGTCACACGCTGCCAAAACGTATTGAGGCGCTTGATTTCGTCGTCGACGACCTCGGTTGTGATGCGCCCATGTGGGGCGAGCGTCGCCATGCGTGTCACCGATGCCGACAGATCGCGGAAATTGGCACTCCAAACGGCTTGCGGGCCGGTCGCAAAAGTCAAATAGCGTTCCCGCGCCTCCTTGTTGAAGGTGACGTTTTCGCCTTCCCGCTCCAGATAGCGCCTGAGCTCGAAGTCGAGATTTGGTTCTATATCCTCCTTGCGCTCGCAAAGGGCCGGTAATTGAAAAGTCCAGAGATTGAGCCGGGCATAAAGATCTTCACGAAACCTTCCCTTTCGGACATCCTCGCCGAGATCGCGATTGGTTCCAGCGAGCAGCTGGAAATCCGCCGATACCTCCCGATCAGCACCCACCGGCAAGAATCTCCTTTCCTCGATCGCACGCAGGCACATGGCCTGCTCGTCGAGGCCGAGCTCACCGATCTCATCCAGGAACAACACGCCCTTGTCGGCGGATTTGAGCAGGCCGGCGCGCTCGCTGGCCGCACCGGTAAAGGCGCCCTTCACATGGCCGAACAGTGCAGACATGGCTTGGTCGCCGCGCAGGGTCGCGCAGTTGACCTCGATGAACGGGCCGCTGACTTTCCGTTGCGCCTTCTTCAGCTCGTAGATCCGGCGGGCAAGTTGCGACTTGCCGGCACCAGTCGGTCCCGTCAGGAGGACGGGTGCTGTGGACCGGATGACCACTTTCTCAATCTCGTCGATCATCCTGTTAAAGGCTGCATTACGCGTCGATATGCCGGATTTCAAAAAGGAAGCCGCATCTTCCCGCTCAGAGGCGAAACGCTTGGCGATCTCGTCGTAGCGCGAGAGGTCCAGGTCGATAACCCGGTGTGTGCCGACGACATCCTGTTCCGCCTCCCGATCACGTGGCGGCGAGAGCTGCAACAGCCGACCAGGAATAATCCGAGCCTCGGTCAACAGGAACCAGCAGATCTGCGCCACATGGGTGCCTGTGGTTATGTTGACGAGATAGTCTTCCGTATCGGGATCGAAGCTGTAGCCGCGGGCAAAATCTCTAAGGTTTGTGTAGACCTCCGAAAAATCCCAGGGATCGCGGAAGTTGATGACATTGCTGCGCACCTCAGTCGCCGGCGAAACCGTCCCTATATCGCCGATGATCCGCTGGCTGAGAGCATGCGCGTGATTGTCGTGGATCAGTTCCAACCGATCGATGAAGAGGCCTGGCTGTTGACAAAGCGCGACGGTGGGGCGCCAGCGGCTCCAGCGATTGTCCCATTTCCCCGCATCCAGGGTCGTTCCCAATATGCTGATGGCAACGCGCCGCTTCATGGCTTATCCGAAATTATAAATCCCTATATGAATGGATATTATCTTTCCGGCCACAGATTTGGCAACCGCTGACTTCTCAAATGAAGTCAAAAGATTTTATCCCATTAAAACAGATAGATATCGGAAATATTCTCGCTGTTCACGCTCATTTCTCCAAACTGGCACGCTACTTGAAATGTATCTGGCACGAACCAGTCGAGAGCCACCTTCGTGGTCTCCTGAAGGGTTCGCCACCCGAGCGGTATTTGAAGAAAAGCAACTTAACAGAAGGACTGCAGACGCAGAAAAGACAATGACAACGGTAATGAGCGGACAGGATTTGATCGATGCCGGCATGAGCCAGGGAAAATGGTTTCGCCCAGCCCTCGACGCCGCCAACGCGGTTTTGAGCAACGGCGGCTCGATGGCGGATGCGATGGAAGCGGCAAAGGCTTTCCAGCCCGGGCCGACGCTCGCCTTGCGGGCCGATAACGATATCGAGATCTATTCGAACATCCGCGCAGAGAATGCTTTCGAGCAAGACAATGTCGAAAAGGTCCACGCGACGATGCGCGCGCTGGTGCGCACGCCGGTCGTCCGGTCCGCGGCTATCATGCCGGACGCGTGCCCCGCAGGTCCGGTCGGCACGATCCCGGTCGGCGGCGTGGTTGCTTCCGAAGCGATCCATCCAGGCATGCATTCGGCTGATATCTGCTGCTCGATGGCGATATCGATCTTTCCAGGCGTCGATCCGAAGTCGTTGCTGGACGCCGTGCATGCCGTGACGCATTTCGGTCCGGGCGGACGTCCGCGCGGCGCGCAGTTCAAGCCTTCCGAGGCGACCCTATCGGCTTTCGAGCAGAACCCATATTTGCGCGATGGAGCGCTGAGCGCCGGCATCGAGCACTTCGCGACCCAGGGCGACGGCAACCATTTCGCCTATGTCGGAACCATGAAGTCGACCGGCGAAACGGCGCTCGTCACCCATCATGGCTCGCGAGCTCCCGGTGCACGGCTCTACGACAAGGGCATGAAGGTCGCCAACCGGTTTCGCGAGCAGCTCTCGCCCGAGACCCATCGCGAGAATGCCTGGATCCCGGCGGATACCGAGGAAGGCGACCTTTACTGGTCGGCCTTGCAGACCATCCGTCAGTGGACGAAGGAAAACCATTATGTCCTTCACGACATGGCGGCGGAAAAACTCTCGGCCAAGGTCGCCGATCGCTTCTGGAACGAGCATAACTTCGTCTTCCGGAAGTCTGATGGGCTGTTCTACCATGGAAAGGGCGCGACGCCTGCGTTTGACAACTGGGCACATGATGCGACCGATCTGACCATCATTCCGCTCAACATGGCGGAACCGGTGCTGATCGTTCGCGGAACGGATGCCGCTCATGGTCTCGGCTTCTCGCCACATGGCGCCGGCCGTAACATCTCGCGCAGCGCGCACATGCGGCAGTTGTCGGCGGAGTATGGGGCGGATTCACGTGGGCTCAGCCCGAACAATATCGCGGCAATCCTGGAGAAGGAGACCAGTGGTCTCGACGTGCGCTTCTTCTCCGGCTTTGCCGACGTGTCGGAGCTGCCAAGCGCCTACAAGAGCGCTGCCAATGTGCGGGCACAGATCGAGCATTACGGCCTAGCCGAAGTGGTCGACGAGGTGATCCCATACGGCAGCATCATGGCTGGTGACTGGCAGAAGAATGCACCTTGGCGGAAAAAACGCCAATAACCATCGGGAAAGGCGGCGAGTTCGCCTTTCCCGCATACAGCACGATTACAATATCGCAGCGGGGCGGACCTCGATCAAACGCAGGACGTCCATCGACGGCGAAGGGCAATGTTCCGCAATTCGTCTGGCAACTATGAGAAAGTTCACATGACAACCGAATACGTGATCGACGGTTCTCAGATAACATCGCTGGAGTCGTTTTACGACGAGATCAGCCGAGTTTACCAAGCAAGCCAGCATTCGCGCGTGCGCATTTTCGCGGAAAATGCACCTTTCGATCTCAAGGACGTGCTCAAGGCAAGGAGCTATCGCTGGTCTGATGGCAGCGACGGGCGGCCGAAATCATGGTGGATCGAGATCGCCGAAGAGGCCATGGACCACGAACTTCGCTTCTTGCGAACCGAGATCTACCGCTGGCAGGATGCCGATCCGCCAGTTCAGCGGTTGACGGCATTCGACCGGTTCAAGAGCCAGAGGTAACGTCTCCACGCTGTTTCTGGGTCGCCACAATAAGCCCTCACTTCGTCGAAGAGATGTTTGTCCGGCAAAAGCGGTGGCTGAAAGTCGA